>JABDMU010000057.1 GCA_013001285.1 Flavobacteriaceae bacterium
TAGTTTCAAATTCACAAAGTTCACGTCATTGCGATGCGTGGTTGGTTTATTATCTTCATAATTATACCATTGTAAAGTCTTAGGTAAAACAAGACCCTTCACTGTTTGCCAATCGCTATACTTAATAAAATGGAACTCCTTGCTCTTTTCCTTTGAGAAATAGGTGACCGTATAGCCCAACCAGGTCATTTTATAAGTGTCTGGATCATAATATAGAATGTATTCATCTTCAGGAGATTCTCCGATACCAGATTCATAGGTGATCAAAATACCAGGATAGGATTTACCGTCCATTTCTAAAGCTTTGGCTTCACCATAATTAATGCCATCATCTCCTAAAATAAAAGGCATGGCATAAAAATAGAACATCAGGTTATAGTAAAATCGCGGATTCGACTTGAATTTAACGGTATCCAGATCTTTCAGCCAAACATTTTCACCGTCAAATCCGAGCAAATGATCTTTGTATTCTATTATGGATTTTCTGCTTTTTAAATTGACCGTATGCTTCTCCATAAAATCTTCGCGCTCGATTTCATAATACAATCCGCTCATTGCATTCCAAGTATCATAACCGCCATGAGCATTAAAAACCTTTGTGACATTATCGGGAAAGACAGAAGTGCTCACATCGAGGTTTTCTTTAGTATAATCTTCAATTTTTTTCTCATTTTTACATGAGCTAATAAGTGTAAATGCAACAAGTAATACTGCTATTTTTTTCATTTGATTGATTTTAGTTCTTCAGTTTGTCGGAAGCATTTAAAGTTAATAACATTTATTGGTTATTTTTGCCGAAGAATGATAAAACAAATCAGTAGCCTGCAAAATCCGATGATTAAGGAGTTGATCCTCATTAAGGAAAAGTCCAGAGCCCGAAGACGGTCAGGAAAATTCCTTATCGAAGGCCTTCGTGAAGTATCCTTGGCTATAAAGGGTGGTTACACCATGCAATCTATTCTATTTAATCCTTCGGTTATTTCTATTGAAAAAGTCAATGATCTCATAGGAAATCAAACCGAATGTATTGAAGTGTCTAACGAGGTTTATGAACGATTGGCTTATCGCGAATCTACTCAAGGCATAATTGCAGTTTCGGAAGCCAAATCATTCGACCTGGAATCTATTTCGCTGTCTGAAAATCCGCTGATCTTAGTTGCCGAAGCACCTGAAAAACCAGGAAATATCGGCGCACTTTTGCGTACGGCAGATGCCGCCAATGTCGATGCAGTGATCATTGCCAATCCGAAAACAGATCTTTTTAATCCCAACATCATTAGGTCCAGTGTAGGCTGTGTATTTACGAATACCATTGCTACAGGATCTACAGAGGAGATCATTACTTTTTTAAAGCAGCATAATATTAATATGTATTGCGCTTCCTTACAGGCTTCGATCCCATACCATACTGCCGATTTCAAGTCCCCTACAGCCATCGTTGTTGGTACAGAATCGACAGGATTATCGGCCTCATGGATTGACAATGCAACGCAAAATATAATCATCCCAATGCAAGGCGAAATTGATTCATTGAATGTTTCGGTTTCTGCAGGAATTCTAATCTTTGAAGCGAAACGCCAACGCAATTTTAACTCATGACAGCAACCACACTTTTTTATATCATCATTGGGATCTTGATCCTGAACTTTATTATTGAAAAGATCTTAAGCGCATTGAATGCCAAACATTTTAACGATACCATTCCGGAGCAACTTAAGGATGTTTACGATGAGGCCGAATATAAAAAATCGCAAGCCTATAAGAAAACCAATTATAGATTTGGAATTATTACATCAAGCTTTTCCCTTATAATAACTTTAGCTTTCTTTTTTCTCGACGGATTTGAACTTGTCGATAATTTTGCGCGATCCAATACTGAAAATCCAATTTGGATCGGCTTGATCTTTTTTGGCATCATCATGATTGGAAGCGATATCATCATGACACCCTTTTCTTATTATGGCACCTTTGTGATCGAAGAACAATTCGGTTTTAATAAAACAACTAAAAAAACCTTTGTACTTGATAAAATAAAAGGCTGGTTAATGACTGCCATAATTGGTGGTGGTATCCTTGCCCTTATTATTTGGTTCTATGAATTTGCTGGCACTGCGTTTTATCTTTATGCGTGGGCTGCTATAACAGTATTCACCATATTCATGAATATGTTCTATTCAAGATTGATCGTGCCTTTGTTCAATAAACAAACACCTTTAGAAGAGGGTAGTCTTAGAACTAAGATCTCTAATTATGCAGCTACTGTTGGATTTAATTTGAATAAGATCTTTGTCATTGATGGCTCTAAACGTAGTACAAAAGCGAATGCTTATTTTTCTGGATTTGGAAGTGAAAAACGGGTGACGCTGTATGATACCCTAATCAATGACCTTGATGATGATGAAATTGTAGCTGTTTTGGCACATGAGGTTGGCCATTACAAAAAAAAGCATATCATTTTTAATTTAGTAGCCTCTATCCTACTCACTGGATTAACCCTTTTCATTTTATCCATATTTATTGCGAATCCATTGCTTTCTGAAGCCCTTGGCGTATCGCAGCATAGTTTTCATATTGGCTTGATCGCTTTCGGCATACTTTACAGTCCGTTATCCCAGATCACAGGGCTGATCATGAATGTTTTTTCTAGAAAATTTGAATACCAAGCCGATAATTATGCAAAAACAACATACGCAGCAGATCCGTTGATCACCTCATTAAAAAAGCTCTCAAAAAATAGTTTGAGCAATCTAACTCCTCATCCTGCTTATGTATTCATGCATTACTCCCATCCTACTTTGCATGATCGTATATTAAATTTGAAGAAATAAAGTGAAAAAGCTATTGCGCAGTTATTTTCTTTACACTATTTTTAGTCTATGACTGATGTAGAGATTGAAAAAGAAAATGCAGCAATCGCCAAAGCCTACAAAGAGCTTCTCAAAATAAGTTATCGGATTCTTTCGGAAGATGACAAAAAACTCATCAGAAGCGCCTTTGATATTGCTGTTGACGCACATAAGGATCAGCGGCGAAAATCTGGCGAAGCTTATGTTTTCCATCCCATTGCTGTAGCAAAGATCGTTGCTGCAGAAATTGGATTGGATGCCACTTCCATTGCTGCTGCCCTACTTCATGATGTTGTAGAAGACACCAGTTATTCCCTTGATGATATTGAACAAATGTTTGGAGAAACGGTAGCAAAGATCGTTGACGGCCTGACAAAGATCTCCTCTCTTAAGAAGGATATGGATATCTCGCTTCAAGCGGAAAATTTCAGAAAAATGCTCCTGACCCTAAATGATGATGTGAGGGTGATCATTATAAAAATTGCCGATCGCTTGCACAATATGCAGACCTTAGAGCATATGCGCGAGGATAAACAAGTGAAAATCGCTTCGGAAACCTTATATATTTATGCGCCTCTTGCCCACCGAATTGGACTTTATAATATTAAGACAGAGCTTGAAGATCTCGGGTTGAAATACACCCAACCAGAAGTATATAATGACATCCTTACTAAAATGAAAGAAAGTAAGGAAGAACAAGATGCTTATATAAAAGAATTCAATAATGAACTTAAATCTTCATTAGATAAAGAAGGTTTGAATTATGATATAAAAGGGCGACCGAAATCAATTTTTTCAATTCGCCGTAAAATGGCTAAACAGGGTGTTTCTTTCGAAGAAGTTTATGACAAGTTCGCTGTACGTATCATCTATAAATCTGATTTGGAGAACGAAAAGTTTTTGGCCTGGAAGATCTATTCGATCGTCACAGATCATTTTAGACCAAATCCAACGCGTTTAAGAGATTGGATATCATCACCTAAAACCACTGGATATGAAGCTTTACATATCACCGTAATGGGTCCAAAAGGACGTTGGGTTGAAGTTCAAATTCGCAGTGAACGTATGAATGAAATCGCTGAAAAAGGTTACGCGGCACATTATAAATACAAAGAAGGCAATGAGGCCGAAGATAATTTGGATGCCTGGATCAATAAGCTTCAAGAAGCTCTTGAAAATCCAGACATGAATGCCGTTGATTTTGTTGAGGAATTCAAACTCAATCTGTATTCAAAAGAAATTTTTGTGTTCACACCTAAAGGTGATTTGAAATCTCTTCCAAAGGGTTCAACCCCATTAGATTTTGCCTTTAGTATCCATACCGAAGTAGGGATGAAAACAAGAGGAGCAAAAGT
Source organism: Flavobacteriaceae bacterium (assembly GCA_013001285.1). Taxonomy (GTDB): domain Bacteria; phylum Bacteroidota; class Bacteroidia; order Flavobacteriales; family Flavobacteriaceae; genus JABDMU01. Next base: position 4,202 of record JABDMU010000057.1, read on the forward strand.
TAACGGAAAATTAGTCCCCTTAAGTCATGAATTAAAAAGTGGTGATCAGGTAGATATTTTAACTGCTGAAAACGCCAAACCTAACAGCAACTGGCTCGATTATGCCACTACAGCCAGAGCAAGAAGTAAAATTAAATCTTCATTAAATGAAGAGAAAAAGATCATTGCCGAAGACGGTAAAGAAATTCTTCGCCGTAAACTAAAGCAATTAAAAATTACGGTAAATGAGACAGTAATCAATGAATTGGTCAATCATTTTAAACTGAGCACAAGTTTAGATCTGTTTTATAGAATTGCTATTGGAAGCATAGATAATACAATGCTTAAAGAATTCGCAGCGTCTAGGAGCAACGCTTTAATGACATTTATTAAGAGTAAAATTCGCAAGCCTACAACCTCTCCAGATATCGATAAAGACGAGATCATTGCCAAATATGATATGTTGGTTTTTGGAAAGGAAGAGGAACGTCTTAACTACAAACTTGCCAATTGTTGCAACCCCATTCCAGGTGATTCTGTTTTTGGATTTGTCACTATTAATGAAGGCATAAAAGTGCATAAAAATAATTGTCCGAATGCCTTGAGCCTACAGTCGAATTACGCTTATAGGATCATGCCTGCCAAATGGATAGATTCATCCCAGCAAGAATTTACTGCTGTAATCAAAATGACGGGTATAGACAATCTTGGTTTGGTAAATGATATTACCAAACTAATATCAGATAGCATGCATGTAAATATGAAAAATGTAAGTTTTGATACAGATGGCGGCACATTTTCGGGTAAAATTACAGTGGTTGTAAAAAACAATAATGAAGTAAAAAAACTTATGGATCGCCTGAAAAAAATAAATGGCATCGACAAAGTGAGTCGAGTTTAAATTTTGCTTAAATTTGCGCCAGAATATGAGTGGTACTACAGCAGAAAATAATCAAGAGATCGTCAAAAATGTGTTCACCAAGTTTTTGGAAGAAAACGGACATAGGAAAACACCAGAACGATACGCTATTCTTCAGGAAATCTATGACAGTTCTGAACATTTTGATATTGAATCACTTTACGTCAATATGAAAAATAAGAATTACAGGGTGTCGAGAGCTACGCTATACAATACTATCGATTTGCTTCTTGAATGTGCTTTGGTTAGAAAACATCAATTTGGTCAGAATCAGGCACATTATGAAAAATCTTATTTCGACAAGCAACATGATCATGTAATACTGACCGATTCGGGTCAGGTTATCGAATTTTGTGATCCTAGAATCCAATCAATAAAAAAGACAATTGAAGAAGTTTTCGATATAGACATCCACAATCACTCACTCTATTTCTACGGAACAAAAAAATCAACTAAAAATTAAGCACTTACAGAATGGCAGTAGATTTACTACTAGGATTACAATGGGGCGATGAAGGCAAAGGAAAAATTGTTGATGTCCTCACCTCTAACTACAATATTATAGCGCGTTTTCAAGGTGGTCCGAATGCAGGACACACTTTGGTTTTTAATGGAATGAAACATGTTCTTCATACCATTCCATCAGGAATTTTTCATGATGACGCCGTAAATCTCGTCGGAAATGGTGTTGTTATCGATCCCGTCATCTTTAAACGAGAATTGGACAAATTAGAAGAACAAAATGTTGATTACAGATCAAAGCTTATCATTTCCAGAAAAGCGCATTTGATCCTACCCACACACAGACTTCTTGATGCAGCCAGTGAAGCCGCTAAAGGGAAAGCAAAAATTGGATCTACCTTAAAAGGTATTGGTCCGACTTATATGGATAAAACCGGAAGAAATGGCATTAGAGTTGGTGACATTGAATTAAAAGGATGGAAAAAACGCTACCGAAATCTTGCTAACAAACATGAAGCTATGATCAGCTTCCATAATGTTGATATACAATATGATCTCGACGAATTGGAAAATGAGTTTTTTGAAGCTTTGGAAGTACTAAAATCACTCACATTTATCGATTCTGAAGAATATATTTTTCAGGCCATAAAATCTGGAAAATCCATTCTTGCTGAAGGTGCTCAAGGATCCTTGTTGGATATTGACTTTGGCACTTATCCATTTGTGACATCATCTAACACAACGGCTGCTGGTGCCTGTACCGGATTAGGTATTGCTCCAAATAAAATTGGAGATGTTTTTGGAATCTTTAAAGCCTATACTACACGCGTTGGTTCAGGACCATTTCCAACAGAATTATTTGATGAAGATGGTGAAACCATGGCAAGAGTGGGACAAGAGTTCGGTGCCACAACCGGTAGACCACGTCGCTGTGGTTGGTTAGATCTCGTGGCTTTAAAATATGCCTGTCAGGTTAATGGAGTCACACAATTAATGATGATGAAAGCAGATGTATTATCCGGATTTGATAAGATCAAAGTATGTACTTCTTACCAGTATAAAGGTGAGGCTATTTGGCATTTTCCATTCAACATAGATCCTGAAAATGTGACCCCGAATTACATAGAAATGCCAGGATGGTCTGAAGATCTTACAGAAATGGATGATATTTCTCAATTGCCTAAAACTCTGAATGATTACATTGATTTTCTTGAAAAGGAATTAGATACTCCTATTAAGATCGTTTCGGTTGGACCAGATCGAAAACAAACTATTTTCAGATAAAATAGTAGCACTTCAATGGGTGGAGGTTCATAATTTTTACAGAATAATCCATTTCATAAAAAATTCATAACGAACAATATCACATGAATTTAATAGTTATTTTTACGCAAACACTATAATTTGAAGCGCAATCAATTCGCATATATATTCCTTATTCTAATCCTGTTCAGCTTCATGACTAGTTATGCTCAGGAACGTCGTCGTATCGAAATTGATACGGCCGGATTTCTAGATCGTGATGAAGCCAAATTTCCAGGTGCTACAATTTTAACCCGTGATGATATGAACCAGGTTAAAATTTCTCATGAAGGTGCAACCATGTGGTGCGATCAGGCCATTCATTATGCTAAGGAAGATTTTATTGAAGCCTACGGCAATGTTCGTATCAAACAAGGTGATACGGTTGACATGTCTGCCAAATATGTTGAATACAGTGGGAAAACGAAATTGGCATTCGCAAGTGGCGATGTCATTCTTACAGAACCATCATCTACCCTGACAACAGATACACTTTACTTTGACCGTGTTAAACAACAAGCCTTTTACAAATCAGGAGGACAAGTGGTCCGAGATTCGTCTGGAACCATAACCAGTACTATTGGGCGTTATTATATGGACAAACAAAAATATCAGTTTGTAAACGATGTAAAATTGGTTAATGAAGAATATACCATTGATTCAGATCGCTTAGATTTTTTTTCGGAAACTGGTCATGCCTATTTATTCGGTCCTACAACAATAACCAGTGATGAAAGTACCATTTACTGTGAACGTGGGTTTTATGACACCAATAGTGATACTGGATACTTTATAAAGAATTCGAAGATCAACTATGACAATCGCATTTTTGAAGGCGACAGCATGTATTTTGATCGTTCCAAAAGTTTTGCTTCGGCAACTAATAATATAAAGGTTACAGATACCTTAAACAACACTATTGTAAGAGGTCATTATGCCGAAGTTTTTCGAGAATTAGACTCAGTATTTATCACGAAACGCGCTTTGGCCATAACTGTTCAGGAACAAGATTCTATTTATATTCATGGGGACACACTAATGGTTACCGGAAAACCAGAAAATAGGATCACGAGAGCTTTTTATAATGTAAAATTGTTTAAGTCTGATATTAGTGGGAAAGCCGATTCAATTCATACCAACCATAAAACGGGTTTAACACAACTCATTAATATTTATAGGAATGCTCAAACAGATGCATTTGCCGTAAAAAGGCATCCCATTTTGTGGAATCTGGACAATCAAATGACTGGCGATTCGATTCATTTAATTGCCAATACCGAAACAGAAAAATTAGATTCCTTGAAAGTATTCGACAATGCTTTTGTGATTAGTCGAGACACTTTAGGTGAAGGTTATAATCAAATTAAAGGTCAAAAATTATATGGCTTGTTTAAAGAAAATGAATTGTATACCATCGATATTCTGAATAATGCAGAATCTGTGTATTACCTTAGAAATGATAAAAATGAATTGGTTGGAATCGATAAGGCGAAATCTGGAAGTATGAAAATTTGGATCACAGATAATACGATTGATGAAGTTCGGAAAATAAAACAGATTGATGGCAGTACCTATCCGGAGGAGCAGTTTCCCCAGAATGAAAGAATTCTGAGTGGATTTGCATGGCGAGATGATGAACGACCGCGCAGTGTTGAAGATCTTTTTAAAGATGATCCTCCGCTGGAGTTACCCATAATAAAAGGTCTTGACGCCTATGTTCCGCAAGATGAGTTTTTTGATGGTGCCATGTTAAAACGCGTAAAGGAAGCCGATAAGAATTCGTCGGGAAAAGATAAAAAGAAAGCCGGGCGGAATATTCCTGAAGATCAGACTTTAAAAGTTAAGCCAACACTTAAAAATCTCAAAAAACAGAAAGATCAAAACTGATTTTTATAAATATCAAGCGCAAACCACCACCCATCCTTTGGCTATGGAAATATCACATGCCGAAGGTGTCTATATTTATGACAAACAGCAAAAAGCCTATCTCGATTTTGTAGCTGGAGTTTCGGCATGTAGCCTTGGTCACCGTCATCCTAAAGTCGTTGATGCCATAAAACAGCAACTGGATAAATACATGCATGTCATGGTTTACGGAGAATACGTTCAAGAACCAGCAGTAGCTCTAACCAAATTACTTGCACAAGTCTTCCCCGATTCAATAACAACGACCTATCTCACTAATTCCGGCACTGAAGCTATTGAAGGCGCCCTGAAATTGGCCAAACGATACACAGGACGTTCAGAAATAGTTTCTGCAAAAAATGCCTATCATGGGAATACTATGGGAGCCATGAGTGTGATGGGTTATGAAGCACGTAAACGCGCCTATCGTCCACTCATCCCAGATGTTCGATTTATAGATTTTAACAATGAATCGCATTTAGATCAGATCACCGAAAAAACAGCAGCAGTCATTTTAGAAACCATTCAAGGCGGTGCTGGATTTATTGAACCTAAGAACAATTATCTTCAAAAAGTGAGATTGAAATGTGATGCCGTTGGTGCTCTTCTTATTTTAGATGAAATACAACCTGGAATTGGACGTACTGGAAAAATGTTTGGTTTTGAAAATTATTTTTGCATCCCTGATATCATTGTATTAGGAAAAGGTCTGGGTGGAGGATTACCAATTGGTGCATTTTCATCATCTCAGGAAATCATGTCGGTTTTAATGGAACATCCAAAATTAGGCCATATCACAACGTTTGGAGGTCATCCGGTTATTGCGGCTGCAGCATTAGCAACGCTTACAGAAATCTCAAATTCTACAATTCTTAATGACGTGGCTAAGAAGGAAGCCATCATTAGGGCGGAACTTCAGCATCCTTTAATTCAAGAAATAAGAGGAAAAGGATTAATGCTTGCCTTGTTATTGCCTTCGCCAGCACTAGTAAATGAGGTGATCTTAAAGTGCCAAGACGCTGGATTAATATTGTTTTGGTTATTGTTTGAACCACATGCTATCAGGGTCACTCCCCCGTTAACCATAAGTGATGATGAGCTTAAAAAAGGCTGCAAAATCATTCTCGACGTACTCAATGCTGTCGCTATTTAAATTGTTGTAATCATTTTCGTGTTAATTACTTTGTTGAAAACATTGAGTTGCTTTTCTCTATTAAGTAAGATAGAATGCTAAATTTATTTCATAGAAAAACTACCAATTTTGCCTATGGAGTATAGTCAATACGACAACAATAATAACATGTCCCTTTCTAAATTTGAGTCCATGTTGAAAACGAACAGCATACTTTTCTTCGACTCTAATGAATTTGAAACCATCATCCACCATTATCTTGAAAACGGGAAAATAGCTTTAGCAAAAAAAGCCATTAAACTAGGGTTAGAACAGCATCCAACGTCAACCAATCTTAAGTTATTTCAAATTGAGGTTTTTGTATTTGAGAATAAATTAGAAGAGGCAGAAGCGCTACTTACTAAACTTCATGAGCTTGAACCTAGCAATGAAGAGATCTTTATTCAGAAGGCCAATATATTGTCAAAACAAGATAATCACATCGAAGCTATCGCTGTATTTTTAAGAGCCTTAGAGCTTACAAATGATGCTGCAGATATTTATTCTCTAATAGGGATGGAATACTTATTCCTTGACGAATTTGAGAATGCAAAATTATATTTTATAAAATGTTTAGAAGCCGATCAAGAAGATTACTCATCATTATATAATATTATTTATTGTTTCGATTATTTAAAGCAAAATACCGAAGCTATCGAGTTTTTGAATGTGTATTTAGATAATAATCCATACTGTGAGGTGGCTTGGCATCAACTTGGGAAACAGTATGTTGAACTGCAAGCTTTTGACAAGGCATTGACCGCTTTTGAATTTGCAGTCATTTCAGACGATACGTTCATTGGTGCCTATATTGAAAAAGGAAAAGTCCTTGAAAAACTAAATCGTTTTGAGGAATCCATTGAAAATTATAAGATTACCCTAGCATTAGAAGATCCGACCTCGTTTGCCTTATTGAGGATAGGACATTGTTATGAAAAGTTAGATCAAAAAGAGCTTGCCGTTCAACATTATTACAAAACCGTGCAGGAAGATCCCCTTCTTGATAAAGGGTGGATCTCGATCACCAATTTCTATTGTAAAAACAATAATTATCAAAAAGCCCTTTATTATATCAATAAGGCCATTAATATAGATGCAGAAAATGTCAACTATTGGAAGTTATATGCAACGATAAATCAAAATTTAAATTTCTTGGAAGAAGCCGAAAGAGGCTTTAAAAGAACTTTGGAGTTGGGGAATTATGAATTGGAAACATGGATCTCACGAGGTGATATACTCACAGAATTAGGAGAATTTCAGGCAGCAATTTACAATTTTGAACAGGCTTCAGAATTTTACCCGGAACTTGCAGAAATTGAATTTCGACTTTCTGGATTATACTTCACCCTTCATAAAACTACTGAAGGCATTTTACATTTAAATACAGCATTACACCTTGATAAGGATAGCCTTTTTATTATTGAAGATTTATTTCCACGTATTTGTAAACGTAAATCGATCAAAGAAATAATAACCAATTTTAAAAATTCATAACATTATATTTCTTTACCTTTGCATCTCTTAATTCGCTGTCAATACAAGGTCATTTTATGGATAAAGTTTTACTGTTTTTAAAAGGATTGGCAATGGGAGCGGCTGATGTAGTTCCTGGTGTTTCGGGAGGTACAATTGCATTTATTTCTGGCATTTACGAAGAATTATTAGAAAGTATAGATAAAGTCAATTTATCAGTTCTTAAAACATGGAAAACCAATGGATTTAAAGCAGCATGGCGTTCTATAAATGGTGGATTTTTACTGACCCTTTTTACCGGAATAGCAGTAAGTATTTTATCCCTTGCAAAAGCCATCAAATGGTTGCTTACTAATGAACCTATTTTGCTGTGGTCCTTTTTCTTCGGACTTGTACTTGCCAGTATTTTTTATATAGGAAAACAAATCAAATCGTGGAATATTATTGTCATTTTGGCGTTGATCTTATCTACGGTAGTTTCATATTTTATAACTATTGCAGAGCCTTTTGCTTCACCTGATAGTAATTTATATCTGTTATTTTGTGGTTTCGTAGCAATTATTGCGATGATCCTGCCTGGTGTTTCTGGTGCATTTATTTTACTCATTCTTGGCGCATATCAAACTGCTATCGATACGGTAAATCAATTATCTGATGGTTTAGCGACATTAGATTTCAATATTTTAAAAGATGCCATGGTGAAATTTCTAATGTTGGCCATAGGTGCTATCATTGGATTAAAAACATTTTCGCGTATTTTAAACTGGATGTTCAAGCATCATAAAAATCTCACGCTAACTATTTTAACAGGATTTATGATTGGTTCATTAAATAAGATCTGGCCCTGGAAAAATGTGTTGTCTTGGCGCATAAATTCGCACAATGAAAAAGTACCACTACTTGAAGAAAGTATATCACCGTTTTCCTACCCTGAAGACAATCAGTTAATTATGGCCATTATTTTAATGGTAGTTGGATTTCTTACTATTTTTGTATTAGAGCGCTTAGGTCAGAACGAATCTACAAACTAAACCATGCAAAACACGCGGACTTTTAAAGACAAGTTATTCTTGATCATAAAAGGTCTAGGAATGGGAGCTGCGAACAAAGTGCCAGGCGTTTCTGGCGGCGTTGTAGCTTTCGTTGCCGGATTCTATGAGGAATTCATTTATTCACTTCAAAAATTTAACACCAAGGCTGTTCTCTTATTAATTAATGGCAGGTTTAAAAGTTTCTACCAATATGTAAATGGACGGTTTCTATTTTTGCTTTTTTTCGGAATGATCGTAAGTTATTTTAGTGTCTCTAAAATTCTTGATTATTTAATTGAACATTACGAACTGTATGTCTGGAGTGTTTTTTTCGGAATGATCATTGGTTCTATTTACTATATCGGTAAAGATTTTAAAAATTGGAACTCAAGAACCGTTATTGCTCTTATCATAGGAATTGCAATAGGATTAGGAATAAGTTTTTTAGATCCAGCAAAAGAAAATGACAATTTATGGTTTGTATTCTTTTGCGGTATTATAAGTGTTTCAGGAATGACCTTACCGGGATTTTCTGGTTCATTTATTTTAATCTTAGTAGGGAATTATGTCTTACTGCTAGTCGATTCAGTCAATGCCTTATACGATACAATTTTTAATATTTTATCTGGCGATTTCAGTTTTGTAAATGATCCTGAACGAATAAGAAATCTAAAAGTACTTAGTATGTTCACACTGGGCTCAGTGGCTGGCTTGGTCACATTTTCACATATTTTGAGTTATGTTTTGAAACATTATAAAAACATCACCTTATCTATTCTTATGGGATTCATCATCGGATCACTTGGCGTCGTGTGGCCATGGAAAGAAACCATTTATAAATTGAATGCAGATGGTAGAATTTTAACCGATACATCTGGAAAATCTATCATTGAGAATTACCGACGATTTATTCCTGAATGGTCACAAGACACTTTATTTGCAATTGGTTTCATATTTTTAGGGATCCTTATTGTATTGGGACTAGAATGGTATGGGCAAAAAACAAAAAAAACAAATGCGTAAATACGGACTCATAGGGCGGAATATCGATTATTCTTTTTCAAAAAATCATTTCGCTAAGAAATTCAAGAAAGAAAAACTTGATTGTGAATACACAAATTTTGATTTAAAATCAATTTCTGAATTTCCTCAATTGCTTAAGGACAATCCAAAGATTAAAGGATTGAATGTCACCATTCCTTACAAGAAAGCTATAATTCCATTTTTGGATAGCCTAAGTAGAAAGGCTGAAAAAATTGGTGCTGTAAATACAATAAAGATCACAAATAAAGGTCAGCTTAAAGGATACAATACTGATTATTATGGCTTTAAGGAAAGTATTACGCCATTATTAAAAAAGTACCATAAAAAGGCATTGATTTTGGGAGCTGGTGGCGCGTCTAGAGCGATAATCTTTGCGCTTACTAAATTAGGAATACACACTACAATTGTTTCGAGATCTAAAAATATTTATATTGATTTTACATACAACGAACTTACCAATGAAATTATTGATGAGCATCTTATAATTATTAACTGTACCCCATTAGGTACATTTCCCAATGTTGAAGAATGCCCAGATATACCTTATAATGCCATATCTAAAAAACATATCCTTTATGATTTGGTGTATAACCCTCCTTTATCTTCATTTTTAACTAGAGGAAAATTAAAAGAAGCTACCATTTGTAATGGTGAAAAAATGCTACGCCTACAAGCCGAGAAATCATGGCAGATCTGGAATTAACACTATAATGGGTCTGATGATTTAACCTAATTGATTTGTAATTCTTTTAGTATCTTTAATACTTCAAAGTAATTGAAGAACCATAACATTGAAGAAATGTCTGAGAAAGATAACCTGCAAGAAGCAGATGGAAAGGAAGCAATAGAAGCTACCGAAATTAAAAAGGATTCTCCAAAAGAAGAAACAAACCCAGAAGCTGAACTATTAGAATCAGAAAGGGAAGATACAAAGGAAGAATCTAAGGAAGATGATGAAGCCATTGATGAAATTGAAGCCTCAAATGCTAAAAAAGCTGAAGCTGAAACTAAACATGACGACGTTGTTGTTGAAGAGAAGAATTATGCCTCTATGCCTATGGAGGAATTGGTTTCTGAATTCGAAACACTAGTTAAAGGTGAAAAGATTCAAGTTTTAAAAAAACATGTTGAAAAGTTAAAAGCCGAATTTGATAAAAAATTTAGTGCATTACTTGAAGAAAAGAAGAAGGAATTTCTAGACGCAGGCGGGAATTCTATTGATTTTCAATTTAATTTCCCACTTAAATCTGAATTCAATGCCATCTATAAGACTTATAGAGAAAAACGCCAACAATATTATAAGAATCTTGAAACAACACTTAAAACTAATCTTGAGAACCGACTTGAGATCATTGATGAGATCAAGAATTTATTAAATGTTGAAGAAAATATAAATACCACCTATAAACATTTTAAAGCATTGCAAGAACGATGGCGCAATGCAGGTCCCATTCCAAGAGATAAGTACAATAATGTTTGGAACAATTACCATCATCATGTTGAAAATTTTTATGACTTTCTTCACTTAAATCGTGATTTGAGGGATCTTGATTTCAAACATAATTTAGAACAGAAACAAAAGATCATTGCCCGGGCTGAAGAGCTGGCTCAAGATTCAGATAGTAATCGCGCCTTTAGAGAATTGCAGGCCCTTCACAAAATGTGGAAGGAAGAACTTGGTCCAGTTGCTAAAGAATACAGGGAAGATATTTGGATGCGATTTAAAGCAGCAACCAAAGCTATTCATGATAAACGACAACTTTATTTTCAAGAATTAGATAAAGCTTATCTCAAGAATTTAGAGAAAAAACAAGAGATCATCAGTGAAATTGAGAAACTAGCTGAAGATGATTCAACCAATCATTCGGTTTGGCAGAAAAAAATTAAAAGTGTAGAAGATCTTAGACAACAATTCTTTAATGCTGGAAAGGTACCCATAAAAGTGAACGAGGCCACATGGTCTAAATTTAAAGAAGCCGTGCGCGGTTTTAATAGAAAAAAGAACTCGTTCTATAAAGGTTTGAAAAAAGATCAATATAATAATTTACAAAAGAAATTAGATCTTATAAAAATTGCCGAAGAGCATAAGGATAGTGATGATTTTGAAGCTACAACCCCCTTGATGAAAAAAGTTCAAAGTGACTGGAAGCAAATTGGTCATGTGCCTAGAAAAGACAGTGATAAAATTTGGAATCAGTTTAAATCGGCATGCAATCATTACTTCAATCGACTTCATGAACAGAAAAATGCAAGTAACAAAGAAGAAGAGGAAGCCTATGCAAAGAAAAATGAGGTTCTTGCCAAACTAAAATCTATTAAATTCACCAAAGATGTTCAAAAAAACTTGAAAACTATCCGATCTGAAGTTGAACATTGGAGAACTTTAGGCAAAGTGCCTTACAATAAACGATACATTGATGGAAAATTCAATAAAGCTATAAATGCACTTTACGGAAAACTCGATGTTGAGAAAAGTGAAGTTGAATTATTAAAATTTGATAATAAAATTGAATCGTTTGCAAATTCAAATGACAAGCGATTATTAGATAATGAGCATAATTTTGTAAGAAAACGTATTGATGAGATCAAGGGTGAGATCAATCAATTAGAAAATAACCTTCAGTTCTTTCAAAATGTTGATGATGATAATCCATTGGTCAAAGAAGTGCGGGATAAAATAGACCGACACAAAACAGAGTTTCAAACTTGGAAAGAAAAGCTTAAACGCATTAAGCAATTCTATTAAAAATCAAATCCTACTCGTTATCTAACAAGTAGGATATTGACCCCTAACTAAACTAAATAAAACTACCGTCTTAATCTTTAACCGCTTATATAAGATTAAGATCGTTTTAATTTAGTGTATATACGTGGAAACCTCCTACTTTGGATGTTTTAAAATTAATTTTTTATAAATTTTTTGCTTGTTCCCAATAAATATCCATTTCTGCTAAGGTCATTTCACTTAATGGTATATTGAGTTCTTTCGATTTTTTCTCGAGATATTGAAAGCGTTTTGAAAATTTCTTATTTGTTCTTTCTAAGGCATTCTCTGGGTTTATATTTAAAAAACGAGCATAATTTACCATGGAGAACAAGACGTCTCCAAATTCACTTTCAATAGCATCAGGATTTCCTTCGGCTACTTCAGCTTTAAACTCACTTAGCTCCTCCTCTACCTTTTCCCAAACTTGATGCGAAGCTTCCCAATCAAATCCAACTCCTGAAACCTTATCCTGAATCCTGTTGGCCTTTACTAGCGCCGGGAGTCCGGCGGGAACACCCTCTAAAACACTTTTTTTACCTTCTTTCAGCTTTAGTTTTTCCCAATTTTGTTTTACTTCCTCCTCATTTTCAACATTGACGTCTCCATATACATGAGGATGGCGTGCTATTAACTTTTCACTAATAGAATTTGCAACATCAGCAATATCAAAATCCTTAGTTTCACTTCCAATTCTGGCATAAAAAACAATATGAAGTAAAAGGTCGCCTAGTTCATTTTTAACTTCCTGAAGATCACCTTCTAAAATAGCATCACCAAGTTCGTAAGTTTCTTCAATAGTAAGATGCCGCAATGTTTGCATGGTTTGTTTTTTATCCCATGGACATTGCTCACGTAATTCATCCATAATGGTTAATAACCTATCGAATGCAGCAAGTTGTTCTTTTCGACTATTCATAATGAAAATTTTGATAAAAGTACAATTAAATTGCCTTGTGTAAACAGCCTTATTGGTTTACTTGAAACTTCTAATTAGATATTCCCAAAGTCTGAACATTGAAGGTTTTGGATCTTTTAAAAACGAATCAAAAGTTGAACGGTACGTATACACTTTCGGATTAAATATCATCCATGGTTTTTGTGCAAAATATTTAAAATATCCCTTGAATATTATCACCTTCTTCGTTTCATAACCTAAATGTTCGACCTCATAACCTTCTGTTTTACGTAATATTAATTCAGGGAAATTCACCCCAACTTTTTTTGATCCAAGTAAGGAACCCCAAAATCGACCATTTACCTCTAAAACTTTATAGTTTTTTTCCTTTTCATCATATATGAGATCAATATGAGCCACACCATTCCAGTCAAGGGCTGCCATAAGTTTTGACACCGTTCTTAAAACTTCATCATTTTGAATAAATTCAATACCCAACTGCGGCATATAAGGGGTTTTTCTAGGTATGAATCCCTTCTGAATTGTATAGGTCAATATCTTACCTTTTTCGCATAAAACACTGCAATCAATATCGTAGCCCATGATGAGTTCTTGTATGATGGCGTCCTCTAAATTGGCATTACCAGAAACATATTGTGATAAATCTTCATAAGCATCGAACCTGATGATGCCCTCTCCACCTTTTCCATTAATCGGTTTTAAAAGTACTGGAAACCTAAGGTGCTCTTTAACACTAACAAGCTCATGAAGGTGATTAAACTTAAATGATTTAGGCGCTGCTATCTCATTAGCAAGCATAAAATCATAAAGCAAATTCTTATGGATGGCAATTTTGAACTTATCTTTAGAAGACAATGGAACCATTTTCGCCTTTGGGTTTATCTTAGATACATTAGCTAAAAGTAATTCCATTATTTTCTCTGCAATTGGCAAGATAATCGCAATTTCTCTTTCATCAATAACTTCATTTATCCAATCCAATCGTTCTTGGCTGTCTTTGGCTAAAGGTCTAAAACCAAATGAAGCAATGTTGTTTGAATATTTAATAGCCGTTTTTTTTTCACCAGAAAGTACATGGAAATCATAGGAAGAATTCTTATTGAAACATTGAATAACATTTTTTGCCCAGGTGCTTTCGCCATCGGGAATTAATACATTCAACTTTGTACTCATGAATACCTGAATTTAAAATTTATTCTTGTTGGAGATACTTTCTTTAGCTATTTTATATTCAGAAAGGATCTGTTCTACGATTTCGGAAACCGGTTTTATATCATGAATCAATCCTGCTACTTGGCCAATTTCAAGCTCACCATCATCAAGATCACCTTCAAACATCCCTTTTTTAGCGCGAGCTCTACCCAACAAGGTCTTTAATTCTTCTAAGGTGGCTCCTTTTTGATAATGCGCAACAATTTCGTTATAGAACTTATTTTTTATCAATCGTACCGGCGCCAATTCTTTTAAGGTTAATTGAGTATCGCCTTCCTTCGCTTCAACCACTACATTTTTGAAAGCTTCATGAGCAGAGCTTTCTTCACTAGCTACAAATCGGCTTCCAATTTGAACACCATCTGCTCCTAGGATCATGGCGGCCAACATTCCTCTTCCAGTGGCAATTCCACCAGCAGCAATTAATGGAATGGAAATTTGTTCTTTTACCATAGGAATTAACGTGAACGTCGTTGTTTCATCTCTTCCATTATGACCACCTGCTTCGAAGCCTTCAGCAACAATAGCATCAACACCAGCCTCTTGAGCTTTTAAAGCAAATTTCACACTACTTACAACGTGTACCACCGTTATGCCATTAGATTTCAGCCATTCGGTCCAGGTTTTCGGATTTCCTGCGGAAGTAAATACAATTTTCACATCTTCCTCTACTATGATATCCATGATTTTTTCAATATCAGGATAGAGCATTGGCACATTTACTCCAAAAGGTTTATCCGTTGCTTTTTGACATTTCTGTATATGTTCACGTAATACTTCAGGATACATGGAACCTGCACCAATCAAGCCTAATATGCCAGCATTACTTGATGCTGAAGCTAAACGCCAACCGCTATTCCATATCATTCCAGCTTGAATGATCGGATATTGTATTTTAAAGAGTTCTGTGATCTTATTACTCATTTATTCCTTTATAAGTTTAAAGGTTTGAGATGTATTATTGGCTGCATTAATTTTTGCCAAATATATACCATTAGATAAATTTTGAAGGTCTATCTTAGAATTTTCGGAAGAGATAGATATTGCATGTATTAGTTTTCCAAGTACATCAAAAACAAAAAATTCAGCTTGATCTACATTCCCCGGGAAAATAATATTTACATGATCTACCAAAGGATTTGGAAATAATTTAAATTCGGTGCGCTGGGCTGCCTGTACTAACAATCCGTTTTGTAGAGCCAATTGAAAGTCAGGAATACCATAGCCCATAAAATAATCTGGCATCGTGAATTGAGATCCCGATTCACGAATAAAAGTCATGATCTGCTCATTGGTCATTTCGGGAAATGCTTGCCATAAACATGCGGCCGCTCCTGCCAAAATGGGTGAACTGAAAGAAGTCCCACTATTCTGAACCATAATACCGCTACCACTGATCACAAAACTAGCTGAACCACGTGCCATAACATCTGGCTTCAATGTGGGCTGTAAATCGCTCCCCTGCGAACTAAAGGAGGCATAATTACCATTTTCATCAACCGCTCCTATACTTAAAATATTTATAGCATCGGCTGGAGCATTTATACCATTAGCACCTCCGTTGCCAGCAGAATTGACCACAAGCATACCTTTCTCAGATGCAATTGTCGAGCCTCTGGTTATAAAAGCCGTATTTCCATTAAAGTCTGATGGCAAATAAGAGTAATTAGGATTGTCATAATTTTTATAGCCGAGTGATGTATTTAAAATATTGACTCCCAAACTATCGGCGCGTTCGGCGGCTTCAACCCAGTAACTTTCTTCGACGGGGTTCTCTGAACCAGCATCCTCGGTTCTAAATAAATAATAAGAAGCATCTGGAGCCGTTCCAACGAATTCATCTTGTAAAAAACCACCCATAGTACTTAAGACTTTGGCACCGTGATCATTACCGGTGTACGCATAAACATCTTCATCACGATTTACAAAATCGTATCCATCCAAAAGTTTACCCTGATCTCTTAAACGCTGATAAGCTGCTTGCGTATTCACTGTGGGAAAACCTGCGTCTAAGACTGCAATGGTCATGCCTTCGCCTGTATAATCTGATTGATGTAATAAGTGCAAATTGAGCATTTCTACCTGATTTGCTGTATTGCCATAATTGAAGACCACTCGAGCGTTTTCAACTTCAAACTTATCATTATATGTCAATTGAGCTCTTGAACCATTAAGACTGCGGTCTGCAAATTCAATTTGATCAACAAAAGCCAAGTTTAAAAGCGCATTAATATCAGTTTCTGTACCTCTTACATGAACTGCATTAAACCATTTTGATTTGGCATAAACAGTTATTCCTGTACTCATTTTCACTTGATCAATATAGGATTCATTAACAGGAACATCCCTTTCGTCTATTGGGATAGTATGGAGTGCTTTACGATCGATCGAGGCTTGAGTTAGAATAGTGATGGGATTGGCAATACTCTCGGCTACATTTTCTTTATCTGAAAAGAAAACCCATGCATCTTCTTGAGAAAATATGAAAGAATGAAGAAAAAATAGGCTAATAAAAAGTATTTTCTTAATCATAATCTGGGCTATGTTTCTGCAAGTTAAGAAATTACTCCTGAACCAACTAATTCATCTTCAAGGTACCAGGCAACAAACTGTCCTTCGGTAATGGCGGACTGATCTTTTTCAAATTCGACGTATAGACCATGCTCAAACTGGTACAATTTGGCCTTTTCTAATGGCTGTCTGTACCTAATTCTAGCCATAACTTCCATTGATTCTTCCATTTGAAGCGCAAGATCTTCGCGAATCCAATGGATGTCGTCAGATTTTACAAAAAGGGCTTTTTTAAGTAGTCCTGGATGGTTTTTTCCTTGTCCGGTATAGATCACGTTTTCATCCACATCAGTATCAAGAACAAACAATGGTTCAGCTGTACCTCCCACAGCAAGACCTTTACGTTGCCCTTTTGTGAAAAAATGTGCGCCTTGATGCTCGCCAACAATTTTTCCGTCAGCTTTTGAATATTGAATCTTTCGAGCTAAATAGTCTAGCTTCTCCTTTTGAGAATTAAAATTAGGGGTCGCTTCAAAATAATACTCCTGCTCTTCCGGAATTTCAACGATCACACCTGCTTTAGGTTTTAATTGTTGTTGTAAAAAATCTGGAAGTTTGACTTTACCAATAAAACAAAGTCCCTGAGAATCTTTCTTTTCAGCTGTAACCAAGTCTAATTTCGTTGCAATAGCTCTCACTTCAGGCTTGGTTAATTCACCTATTGGAAATAAGGTTTTTGACAGTTGTTCCTGAGATAATTGACATAAAAAATACGACTGATCTTTATTTTGGTCTTTCCCTGCAAGTAATTGGTAAATGGTTTTTTCATTTTTTTCTAAATGTCCTTTTCTACAGTAGTGTCCAGTTGCGACAAAATCGGCGCCCAAGTCTAATGCAATTTTCATAAATACATCAAACTTGATCTCACGATTACACAGCACGTCTGGATTTGGAGTTCGGCCACTTTCATATTCTTTGAACATATAATCAACAATACGTTCCTTATATTCTTTACTCAAATCGACCGTTTGAAAAGGGATACCCAATTTTTCGGCAACAAGCATGGCATCATTACTATCGTCAAGCCACGGGCATTCATTAGAAATAGTAACCGAATCGTCATGCCAATTTTTCATGAACAACCCTATGACCTCATAGCCTTGCTCCTTCAATAAATAGGCAGCAACGCTAGAATCTACTCCTCCTGATAAACCAACAATGACTCGTTTCATGCTGCAAATTTACGAATAAAAAAAAGTAACCGCGAGGGTTACCATTTAATAAACTTTAGGTTAAATAAAGATTATTTATTGTTTCTTTTTAAACTTTGGAACGTAAGTAAAATCTTTTTGATCATACAATTCACCATTGCGGTAATATTTCCAAATCCCGGTTTTCTTGCCGCGCTTATAAGGCCCTTCAATTACCAGATCTCCGTTACCGTTATAGTGTTTGGACATGCCGTGTAATTCAGCATTGTCATAAATATAGGATTTCACCAAAACACCGTCTAACGAATAATATTTGGACTCCCCCTGAAGTTTGCCGTTTACATAATTTAATTCCTCAGCCTTTGCACCAGTATCATAGAATACAGATTTTGGTCCATGCAATTGCCCCTGGTCATTGTAGTTCTCAATGGTCATGATCACATCTGAGTTCTTGTGATAATAGACCCATTTTCCGATATACAATTTCCCTTTCATTTTCCCTTCGCTTATTGGTTTTCCTTTCAGGGTTAGAAATGTAACCTCAGCAATATCATTATCAGGATTAAAGATTTTAGTTGCTGCTAATTTGCTCTTTGTACCTACAATTTGATAATACTTGAACTCCCCAATTTCTTTGCCATGTTCAAACTGACCACTATATCTTACTTCTTTGGTTCCTTCAAAATTTTTGGTCCAAATCCCATGGCGTTCACCATTGGCATCAAACTGATTAACAGGGTTTTGAGACATAACAAAGAAGGGCAATACTGTTAAGATTATTATAAATTTTATATTTTGTTTAATCATTTTAACAAAAGTTTAAACATTTATTGAATTCTTTGATATAGTTTTGAAAATGTAACATAAAAACTCAAAAAAATGAAATTTATTTTAAACATTCCAAAAATCATTCCAATTCTATTAATGGTCACCACTTTCACATTATCATGTAGTAATGACGATGACAATACCCCACCTCAGGAGTTGAGTATCGTTGAAACGGCATTAGCTACACCAGATTTAAGTTCATTAGTAGCAGCTCTACAAGCCGCCGATGGCGATTTGATCTCAGTAATTAACAGCGGAACATTCACAGTTCTTGCACCAACCAACGCTGCATTTTCAGCATTTTTAACGGCAAACGGATTTGCTAGTCTAGATGACGTTCCTACTGATGTATTAGCAACGATTTTATTGAACCACGTCATTACTGGCGAGGTAGCTTCAGCGACCTTGGTCAATAGCGGTGCGGGATATACAGAAACCAATGCAACAAATGCAGATGGTGATAACATCAGTTTATATTATAATACTACTGGAGGTGTGACTTTCAATGGTGTATCGACAGTGACAACTGCAGATGTATCAGCATCAAATGGAATTGTACATATAGTAGATGCTGTAATTGGATTACCAACCGTTGTAACTTTTGCAACAGCCGATCCTACTTTCTCAACTTTGGTAGCCGCCTTAACTAGAGACGATCTCACTTTTGATTATGTGACGACACTATCTACTCCAGCGGGTACTTCTCCAGCACCATTTACAGTATTTGCTCCGACCAATGATGCTTTTGGCGATCTTTTAACCGAATTAAATGCGACCTCATTAGACGATATAGATGAACCAACATTAAAAGCAACACTGGACCATCATGCAGTAGCTGCTGCGAATGTTCGCGCTGAAGATCTGTCTCAAGGACAAGTGGTAGGTACACTAGGTGGAGACATCACGATTAGCTTAGATGCAGGACCTCAAATTACAGATGCCAATGATAGAGTAAGTAATATTATAGCAACAAACGTTCAAGCGATGAATGGCGTTATACATGCCATCGATAAAGTAATCTTGCCACCATTAGGTGAATAGATAAGTTGATTAATAGCAACGAAAAAGCCTTCCAAATTGGAAGGCTTTTTTTATTTTCCTTTTTGTTGTTTTCGTTTCTGTTCTTCAGCTTGTTCCATCATTTCGGCCATTTTTCGCTGAAAGCGATTTTGTTTTTTTGGCTTTTTCTTATTCACCTGAATCTGTGCATGTATCTTATCCTCATCCAGAATATAATTCTTAATCACCAACATAATTCCGATGGTAATTAAATTCGAAATAAAATAATACAAACTCAATCCACTGGCATAATTATTAAAGAAAACAAGCATCAAAATTGGTGAAAAATAGATCATATATTTCATCATTTTTCCCATGTCTGGCATCCCTTCCTGAGTTGGCTGAGTAGCCATTTGCTGACCTGTTGTCATTTTCATATAGAAGAAAATGGCAATGGAGGCTAGTATTGGAAATAAACTTACATGATCGCCATAAAACGGAATACTGAAACCTTCCGGAAATTCGTAAATAGTATCATAAGAGGACAAATCTTCAGCCCATAGAAAACTCTTTTGCCGAAGATCAAAGGCCGTAGGGAAAAACATGAACAACGCATAGAACACAGGTAATTGCACCAAAGCGGGTAAACAACCACTCATTGGGCTTGCTCCTGCTTTACTATACAAAGCCATAGTTTCCTTCTGCTTTTTCATTGGATTGTCCTTATACTTCGCACTGATCTCAGCAATTTCAGGTTTTAAGATTTTCATCTTCGCTTGTGATAAATACGATTTATATAATACAGGCGACAACACCAAGCGCACTAATATGGTCATTACAATGATGGCAATACCATATGGAAATATTCCACTTAAAAATCCGAATAATGGAATAAATACCGATTTATTGATCCATCCAAAAAGTCCCCATCCAAAAGGTATACTCTCTTCAAGATTTTTATCATATTTCTTTAAGGTTTTACTATCGGTTGGTCCATAATAGATACTCATAACGTTGTTGAATTCACCACCTTCAAGTTCAAGTGGGATCTTAGACGCATAACTTTTTGTAAATACCGTATCTATATCTTCATCTTCAACAAGATCTTTGGAATTCAATAATGCCGATTTAAATGGCTTTTCAGGAACTAAAATAGAGCTGAAAAAGTGCTGACGATAAGAAATCCAACTGACATCCTCTTCGGTTTCTTCATCATCAGACATTTGACCTAATTTATCAACTTTTCCATCTTCATACTCATAAGTCAATCGGGTATATCTATTTTCATAGGTAATACTTTTAGCATGACTATATCCTTTTTGTTTCCATTCTAAATTAATGTCTTGAGAACTATTGATGACATTGCTTAATCCTTGTGATCTTACTGTAAATCCTAACATATAATCATTAGGCTTTATTTCATAGCGATACTCAAGGAATTTGGTATCAGAAACCATTAATTTCATCGATAACACTTTATTTTCTCCAGATGTGGTCAAAGTTGGCACAAATGGGAGGTCTTTTGTATTAAATATCCTGTTATCGGTAGCGCCAAAATTTATATTAAAAATGGTATTCTCATCCTTTATAAGAAATATGGGTAAGGAATCATGATTCACAAATGCCTTTAATTTAACCTCAGATAAAAATCCTCCTTTATTATTGAACTTAAGATAAAGTACGTCGTTCTCAAGAATAGTGACTTGATTATCATCACTTTGCATTGCTGCTGAATAAGCAAAGGCCCCTAATTGGTTTTTTAAATTTTCTAGCTGCGTTGAATCGGTAACTGTACTATTAGGTGTAGCAAAATCTTCTGGTGTGGCTTGAAATTCTTCCTGAATTTCTTCTGCTTTCTTTTCGGCCTCAACTTGCTCCTTATTGGCTTTTTCTTGAGCTTCAATTTCTTCCGGAGTTGGCTGATTTTGATAAAGCATAAAAAGCAAAATCGCGAAAATAAGTACAAATCCTATAATTGAGTTTAAATCTAATTTCTTTTCTTCCATTAATTTTATTCTAATAATTAAGTGTTCTTTTATTTACAAGAACACTATATGTAGCCTTTTACAAAACAAAAAGCTATCCACTTTTACATTTATGCCACACTGACATTCTTTTTTGATTTGGAGTACTCATGAGACGCCTTTATAAAGGCAACAAAAAGCGGATGTGGATCTGAAACTGTACTCTTATATTCGGGATGATACTGAACTCCTATAAACCAAGGATGATCAGGTATTTCTATAATTTCGACCAAACCAGTTTCAGGGTTGAAACCAGTGGCCATCATTCCTGCAGCTTCAATTTGATCCTTATAATCATTGTTATATTCATAACGATGACGATGCCTTTCAGATATTTTAGACACGCCATAAACACCATGAGCAAGGCTTCCTTTTTCTAAATTACAAGCCCATGAGCCCAGTCGCATAGTCCCTCCTTTTCTTGTAATTGTTTTTTGGGATTCCATAATATCGATAACGGGATGTGCGACAGTTTTATCCATTTCGGTTGAATTCGCTCCTTTCAATCGCAAAATACTTCTTGCAAACTCGATAACAGCCATTTGCATGCCGAGGCAAACGCCTAAAAATGGAATTTTATTTTCTCTGACGTATTTTATGGCGTCAATTTTTCCTTCTATTCCGCGTTCTCCAAATCCTGGTGCTACTAAGACTCCGTCTAAATGAGAAAGTTTCAGTTTAACATTATCCTTATTGATATATTCTGAATGTATGGCTTCTACATTCACTTTAACTTCATTGGCCGCACCAGCATGAATAAAAGCTTCTAAAATTGATTTATATGAATCTTGAAGTTCGACATATTTACCGATTAATCCCACGGTCACTTCCGATTTAGGATTTTTATGCCTGGTAAGGAATGCATTCCAATTATCAAGATTGGGAGTCGCACTTTTAAGGCCTAATTTGTCCAAGACAACGCTATCCAGACCTTCTTCGAGCATTAATATTGGTACATCATAAATTGTAGATGCATCTATTGACTGTATGACTGCTTCTTTTTTTACATTACAAAAACGCGCTAATTTTACTTTAATACTTTCACTTAATTCATGTTCGGTACGACAAACAAGCACATCGGCTTGAACACCGCTTTCCATGAGCGTCTTTACACTATGTTGCGTCGGTTTTGTTTTTAATTCACCAGCAGCTGATAAATAAGGAATCAAAGTTAAATGCACTACAATTGCATTATGTTCACCTAATTCCCATTTTAATTGACGCACCGCTTCGATATATGGTAAGGATTCAATATCACCTACTGTACCTCCAATTTCAGTTATTACGATATCATAATCACCTGAATTCCCTAAAATTTGAACACGATGTTTGATCTCATCAGTAATATGTGGTATCACCTGAACTGTTTTCCCTAGAAATTCACCACGACGTTCTTTTTCAATAACACTTTGGTAGATACGTCCTGTAGTTACGTTGTTAGCCTGTGAAGTAGGTACATTTAAAAAGCGTTCATAATGACCGAGATCCAAGTCGGTTTCAGCACCATCATCGGTGACGTAGCATTCGCCGTGCTCATAAGGATTTAAGGTTCCTGGATCAACGTTAATATATGGATCTAATTTTTGAATTGTTGTTTTGTAACCTTGTGCTTGAAGTAATTTAGCAAGTGAGGCCGCTATGATCCCTTTTCCGAGGGATGATGTTACTCCTCCTGTTACAAAAACATATTTCGTGGTCGTTGTCATGTTGCGCTTTTAAACGCGAACAAATTTACAAATTTGAAATGAAAAAAATCCGATAAATGTTGTTTAGTTTTGCAGCTTGTCAACAAAACCACAATTAGTTTTAAATCCCAAATCAATATGAAAATTTATTCAGCTTCTTTAATTCTGATTTAATATACTCTTGCCATTTCAATTGCTGAGGCACAAGTCTTGAATGGCTGGTTTCTAAATCATATTGGTTTTGCATGACTCGCAATTCATCATGAATTTCAGCATTTAAGGATTCCATTTCATCATCTATTTTCTGTGAGAATTTAAAGCTGGAAACACGTTGTCTAAATTTTCGCGCATGCAATTCGGTAATATCAAAATGTAAGCGTTCATGCGATAAGGTGATGTCGGTGACATGCTCTTTAACATACCATGATTTATCTGGATAAAAGTGTGCAGTAACATCAAATTCGTATTCAATTCTACCCGTAGAAAAACGTTTTGTTGAATACCCAAATGATAAGCCAGAAGCTGTTACAGCAATGACATCTTCATAGGTCTTTGGTTCAGCTTGAAAATCTGACCAATTCAATTTGTCTGTTGCATTCCAAGAAATGGTAGGTTCATCCTGAACAAGAAAAAAACTAAGAAAAATTAAAATTATGACTCTTAACATCAGTTCCAATTAAAGGTCACCACCTTTTCAATATCTGGATGCAGACTAAATAAGACTGGGCATGTTCTTGCAGTATGCTCTAAAATCTTTTGTGTTTTTTCATCAGTTTTTAGATGCATTACAATATGCACATCTATTTTTGAAATTCGCCTTGGATCTGAAGCCATTGTTTTGGTGACTTCCGCGTAAGATCCTGACATATCAACATGCATTTGTTGCGCTTTTATACCCATTACAGTAAGCATACAGTTTGCCAATCCAGTAGCAACAGTATCTGTAGGTGAAAACGCTTGTCCTTGTCCATTATTGTCTAAAGGAGCATCGGTTAGGAAAGTATTGCCAGACCGCAAATGAATGTTTTCTGTTCTTAATTGGCCTTGATATATAACTTTAGACGTCATTTTTTTGCTTCTATAATTCTGAGGTCGTCAAACTTTAATATATAGGCGGATTCGTTATAGTAGCCTCCAAACAATTTTTTCGCGTATCGAAATTTATTCTCTACATATTCTGTTTCCAGGTCATTACCCGAAGCTTCATCTAAGGTATCTTTATAAGCCAGTCTTAATATTATGTCCATGGCAAGGTCAAATCCGCGCGTTGCATATTTATTGGGCTCTGATCTGTACTTAGCTTTATAGCGTTTCACAAAGCCATTATCACTGTTTTCAGCAAGCGTTCGATTTACTGAAGGATAGTGAAATTTAAGACTAGAAAGATCATAATTGGAAACATTTGTTCCTTCAAAAGCACGATTATAATTAGTGGTCATTAATATGATCTCTCGCTTTTCCTGAGTTTCAAAATCGGTGCCATTTATGGCACTTAACATACTTGTCACATTAGAAACAAAGCCTTCATTTGCTGTTTGAAGAAATACAATATTTAATCCTTTTTGAATTTCAGTCTCAATATCACTTATCAAAATATAATTGGCATCGTCGCCTTTTTTATTTTTTCTTGAAAATATTTGCTTCGCCGAAGGAAAATCACTTTTAAGTGCGTCACTAACCGATTTATTTTTTTGGTCAGATATGATGATGATTTTTTTCGGAAGGGAATCAGATTGTACAAAACTGGTTAAGGTCTTTCTTAAATACTCGTCTGAGGGAATGGTTTGATATACATTTGCGTATAATTTCTTTGGCATGGTCACCGGAGCAAAAACAGGAACCCTTTTGTTTCGGAGTTCATCAGCGATACGATCAAAATTCTCTGATGTGAAGGGACCAATAACCGCATCATAATTAGAAAAATCATTTGATGCTAAGATCTTCGAGACTTCTGATAATCTTGCCTGAGTATCAAAAACATCCAAATTTGTCGATATTCCCAATTGTTTCGCCGAATCTAATGCCATTAAAACACCAGAATGAAAATCAATTGAAATACTCATATAACTATCCCGTTGCAGTATGTCCTTGGCTTCTCTAATTGAATCAAGATCTATTCTGTGTAATCTAAATGGCAACATAATAGCCAGTCGCTTCGTGCTAAAATTGGTCAATTTAGACTTCAAAGCGGTTTGGTCAATATTGGTAAGCTCTGAAGAAGTTCCAACATCTCTAGGCACTTTTAAGACCATACCAGCTTTTAATCCCGTTGAACTAAGTTGTGGATTAAGGTCTTCCAATTCCATTTGGGACAATCCTAATTTCAGTTTTAATCTGTAAAATCCTTCCTTGGGTAAAACCGTATAATAACCAAATTCGTCATCCACTTTTTTAACCTCATTGTCTGCAAGGTTAGGCACATTAATTTCTTCACCTTCTTGAAGCGTTTCAGACATTTTCGGATTAAGAGTTTCTAATTCATCAACTGTAATGCCAAACTTATAAGCTATACGCCACTTTCCTTCTTTGGGTTGAACTTTGTATTTTCTGATGGTGTTCTCCAAATTATTTGTGACCTGTATCGTACTGAATTGAGGAATATTAATTTTATCGCCCTTTCTTAGATTTTCAGAATACAACCGTTTATTATGTTTTTTAATATCATCTATTGATACATTGTACTTTTTGGAAATACTAAAAAGAGTCTCCTTTCGTCTTACCTTGTGTTTTTTAAAACCAGACACTTTTTGTTCGGTCGTTGTTGTTGGGTTTTGGGCAATTCTCGATTTTGGAATGACAATAACCTCATTGGGTTGAAGATCGATTTTGGCATCAGGGTTTAAGGCATAAATATCATATGGTGTGACCATATATGTTTTGGCAATACTTTCGATGGTTTCACCAACTTTTACCTTATGAGTTTTATAATCCTGAGCAAAGCCCATGGCCATGCACAATAAGAGGTTAAGACTTAAAAATAATTTCTTCATACTAAATTTTATTCCCATTCTATTGTTGCCGGCGGTTTTGAACTGATATCGTACACTACTCTATTAACGCCTTTAACTTTATTTATTATATCATTTGAGACCTTCTGAAGGAATTTATATGGTAAATTCACCCAGTCAGCGGTCATTCCATCTGTACTTTCAACAGCTCTTAGCACAACACATTTTTCGTAAGTTCTTTCATCACCCATCACACCAACACTGTTTACTGGCAGCAACATTGCTCCTGCCTGCCATACCTTATCGTATAAATCCCAGTCACGCAAGCCATTAATAAATATGGCATCAACCTCTTGTAATATACGAACTTTTTCAGCAGTTAGATCTCCTAAAATACGAATCGCCAAGCCTGGTCCAGGGAACGGATGTCGTCCTAATAATTCAGGATCAATGCCCAAAGATGCACCAACACGTCTTACTTCATCTTTAAACAATGTATTCATTGGTTCGACTACTTTCAATTTCATAAAATCTGGCAATCCACCTACATTATGATGACTTTTTATGGTTGCTGAAGGACCTCCTGTTGCTGAAACACTTTCAATTACATCGGGATAGATGGTTCCTTGAGCTAGCCATTTCACATCTTCAATGTGATGGGCTTCATCATCAAAAACTTCGATAAAAGCGTTCCCAATAGCTTTTCGTTTTAGCTCAGGATCGCTTAATCCTTTAAGAGCTTCCAAAAAGCGTGCCGAAGCATCAACACCTTTAACATTGAGTCCCATCCCTTCGTATTGTTTCAACACGTTTTCAAATTCATTCTTTCGCAATAAACCGTTGTTAACAAAAACGCAATAGAGGTTTTTACCAATGGCCTTATTTAGCAGGACCGCTGCTACTGTTGAGTCAACACCTCCAGATAAACCAAGCACCACTTTATCGTTCTTAAGTTTTTTCTTTAACCAATCTACTGTTTCTTCAACGAAAGAATCTGGTGTCCAATCTGGATTTATCTTGGCAATATCAATAAGAAAATTTTTAAGAAGCTGCTTGCCATCAGTCGTATGATAGACCTCAGGATGAAACTGAATGGCATAGGTCATTTCGTTTTTAATTCTGTATGCAGCATTGGAAACGTCATGAGTACTTGCTAATAAAATACCACCTGTTGGCAATTCTTTTATCGTATCACTATGACTCATCCAAACCTGGCTACCTTCGGAAATATCATTAAAAAATGGTTCGTTTTCTTTGATAAAGGATAAATTGGCTCGACCATATTCTCTTGTATTGGAAGGTGACACATTTCCACCGGAAAAATGAGCAAGATATTGCGCACCATAGCATACTGCAAGTAAGGGTTTCTTGCCTCTGATCTTTGAAATATCTGGATGTAGGGCTTCCTCGCCTCTAACAGAAAATGGGCTTCCTGAAAGAATAACAGCCTTATAAGATTCAATATCGTCGGGAATTTTGTTGAATGGATGTATTTCGGAATAGACGTTAAGCTCTCTTACACGTCGCGCAATTAACTGGGTGTACTGCGATCCGAAATCTAAAATTAATACCTTGTCATGTTGCATGTGCAAAATTAATAATTTGACCTTGTGATGCAATCAAAATTATCTATATTTTTAAAACGTTATGAACATTAAATTAGGTAAATAAAAGTAAACAAACCAGTCTCGGTTTTAAAATTATTGAATACTTCTAGAAGAAATTGAGGTGTTTTATTAAAGTCTATAACTCAATGATGAGAAATTCGCCTTTTAAAGGCTCTAATTCCTCCATTAATTTTGGAATTAGTGACTCACCATATTCCAAATAGAATTCAGAAAAATTTGTTTGACGTTCCTGAAGACTTCCATTTGGAAAAAGTTCATAATGTAAGCTTTTCACTCTATCCAACTGTTCACTTAATTTTCGCTTTTGCGCTTTCAACAAACGTTTTTCTAGATGCTCCAGTCCTTTTATTTGTTTTCTTTCCTGAGCACCTACCGCTCCTATAAAGGATTTATCCGTTTTTTCGGCAAGTTGATATAAGGCTTCAAATTGCTTTTTTAAATGTGCCTTCTGATCATCGAAATCAATTTTAAAATCTGATAATTTCTTTGTTTGAACTTTTATCAATTGTTCTTGATCTAAAAAGAGATCGCTTAACGTTAAATGTAACTTTTCCATTCTAGCCAACTGCTTCTCAGAGATAAGAAGCGCTGAATTCCGAAGTAATAACATGGGAAATGGCACCTGCTCTGCATCAAAAAATGATTTAAGTTGAAGCCAATAAGCCAATTCTCCACCACCTCCAATATAACACAGATTGGGCAGAATGACCTC
This sequence comes from Flavobacteriaceae bacterium, assembly GCA_013001285.1. Taxonomy (GTDB): domain Bacteria; phylum Bacteroidota; class Bacteroidia; order Flavobacteriales; family Flavobacteriaceae; genus JABDMU01. Next base: position 32,929 of record JABDMU010000057.1, read on the forward strand.
TTGATACAAGGGACGCATGATAACATTTGGAGAGAATCGTTCAGGATGATTTTGCAATAGGTCTAAAAGTTCCTCCTTGTTCCAAACCGTTGACGTATTTAATACGCGATAGTGTTCACCCTCTTTTACAATGCGTTCGCGTTGGGATTCAGATAAATAAAACAAATTGATCGCTCTAGGGCTGACTTGAACTTTATAATTAAGTTTTTCAATTTTAGAATTTGTATCTAAAACCTGCCTATGAGCCACAGATTCCATCAACTCACGCTTCATAAATGGACCAAATACTTTCTTTAGTTCAGGATCATCGGCATCGATGATCACTAATCCGTAGTGTCCAAATAATGCATTTGCAAGAAATCGCGTTGCGTCTGCTAAATTTTCATGTTCGTAATATGCCTTTTTAAATAAACTTACTAATTGTTTCGCATTTTCAGTTTGACCCAATTGCGATGCAAATACCTTTGCAACCTCATCTAAACCACTTGTTTCAAAATGACCAACTGCTCCTCCTGAGTTTCGAGACCAGGTCACTTTTTTCCCTTTAAAATTAAAATAATTGATCTCTTCAAAGTCATGATCTTCAGTAGCCATCCAGTATACAGGAACAAAATTATAATTTGAATATTTTGCTTTTAACTGTTTGGTCAAATTTATGACAGAGATGATCTTGAATAAGAAATATAAAGGTCCTGTAAATAAATTAAGTTGATGACCAGTGGTGATGGTAAAGGTATTAGAATTGGACAGACTCGTGATATGCTCATGCGTCAATAAAGATGCATCACTATCGTGATATTGCTTGAGCAAAACCCGTTCAAGAATTTGTCTGTTTTCATTCTGAAAACTTTCAGATTTCTCTTTGATCTGAGCCGAGAAATTCTCCATTTTAGGGAATCGGTTATAGAGCATATCTAACTCCGATTTCTCATCGAGGTAATCACAAATAAGATCTGAAAAATAATTAGTTTCTTTAAACGAAATACAATCTGATGGCATAGCTAGAATTGAAATCTTTTGTAAATATAATGCACTTGAATATTTTAACTCCTAATTTTTAGTTAATTCGTTTTCGGTTACTATCTTTAGGTTTATTTTTCAATTCAAATCCGACCAAATGCAAAAGGTATATCAATTTCTATTCATCACTGTTTTTTCATTTTCCATAGCTCAAGCTCAAACCATCCAATCTCCAAGTGACTTTTTAGGTTATGAATTAGGCACTCAATTTTCTCGACATCATCAGGTTGTAGATTATTTTAAACATGTCGCTAATGCAGCGCCAAATCAAGTGCTCCTTGAAAAATATGGAGAAACTTATGAACGTCGGCCATTGTATTTGGCTTATGTTTCTTCGGAAGAAAATCTTAGGAATTTAGAAACCGTTCGCCAAAACAATTTAAAAAATGCGGGGATTCTGGCTGGAAATCCCTCATCGACAGATGTAGCTATAGTTTGGCTTAGTTATAATGTGCATGGTAACGAAGCATCCAGTATTGAAGCCTCGATGCTCACCATTTATAAGTTGCTCACTGAAAAGCAGGCCTGGTTAGAAAATACAGTTGTCATCATTGATCCTTGTATTAATCCAGATGGACGTGATCGCTATGCGAACTGGTTTAATGAAACTGCTAGCCGACCATATGATATTGATCAACAAGCGAGCGAACATCATGAGCCTTGGCCTGGTGGACGCGCTAATCACTACTTGTTTGATCTGAATAGAGATTGGGCGTGGGCTTCTCAAATTGAATCACAGTCACGTATTAAAGTTTATAATAAATGGATGCCTCATATTCATGTTGATTTCCATGAACAAGGCATTAATGAACCCTATTATTTTGCGCCAGCAGCCGAACCTTATCACGAGATCATAAGTGATTGGCAACGTGATTTTCAAGATCAAATTGGAAAGAACCACGCTAAATATTTTGATGCTAATGGCTGGCTCTTTTTTACCAAGGAACGCTTCGATCTTTTTTATCCGAGTTATGGAGATACCTATCCTATGTTTATGGGTGCTATTGGAATGACCTATGAACAAGGTGGACATGGTCGCGGGGGATTGGGTGTTTTAAACGATGAAGGCATCATTCTCACCCTTAAGGACAGAATTGCTCATCATACAACTACAGGATTGTCAACAGTTGAAATTTCTTCGAAAAATGCTTCACAATTAAATTCAGAATTTAAAAATTTCTTTAATACTACAGGATTGAAATATAAGAGTTATGTGATGAAAGGTGATGCTGATAAAATTGAAACCTTAAAAACATTGCTCGATCGACACGACATCAAGTATGGTAGTCCGTCAAGCGGAAGGGTTACAGGGTTTAAATATGACACCAATGCTTCAGGTAGTATGTCTACATCGAGTAATGATCTCGTTGTAAGTACGAATCAACCAAAGGCTAAGATGATCAAAGCGCTTTTTGAACCTAATGGTAAACTTGTTGATTCACTAACCTATGATATAACGGCTTGGAGTTTACCATATGCCTATGGCTTAGAAACGATTGCCAGTTCAAATCTAGTAAACGCGTCTTCGTCTATCTCAAAAACAGTAACTAATGCAGCAAATGCTAATGCTTCGGGATATGTCTTACGTTGGGATAGTATGCAGGATGCACAATTTTTAGCAGATCTTTTAAAACAGAATATAAAAGTACGATTTACAGAAAAACCAATGACAACCTCTGGAAATACCTTCGATAGAGGTTCATTGATCATAGTGAGAGGTGATAACGCTGAAGTTGACAATTTAGATGAGCTTTTAGTTAAAACAGCAAACGCTCATAACAGGCAATTATATGCTGCAGCTTCTGGTTATTCAAGTTCAGGGCCTGATTTTGGTTCCCCTGATATTAAATTGGTAAACAAACAAAAGATCGCGATGCTTTCAGGTGAAAATACGTCTTCCTTAAGCTATGGGGCTTTATGGCATTTCTTTGAACAGCAATTGCAATATCCAGTGACTTCGATAAATACCGAGCATTTTGGACGTATTGATTTAGATAAATATGATGTTTTGATCTTGCCTAGTGGGAATTATCGCGGACTTTTAAATGAAGCCCATATGACCAAATTAAAAACCTGGGTTCGTGCAGGTGGGAAGGTAATCGCTATTGATCGTGCATTAGGAGCATTCGCAGGTCAGGAAGGATTTAGTTTGGCTTTTAATCAGAACGAAAACGGCAAGGACAATAGTTTGATCCCTTATGCATATCGCGAGCGGGAATATGCCAAACAAATGATCACTGGAGCAGTATTTAAAACCAATGTTGATAATACACATCCAATGGCATTTGGATATTCTGATACTTATTTTTCTTTAAAACTAGGAAGTGCTTCTTATAGTCTGCTAAATGGAGGCTACAATGTCTCTTATCTAGGCGAAAAACCCTTAAAAGTATCTGGATTTGCTGGTAGCGATGCTATTAAAAGATTACCGAATTCTTTGGTTTTTGGCGAAGAACGCATGGGTCGCGGTAGTATGATCTATATGGTTGACAATGTCATGTTCAGAAGTTTTTGGGAGAACGGAAAGCTATTTTTGGTAAATGCTATCTTTTTTGTGAATAATAACGCCTTCGAATTGTAGACGTCCCTATTTAACAACCTCAGCATATAGATCGAAATCGGCAGCATCTGTTATTTTAACCTGGGCAAATTCTCCGGTTTTTAGATAGGTTTGAGTGGCATCAATTAGAACTTCGTTATCAACGTCTGGTGAATCGAACTCCGTTCGACCAACAAAATAATTGCCTTCTTTTCGGTCGATAACCACTTTAAATTCTTTCCCGATCTTTTCTTGATTGAGTTCCCATGATATCTGAGATTGGATCTCCATGATCTCATTAGCACGCTCTTGTTTCACGTCTTCTGGCACATCGTCCTCAAGACTGAAGGCATGCGTATTTTCTTCATGGCTGTAGGTAAAACAACCCAAACGTTCAAAACGCATGTCCCTAACCCACTCGCGTAATTCTTCGAAGTCTTCCTGAGTTTCACCTGGATAGCCAACGATTAAGGTAGTCCGGATGGTCATATCAGGAACTGCTTTTCTAAATTCCTGAAGTAGCTTAGTTGTTTTTTCCTTTGTAGTTCCACGACGCATACTTTTTAAAATATGGTCTGAGATATGTTGCAAAGGAATGTCAATATAGTTACAGATCTTTGGCTCGCGATTCATAACATCTAACACATCCATAGGAAATCCTGTAGGGAAGGCATAATGCAATCGAATCCATTCTATACCATCCACTTTTACCAGTGCTTCTAGTAATTCGGCGAGATTTCGTTTTTTATACAGATCTAATCCGTAATAGGTCAAGTCTTGTGCAATAAGGATCAATTCCTTTACGCCATTTGCAGCTAACTTTTCGGCTTCGGTGACAACATCTTCAATTGGAGTAGATTTATGTTTACCTCTCATTAAAGGAATCGCACAAAAGCTACACGGACGATCACAGCCTTCAGCAATTTTTAAATAGGCATAATTTTTTGGCGTTGTTGTTAAGCGCTCACCAATGAGTTCGTGCTTATAATCGGCTCCTAGCGCTTTTAAAAGACCAGGTAATTCAGTTGTCCCAAAATACTGATCGACATCGGGAATTTCCTTTTGTAAGTCAGGTTTATAGCGTTCACTTAAACACCCAGTAACAAAAACTTTATCAACTTCACCTTCTTCCTTCTTCTTCATATATTCAAGGATGGTGTTGACACTTTCCTCTTTAGCATTATTGATAAAACCGCAGGTATTGATCACCACGACATTACCTTCCTCTTCATGTACAACATCTTTGCCACTAGCTTTAAGTTGGCCCATGAGCACTTCGCTGTCGTAAACATTCTTACTACAGCCAAGTGTGACAACGTTGATCTTATTTTTTTTAAGTGATTTTGTACGCATGATCTAGGCTAAACCCATTTTAGATATTATTTAAAAAACGAATCGACGAATTCGAACTTATTGAATACTTGAAGATCTTCAATTCCTTCCCCAACACCAATATATTTCACAGGCACTTGAAATTGATCACTAATACCAATAACGACGCCTCCTTTTGCTGTGCCATCAAGTTTTGTAACCGCGAGAGAAGTTACTTCAGTTGCCGCGGTAAATTGTTTGGCTTGTTCAAAAGCGTTCTGACCAGTTGATCCATCAAGAACTAAAAGAACATCATGAGGTGCATCATCAACCACTTTTTGCATGACACGTTTCACTTTAGTGAGTTCGTTCATGAGGTTGACCTTATTATGTAAACGCCCAGCAGTATCTATTATAACCACATCGGCGTCACTTGAAACTGCGCTATGAAGTGTATCAAAGGCCACGGAAGCTGGATCAGACCCCATATCCTGCTTTACAATTGGTACATCAACACGATCTGCCCAAACTTGAAGCTGATCGATAGCTGCAGCTCTAAAGGTATCTGCAGCACCGAGAACGACCTTTAGTCCTTTTTTCTTGAACTGGAAGGCCATTTTCCCAATAGTTGTTGTTTTCCCTACGCCATTTACACCAACAACCATTATGACATGTGGCTTTTTAGTGTCGGGAATACCAAACTCGGTGTCTTCACCTACATTGGTTTCTGAAAGTAATCCAGCAATTTCTTCGCGAAGGATTTTATTCAACTCGTCTGTACCTAAATATTTGTCTTTTGCAACACGAGCTTCAATACGCTCGATGATCTTCAAAGTTGTATTGACACCAACATCACTAGACACCAACACTTCTTCGAGGTTATCAAGTACATCATCATCAACTTTTGATTTTCCTGCAACAGCCTTACTTAATTTATTAAAGAATGTATTTTTCGAGGTTTCAAGACCTTTATCGAGCGTTTCTTTTTTTTCTGAAGAAAATATGTTTTTAAATAAACCCATGTAGTTTTTATGTTTTACTTCATTTCAGTATCAAAAGTCCTGCCTTTACTGTGTGACTGCAAAAATGTCATTGTAATAGCAGGTAAATATAAAATAAAAGCTGCTCTCGTAAGGAAAGCAGCTTTAAATTCTTTAAAAACAACAGGATTACTTTTTGTTTAAAAAGTCATTTACCTGTTCTGGAGCCATAATTGATTCAACAAACATATAAGCACCCGTTTTAGGTGACTTAACCATATTGATTGCCTTTGTTAATCTTTTTGATCCTGTTTGTAATGATGCTACTGATTTCTTTGCCATGACTCAAATACTTTATAGATGAGATTAATTTAAAATCTCTAATTATTTAATTTCTTTATGAACTGTCATACGCTTTAAGACAGGATTAAACTTTTTAACCTCTAATCTGTCCGGCGTGTTCTTTTTATTTTTAGTTGTAATATATCTTGAAGTTCCCGGTTGTCCTGATTCTTTGTGCTCGGTACACTCTAATATTACTTGAACTCTGTTTCCTTTCTTTGCCATTTTTCCAGTCTTTAACTATATAGCTATTATTTTAAAAATCCTTTTGATCTCGCCTCTTTGATGGCTGCAGTAATACCAATTCTGTTTATTGTTTTTAATGCAGCAGCAGAAACTTTTAAAGTCACCCACTTATCTTCTTCAGGAAGATAAAAACGCTTTTTCAGCAAATTCACATTAAACCTGCGCTTTGACTTATTCATCGCATGCGAGACGTTGTTTCCAACCATCGCCTTTTTTCCTGTAAGTTCACAAACTCTTGACATGTTTCTCTAACTTTAAATATTAGCTTATTTCAAACGAGGTGCAAATTTACGAATTCTTTATTACCGCACAAACTTAATTAATCAATTTTTTAAGAATTTCTTTCTCAAATAACTCAAGTGCTTTATTTACGGCTTTATTAATAACTTTTGTTCTGTGATTTCCAAGGTGAAATTCTTCAGAAAAAACACCGGAAGGCGTTGCAATAGCTATAAAAACTGTACCTACCTCTGCATCAGAATCACCTTTGGTTGGGCCTGCGTTTCCTGTGGTTGAAATACCATAATCTGTATTAAAAAGGTTTTTAACTCCAATTGCCATAGCCTCAGCAACTTGGCTGCTCACTACCGAATGAGCCTCAATTAGGGAAGAATCAACACTTAATAAATTGATTTTCGACTCTGTTGCATAGCTCACAAGTCCGCCCTTAAAAAAATTAGATGCTCCAGAAAATGCGGTCAATTGTTCGGCTATTTTTCCTCCAGTACAACTTTCTGCGGTTGAAAGGGTCTGACCTAACTCACTTAACTGCTTGCCAATAAGTTCTTCAAGGCTATGGTCATGCTCAAATCCAACAAAAATATCCTTTATCAGAGGTAAAAGTGCTTTAATTTGCCGTGACATTTCTTGATTTACATTGTCTTTATCTTTTCCCTTAGCAGAGAGACGCAATCTAACCTTTCCTAAATTTGGAAGATAGGCCAGTTTAATGAATTCAGGTAAATTGTCTTCAAAATTCTTAAGACGATGAGCAATCATACTTTCACCTAAACCATAGGTCATCAGCGTTCTATGTAGTATATAAGGAAGTTTGAATCTTTGTTGTAATCTTGGTATTACCTCATTGCTCATTAGAGCCTGCATTTCAAAAGGCACACCTGGCATTGCAATAAAAATAGTGTTATTTTGTTCCAACCACATGCCTGGAGCACTTCCATAGCGATTCATCAATGTGGTAGATCTAGTAGGCACTAAGGCTTGATCTATATTAACTTGGGTCAGTTCTTGGCGGACATATCTTTTCCACATTTCTTTAATGTTCTCTAAAACTGTATCATCTTGTTTTAGGGTATCATTAAAGTATTCTGCAATTGTCTTTTTGGTGATGTCATCCTTAGTTGGGCCAAGACCGCCGGTAATAACAACGACATCCGCATTGGCTTCGGCTTCTTTTAAAGCTTTTAAAATATGCGTTCTATCGTCTTGTACCGAAGTGATTTGATACACTGATATACCTATTTTATTAAGGTGTTGAGAAATAAAGGCAGAGTTAGAATCAACTATTTGACCGATAAGTATCTCATCTCCAATAGTTATGATCTCTGCTTGCATTACAAATTAAAATCTTCTTTAATTTCAGTTGCTGCTCGAGCTATAGCACCGAGTACCATATCTAATTTGGGTGTAATATTTACGTCTTTTTGCTCATGTTTGCCCCAATCTTGGACTTCAATGAGCTCATTCAAAACCCCTAGCTCGAAAAGATCGACTGTTGGTTTCATTTTATGTGCCGTTTTATAGGTCGCTAAAAAATCGCGACTATCAACTGCAATTTTAAGAAGTCTTGCATCTTCTGGTACTTCTTCAAGAAAAGTTGAGACCAAAACCTCGATAAAGTCGGTATCGTTACCCGACAGTTCACGTATTTTGTGAAGTTTATAATGTTGTTCCATTTATTTAACTGTAATTGAGAATAATTCTTTATTCTCTATAAATCCCTTTAGTTTATCATTAGCAATTACCTTGCCAACTCCTGATGGAGTTCCTGTAAATATAATATCTCCAATCTTCAAAGTAAAATATTTCGAGACATATTCTATTAATTCGTCTATTTTCCAAAGCATTAACTGAGTATTTCCCTTTTGAACAATATTTTCGTTCTTTTCTAAACTAAAATCGATATTATTCACATCATCAAAGTTTTTTTTGGAGATCCATTTCCCAATAACTGCTGCACCATCAAAGGCTTTTGCTTTTTCCCATGGCAATCCCTTTTCTTTTAATTTGGACTGAAGGTCACGTGCGGTAAAATCAATACCTACACTTATTTCGTCGTAATATTTATTAGCGAATTTTTTATCGATGTGTTTTCCTACTTTATTGATCTTGACAAGAATTTCTACTTCATGATGAACATCTTTAGAAAAGTCAGGAATAAAAAACGCCTGTTTTTTCAATAGAATAGCAGTATCCGGTTTTAGGAAGACAACTGGATCTGAAGGACGTTCGTTATGTAATTCTTCAATATGTTCGGTATAATTCCGACCAATACAAATGATCTTCATATTAAAGTAGTTTGTTATTGAATTGGCGTAATTTTATGGCGGTTAGGACTTTCTTTGTGTACAACGGGAAATCGGCATTTAAAAGCCATCCAAAATAGCCTGGTTCCTGTTCCATAACATCGACTACACGCTTTCCTTTATGCTTTCCAAAAGAAAAACATTCTTCGCCATCTTTATTAAACGTAATGAAACCAGCAAAATCTGCAAACTTCTTCCGAGAACTGAATTCGGCTAAAAAAGAAACATCATTTTCCAAATTGTCATATTTACTTAATTGTGCTTTTAAAACCTCAAATGTAGCCTTAGTATCTGCTTCAGCGCTATGAGCATCATCTAAATTTTTATCACAATAAAATTTATAAGCAGCCGACAAAGTACGTTGCTCCATTTTATGAAATATGGTTTGAACATCAATCGCTCGTCGATTTTTCATATCAAAATCAATTTCAGCTCTCAACATTTCTTCGGCTAATAAAGGGATATCAAATCGGTTGGAATTAAATCCGCCGAGATCAGAATCTTTTATCATTGTAAAGATCTCTTTTGCCAATTCTTTAAATGTTGGTTCATTGGCAACATCAGCATCAGAAATACCATGAATGGCAGTGACTTCTTTTGGAATAGGCATTTCTGGATTGACCAACCAAGTTTTACTTTCTTCTTGGCCATCGGGATGTACTTTTAAGATCGAAATTTCAACGATTCTGTCTTTGGAAATATTTATTCCTGTAGTTTCAAGATCAAAAAAACAGATTGATTTTGATAGGTTGAGTTGCATGTATGGTTTTTTTATCTCACACAAAAATAAGAAAACCCTTGGGTTTTAAGGTCAGGAATTTAATTTGATTCGACTATGCTATGATTATATTTCTCGATTAGGATCCCAATCTTCCAAATAATCCTTTACAGCTTTAACAAATTGACCTCCTAAAGCACCATTTACGACGCGATGATCATAAGAATGGGACATAAACATTTTGTAACGGATCCCAATAAAATCGCCTTCAGAAGTTTCAATAACTGCTGGAACCTTACGAATTGCACCTAAAGCTAAAATTCCAACTTGAGGTTGGTTGATGATAGGCGTGCCCATGATACTGCCAAAAGTCCCAACATTGGTTACCGTGTAAGTACCATCTTGTATGTCGTCTGGTTTTAATTTATTCTCCCGTGCACGAGCAGCGAGATCATTTACTTGTTTGGTCATACCTATCAAGTTTAATTGATCGGCATTCTTTATCACAGGAACTATAAGATTACCATCAGCCAAGGCTGCGGCCATTCCTATATTTATATTTTTCTTCACGATGATCTTATCGTCTTGAACCGATATATTCAACATAGGAAAATCGCGAAGCGCTTTCGCTACGGCTTCCATAAAAATTGGCGTAAAGGTTAAATTTTCTCCTTCACGCTTTTTGAAATCGTCCTTTACCCTAGTTCGCCAATTCCAAATTTTAGTAACATCGGCTTCAATAAATGATTGTACATGGGCAGATGTTTGAACAGAATCAACCATATGTTTAGCTATAAGCTTACCCATACGTGTCATCTCAATAATTTCATCTTCCCCTGTTGATACAACTGGTTGAGCACTTTTTATAGCTGATGCGGCTACATTTACCGCCATGCCATTTGATGGTATTGTTTCTTTTTGCGGTGTAGGTGCTACCGTTTGTTGAACTCGGCTTCCCAAATAGCTTAGAATATCATTTTTAGTCACTCTACCTTCTTTACCTGTACCCTGCAAGGCGTCTAGTTCTGATTGAGAAATACCTTCTTTTTTAGCAATGTTTTTTACCAGTGGCGAATAAAAGCGCTCACCGTTTGAAGCAATTGGTGTTGCTGCTTCTTGAGCAACTGCAATGGTTTCTTCAACCTTTTTTACCTCAACCGGAGCATTTTCAACTGCTGCAACAGTCTCTTGCTTTGGCACATCATGTGATTGATCAACTTCAGCATCAGTGTCGATTACGGCAATGGTTTGTCCTACTTTTACGACATCATCAACTTGAAAAAGAATTTCGGTAAGTATACCATCGACTTCGCTAGGTACTTCGCTATCCACTTTATCTGTTGCGATCTCTAAAACGGCTTCATCAGCTTCAATGGTATCACCTACTTCTTTTAACCAAGCTGTGATGGTTGCTTCTGCAACACTTTCTCCCATTTTTGGTAACTTCAGTTCAAATTTTGCCATATCTATAAAAAAAACTCCTTCATTTGGTTTCTGCATGCAAAATTAATGAAAAAACATAAATTTCGTTGCAGTTTATTTAAATTATTCTTCTTTAAAAACGATAATTTCTCCTCTATTTATGGAGTCGTCACTACCTATTATGAAACTGGAATCGTTAGGTAATATTTTGAACTTAATATCTGTTACTGCATTCCAAAATTCCATGGCGTTAATTATGGATTTATATGAATTATCATCGGCATTAAAAATGACTTCCGAATGAGGAGGAACGCCATCCAATTTCGAAATTTGTTTTAAGTTATCTCCATATAATGCTTGAAGTGCTTTTCTAGCAACGTTCGAAACAAACAGGTAGTTCGTTGCTTCAAACGAACTTGATTTCGGCTTCCGACGGACTAAAAAAGCTACTTGCAGTCCGAACCAAACTGCCAGATCAAAAAGAATATTTGAACTAAAATGCTTTTTGTAAAACAATTGCATAGCGCCATAAAATCGTTTAGCATAAGAACGGTCTTTTAATGTACTTTCACCTTTGTAATGGATAATACTGGTTTTACCGTAATAATAATTTGAATAGCCCGATTTTAATAATCTGTATGATAAGTCAATGTCTTCGCCGTACATAAAATAATCCTCATCAAATCCGCCAACTTCTAAGTAGGTATTACGATTGAACATCATAAATGCGCCAACCAATACATCAACTTTCCCAACTTCGTCTTTACTTAAATGATTGGCATAATAATTTCTAGTATTGCCTAACATCTTTTGAGCAGCAACTCTAATCAAGGGGATATTTCGCTTACTCTCTGGTAAATAAGCTCCAGTGCCATCGATGAGCTGACAGCCAAGTGTTCCAAGGTCCTTTGCTTCATTAGCAAATTTTATAAGTTGAACAAAGGTATCTTCGGCTACAACAGTATCCGGATTTAAAATACAAACATAGTCTCCTTGAGCTGCTTTAACGCCTTGATTATTTGCTTTGGAAAATCCTATATTTTCTGAGTTTTTAATCAGCTTGATCTCAGGGAACAAAGTTTCAAGCATTTGACAACTATCATCAGATGAATTATTATCAACGACTATGATCTCAGCATCCAAGTGTTCAAGTGAAGCTTGGACACTTTTTAGGCACAACTCAAGGAAATAGCGCACATTATAATTTAGTATGACAACAGATAAGACCAGTAGCTAAGATTTTAATGAAGATTCGAATGGGATTCGGTTAACAATACTTCTGCCTAATGTGATCTCATCGGCATATTCTAATTCATCTCCGACTGAAATTCCTCTAGCAATTGTAGTCGTAGTAATGTTATAATCCTGGATTTGTTTAAAAATGTAGAAGTTCGTGGTATCACCTTCCATAGTTGAGCTTAGCGCAAAGATCAATTCCTTCACATGGCCTTGTTTGACCTTATTGACCAATTGTTCGATATTTAAATCATGTGGACCAATACCATCCATTGGTGATATTTTTCCTCCGAGAACATGGTACAAACCTTTAAAAGAGCTCGTGCTTTCAATCGCCATGACATCTCGTATATCTTCAACCACACATATGATCGATTCATCACGATTTGGATTAGCGCAAATTTGGCACACCTCCACGTCGCTTAAATTAAAACAGCTTTTGCAGTATTTGATACCACCTCTAAGATTGATTAAGGCTTTACTCAAATGTTCGGTCTGACTTAAAGGTTGACGTAATAAATGCAAAACCAAACGCAATGCAGTGCGCTTGCCAATTCCTGGTAATTGCGCCATTTCATTCACGGCATTTTGTAATAATTTTGATGAAAAATCCATTGCTGCGAATTTACGATTAATTCTGAATTAGATATAAATTTGAGTACGAACTTTCGTTAAATTTGGAAATTGAAAATTTTAATTTGTACTTTGAAACACCAATGCAAAATTTATGACCGCCACCGAAATTCTTATCCTGATCGCTGCCTATTTTGGCGTGCTCATGCTCATATCTCATTTTACGGGAAAAAACGATTCCAACACCGACTTCTTTAAAGCTGGAAAACAATCGCCATGGTATCTGGTGGCCTTTGGTATGGTTGGAGCTTCACTATCTGGTGTGACCTTTATATCAGTTCCAGGTTGGGTGGAAGGCTCACAGTTTAGCTATATGCAGGTGGTCTTTGGTTATCTGGTGGGATATTTTGTTGTGGCCTTTGTATTGATGCCCATTTATTACAAACTCAACGTAACCTCAATTTACGAGTATCTAGAACAACGATTTGGAGTTGTTAGTCATAAAACTGGCGCCTTCTTTTTCTTTGTGTCTCGGGTTATTGGTGCTGCTTTTAGATTGTTTTTGGTTGCTATTGTATTACAACAATTTGTCTTTGACGATTGGAATGTTCCCTTTGAAATCACAGTTGTTATTTCCATTTTATTAATATGGATCTATACCAACAAAGGCGGTATAAAAACCATTGTTTGGACCGATACATTACAAACCCTATTTATGATCTTGGCAGTCGTACTTTCTATTTATTTTATCAACCAAGAACTCGGGTGGACTTTTACAGAATTTTTAGCTTCAGACGAACTGAAACAATACAGCAACGTCATTGTCAACGACAGTTTTCTTGAACGCAGTCATTTCATAAAATCATTTCTTGGTGGTATGTTCATTACCATTTGTATGACAGGATTGGATCAGGATATGATGCAAAAGAATTTAACCTGTAAAACATTAGCTGATGCTAAAAAAAATATGGTGTCATTCAGTTTTGTATTGGTAGGCGTGACCTTCTTATTTATGTTATTAGGCGCACTATTGTTCATTTATGCGAACAAAAACAACATCAGTATTCCATTGATGGATGGCTCTCCAAAAACAGATCTTCTATTTCCTGAAATAGCTTTAAATACTGGTCTCGGAAAAACTGTTGCTATAACCTTTATGCTAGGTTTGATCGCCGCAGCATATAGTAGTGCCGACAGCGCCTTGACGTCATTAACCACCTCTTTTTGTATTGATTTTTTAGATATAGAAAAAAAACCTAAACAAGACCAGAAACGTATTCGTAAAAGAGTTCATGTGTTAATGAGTGTACTTCTGGTAATCGTTATTATTATTTTTAAATATGTGTTGAGTAGTAATGTCATAGACAGTTTGCTCACCGTTGCAGGATACACCTACGGACCATTATTAGGTTTATTTGCCTTTGGGATCTTTACAAAATTCAAGATCTATGATAAATATGTGTGGATCGTTACTGTCATTTCAGTTATTCTTGCCGCTATTCTGGGAAATATTCCTTCGGAAGCTTTAGGAGGTTACGTGGTTGGTTATGAATTATTACCAATAAATGGCTTGATCACATTTATAGGTTTAATACTGATTCGTAGAAAGTAGAACTAGCGTACAAGCCACTTCAAACTCGATTGCCTTTTCCTTCAAAATATCGTAAAATTCAGGATTTTCAGTTCCTGGATTAAAAATGACGCGTTCGGGCTTCAGCGATATGATATAGTCGTAATATGCTTTTTGTCTGGCTGGATTGATATATAAGGTTACGGTATGAATATCATCGTATGGCCTAAGCTCAGTATCGATTGGCACACCGTCAATTTGTCCTGATTTTAATCCATAGGCTACTACATTTTCTCCATTTCGTACCAATCGCCCAATGACCATATGAGATATTCGTTCAGGTTTTAAGGAAGCTCCAAAGACTAAAGTTTTGCTTTTTGCATTCAAATTCTTGATGTTTTTTACTGTTAAAGGGATGTTAACTAATGTTAAATTGAGTAACAAGATTCAAATATAGTCGTCTCTTTAATTATAATCAAGGAACCAACTAAAATTACTAAATCAATCAATCAAAAAACCAATGAAGAAATTAATCACTCTTTGTGCAATGCTGTTATTTGTTGCACAAACTTCACCAGCCAGCACGTTCAATGACGTTTTTAAAGATGGACAGATCACAGGAACAGTCATTGATGACACTTTAAACGAGCCTTTACCCTATGTAAATATTATCGTAAATAAACCTAATGGAGAATTGCTCCTGGGTGGAATTACTGGAGATGATGGGGCATTTAAAATAGGAAAGATCCCCGAAGGGAGTTATCAAGTTGTGATCCAATTTATCGGATTTAAAAAAATAATACGTGATATAACGATTACAAGAAGAAATTCTAAAATAGATCTCGGCGAGATCAGACTCGAAGAATCTGCTGAAGGTTTGGACGAAGTAACTGTTGTTGCTGAAGTTTCTACAATTCAGCAAAAAGTAGATCGTAAAGTTATCACTATTGGAAAAGATCTTGCTGCAACTGGAACAGCCTCAGAACTTATGGTTGGAATTCCATCGGTTAGTGTGGATGCTCAAACTGGAGACATCAGCTTGCGAGGTAATTCCAATGTGCAAGTTATGGTCGATGGAAAATTATCAAACATTCCGACTGCTCAATTATTAAGGCAAATTCCTTCAAGTGCGATCAAGTCTATTGAATTGATCACAAACCCATCGGCAAAATACAACCCGGAAGGGATGAGTGGGATCATTAATATTGTACTTCATAAGAACGTGCTTCAAGGATTTAATGGTAGTGTAAGCACCAATTTAAGCTACGAAAGAGAAGCCAAATTCAATAGTTCATTAAACCTTAACTACCGAACGGGGAAAATCAATATTTATGGTAATTGGAGCGGAAATATTGCCAAAAACCAGAATAGAGGAAATGTATTCAGACCAGAAAATAATTCAGATCAATTTTTTAAGTTTTTAGACGATAGAAAATCACATCTCTTTAAAGTTGGGCTAGATGTTTATTTAGATGAAAAAAATACAATTTCAGTTTTTACAAGCCAGAACATAGCTAAAAATAGTACCCTCGGACAGACCGATGCATTTTTTTATGACAATCCATCTTTCAACCAACAGCAAATGTTTATTGCTGACGGTGACAATAATTCGGGACAATATAATTTTAATTACAAACGAGACTTTTCGAAAGAAGGACACAATATTGAACTTGAAGTAGATCATAATGATTTTAATAGTGATAACCCAGTAGAATATGACTTTACTTTAGGAGGACAAAATGATTTTGTCGAAGTTAATGCTACCGATCGTGTTAGAACAACTATTAATTTAGATTATATAAACCCACTTTCTGAAAAATCAAAATTAGAATTGGGATTGCAAGCACGATTGTTTAATACTAATATCGATTATAATTCAACGGGTGATTCATTCAACGAAATGGGTGAATTAGCTCCGACACCTAGTACAATATTTGATTATACAAGAGACATCTATTCTGCTTATGCAACTTATAGTAAGACTTTAGAAAAATGGACTTATCAAGTTGGTGTGAGAGCAGAAACTGTACAAGTCGATGCATTAGCACTTCAAACAGATGTTGTATCAGATATTACAACACCATTTGAGTTTAAGAACGACTACGTTGAACTATACCCTTCCGCATTTTTAACCTATTCCCCTTCTGAAAAGAATTCATATCAGGTAAGTTTTAGCAGACGTGTAGATCGTCCGGGAATTGGCCAAGTAAATCCTATTAGAGAATGGGCAACACCACTTATTTCATCTTTTGGAAATCAACAATTAGAACCACAGTTTACGAATTCAGTTGAGGCTAATTATACAAGAAATTTAAAAGATCGTAAGGGTAGCATAACCGCAGGTGTATTTTATCGTGCAATTTCGAATGAAATTAACAGAGCTTTATTTATAGATAGAAGCGATGTGAATTCTGGACGTATCATTTTAACTCATGATAATTTTGATGATACTTCAGCATATGGCTTTGAATTATCATCAAATTACCGACCAACATCATGGTGGAGTATAAATGGGAGTTTCGATATTTATTCACAAACGCAGAAGGGAATTGCAGAGACCTTAGATGCACCAATTGAAACTGCTACTATTGACGATATTGTAAGAGAAGTTCGTGAAGTTGATAACGTTGCCTGGAATTTTAGAATGTTTAATAATTTTAAAGTCAATAAGACTTTGACCTTCACAGCTTTCGGTTTCTACAGAGGAAAAAACAGAACACTCCAATTTGACATAGATCCAATGTATTTTGTAAACCTTGGAGCTCGTGTAAGTTTTGCTGAAGGTAGAGGTTCGTTCAGCTTAAACTTTAACGATGTTTTTAATACCATGGATTTCTCCGGACAAGGTAACTTACCATTTGAACAAGTGATCCTATTTGAATGGGAAAGTCAAACTATTTCTGCTGGATTAACCTATAGTTTTGGAAGTGGAAAATACAGAGCGAAATCGCGTAAGAGAAGAGATAGCGATGTAAAAGAAGGAAGCGGAGGCGTTTTCTAGAACATAAATTAAGCCAATTAATAACCTACATAAATAGTTGATGGTTAGTGTTAATGTTTGGTTATTAAGGAAAGCCCGGGGTGTCACTGCTCTGGGCTTTTCATTTTAAAGAATATGTTAAAATTGGTTAAATAATGTTAACGAATGAAATAATTTTGAACTTTTTACGTCTTAAAGTATATAGGCATTTTTTAGTAAATGTTAATGTTGGTTAATAGCAAAAAAACCGAGGTCGTTCTCAACGTCTCGGTTTTTTTTATTTTTATAAATCTAATGGGTTTAGTTGCCTAATTAAGCCCATTTCATAATGACACTTCCCCAAGTGAAACCGCTTCCAAATGCAGCTAAAACAACATTGTCACCTTCTTTTATTTTTCCTTCTTCCCAGGCTTCGGTCAAAGCAATGATAACAGAAGCAGCAGTTGTATTGCCATACTTCATTATATTGTTGAAAACTTGATCGTCTCTCAGTTTAAATTTCTTCTGAATGAATTGCGCAATACGCAAATTGGCTTGATGCGGAATAAGCATATCGATGTCTTCCTTGTTCAAATTGTTTTTTGCCAATCCTTCCATGATCACTTCGCTAAAACGCACCACTGCATTCTTAAATACGAAGGTCCCATCCATATATGGAAAATAGGACACATCTTCTTCACTATTCTCTAAAATTTCAGGCACCCAATGTCCTATACTTGGTGAAGCAACGATCAGTTTGTCGGCATATTTTCCTTCACTATGTAAGTGCGTCGATAAAATTCCTTTGGAATTATCTTCTTCTCTCGACAATACGCAAGCTCCTGCACCATCGCCAAAAATTACTGTTACTCCTCGTCCACGTGTTGTTTTATCCAATCCATTTGAATGGTATTCTGCCCCAATAACTAAGATGTTCTTATACATTCCTGTTTTAATGAATTGATCGGCTGTGGCAATGGCATAAACAAATCCGGAGCACTGATTTCTAATATCGATGGCTCCTATGGTATCCATCTCTAACATATCCTGCACTTGAACTCCACAACCCGGGAAATAATAATCTGGACTTAAAGTAGCAAATACAATAAAATCGATATCATCTTTTGTCAATCCAGCGCGTTCAATGGCAATTCTTGCAGCTTTGGCACCCATGACTGCCGATGAATCTCCAGTCCCTTTTTTGATCCATCTGCGTTCTTTAATTCCAGTACGCTCTTGAATCCAGGCATCATTCGTATCCATCATTTTTGACAGATCATCATTTGTTACCACATTGTCTGGGACATAGTGACCAAGACCAATTATTTTTGAATTGTACATATAATTATTGTTTGAAAAGGCAAAGTACAAAATTAATGACTTTAAGACAACGTGTAAAACGATGTCTGGAACTAATGTCACTTTGTCACATTTTAATTCTTGGTACTTTTTTTGTCTATATGCTAAAAACTAAAATAGATTTATTATGAAAGGAAATATTAATGTTTCGGTAGAAAATATCTTTCCGTTAATTAAAAAGTTTCTATACAGCGATCACGAAATATTTTTACGTGAACTTATAAGTAATGCGACTGATGCCACTTTAAAACTTAAACACTTGTCCAATATTGGTGAAGCCAAAGTTGACTATGGCAATCCTCAAATTGAAGTTAAGGTCGATAAGAAAAACAAAAAACTACATATCATTGATCAGGGCCTTGGAATGACGGCCGAAGAAGTTGAAAAATACATCAACGAAGTGGCCTTTTCAGGTGCGGAAGAATTTTTAGACAAATACAAAGACAAGGTTGATGATGCTGGGATAATCGGACATTTTGGACTTGGATTTTATTCGGCCTTTATGGTTGCCGATAAAGTTGAGATCAAAACAAAGTCCTATTTAGATGAAGATGCAGCGCACTGGACTTGCGATGGTTCACCAGAATTTACTTTGGTAAAGGGGAAGAAAAAAACAAGAGGTACTGAAGTCATATTGCATATTGCTGACGATTCAACTGAGTTTTTAGAAGAAGCCAGAATTCGTGAGCTTTTGTTGAAATACAACAAATTTATGCCTGTACCCATTAAATTTGGTACCAAAGAAGAAACCCTTCCCTTACCTGAAGGTGCCGATAAAGATGCAAAGCCAAAAACAAAAACTGTAGATAACATCATCAACAATCCGGATCCGGCATGGACCAAACAACCTGCTGACCTTAATGATGAAGACTATAAGAATTTCTATCGTGAATTGTATCCAATGCAATTTGAAGAACCTTTATTCAATATTCATTTGAATGTTGATTATCCGTTCAATCTTACAGGAATCCTATATTTCCCGAAGATGACCAACGATCTGAACATTCAAAAAGATAAAATTCAGTTATACCAAAACCAGGTATTTGTCACAGATAATGTTGAAGGTATAGTTCCTGAATTCTTAACCATGTTGCGTGGCGTCATCGATTCGCCAGACATTCCTTTAAATGTGTCGCGTAGTTATTTGCAAGCCGATGGCAATGTTAAAAAGATCTCGTCTTACATCACAAGAAAGGTTGCCGATAAATTGAAGTCTTTGTTTAATGACAATCGTGAAGATTTTGAAAAGAAATGGGATGATATTAAGATCGTTATAGAATACGGAATGCTTAGCGAAGAGAAATTCTTTGAAAAAGCCGATGCCTTTGCATTATACCCTTCAGTAGATGGTACCTATTACACGTATGATGAATTATATAATAAGATCAAAGCAAATCAAACCGATAAGGATGATAAATTGGTCATTTTGTATGCTTCAAACAAAGACGAGCAGCACAGCTATATCGAAAGCGCAAAGGCTAAAGGATATGAGGTCCTTCTATTAGATTCACCAATCGTTTCTCACCTCATCCAAAAATTAGAAACGTCGAAAGATAAGATCTCTTTTGCTCGTGTTGATGCTGATCATATTGATAATTTGATCAAGAAAGAGGATACGCGCATTTCGAAACTTTCGGATGACGAAAAAACAGCCCTAGATACCTTATTGAAGGAGGTTATCCCAGCCGAAAAATTCTCGGTGCAATTAGAAGCTATGGATAGCGAGGCAGCACCATTTATTATTACGCAACCAGAATTTATGCGACGCATGAAAGAAATGCAGCAAACTGGTGGGGGTATGTTTGGTATGGGCAATATGCCGGAAATGTTCAATTTAGTAGTGAATACTAATCACCAGTTAGTTGGTGATATTCTGAACACCAAAACTAAAAAGAAACAAGAACGATTGATCAATCAAAGTTTAGATCTTGCTCGACTATCGCAAGGCCTTTTACGAGGTGAAGAGCTCACCAACTTTATTAAGAGAAGTTATGATATGATCAAATAAGTTCGATATTATTTCATAAAAAACCACTATGATTTATCATGGTGGTTTTTTTATGCCTAGTTACGTCATCATTTAATCTATCTTTGTAACGTTATTTTATCACAAATGCATGTCCTTTAAAGACCTTGGCCTTAATAAATCCTTATTGCGAGCGGTAGCCGAAGCTGGTTACGACAATCCTACACCTGCGCAGGAACGAACAATTCCAGAAGTTTTAGAAAAGCGAGATGTCATCGTATCTGCGAAGACCGGAACCGGAAAGACAGCAGCATTCGCTTTGCCTATATTACAGTTGTTATTCGGTAAACAAGACGCTGCTAAAAAAGGAAAGCAAATAAAAGCCTTGATCATAAGTCCAACTCGAGAATTAGCAATTCAAATTGGTGAAAATTTCAAAACCTATAGCACATATACGAATTTAAGAACCACTGTTATTTTTGGTGGTGCTTCTATTGATCCACAGAAAGATGTTTTGCGAAAAGGCGTCGATATTTTAATCGCTACGCCAGGTCGCTTATTAGATCTTCAAAAACAAAATATTGTGAACCTGGATTTCGTTGAAATTCTTGTACTGGACGAAGCCGATCTCATGCTTGATATGGGCTTCATAGATGATGTAAAAAAAATAGAACGACTGTGCACAAGAGAAAAGCAAATTTTATTATTCTCAGCGACTATACCGTACAAAGTTGAACAGCTTGCTAGCAGCATTTTAAGAGCACCTCAACGCATTGAAGTTTCTCCTAACGCATCAACATCGACCCATGTTGATCAATTGCTGTACTATGTCCCTAAACGCAACAAGATTGAATTGTGTCTTCATCTCCTAAGAAATACAATAAAAGGAAGCATCATTATATTCCGCCGCACAAAATTTGGTGTAGATAAGTTAGAAAAAACTTTAGCTAAAAATAATTATGAAGTACTTAGTCTTCACGGTGATAAGAGCCAAAGTGCGCGACAAATAGCATTAAACCGATTTAAAAAAGGGGAAGTCAATATTTTAATAGCAACTGATGTTGCTGCTCGGGGTATTGATATTGATGATCTGGATGCCGTAGTCAATTTTGATCTGCCGAATATTCCGGAAACCTATGTGCATCGCATTGGAAGAACCGCTCGAGCTGGCCAATCAGGAACGGCGTATTCATTTTGTTCGGCTGATGAAAAATCTTATGTGAAAAAAATTGAGGATCTGATCCAAAAGAAGATCGAAATCATTACAGATCATCCTTATCCACTAGATCCTAAAGCGAAGAAAGAGATTCACAAATCAAAGGGTAGTAAATATAAAAAAGGCAGAAAGAGTAAGGCTTCAAAAAAGAAAAAGAAACGCTGGTACTAATTATTTTAAGCGTGCCTGATCTAATATTTGATTCTTATATTTCCTTTCGTTAGCGATAATTTCGAAAAAATCTAGCACATAATTTCTTGCTACTGAAAATTCTTTTTCGTTATCAAAATAGCTTTGGCAGGCATCGATGGTTGCCATGATCTCAGGTTTTTTTTCAATGAATTCATTACGCACTTGTTCAAAAAGAGCCATGTCCCGTTTAAAACCTCTAAATTTTCTTTGTGTCACAGATTCAATACCCATGTCCTTATCACCTATTTGAGAGACAATAGCATAACTACAATTTACTAATCCCGCCAAATCAAAATCATACGGAACTGGTGTGATCTTTTTCTCAACAAAAATAAGTTTGACATTATGCTGGTAGGCTTGTGAGAAATCGGTGTTCCCAATCATAAATTGAAAAAAGGCATTGCGTACAGAAGTGAGATCATCTTGTTGCAAAGGGTGTACCGATCTGTCGTAAACCTTGCCGTCTATTCTTTTGGCCAAGCGTTCATCATCTTCTATTAAAAATCCTTTTACGAGATGAATTTTGCTCTTATTCTTTTTTAATTCTTCAAATTCAATATCAACCATTCGCACTTTGAAATAGTATGGTGAAATTATCTCAAATATTTTATAGGCAATATACTCTTTGATGACATTGTCGTTTTTATCTGACTGATTAATACAAGGTAAAACCAGTTTTAATCGTTTTTCACCTTTAAATATAGTTTCTTTTAGATCGGACTTTTTAAACTTCAATTTTATCGGTGGAAAATAGCAATTCTTCAATCTGAAATTTCCCCTTGCTCGTATTTTTACATTTAAGGAATCCCATAAACCTTCATTATTTTTATAAATGAAATGCGATGCGACATAAGTAGAATCGTTTGTTTCTTTTTTAATATTCTTTATTGAAAAGGATAGTTTTATTGGAAGAATTTCTTTTTCAGAAAACAACGAGGCTTCCTGTTCAGAAATTTTGGTTGGTTCATTCTGAGAAAAACAAATGCTATTTAAAGTAACACAAATTAATAGTGCCAGTATTAGGCTTTGCTTATTCATATTTATGTGTTAACTTTAACAAATATAACTATTTACCATCAACCAATTAAAAAATATCTTTCCATATTAAATTACAGAACAGCAATTGTTCTGATTATTTCGGTAATTGTTACCTACATTTCCTATAAATATGATATCAATTTCAATGTTGATCTTACCTTATTGAGTATAGCTATTATTTTTCCATTGGTATTTACCATTCGTGGTTCCTTTAGACGTAGAGAAAAGGCTTTAGAACATTTAAGTGAATTTAGAAGTACCATTAAAACTGTGAAGTATTTCTTATTGAGCAATCAAGAACTTTCAGATAAATACAAACATGAAATCGAGGAAATATTGCTTAATATAAACTCAAGCGTGCTTTCACATTTGGAAAAAAAGGACTCAACTATGAAAGATTTAGATGATATCATTCATAATGTTTATCAATTCGTATTAGATAAACATGACGATATTCCAAGACAAATCAGGGAAAAGGTATTTCGATTTATGAAAGACATGCATGAATCTATAGAAAATTTACATGCCATTCATACGCATAGAACCCCTATAAGTTTAATGGCATATTGCTTGATTTTTATTTACATCTTTCCTCTGATCTATGCACCAACTATGATCAATAATATAGGTGTATACGCACCAGAATGGGTTGCTTACCTCGTTGTAGTGCTCACCGAATTCATACTTATTTCATTATATAATATTCAGGATCAGTTAGAATATCCTTTTGATAAAGTGGGCATGGATGATATTAATCTGGATAATTTCCGTATCGATCGCTAAGAACAATTGCCTAATTTCTTTTATTTATAATGCAGCATTTTCTTGAAAATTTTTCTTTGTAATTTTGAAAAGAATTTACGACAGAGTATATTCAATCTATATACAAAATATGACCTGGAAAGATATCATTCATTATGCGGTAAACGGAAGTCCAAAACCCGATCGTATTGTCATGAAAACCGAAGCCGAATGGCGGGAACAATTGACGCCTGAGCAATTCCGAATTACTAGAGAAAAAGGCACCGAACGCGCTTTTAGCGGCGCAAGTTGTCATAGATATGATCCCGGAATTTATAATTGTATCTGTTGCAACACATCCTTGTTTGATTCTAATTTAAAATTTGAATCCGGCAGTGGATGGCCAAGTTTTACAGAACCCGTTAAGGCGAATGCTATCAAATACGAAAAAGATTCGTCCTTTGGAATGGTAAGGGTAGAAGTCATGTGTAATACCTGTGAAGCACATTTAGGTCATGTCTTTCCCGATGGTCCGAAACCTAGCGGATTGCGTTTTTGTATCAATTCGGAATCTTTAATCTTAGATGAAGATGGCAAACAATAGTACAGCAACGGTTGGAGGTGGTTGCTTCTGGTGTGTAGAAGCCGTTTTTCAAGAAGTAAAGGGCGTTGAAACAATTGTTTCGGGTTATAGCGGCGGAAATGCTCCTGGAAAACCAACCTATCGCGAAGTATGTTCAGGCTTAACTGGTCATGCTGAAGTTGTTCAGATAACTTATAATCCAGAACATATAGCTTATGCCGATATTCTGGTTATTTTCATGACAACACACGATCCTACTACCTTAAACCGGCAAGGAGCCGATGTTGGATCTCAATATCGATCTGTTATTTATTATCATGATGAGGATCAAAAAAAAATAGCAGATGAAGTTGTCAAACAAATGGCTCAATATTATGAAGATCCCATTGTAACTGAAGTTTCTCAATTAGATGTTTTTTATGAAGCTGAAAAAGAACATCAGGATTATTATCGCAACAACCAATCAAATGGTTATTGCAGTTTTGTCATCACCCCAAAACTTCAGAAATTAAGGAAAATTCATCGGGATAAATTGAAATAAATCCATTGCAACAACAACCTGATTGCATTATTCGAAAAGGACTTAAAAATGAGCTGGAATTCCAATTAATTGTTCTCTAAAAAACTTTGAGGACGGCAAATAATTACTTAAAGAAATCGGTAAGAGAACAGGTCGAGGTGGCACTTTTAAAAAACTGGTTTAACATATTTCTTTTTGACTCTCATCAGACTAAGTTGCCAGGCGTTTATCGAAATAATTTTTTAAGGTGGTTACCTGAATAAACATTAATATTCCAAAAATGATGGTAGTGTATAATATGGTTTTAGAAATGACCATTCCTGACAACAATTGCTCAAGTTTACTTTCTTCCGCATATCGCCAGCTTATGTTATCAAACCATCCCAAAGAAGACTCATTTCCATACAACACATAAGACACAAGTCCTAAAACAACAATTGCAAAAATAAAGAACCAAGCTCTTTTTGAAATTGGTGGTTTATAAGCTATTGTCGATTCTTGTGACACCTTCAATTGTTGCATAATATTGGCTGTAAAATCAGGTCCAGGTGAATCTAATTTTGTAGCCTTCATCATCTTCTTGGCCAATGCATTATAATGCTGTTCTGAGTGTTCCTCCATAACTTTCTAAAATATCATTATCTAATTGTAATCTAAATATAGTCGCCAATTTTTTTCTCGCTCTAAATAATTTCACTTTTATATTATTTGGTTTTAGTCCAACAACTTTTGAAATTTCCTCTAAAGATTGTTCTTCAAAATAATACAAAGTAATTAAAAAACTATCTTCACTAGGCAATTGGTCTAAGCAGGCCTCAATAGCGCTCTTTTTTTCGACTGCTGCCATAAGATCAAAGGCCGTTTCTAAGCTTTTTAATTTATGTTCGGTAAATGCATCTATAGTTACAGTTGCCTGTTGGCGTTTATTCTTTTTTAAACGATCCAAACAGGAATTATAAGTTACTTTATAGATCCAAGTTGAAAATTTTGAATCGCCTTTGAACTTGTCCAATGACCTGTATACTTTAATAAAAGTATCTTGAGCGACTTCTTCAGCCTCCTCTTTATGCTTCATCATCCTTAACGATAATGAATACACTAAATCTTTATAACGATCCACAAGTATGCTAAATGCATGCATGTCTCCATTCAAGATTTTATCTATATAAACCTGGTCGTTGGTGGTCATTTATAACTAAGACGATTCCTAATGTGATTTGGTTACAGAAATAAAAAAATATTTAAAAGTGTAACCTAATTACAAACTCTGTCGTCATAAGCTAATGAAACCAATGTTATGAAACAGGGTTATCATTTAAAATTAATCAATTAAAAACAAACAATTATGGAAGTAGCAATTTTAGCAATAATTTTCGGGACGGTATTCGGTGTATTTTATTTATATTTTTCGACCAGAAACAAAGAACGTATGGCATTGATAGACAAAGGAGCTGATGCTACAATATTTGCCACAGGAAAATCACACACGGCGCCCTTCTGGAAGGTATTTATCTTAAATCTTGCGCTCCTTTTCATGGGAATCGGACTTGGCATCTTAATCGCAACAATTATCGATTATTACACCGATCTTGAAAGTGAAGCCATTTATCCGGCAATTATCTTTCTAACCGCAGGAGCCGGTTTGTATGTAGGCTTTAATATGACAAAAAAATTAGACGAATAACACTGCGCACAATCCAACATATTTTAACCGTTTCCCATCAAGGAAACGGTTTTTTTATTCGCTTTTTTAGCTATCTTTAGGGATTATTTATTCTAAACACTACATGAACATGTTTAAAAATTTTCTGGTTTTCATCTGTTTGATAACTGTTCTCACAGCTTGTAAAAATGATGCGAATTCAAATTCAACACAAATGACCAAATCTTCAACTAAAGCATTTAATGAAATGCTCAATAATTATTATGAAGATGGGCTAAAATTAAACCCATTAGCTGCTACTTTTTCAGGAGACCATAGATACAACGATTATTTCCCCAATTTGCTCAGTGATGAGTATAGAAAGGAGCTTAAGAACTATTATACCAAATATTTGGAAGCACTTTCCAAATTTGATGATAACAAGCTTTCTAAAAGCGAACAAATGTCTAAATCCATATTAAAATGGGAATGTGAGATCAACTTAGAAGGGTTTAATTACAGACAAGATTTGCGCCCTATTGATCAAATGTGGTCACCTCATTTAATGGTTGGACAATTAGCCAGTGGTGCAAGTGCGCAACCCTTCAAAACCGTTGAAGATTATAACAATTGGTTAAAACGTCTGGATGGGTATATTGCCTGGCTACATTCGGCAAAAAAGAAAATGGAAGAAGGCATAGATCTCGGTCATGTACTGCCAAAGGCATTGATCAAAAAGGTACTGCCTCAATTAGAATCAGGAGCCATTGATAAGCTGGAAGAACACTTGTTTTACAGCCCTATTAAAAACATGCCAGAAGATTTCTCTGAAAAAGACAAAAAAGCCCTAACTGAAGCTTATAGCAACAAATTAACCAATGAACTGATTCCTGCCTATAAAAGCTTACATGCATTTATGAGCAGCGATTATATGGCTGCTGGACGTGAAAGTTCTGGAATCGATGCCATTCCTGATGGCGAGGCGTACTATAGGTATATGATAAAATTCTTTACAACAACAGATATGACCGCTGATGCAATTCATGATTTGGGGCTTTCTGAAGTGGCACGAATTTCTTCCGAAATGGAAAAAGTAAAGAAAGATGTTGGCTTTGAAGGAACACTTAAAGAATTTTTTGATCATGTGAGAACAAGTAAAGCGCTTATGCCGTTCACAACACCTGAACAAGTGATCGCTAATTTCAACGAGATTCATGAGCGCATGAAGCCACAAATTGAAAAGCTATTCGATCTTAAACCGAAAACAGCTTTTGAAGTTCGGCGTACTGAAGCATTTAGAGAAAATTCGGCAAGTGCAGAATATAATCCAGGCTCAAAAGATGGTTCGCGACCAGGTATTTTTTACACACCAATTCCAAATGCTTCCGAATATAACATTCATCAAGATGAATCTTTGTTCTTACATGAAGCCATTCCTGGACATCATTACCAAATTTCATTAACCCAGGAAAGTGATGAACTACCAGAATTTAGAAAAACACTTTGGTATAGTGGTTATGGTGAAGGTTGGGCACTTTATTCTGAATCTCTTGGAAAGGAACTCGGACTTTACACAGATCCTTATCAATATTTTGGAACTTTGGCCGCAGAGATGCATCGTGCTGTGAGATTGGTCGTAGATACAGGATTACATTCAAAAGGATGGACTCGAGAACAAGCGATTCAATATTCTTTGGAGAATGAATCAGAAAGTGAAGCCAGTATTATTTCAGAAATTGAGCGTTATATGGCCATGCCAGGTCAAGCCTTATCCTATAAGATCGGGCAGTTAAAAATTCGTGAACTACGTACAAAAGCTGAAAATGAATTAGGAGATAAATTTGATATTGGTCAATTTCATAATGAAGTCTTAGAAACAGGCTGTGTTCCTCTTGCGCTTCTAGAAGAAAAGATTAATTCCTGGATTTCTGAATCGAAATAAGCAACTCGACAGAATGAATTAGTGAGAAAATTATTTTATGGCAAATAATTCATTTTTTAATCATTTAAAAAACATCATTCTTCTTCCGGGAACAGTAACTGTTCTTATACCCTATTTGCTGTATGTCTATTTAAATCCGTTTGAAATTACAGATGAACATATGTTATTGCTAATTGCGGGAATACTATTTGTTTGTTGCGGTGTTTTACTTTTATTTAGAAGTATATTTTTATTTAGTTCGAAAGGGAAAGGCACATTAGCACCTTGGAATCCAACACGAAAACTTGTGATTTCCGGTCTTTATAGTCATGTGAGAAACCCCATGATCCTGGGAGTTTTGTGTATTTTAATTGGTGAAGCGCTCTATTTTAATTCTATTAGCATACTTGTTTGGGCCATGGTGTTCTTTATAATAAATTCCATTTATTTTGAATTTATTGAAGAACCTAAATTAGAACGAAAATTTGGTGATGCTTATCTGGACTACAAAGAAAATGTATCCAGGTGGATACCTAGTTTAAAACCTTATCAAAACAAGAATTAAGCTTCAATTTTAATCAACATCAGTAGCAACGTTCTTAAAATGTGAATCTGGAAATCCATGATTTTCAGCTAATTGGGCGAGGATTATTTCAAAATAAGGGGAGTGATCAACTTTACTAGAGAACGTTTTGTTTGGTTTCAAAGTAAGTGGTCAACAGTGATGAGGAAATTAAATTTACAAAAAAGAGGATTACTGTACAGGAAAATTGAAGTAGGTATCAGGAAAGGGTTCTGCGCGTAGGGTGAAATGCCACCACTCTTTTGGATAATTTCTGAAGCCATGTTTCAACATTACCGATTGCAACAACATTCTATTAGCACGTTGCTGAGGGGTTAGATCCTTGTTGTTTACCCAAGATTCCATGCCGAAAAAATCATAGGGACTACCCATATCAAGTGCTTCACAAGTTGATAGATCTACTAATGTAATATCAAGTGTACTACCTCTACTGTGTCCAGAACGCGTTGCGATATATTCTTCTTTAAATAAATGGCGTTTTGCAACATCCGGATAAAAGCGATGTTTGTTAATCGTATCATTTAGATCACGTGCCCACCGCATAAAATGATCAACTGCTTGCTGAGGTCTATAACTATCATAAATCATTATCGACAGATCATAAGCTTTTAATTCTTCCTGAACTTTTTTAAGTGCCATGGTTGCAGGCGTCGATAATATGGCTTTTTCGGTGATGTAGCCATCGATTCGTTTTCCAACGAAATTATTATCAGATAAATATCTCAATTCGACCTTTATACTTGGAATGACAGATTCGACGTAGGAAAATCCTTTAGGCAACTGAGCGCCAACCAGGTTACATAAAACAAAGGCAAGAAGAGTCAATTTAAACTTCATAAGTAAAATTATAAATACTAATTTAGAGAAATAAAATTTTATGATGATCTATCCTTGGCATTTATATGTTATGGCCTTGCTTTATGTATTGGCCGGAATTTATCATTTTCTCAAACCTAATCTTTACATGCGTATCATGCCAGGCTATCTTCCCAATCATAAAATGTTGGTTTATCTAAGTGGATTGGTTGAAATAGGCTTAGGGATTATGATCTGTTTTGAAGATTATCAAAAGATTGGTCTATATGGCATAATAGCCATGCTTTTTGTATTTCTTCTTGTGCATTTTTACATGTTATCAGGAGAAAAGGCCTCTGCAGGCATTCCAAGATGGATCTTAATTTTAAGGATTCCTTTGCAATTTGTATTGATGTTTTGGGCATATTCATATATAAATTTATGAGTAATCATATCGTATATAACTTGAATTTGCCAGATGCTGATGTATATTATTGTGCTCAATTTTTTTCTTCGAAGGTATCCTTGGCATTATTTGAAAAATTAAATGCGACAATCGCTTGGCAACAAGACCATATCAAACTTTTTGGTAAAACTTATGCTCAACCGAGATTAACTGCGCTTTATGCCAATAACTCAAACCCTTATAGCTATTCTAATATAACGATGTATCCAAGAGCCTTTACCGAAGAATTACAATTTTGTAAATCGGAAATCGAAAAGATTGTGGATGTCAATTTCACGACCTGCTTATTAAATTTATATCGACACGGTCAAGATAGTAACGGTTGGCATGCCGATAATGAAAAAGAACTGGGGGATGCCCCTGTAATAGCCTCATTGAGTCTGGGTGCAGAGCGCATGTTTCATATGAAGCATCGCAAAGATTCGAAACTAAAGCATAAAATAAAACTTGAAAACGGCAGTTTATTAATAATGAAAGGTAGTACGCAAACTAATTGGTTGCATCAGGTTCCAAAAACGAAGAAAGTCATTGGGCCTCGAATTAATATGACCTTTAGGGTCATAAAATAAGAAACCGAGTTCCCTCAAACTCGGTTTCTCTAATTTGCTTTAATATTACGAAGTTAGATTTAGGGTTGCTAATATCAACAACATAATTGCAAATATTAATTAATTAATCCATTGAACTAAAAACTAAATTTTAGTACATTTCAAATGTATACATTAAATTCATTTCATCGATATACAACACTATTTATTCGATGAAATACACATTTTTTTAACATTTAAGGGTGATTTCAGGCATTTTTCGATGAAATAATGAATAAATTAAGAGTTAGAACCAACCTGATCTAGTACTTTAATGTATTTTTATAACAGCTAAAATTCAATTCAAAAGTATATTGGCATTTTTATTGATTATAGTATTCAGGAAAATATCTAATATTAAATAGTAGTGAGAATGAAATTAAAAATAGTTGTAATTGCTTTTCTGATGTCGACTTTAATGTTTGGTCAAGAAGCACAAATGCAATCGGTTAATCTAAACGTTAACGAACATGTTGATGGCACCTTACTTTTTCAAGACAATTCCGAACAACAACCATTAGCCATTATTATTGCAGGATCGGGTCCTACCGATCGTGATGGAAATCAGAATTTCATGCAAAGCAATGCGCTAAAAAAATTAGCCACAGCACTCGGTCAAAATGGAATTGCAACATTTAGATATGACAAACGTATTGTAAAACAAATTCGAAAAAATAATGTAGATCCCAACCTCATGTTTGACGATTTTATCACAGACGCCATAAGTGTCTTGAGTTTTTTCAGGAATGATGAACGATTTAATTCAATATATATAATTGGTCATAGTCAAGGTAGTTTGGTAGGTATGTTGGCTGCTAATGAAGGTGCAGATGGGTTTATTTCGTTGGCTGGTGCAGGAAAGACCATTGACAAGGTCATCATTGATCAAGTGGAAAAAACAGCACCGATGTTTACAGAAGATACCAAACGAGTCTTTAGCGTTCTTGCTGAGGGCAAAACAACCGAAGACTTCCCTCCTGCCTTAATTTCCATTTTCAATTTAAATATACAAGCATTTATGAGTAATTGGATGTCTTATGATCCGGCCAAAGAAATCAGCAAATTAGATATGCCAATATTACTGATCAATGGCACGAAAGATTTGCAGGTTGTTGAAGCTGAAGCCGAACTCTTAAAAGCTGCTAACACAAATGCACAATTGGAGATCATAAAAGACATGAACCATATTCTCGTTCCAATTGCTGGAGATGATCTTGAAAATTCAAAATCTTACAATGAATCTTATCGAACCTTGTCTGAAGAACTTATTGAGAAGATTGTCACCTTTATCAAGGAAAACAGCTAGTTCGATTCTTACATAAAAAAATGAAAAAAGCACCTTCCAAAGACGGAATGGTGCTTTTTTCTACTAACCAACCAAAAATATTTTTTATCTAAATGTAAATGTGTATTTACAGTATATAATAATACAAGATCCATGCCAAAAAATAATTTTTGAAAAAAGTTTGGAATATTAATTTATTTACATATCTTTATGATATCATTTTAATATCACTATAAATTACAGAACTCATGAAAGAAGAAAAAATTATTGTTCCTGCCAACGGATACTTAATGCTGCTTGTATTTTTAATTTTATTTATTGGAGGCATCACCTTACTTATATCACAACAAAACCCTTGGTACGCTTTACTAATTCTTACAGCTGTGATAACAGCCATTGGATTTATTATGGTACAACCTAATAACTCTCGCGTATTATTGCTCTTCGGTAAATATGTAGGTACTGTAAAAAAGAATGGCTTTTACTGGGTTAATCCGTTTTACACAAAAAAGAAGATATCATTGCGTGCAAGCAATTTCGATAGTGAGCGATTAAAAGTAAATGATAAACTCGGAAATCCGGTAATGATCAGTACCATTTTAGTTTGGCGTGTACAAAACACATATAAAGCGGCCTTTGACGTTGATAATTTCGAGAATTTTGTTCGTGTTCAAACTGATGCTGCCGTAAGAAAACTAGCAAGTATGTATCCATATGATAATTTCGCTGATGAAGGTCATACCGAAGACATTACCCTGAGATCGAGTGTCAATGAGGTCAGTGAAGCGCTTGAAAAGGAAATTGAAGAACGTCTTTCGATTGCTGGAATAGAAGTACTTGAAGCTCGTATTGGATATTTGGCCTATGCTCAGGAAATAGCAAATGCCATGTTAAAACGTCAACAAGCTACTGCTATTGTTGCGGCTAGACATAAAATAGTTGAAGGTGCTGTTAGCATGGTAGAGATGGCTCTTGAGGAATTAGGTAAAAAAGAAATCGTTGCTCTTGATGAAGAACGCAAAGCCGCAATGGTCAGTAATCTTATGGTCATATTATGTGGCGATAAGGATGCATCACCTGTTTTAAATACCGGCACTTTAAGTCATTAAAATGAACAATAAACAAATTTATAGTATCGCTATTGGAAGTGCCATGGGATCAAGTATTGGTGTAACCATAGGAGCCGTTATAGGTAATGTTGTCATGGGTGTTGTTTTTGGTTCTTTAATAGGAACAATCATAGGTGCTATAGTTGCCTTGCTTTATTTCAAAAATAATGATAATAGTCAATAATTTAAATTAGAATGAAAGAATATAAAGTGATCATGACCAAATTAGGCATTATGAACAGAGCGGTCAAATTAGAAGAACTGCTCAATCAATATGCCAGAGAAGGCTGGATCGTCCAGAGTATTGCCCAAGGCTGGGTTAGCATTGTACTTGAACGTGATAAAAATAGATAAATGAAAATCGATCGCCCTAAAATTAAAGTCCCATACGAGCAAGTAGACGTTCTTTGTGAACTCTTGAACATCACGCTCCTATTACTTATTTGGATATATACTATTTACAGTTTCTCTGATCTCCCAGATGAAATTCCAACCCATTTTAATGGCGCCGGTGAAGCCGACGATTTTGGAGGTAAGGCAACGATTTGGATCGTGCCAATTATTGCTACATTTATGTTTTTACTGATGTTCATTCTTAACAGATTCCCACATCTTCATAATTACATGGTGAACATTACAGAAGAAAATGCACTTAAAAATTATAGATTAAGTACACGAATGGTAAGGTTTATCAATCTGTATTGTTTAGCCTTGTTTGCTGCAATTATTTTTGAGATCATCGCTGTTGCTAAAGGTAATGCCATAACATTATTTAACACTGGATTCCTTGTGATTACGATAATTGTACCCATTATAATTATAGCTGTGTCCTTTTACTACTATAATAAAATCAATAAATAGAGTTATGTCTAAGAAAAAAGCTTTCGCATTGCGAGTTAATGAAGACATGCTAAAAGCCATAGAAAAATGGGCTGCAGATGAATTTCGCAGCACTAACGGTCAAATAGAATGGATGCTCATGCAAAGCCTGAAGGATGCCAAAAGAACGCCTTTAAAATCTAAAAAAAATCCTAAAAATGAATAATTTTATTCTGCTTTTAGATTATTCTCTTATTTTTGAAGGACACTAACCCGACCGCATTGAAAAAAATACTTTTCTACCTCATTGCCTTGACCCCTATTTTAAGCATTTCTCAAACGAAATCTTTCGAGGTAAAATATATTTCTGAAACAATTACTCTAGATGGTTTATTAAATGAACCCGCCTGGGAAAAGGCTGATACTGCTACCGACTTCTGGAATTATTTCCCTACAGATTCGACACAAGCCAAGCAACAACCAGAAATTAAAATGCTGTTTGATGACACGAATCTGTATGTTGGCATTAAAGTTAATTCTCCTGGAAATGACTATGTAATCCCTTCCTTGAGGCGTGATTTTCGAGCTGGAGGTAGCGATAATATCACTTTATTATTTGACACTTTTAATGACGGAACTAATGCTTTTATTTTTGGTACTAATCCAGAAGGTGTAAAACGAGAAATGCTTCTTTCTGGTGGTGGTGCCGAATTAAGAGGCTTCACGATGGCATGGGACACTAAATGGAAAAGCAAAACTGTAATTCATGATAATTATTACACGGTTGAATGGATCATCCCTTTTTCTGCATTTAAATATCGTGAAGGCGAAACAAAATGGCGCTTCAATAGCTATCATTTCGATACCCAACAAAATGAAAATAACACCTGGATGAATATTCCTCAAAATCAATTTATTTTCAATTTGGCTTACATGGGTGATATGATCTTTGAAAAACCATTGGGTAAATCGAAGTCTCCTATATCTATCATACCTTATGTTAATGGTCTCGTTGGAAAAAATTATGAAGATGGCGATGAAACATCCGATTTTAAATATGGCGGTGATGCCAAATTTACCGTTGGTAATAGCATGAATCTGGATCTCACGGTGAATCCAGATTTTTCTCAGGTTGAAGTTGATCAACAAGTGACCAACTTAACACGTTTTGAAATCTCATTACCGGAACGCCGACAGTTCTTTATTGAAAATAGTGACCTTTTCGCCGATTTTGGGAACGATCGTGATTCGAATCCATTTTTTTCAAGGCGAATCGGAATCGCTACAGATACGGATGACAACAACATTGAAAACGATATTATCGCAGGCGTACGCTTAAGTGGAAAACTGAACAATAATCTAAGGATCGGTATCTTAAATATGCAAACTGCCGAAGACAAGGCCAATGAGATTGCTACAACAAATAATGCTGTTCTCACAGCACAATACAAACTTTTCAGTCGCTCTAACCTTAGTTTCATGTTCATTAACAAACAGGCAACTAAAGATTATGATTTTTTAGCGAATGAGGATCGCTATAACCGTGTATTTGGTCTCGATTACAGATTAGCATCTGAAGATAATACATGGGTTGGAAAATATTTTATTCATAAATCCTTTTCACCAGATGTGAGCAAAAAAGACCTTTCAGCAGGAGCTTCAACCGAATTCAATAACCGAAATTATAATTTGAGATTAAGCGGAGTCTACGTTGGTGAAAACTATAGATCTGATCTTGGATTCATTAGACGTACCGATATTTTCAAGATCAATCCAAGAATTTCAAGATCCTTTTGGCCAAAATCAACGAGCAAATTGGTAAAACATAGTATTTCTGTTACTCCGGTTTTTATCTGGAAGCCTGAATTAGATTTTGAAAATTCTGATTACACGATCATAAGCCGATGGCAAGGGCAATTCAAAAACAGTTCTGAGTTTGAACTTGAGATGTTTAATAGATTCATCCATTTATATGATGAATTTGATCCTACCGGAACCGATGACGCGATTGCGCTTCCAGGCGATGCTGATTATTATTACACCAGTTATAGCGCGAGCTATAGATCAGATCAGCGTAAAACATTTTCATATAGAGTGTCACCTTCATTTGGAAATTTTTTCAATGGAAAGAAATTTTCGTTCCGAGCTCAATTCAACTACCGCATTCAACCCCATTTTTCAACCTCAGTTCAAATTAATTATGATGACATTAATCTTCCTGGTCCTTATCCGGATGCTAAGATCTTGTTAATTGGTCCCAGAATTGATATTACCTTCAATAAGAATTTGTTTTGGGCGACCTTTATTCAGTATAGTAATCAGAGAGATAATTTTAGTGTAAACACACGACTGCAATGGCGATTCGCGCCTTTATCTGATCTCTTTGTAGTGTATAATGACAATTATTTTACTGATAACCGCTTTGCACCTAGAGTGCGTTCTATAAACCTCAAACTCACCTATTGGCTTAATATTTAATTTTGTATTTTTCGATTTCAATTCTAACCAACATCGAATGCAATTTATTCTTAAACGCGTCCTCCCCTTTTTCCTTATTGTATATTTAATTTATCGTGGTGTACGTTATGCCATGGAAAGAACTCAGGCTGAAGTTGTACCGGACGCATTAATGAAAGAACCCGTATTCACAGACGACACCATTGTTTTTGGTTTGCTCATGTTGACATTAGGGTTTATTTTTTATACGGAATCAAGACCAACAGGATTCTGGAATGGATTTTATAAGATCGTTCCAGGATTGTTTATGGCATATATGCTTCCTGCTGTTCTAACAACCTCTGGTCTGATCGCACCGGAATGGGAAACTTTAAATGATGCTGGTGAAAAAGTAGCACATAGTACTAATTTGTATTATGTATCCAGTCGGTATTTATTACCAGCTGCGCTAGTTTTAATGACTTTAAGTATAGACCTGAAAGCTGTTTTTAATTTGGGCTGGAAGGCTTTGATCATGTTTGCAACTGGTACCATTGGCATTGTCATTGGAGGCCCAATTGCCATTCTTCTTATCTCAATGGTTTCCCCTGAAACCGTAGGAGGTGTAGGGCCAGACGCTGTTTGGCGTGGATTATCCACGCTAGCTGGAAGCTGGATTGGCGGTGGCGCCAATCAAACAGCGATGCTTGAGATCTATGGTTACAACCAAAAACTTTATGGAGGAATGGTCTTTGTCGATATCGTCGTTGCCAATATTTGGATGGCTTTATTACTCATTGGGATTGGAAAACGAAAAGCGATCAATAAATGGTTAAAAGCTGATACCTCTTCTATTGAAGATCTCAAAGAAAAGGTATCTTCCTTTGCAAAAAAAGTAAAACGAAATCCTTCCTTGACCGATCTTATGATCATCGCTGCCATAGCTTTTGGTACAGTAAGCCTTGCTCATCTTTTCTCAGGGTATTTAGCTCAGTTTTTTAACGACGTCGTGGCCAATATTGAATCGGATACAACAAGAAACATATTTACCTTTCTCGGATCCAAATTTTTCTGGATGATCAGTATTGCAACCCTTATTGCCATCTTATTATCATTTACAAAAGCTAGAAACTACGAAGGTGCTGGAGCTAGTAAATTTGGAAGTGTTTTTATTTACATCCTTGTGGCCTCAATAGGAATGAAAATGGATCTCAGTTTGATATTTGACAATGTTGGATTGATCGCTATTGGTGTCGTTTGGATGACCATACATGCCTTTTTATTGATTTTAGTTGCGAAGTTAATCAAAGCGCCTTATTTCTTTTTAGCCGTTGGAAGTCAGGCTAACGTTGGTGGCGCTGCTTCAGCACCTATAGTTGCTTCAGCTTTTCATCCTTCGCTTGCCACTGTCGGTGTGCTTTTAGCTGTTTTTGGCTATGCAATTGGAACTGTGGCTGCAATTGGTTGTACGATTTTAATGCAAATTGCAGCTGGTGCCTAACGGCTATTATAAGCATATTTAAATTTTTATTACCGCCTTTTTTATGTGATATTTGTCCACCTTAACTTTTATTATGAAACGTATTTTCGTATTTTTTTTAGTGATCCTAATAGCCTCATGTGGAAAGGAAAAACCTAATCTGATCGTCACTGGACAGGTAAAGGGATTAAAAAAAGGAACGCTTTATTTAGACCGTGTTCAGGATACGACGGTTGTGGCCATTGATTCAATGGAAATAAATGGAGATCCAATTTTCGAACTCGTCACCTTCCTTTCAGAACCAGAAGTACTTTATTTAAGGTTACAAACTGCGAATTCTGACCCTTTAAGAATTCGATTTTTTGCTGATAAAGGTACAACCACCATCAATACTACGTTAAAACGATTTGTTTATGATGCTAAAATTGAAGGCAGTGAACTGCAAAAGAAATTAGAAGAATTTAATTCGATGTTATCTCAGTTTAATTCTAAAAATCTTGAATTGATCAAGGAACAGTTTGAAGCTGGAGAAGATTCTACAAAATTAAACACAGTGTTAAGCGAATCTGATAATTTACTAAAACGAAAATATCTTTACGCTATTAACTATGCATTAACCAATAAGGAGAGTGAAGTGGCACCTTATATAGCGCTTTCAGAAGTTTATGACGCCAATCTGAAATATCTCGACACCATTTATAATGTACTACCAGAACATATAGCAAAATCAAAATATGGCAAAGAATTGGCAAGGTACATTGCAGAAAAAAAACAAGAAAACAATCCATAAAAAAGGCGCTTTAAAAGCGCCTTTTTTATTATGATAATTTATTGATTTTCTCAATGAGAGACCTGCCTCGATCTTCTAGTTCTTTGCTCACAGATTTAAGGTGAGCTTTCTTATTTTCAACCGATCGGTCATTTACTTTCGCAATAAGTTCGTCAAAGGTTTCAATTGCTTCATCAATGATTGCCTCCGCTTTTTTCTTATCGGTTTTAGGGTTTGCATATTCCCAGACATAGACGGCCTCAATAATGTCTCCTAAAACATAATTTATATCTTTTTTTAAATCTCTTACACTTGCCATATAACTTGTTATTTATTAGTACTGCAAACTTACATAAATCAAACGAAAACTTCTAACAGTTTTGCATTTTCAGATGACAAAGAAAAGGTATTTAATCCAGCTGGCATTAAAAGGGTTTCCCCTTTGTTTAAAACCGTTATTTCTGAACCTACATTAAATTGTACTTCACCATCAACGCACATATAGATAAGAAAAGAATCTTTATCGTTATACTTTTCAATTTTGCCTTTTAGTGGAATAAAACTTGTGTTGAAATAGTTACATTCCACCATTAAATTTGCAGTATTGATCTGCTTATTATAATCAACGCGAAAATCATCAGCCATATTAAAATCAATAGCATCTAAAGCCAGGTCTTTATGAAGGTCTCTAGAATTCCCTTGGTCATCTACACGATCCCAGTCATACACACGATAGGTAATATCACTTTTTTGTTGAATTTCTGCTAGTAGAACTCCGGCGCCAATGGCATGAACACGACCAACTTCAATGAAATACGTATCGCCTTCACTTACTTTTTCAAAATTTAAAATATCAACCAGTGTATTTTGCTTTAAATGATCTAAATAACTGTGTTGGGAAATTTTTTGATTAAAGCCAACAATGAGATTCGCATCATCATCGGCCTGCATAACATACCACATTTCAGTTTTACCAAAAGAATTATGTCGTGCTTTGGCCAGTTCATCGTTGGGATGCAACTGAATTGAAAGGTCCTCTTTGGCGTCGATGAATTTTATCAATAATGGGAAATTATTTCCAAATACCTTATAATTCTTCTCTCCTAAAAGTTCTGACCCAAACTGTTCTAACAATTCGGTCAGAGATGTTCCTTTTAATTTACCATTAGCAACAATTGACACATCGCCTTCCACGTTACTGAGCTCCCAACTTTCTCCAATATTTGGTAATTTGGATTCTTTATTAAGCACAGTTTTTAGTTTTTGTCCACCCCAAATTTTTTCTTTTAGAATGGGTGTAAATTTAAAGGGATATAAATTGTGTTTCATATATTATTTTCCTGAATAACTTACAAAATTGCGTTCGGTCTCAAAAAGCTGAACTTCCAATTCCAAATTTGAATCAAGTTGGCGCTTGAGCTTATTGTAAATGACAACCACTATATTTTCGGCTGTAGGATTAAGATCTTTAAATTCTTCTACTTCAACATTTAAATTCTTGTGATCAAAGGCATCTTCCACTTCAGATTTGATCAAGTCTTTCAATATTTTTATATCGATAACATATCCGGTCTCCTTATCAATTTCACCTGTCACACTTACGATCAAATCATAATTATGTCCGTGAAAATTCGGATTGCTGCACTTTCCAAAAACAGCAGCATTTTTCTCATCGCTCCAATCTTTTCGATATAAGCGATGCGCTGCATTAAAATGTGCCTTTCTACTTATGGTCACTTTCATGGATAGACGTATTTAAATATTTGTAAAATTTTTCAAAAATAATCTTGAACCAAGCCGTATAAAGATCTGGTTTCAACTCGATATCTACTTTAACCTCTTCTAGATCCATCCATTTCCATTCTGCAACTTCATCAGAATTAATTTTAGGAATACCGTTATAATAACCCACCATAACATGATCATATTCATGTTCGGTAAGTCCATTATCAAAAGCGGCTTTATAAATAAAGGAAGTGGTTTCCTTCAATTCAGTTTCAAAACCCATTTCTTCTTGAAGTCTACGCTTCCCAGCTTCAACATTAGATTCATTTTCACGCTGATGACTACAACATGTATTTGTCCATAATCCCGGAGAATGGTATTTATCTAAAGCGCGTTGTTGGAGCATAAGCTCATTTTTATCATTAAAAATAAAAACGGAAAAGGCCCGATGTAAAAGCGCTTTTTCATGCGCTAGCATTTTCGGCATGATTCCAATCTTAACATCGTTATCATCAACCAGAATTACATATTCTTCCATAGACTACAAAAATACCAAGTATAAAATTGTTAATATAATAATCTTTTCATAAAAAAAGGCCATCATAAATGACAGCCTCTATCTGGAGTATGACCAATACCCTATTTCATTTTAGTAATTATGAATTCACTTCTTCTATTCAACTGATGCTCTTCTTCAGAACATTCTACGCCATCACTACAGTGATTTTTCAGTTCATTTTCGCCGTAGCCTTTAGAGGTCAATCGATCAGCTGATATGTTACGATCAATTAAATACTGTCTTGTAGAACCTGCTCTTTTTTCAGATAAGGTATCGTTATATTCAGAAGTTCCGCGACTATCTGTATGGCTTCTAATATCAATTTCCATAGTTGGATATGTATTTAGAACTATAAGTACTTTTTCTAACTCAACAGAGGCGTCATAGCGGATATTATGTTTATCAAAATCAAAATATATGATTGGGATGTCAAGTGCTTTGGCAAGATCGTCACCAATTGTAACTTCTTGTTCGTCTTTATCCAGCAATAATTCAATTTCTAACTCCTGCTTGATTTTAGGCGTTGTGAATCGCTTTTCATCACCTATGTAAGTGTCTTTAACTCCTCGAATCAAGAACTCGGTTTCACAGCCTACTTCAAATGCAAAATAACCTTCATCTCCCACAACTTTAGACTCTATTTCATTATTTGAGGCATCGTAAAGTGCGACAATGGCACCAGGAACGATCTCCTTCGTGTCCAGGTCTTTTACATATCCTTCAACGAGTTGCTTACAATCTGGAACTATAAACGAATAAATATCATCATCTCCTTTTCCGCCATCGCGGTTAGACGTAATAAACCCTTCCTTTGTTCCTAAATTTTCATAATATGCGAAGTCATCCATGGCACTGTTAAAAGGGCGTCCTAAGTTTTCTATAATAAAATCTCTTGCATTGGTTTCCATTTTTTCTTCGAAATCTCGAATCACATATACATCAAGACCTCCCAGTCCAGGATAACCATTTGAACTAAAGAACAGATCGCCATCTTCGTTGATAAACGGAAAGGACTCATGTCCTTCAGTATTGATTCCAAAACCAAGGTTTTTTGGTTCCCCTAAAGACCCATCAGGACGAATATCAACTACAAAAATATCAGATGCTCCTGCTGAGTCCTTCATATCAGAAGCAAAATATAATTTAGTTCCGTACACGTTAACACTAGGATGAGCTACGCTATAGTCATCACTATTAAAATGCACTGGGACGACATCATACCAAGTACCATCGGTTTGTTGAATTGCACGAAACATTTGAAGTCGGTTAATGCCATCTTCACCTTTTTTAAATTTGCGTTTGTAGTAATTATTTCTTGTAAAGAACATGAACTGATCGTCAGGTGTAAAAGAAGCCGAAGATTCATGGAATCGCGTATTTATTTTGTCATTTAAAGCTTTAGCTTCTGTATAAGAGCCATCTTCTTTTTTGGTAACTGAATATAGGTCAAGATAGGGTTGTTCGTTCCAATTATACTTATTTCCACCACCTCGAGTTGAAGCAAAAACAAGTTGATCTTTAAATTGATTAGATCCGAAATCTGAAAATTCTGTATTCAGATCCATGTTATATAAATCAACATCGTCATGACTCATACGATCAATACTATTTAAGTAATCAACCTTAGACAGAAAAGCTTTTCCACGAAGGTCATCAGGACGAGCTTCATTAAAGCGAATCATCCATTTATCGGACTCATCATAATTTTCTTGACTTTTTAGTGCCTGAGCATATCGAAAATAGTA
Organism: Flavobacteriaceae bacterium; assembly: GCA_013001285.1. GTDB lineage: Bacteria > Bacteroidota > Bacteroidia > Flavobacteriales > Flavobacteriaceae > JABDMU01. The sequence goes on from JABDMU010000057.1 coordinate 75,924, forward strand.
TTCTGCGTCGACAATTTGATCCATGGCCATGAGTTCACCATACCATTTCGCAGCATCATCCATTTTATTGTTGAAGTAAAATGAGTTACCTAATTTTTGGAACAATTCGACAGATTTATAACCATCATTTGCAACTTTAAGCAAAATTTCACTGGTTTTTATATATGCGAATTGATCATATTCAGAATTCGCAGCGTTAATCCTTCCTTCTTGTGAAAAGCTTGCATTACAAATTAAAAATGCAGCTAGTATAAGTATATATTTTTGTGCTTTCATATTTTGCTTTTTTAGAAGAATCTAGGTGAAAGTATGCGACCTAACTTTTGAAGTTCAAATCGCAATACTATTTCGTGGGTTCCACTATTATAGTTTTTTAAATCAGTTGTTGTATAGTCATAGGCATAGCCAACATAGAGGCCTTCGCTTATCTGAAAACCTGCTAAACCACTTAACGCATCATCCCAACGCCATGCCAATCCAAGGGTTAATTTTTCATAAAAAAGAAAGTTGGCTGAAACATCTGCAATAATTGGTGCTCCCGTAACTGCTTTCACTAAGAATGCCGGTTTTAGTTTTGTGTTATCACTTAGGTTAAATACATAACCACCAATCAAGAAAAAATGTAACCGTTCAGTGGCTAAGGATTCTTGAAAATCATTATAATGTTCAGTGGTGATAATATTTGGAACCGAAAGTCCAAGATACCATTTTCTTGAATGAAGGTATAATCCTGCTCCTACTGTTGGGGAAATCAAACTTAAGTTCTCATTAAACACAACATCTGGGTTTTGAAACTGACCTTTACTCCAATCTGTATCAAGCAAATGCAATCCACCTGTTAAACCAAAGGACAGCTTTTTATCAAGTTCATTTAAAGGAATGGTATACGAAAAATTTACATTTACATATGTCTCTTGAGCAGGTCCAAGCGCATCGTTAATCACATTCAAACCTAGTCCTATGCGCTCATTTCTCAATGGGGCATGAATTCCAAGAGTTTGTGTTTGAGGTGCACCTTCAATACCTACCCATTGGCTTCGATGTAATCCGGTTATACTTAACACGTCCCTTTGTCCAGCATAAGCTGGGTTAACACTCATTGTATTATACATGTACTGTGTGTACTGCGGATCTTGTTGTGCGAATATTTGGCAGACCATCAGATATACTACAAAGGTTAATAAACTTTGTATGAATGAGGTTTTTCGTATGATTTTATCGTGATTTTTCATTACTTCTTTTTTTATCTGTTTATGTATATCCATCCTGTTCTTGGTTTTGACCCATCTCCGAAATCTAAGATGTAATAATACGTTCCAATAGGTAGATCATCTGGTTGATTCATGACTGCTCTTGCATTTGAAGTACCATCCCAATCATTTTGATATCCATTTGCGGTATAAACAAGGTTACCCCAACGGTTGTATATCTGTAACTTATTATTCGGGTAGTTTTGGATACAATTAATAACTAAGGTGTCATTAACACCATCTCCGTTAGGAGAGAATTCATTGAACACCATCATACAGCCCAGATTAGTTATCGTTGAATCATCATCTGAATTTCCGTCAAAGTCATCGCCGTCATCACTCGTATCATCAATGATATCAAAGTTTGGAGCGACTCCCATAGCTAAAACTTGGTTACTTACACCACCTTGTATTATGGCTTCTTGCGTTATAACAAATGTGGCCGTATAGGTCGCAATTTCCCCAACTACTAGAGTGCCTTCCGGACTTCCCATATCTGCACCACTGAAAGTTGGTCCAGATGTAAGAGTTAATGGATTTCCATTGATATCCATAAATGTATCGATCAGACTAATATCGGTTATCGTCACATTTCCTATGTTCTCGACATAAATTGTATAATCAATGGTATCACCTTCTTCATTGCCTCCAAATAGATCAGCGATCTTAGTCACTTCAATGAGTGCCGTACAATCTTCTGTATTGGTTACAGGTTCTGTAATGCTACTTGGCAAATATGAACAAGCGTACTGCGGATCTGTACCGTCACTTAATTCGGTTGCATCAAGGACACCGTCCCCGTCACAATCAAGCCCAGCTGTATTTGTTACGGTTATATCTGAAACATTATAGTCACACGCATCAAATGGATCTGTTCCACTTCCAACTTCATCAACATCTAATGCACCATCGCCATCACAATCTGCCATAGAAGTTATAGCCACAGTTATACTTGCAACATTATAGGAACATTCATCAAACGGATCCGTGCCATCAATTGCTTCATCAGCATTAATCACTCCATCACCATCACAATCGGCAGTTGAAGTAACTGTTACTGTTATACTTGTTGTTACATATGAACAATCGTCTAGTGGATCTGTACCATCAGTGACTTCATCACCATTAGTTACACCATCACCATCACAATCGGCTGCATTCCATGCGGCACTTGGTGCTACAGTCTGAGAAGCCAATACAAAACTACATGGATCTTGTCCATCGGTTCCATCGGCAGCTTCATCATCATTGGTTACACCATCGCCATCACAATCGGCTGTTGAAGTAACTGCTACTGTTATACTTGCTGTTAAATATGAACAATCGTCCAGTGGGTCTGTGCCATCAGTGACTTCATCACCGTTAGTTACACCATCACCATCACAATCCGCTGCATTCCATGCGGCACTTGGTGCTACAGTCTGAGAAGCCAGTACAAAACTACATGGATCTTGTCCATCGGTTCCATCGGTAGCTTCATCATCATTAGTTACACCATCGCCATCACAATCGGCTGTTGAAGTAACTGCTACTGTTATACTTGCTGTTACATATGAACAATCGTCTAATGGATCTGTACCATCAATTGCTTCATCAGCGTTAGTTACACCATCACCATCACAATCGTCCGTTGAAGTAATTGGTTCTGTAATATCAGCTATGTTATAAGAACAAGAATCAAAAGGATCAGTACCGCTAGCTATTTCATTTACATCAAGAACTCCATCACCATCACAATCTGCATTAGACGTGATTGCTACTGTAATATCAACTACGTTATATGAACATGGATCATTTGGATTGGTTCCGTTTGCGATTTCAGTGGCATCTAAAACACCATCTCCGTCAGCATCACAACCAGATGCAAGTGTACTATCTGTAACCTCAGGCGTTGTTGCCTGTTGTTGTGTATTCATGCTGGCATCTTCAGGGATACCCTGAGCATCTACCTGGCCTTCATCAGAATCAGCTAAATTATTACTTGAAGTTAAATCGGCAGCGGTAAAACTACCTGCACCTTCGAGTGCATCAGGACAACCATCGTTATCGCTATCAGTATCTAAATGATTTGGAATTCCGTCATTATCGCCGTCAAGATTTGCACAAACGCCAAAGGCATTCAAAGCGCAATAATCTGCATCTTGATAATTAGGAATATTGTCGAGGTCAGAATCAAGCAATGGATCACTTCCACCAGACTCTTCTGTATCTACGATCCCGTCATTATCATCATCTAAATCATCTACATCTGAAATTCCATCACCGTCATTATCATTAAATGTTGCATCCCGATAATCAACATCTCCTCCAAGTAAAACATCCCCATCTGCATCCGGGAAATTATCTGTTTGGGTATCATCTAATGCACCGTTCACATCGATAAAGGTATCTCCAGCAACGCCATCATCATAAGAATCATCAAGACCATTAATACCTACCACACCGTTGGTTTGACCATCGGCATCGGTATCATCTGCGCCGTGACCTACTTCAACAATATCAGGAAGTGCGTCATTATCTGAATCCCGATCTAAATAGTCTGGAAAATCAGCTCCATCGGTGTTTTCAACAACAATTGCTGAACCTCCATTAGTTATATCGTAACTATCATCTAAACCATCATTATCAGTATCTAACCCGCTTGGAGCAACATAACCAACTGTGGATTGGCCTTCAA
>JABDMU010000029.1 GCA_013001285.1 Flavobacteriaceae bacterium
CACTTAAACCAATATTGGTCGTATTCGAGGTTCGGTCAGCAAACTGTCCTTGAAAAAGCTCGACGTTACCAACACTTAACCCTTGATTGATATTTGCACCGAAACTTGGATAAAAACTCCCTTTGGAGGCAATAATATCCTGATCATTAGACAATAAAACGTTTTCGCCTTGTTTTACAGTAATGTTGTTTTCAAGTGCATGAGTAACACATTCTTGTAAACCCCATTTTTTCTGAGCATATCCAGACATGCTGATACATACGCAGAGTACTAATATATAATTCTTCATAGTATACAATTCGAAATTTTTAATCATCATCATCATTATTCTCATCAGAAGCCTTGTTCCAAACCTTGATCTTATCACCCATAGCAACGCCTTCAGTGATCTCTACTTCAATGCCATTAGATAATCCTAATTCAACATCTTTTTTCTCAAAGGAATTGTCTCCTGTTAAAATTTCAACGAAAGGTTGCTCCGTAATACGGTTGAATTGCAACAGAGCCTCTTTGATCACCATGACACTGTCCTTACTTTCAATCTCTATTTCAGCATTTGCACTATATCCTGCTCTAATATTTGTTGCAGGTTCAACGTCGACGTCTGCTTTAATCGTGAATTGTACAGCCCCATTTTCTTCTATTCCTTTTGGTGCAACGAAGGTCAATCGTGCTGGAAATTCTTTCTCATTTATTGCGCCCAGGATGATCTTTATCTCCTTGCCTTCTTCTAATTTTCCAACTTCTGCTTCATCTACTTTTCCTTCAAAAATCATTTTGCTCATGTCAGCAATTGTAGCAATAGTTGTTCCTGCATTGAAGTTATTACTCTCAATGACTTGATCACCTTCCCGTACAGGAATTTCTAAGATGGTTCCGGAGATTTGAGCCACAATATTTGTATTGGCTCCAGATCCTCCAGATACCGAGCCACGTTTAATGATCTGAAAATCATTTTGTGCTTGGGAGAGTGATTCTCTAGCTTGATTCAAACTCAATTCGGTGTTTTCAAAATCTTGTTTTGATATGATCCCTTTTTCAAACAGGATCTTATTGCGATCATACAAGGTTTTGGCATTATCATATGATAATCTCGCACTATTGATACGGCTATTGGCACTTGATAAACTTTGTTCATTAGGCACTACCCGAATCTTGGCAAGCATATCCCCTTTTTTCACGATGTCGCCTTCTTCAACCATGATCTTATCAACAATACCTGAAATTTGAGGTTTTACTTCAATTTCTTCTTCTGGATTTAGTTTCCCTGTAGCTACTGTTTTGGTATCAAGAGATGTATAATACGGTTCTTCAGTTTTGAAATCTACTATTTCTTCAGAATTAGATTCTCTAAAATATTTAAGAACCCATATTAATGCGAATAGCAATACAATTCCAATTATGATTTTTACTGTTTTCTTCATTTTAACTTTTGATTAGTTTTTTATTCTTCACGCAATGCGTCTATTGGTTTTATACTTGTTGCCTTAAAGGCGGGAATTAGTCCTATTAATGTGCCGAGAATGATCAAGATCAATAAGGCTACAAATACTATGGCTATGGAAACTGAAGAATTGACTAAAGTAGCATCTTCACCTTGCCCAAAGGCACTATCAAGCCATATGAGAATCCAACCTCCTGAAATTATACCCATAAGTCCAGCAATTAAGGTTAAGAAAACGGCCTCTACAACAATTTGTCTCTTGATCTCAAAGGGAGTTGCACCCAATGCACGCCGCACACCTATTTCCTTGGTACGTTCCTTAACCGTGATCAGCAAAATACTGCCAATGGCAAAAACACCAGCAATAAGGGTTGCAATGCCTACAAACCAGGTTAGAAACTGCATTCCAGTAAGAAAACCGGTTAATTTTGCAAATTGCTCTCCAAGGTTAAAGCTTCCAAAGGCACGTTTATCTTCAGGATGGATTTTATTTAAGTTCTTTAAAATAAGTTTCGAATCATCTTCAATTTGTTTGATATCATATTCGCCCTTACCAGTGATCATCATCCAACCAATTTGATTGCCTTGGTTGTAAACTTGCTGAAAGGTTTCAAATGGAATATGAATATCTGAGGAAGGCCCTCCAAAATTATCCAATTCGAATACTCCGATGACGGCAAAATTCATATTATTAATTCGGATGAGTTCTCCGATGGGCTCGACGTCTTTTTCAAAAAGTTGCTTATAAATGTCTTCTGAAATAACAGCAACTTTTCTCTTGTTATCCATATCGCTTTGATTGATAAAGCGACCCTTTATTAATTTCTTTTTCTGAACTATATCAAGAAGTGGATAATCTCCAGCAATATTATAAGTGCCGGACAGCATTTTTCTTACCACAAACCCCTGACTTTGATTTCGAGGTACTACAAACTCGATACCTTCAACATTATCTTGAATTTTTTGAGCATCAGATAATTTCAGAGTAACACGTTTACCTTCCTGGAACCCCTTAAATGGTTTGCTTGTACTTTGTCCCCAAATAAAGACGCTATTCGTTGCAAAATCTCCAAACAGGCGATTAAATGAATTTTCCATACCGCGAGCAGCGCCTAATAACCCTATAAGAAGTAATATACCCCACCACACGCCTATCATTGTAATAAACGTTCTTAGCTTGTTTTTGCCCATACTATCAAAAACTTCCTGCCATGTATCTCTATCGAATAAAAACTTCATATTTAATCGTTTCTTAAGGCTACAATTGGTTTAATTTTTGAAGCGCGTTTTGCAGGAACATATCCTGCTAATGCACCAGCTATGACTAGAACAACAGTTGCTGAAAACACAATTTGAGTTTTAACACCAGGGTTGGTAATAAAATATTCTTCTAATCCTGGACCAACCCAACTTAAAACGCCTACTCCAACTAATAGACCTAAATAACCGGCTAATGCTGTTACAACCACGGATTCTAAAATAATAATGGATACAATAGATCGTGGTGTTGCTCCAAGGGCCTTGCGTATACCAATTTCCTTGGTGCGTTCTTTTACGATAAAGATCATAATGTTACTGATTCCAACAATACCTGCTATCAATGTTCCAAGTCCAATAACCAAAACAAGAAGAGATAATACTCCCGTAAATTGATTCACGCCTTTGGTTTGTTGCGCCATATTCATTACACGAACGGCACGTTGATCTGTTGGTGCTACTGAAAATCTATTCTTCAATTTCTTTTCCAGGTCCAGACCAAAATCGATGGCTTGATCAATTCCTAATTCTGGTTTATATGTAATGTTGATTTGATCTATATAATCGTTATTGCCATATACTTGTTGTGCCGTAGTTATTGGCATGTAAATAAGTCTTTCTTCATTATCTCCACCATCATCGGTAAAGATGCCGACGATCTTGTATTGAATACCACTAAGATTTACATACTTTCCAAGTGCTTTTGTTTTTAAGAAAAGGTCTTCCTCAACAAGTCGTCCGATAACGACCACTTTTGTTTTGTTCTTAAGGTCATTCTGACTGATATATCTTCCCTCCTTGATCAGGGTCTTTTCAAGATACTGATGATCTGGATGTACTGCCCTTAAACTGTAACTGTTCTTTTCGCCTCTGAAAGATGCATTGACATTTCTATAAAGGCGCGCAGTGCTGTATTGCACTTTATCTTCAAAATCTTCATTGATATAATCAAAATCTTCATTCTTGAATTGAATACGTCTTCCCGCTTGAAGTCCTTTATGAGCTTTGGTTGTATTCCCAGAATAAATGAACATAGCATTGGTGGCATCATCTACAAATGCTTCTTCAAATGTATTGACCAAGCCATTAACAATTCCGAAAAGAATGGTAAAAAGCATGATGGCAAAGGCCACTGTAAGACCAGACAAAATACTTCTTGTCCTGTTCTTATTCATGCTTTGCAATATCTCTCTCCAAAGATCTAGATCAAACATGTTGTCCTGCTCTTACTTGTTCAACTATCTTATCTTCCATAATAACACCATCACGCAATCTGACGATTCGTTTGCACATATGAGCAATATCTTCCTCATGAGTTACAATAAGTATTGTTTTTCCTTCATCATTCAAATGTTGAATGAATTCCATGATCTCATAGGAAGTGGTTGTATCTAACGCTCCTGTTGGCTCATCTGCCAATAATAATTTAGGATTAGCGGCTAAGGCTCTTGCAATAGCTACACGTTGTTTTTGACCACCAGATAACTCATTTGGTAGGTGATGTGCCCAATCAAGCAATCCCACTTTTTCAAGGTGAAATTTTGCCTTTTCTTGGCGCTCTTTTCGCTTTAACCCTTGATAATATAATGGCAATGCCACATTTTCAAGAGCATTTTTATAATTGATAAGGTTAAAAGATTGAAAAATAAATCCTAAAAACTTATTTCTATATACTGCTGCCTTTTTCTCATTAAGATTTTCAATGTGAACACCATCGAGTTCATAATCACCTTCATCGTGTTCATCAAGCATTCCAATAATATTAAGCAATGTCGATTTTCCTGATCCTGATGAACCCATTATGGCCACCATCTCACCGTCGTTCACAACAAGATCGATTCCTTTTAAAACATGTAGGCTAGAATCGCCTATGGGATAGGACTTATGAAGTTTACTTATTTTCAGCATAGTTAGTGTGTTTACCGTTCCTTCAAAAAACGATACATATTAGACTGCAAAGGTCGCGTTTTGTTACAACAAATATTTATTATTATGTTAAATTACTACGAATCCCTATATTTTCGATAGATAAAATACCCCAATCCTCCTATTAATAAATATGGGAAAAGCATTAAATATTTTATCCCATTGTTGACACTTTTGCCAATTTCTTGATTTTCTCCGCTCTCAAGAACAGCACGACACATAGCACATTGCGCCTCCACAAATGAAATTGAGAGAACGACTGCTATAAATATGACGATGGTTTTCTTCAAAGGTTCAATAATATGGTGAAATCATTATAAAAACAAGCACTCCTGAAATGGCAACATATAACCAAAGTGGGAAGGTAATGCGTGCAATTTTTTTATGGCTTTCAAAATTCTTTGTAATAGCACGAACATAAGTGATCAGTACAAAAGGAATGACAATTATAGATAATAAAATATGAGTTATTAGAATAAAATAATACATATACTTGATGATGCCATCACCTCCAAAAGAAGTAGACTCACTAGTCATATGATACGCAATATACATGAGTAAAAAGAGCACTGAACAGCCTATTGCCGTCTTCATCAGGCGCTCATGCAATTTTTGTTTCTTATTCTTGATCGCCCAAAATGCACTAATTAAAATGATTGCAGTCAGTGCATTAATGGTAGCATAAATTGGTGGTAAGAAGGTTAAAGGTTCAACACCTGGGATTTTTATACCGAATAAGGCAGCAACAACTAAGGGAATAACTACTGATAGCCCTACGATCCATCGATTGTATTTTCTTTCCTCTGTTGATCTTTCTGTCATTAGTCCTTCAATAATTTTGAGATATCTTCTTTTAATTCTTGGATCTGATTAGGTGAATTTTCTTCATCTAAGGCACGATAATAAATTATTGGGTTTCCAAATTCATCATGTCGTGATCTTATGCGACCTTCTTTATCAATAAGTGCAAATAAGCCTGAATGCGAAAAATCACCATCTTCATTCATGGTTGAATCTGCATAAAGATTAAATCCTTCATTTGATAATTTTAATATATCGGTTTTATCTCCGGTTAAAAAATGCCAATTTGGATGCGAAACCTTGTATTTCTTAGCATAGGCCTTAAGTACTTCTGGGGTGTCAATTTCTGGTGTGATTGTAAAGGAGGCTATTCCAAAATTAGGATTTCCAAAAAAATCATTTTGAACCTCTACCATTCGCCTATTCATGATAGGGCAAATACTTGGGCAGGTTGTAAAAAAGAATTCTACAACATATACTTTCCCGGCATAATTATCATTCGAGATGGTCTCATTATCCTGATTTATAAATTCAAATGCAGGCGCTTCACCTATGATGACCAGGTCTGATTTCTTAAAATTATCTACAATTTTAGGCACTGCCCAAATTCCAAAAATGAGAATTATAAATGCAATCCCAACGTAGGAGTAATTAGTTTTTTTCATCACCTTTTAGATCTTCTGCTCTTCTAGCTGTAGAGTCATATTTTCCTTTTCTCTTTTGTCTGTATTCGGTAAATAGGATCCGAATGTCTTCACTCATTTTATTTTTTAACTCAGCTACTTCAATACAATTGTATGAGTATAATCCGTAGGCAGTTAAATTCTTAGCCTTCTCATTATCTTCTCTATCGTCAAGTCGGCCACGCTGGTTGAGCTCTTGATCGATAATAAAAACTTCTTCGGTAGCTAAATCAGAGGCCAATCCTGATTTGGTCAATAAGCTATTATAAATTTCATCTATTTCAGAAGCGTTTGCAGAAACAAAATGCCAATATTTTAATGCCTCATATTGATACAATTCTTTCTTCAGTGCCTCTGTACTTTCTTCACTTCCTTCGGTAACGATAGCAACGATTTGAAAGCGCTTAAAACCCATGAACTTATCGTAAATAAGCTCTTTAAGGTTTAAGGCAGAAATTGCTTTTTTCATGGGATCTTTTCCTAAAAAAGTCAATACCGTAATATTATCTTTAAAATCAATATCGCTTTGATCTTCAGAAAGCAAATCTGAAATATCCTTCACATTTTCATTGACGATCTCTAAACTATTATAATTATGTGTAGAGGGATACAACATAATTAGAAATATCACTGGAAGAAAGAACAGCAACCCTAAGATCAAAGGTTTTTTTATAGATGAAAAACTCATGGTGCAAAAATAAAAAAGACGGTTGTTATAACCGTCTTGAACTCTTTTTATTATTTGTTAAAAATCACGTTTAACAAATTCTGTGGCATAAACGCTTTCAACATATCCACCTTCTTGTAAAAGGATAAATAGTAAGTAGCAAATAAGAAAAACTGCAGTCCATACAACAAGACGTCTTAACCATACTGTTTCATCACGCATGTGCATGAAATCCCAAGTAATGTAGTAAGCTTTCACTAAGGTAAGTATGATGAAGATCCAGTTTAATATTTTCATTCCAAGGAATGGTGCCATTAAGCTTGCAGGTTTATAAATACCTAAGATCACTTCAACTGCTGTTACAATAGTCAGCAGGATCAAAACACCCCAGATTTTGGTCGTATTTGATTTAAACTTAATTAAGCCTCTTAATATTTCTAATTTGTGTGCGTCTGCCATTTTTATTTTCTAATTATAAAATTATACTAAATAGAAGAATGTGAATACGAATACCCATACCAAATCTACAAAGTGCCAATAAAGTCCCACTTTCTCAACCATTTCATAGTTCTTTCGTCTTTCATAGGTTCCAATGATCACATTGAAAAAGATGATGATATTGATAACCACACCTGAAAACACGTGGAATCCGTGAAATCCTGTTATAAAGAAGAAGAAGTCAGCAAATAGTGGTGAACCATATTCATTCACCTTTAGGTTAGCGCCTTCAACTACAAGTCTTCCATTTTCTTTAATTTGTCTCAGCGATTCAGTGCGTGACAACACTGTTTTTTCGCCTTCTTCATTGATAGTTTGAGTTCGTACCAAAATATCAGAATTCGCTTCCAACCCGGTTATGATCTCTTCCATAGTATATGTTGGTTGTGTCCCTTCAGACATGAACCAAATACCATTTGTTTCTTTATGTGCTACTCTTTCTTTGTCTTCAACAGTTGCAAAATCTCTCAGTGCCACTCGATGGCCTTCATTATCTACAAACTGTAAGATATTACCGCCTTTTGTTTGGATGGCACCATAATCACCTTTAATGAACGTTGCCCATTCCCAAGCTTGTGAACCAACAAATATTAAACCACCAATAATGGTCAAGAACATATAAAGGATCACTTTATTCTTTTTCATATGGTGTCCTGCATCAACGGCAAGTACCATTGTTACGGACGACATGATCAGGATAAAGGTCATAAAAGCCACATAAATCATTGGCAATTCTTGACCGTGCAAAAACGGAACGTGGGTAAATACCTCATCGGCAATTGGCCAATAATCAATGAATTTAAATCTTGAAAATCCATAAGCTGCTAAAAACCCTGAGAATGTTAAAGCATCTGAAACAATGAAGAACCACATCATCATTTTACCATAACTGGCTTTCATTGGTTGGTTGCCACCTCCCCAAGTTTTGCCTTCAGTTCCAGAACTTACTGCAGTCGTATCCATAAACGAATTTTAATTTTAGAATTGCACAAAAATAATCATTTTATTTATCTAAAGAAATATAAAAAGAAAAACAAGTATAACCATAATAAATCTACAAAATGCCAAAAGGTTGCAGCCAGTTCAAAACCTAGCATTTTACCTACATGATACTTTTGTTTAAAATGATTATAAATTACGACCAAAAGGCAAATTAAGCCGGCAATAACGTGCAATATATGCAAGCCAGCTATGACATAAATATAGCTCATGGTCACATTACTTGAAGCTCCAGTAAAATAATATCCCCCTGCAATGATCTCATCAAATCCTTTTAATTGGGAGCCGATAAAAATAATTCCAAGTACAAATGTTGCCAAAAGAAAAACGGTCGTGAGCTTACGATCTCCTTTTTTTAAGGTCCTTTTGGCAAGTATAATTGTAAGGCTACTTATTACAATTACTATAGTACTTAATGTAAACGCTTCCGGAAGTTCAAAGTTCTTTAACCAATCTTCTCTCGAACTACTTACTATAAATGCACTCGTTATCCCTGCAAAAGACATGATAAGTGAAATGATACCAAACCAAAGCATCATTTTCTTTGCCCTTATTGTTTTTTCTTCAGTTGTTCCTTGAGTTAAATCCATTTTATCTTATAAACTTATCTAATACATAAACTATTTGGATCAATGTAATGTAGAGTACACTGGCCAACATAAGCTGGCGTGCTGCTTTTTCAGTCATTTTTTTAAATAACTGAATGGCATAATACAACATGACCAATCCTACTAAAAATACAATTATAGCACCCACAATGGTAAGCCTCAACTCGCCAGTAAATCCTAGTACGGGAATCACCGAAACAATTATGGTCCACACCGTATAAAGTATAGCTTGAACTGCAGTGGCTTTATCGCGCTTTCCTGTTGGTAACATATTAAACCCTGCTTTTTGGTAATCATCGTGTAGAAACCATCCTATGGCCCAAAAATGAGGGAATTGCCAAAAAAATTGCAACATAAACAAGGTTCCTGGCTCTATTCCAAAATCATCGGTTGCAGCGACCCATCCTAACATAAAAGGGATCGCCCCTGGAATAGCCCCCACAAAAACTGATAATGGTGTTTTGGTTTTTAATGGCGTATAGGCACTGGTATAAAGGAAAATTGAAATCGCTCCAAACATAGCGGTTTTAGGGTTGATAGAATACAATATTCCAATCCCTAAAAGGGTTAAAATACAGGCTAAAATAAACGCAGAACGCACCGAGATTCGTCCAGCCGGTATTGGTCTGTCTTTTGTACGCTCCATCAAAGCATCATAATCCCGTTCTATGATTTGATTGAAAACATTTGAAGCACCTACCATGAAATAACCTCCAAGTGCTAAAAGCACTACAGTTGAAAAGTTGACGATATCGGCACCTAAAAAATAACCAGCAATGGAAGAGAACACCACACTAAGTGACAACCCCATTTTGGTAATTGCTTTAAAATCTTGAATTGTATTTGATACTGAATAAGAAGACCTGGCCGTGCTTGTCATTAAATTGTGCTTATAGCGCTTGTCGTTGCGATGGCAAAGATACTTCTTAATTAGGTTTTGAGCAATGTAATTAAAACTAAATTTATTTTAATATCTAGATGAATTCAAGATTTATTACCTTTAAAAAAATCCTCAAAATTCAGAATTATGAAATCCATTAAATCATCTTTTTTATCTGTTTTTCTTGTCCTCAGCCTTGTAACTTGTGCTCAGGATATGTCTGAGGTTCAAATTACAGCCACAAAAATGTCAGGAAATGTCTACATGTTAACTGGTGCCGGCGGAAATATAGGTGTGTCAGTTGGTGATGATGGCGTATTTATTATCGATGATCAATTTGCACCTGTCACTGCTAAAATCCTTGAAAGCATTCGTAAATTAAGCGACAAGCCCATTCAATTTTTAGTTAACACCCATTATCATGGCGATCATACAGGTGGTAATGAAAATATGGCGAATGAAGGTGCCACTATCATGGCTCATGATAATGTTAGAAAGCGACTGGAAGAAAGTAATGATGCTTCTGCTGGGTTACCTGTGATCACCTTTAATGACCAACTGAGTTTGCATATTAATGGTGAAAAGGTTTCTGTTTTTCATGTGGACAATGCACATACCGATGGTGATGCCTTAATTTATTTTACCGAAAGTAATGTGCTTCATACTGGCGACACCTATTTCAATGGGCGTTATCCATACATCGATTTAGAATCTGGTGGTAGTGTTGATGGTTACATTGCGGCAGCAGAGCGGACATCAATGCTGATTGATGATGATACTAAAATTATACCTGGACATGGAGCGGCTTCCAATAAAGCGGAATTTAAGAGCTTTTTAAAAATGCTAAAAACGCTTCGGACCATAATCTCCGATGAGATAAAAAAAGGAAAAACTGAAGATGAGGTCGTGAATAATACATTCTTGACCAAAACTTATGATGACCTTAATTACAGTTGGAGATTTATTACTTCGGAAAAGATCAGACGAACTTTTTATCGAAGTCTTAAGGACTAATTATTTTAACCCTTCAAGAAATTGCTGAAGGTCATTATGACTATGGGACACCTCACCATTCACCATGATAACTGGAGTTTTCACTTTTAAACTCAGGCCTTTCTCTCTAATGGTCTTCCACATGAGCTTAAGGTTTTCTTCATTTTTTGAAATGTCTACAATTTTAAAATCGATATTATTTTCCATCATAAAATTGGTTGCAAAACTGCAACGTGTGCATTCTGTATCATCAAAAATGACGATCCCTTCATTAATTTTGGTATAATCTTCTAAGAGGTGAGCATTTTTCTCTTTTAATTTTTTCGTTTTCTCTTCCGAAGTGATCACGGGTTTTTTTGAATAGGCCAACTTATAGCTGTAAACATAGTCATAAGTAAGGTCAATAAAGTTTATTTTGCTTTTAGGCGCCAGCGTCTTGGTTATTGGTTTTGAATACCCCTTTAAACCTTTCACTTCTTTTAGGGTGAGAACGACTTCTTGAGTAACCTCTGAATTATTAAAACAGATCACCGATAAGGTTTTGTCATTGTCCTCGATCTTGAATTCAATGTCTTTTTGTTGTGAGAAGGCAGAAATTGAAACGAAAAAAATGAGGGCAATTCTAATAATATACTTTGTCATGATCAAAAATTGAAGGCGTGAAGATAATTAATTGATTTGACTTTTTTTAAAAAAGTCTATCAGAAACACTTTATGAGGATGAGTTGATTAAAAATCGAAATACCAATTAAACAGGTCAGTACGTAGCCCGAGGCTAAACCAAAGTGTACTATTTTTAAATGTTGCTTCAGTTTGTGCTTCAGGGTTAAAATTTCGATAACTCAAATAGGCGAATAGTCTTAAATTAGTTGTTGGATTCAAAACATAGCCCGATTGCAATTCGGCGTGAAACACATTTGTACCATTCCCTTGACCAACTGTTATTCCCGTATCGCTAGGTCTATTATTCTCACTTGTATAAATATCTCCTCCATAAGCGAAATCGTCTTCTGTGGTATTGAAATCAAATCCGCGCTTTCCAAAAATAAACTTAGCATCGGCAAACCAGCGTTTATAATTATAACGTCCTAATATAATCGCTTCGCTAAAATTAGAACCCCACAAATGCGCCATGGACTGGTTGTTATGGCCATAATTTAGCACGATCGTGTTGTGCGAATAGGTATACGGACGCACGCGATTATACTCGAACTGAAGCATCAGATTTTTTACATCAAATGGGTTGTAATATTTAAATCCTAATTGATATCCAAACTTATTCTTCCAGCTTTTTTCGCCGCCTTTAATATCGCTCAACGAAAATTCATCTAAAATAAATTGGCTATATAAATGTACTTTGTCATTCCATTTGTATTTAGCCGAAGCACCAACAATGGCATTACCGGCATCTTGACCCGTTTCAAATTCGATAGCTCTAAAAAATATTATGGGATTCAGATAATTTATATCGAAGCCTCTATCATTGGTATTGGCCCAGATCACCGATTCGAATAATCCAATATTCAAGCGTTTGGACACATTCCAACTTAGGTAATGATTCGCAATATACTTTGTCAAGAAAGCACCATCTTCGGTGACTTCAGGTCGTACATCTTTCAACCAGGTCCACGTATTTGTATACTGAATTTTCCAAAACTTGGTATTCAATTTTAAATACGGTGAAGGGCTTGCGACATCACTAACAAAAAGCGAGCGATAGCCATCACCAATAAATGTTTTACCATGCCCGAACTGAATGTTCATAAAGTCAACTGGAGCATAACTCAAATAGGCTTCAGCAACCGGATAATCATAAGCATCATCCTTAAACGCTTTTGCGATGCCCCTTCCTGGAATTATGGCAGGGTCAGGTCCAAAGGCCTTTAAACTTTCGGCATACTGATTAAAGTATTGAGCAAAACGCCCTTGACTTTCATAAACCGATGCCGAAAATCCTAGTTTTTTACCCAATCCACCTTGAACATAAACGCCTCGCGTATTATTAAAAGTTGAATTGAAATCGGCATCAGAATCTTTTCCTACCTGCAAATCGAAAATTGGATCAATTGTGAACCAGTATTTATCGCTTTCAATGGCCACCAAATGTTCATTAAATAGTTTTCGCCCACCCCAACTTGTTGTTGATTTCATCAAGGCCTTATTCTCCTCTTCAAAATTATAATAAGGATTTACGGTTTGATATACATAGGGTTTAGAAGCTGTATGGCTATTGGTTCCAATCAAATTTAATTGTCGCTCAAACTTAGAATAGTATTGATGTGTAAATGGAATATTGACCTGGCTTTTATAAGCGCTGTTGTCATAGGGTTTTAATGAGGAGTTCACACTGTCAATTTCAGTTTTTGCACGACGCTCAATTTCAGATATGACATTGGTTTTTCCATCAGCCTCGTTAGCCTTCTGCCGTTGTCCTGGAGCAACTAAAGGAATGGCTATTTCATAAGAATATTGTTTATAGGTTGGTTTCCCATTATAAGTTGCAGGTGCAATTTTTGGCATTTCAGCAAAAAGAAGTTGAGCTGCGGTTTTAAGCTCATCATAAACGGCATCTACATACAAAACAACAAAGTTTCCTTCCCGGTCAATTTCAAACAACACCACCATTTTCCCAGAATAGTTCTCATCTGAAACAATTTGTGGCACCTTTAAATTAGCGTAAACACGTTGCGATAATTCGTTAAAAAAACAAGACCTTAAATTTTCTATGGATTGAGATTCGCATTCTGGAAACACCGGAGGTTTTTCAAACTCATTTTGATCTTGTGCAAACGTAATATTTGATAATGTAAAAAGACATATCAGAAGGAAGATTTTCTTCATATGATGTGTAATGCAATTAATTTTGTGAAAGATACTATTTTTAGAGTAATCGCACTAAAAAACCGCTACCATAATTATGACAACGGTTTAGAAATTGAATAGGTATTTTTAGTAATTGACCTTTACCGTTATAGGTAGGCTGTACATCACTTCCACATTTTTATTACCCTGTTTTGCTGGCGACATTTGTGGAATCATATGAGCAACTTTCAAAGCCTCCCTTTGCACTCTAGTATGCGAGTGCCTTACTTTAATTTCGCCAATTGCTCCAGCTTTATCAATCTTAAAGTAAACCACTATACGTTGAATGCCTGACAAGCCAAGATCAGCCATAATAGCTGAGTCGAATTTTCTATTGACCAATTTGTCCAACTTCAATTGCATGCAATCAATACGATCCTGATTTGATGCCAAACCTTCACATCCTGGATAAATAGGAACTTGCTCTACTCCTAGTACAGAATAGGTCTTGTCATCAGGTTTATCAATGAGTGGAAAAATTTCATCTGGGTTAATTACCGGTCCATTTGTAGTAGGATCTGTAAATATGGGGTCAACATCTTTCAGGGAGACGTCATCCGGAACAATTGTGGGATCAACAGAAATGATCTTTCTTTTGTTTTGTTTTACTTTTTTTTCGTGTTTGATAGACTCATCTGCGATCTTAATGATTGAGGCAAAGACATAAGGGTCTTCCTGAAGCGGTTCACCAGTTGATATTTCGATATCAACTGTTTTAAATTGCATTTCGAGTAATGTGTAAGTTGCTAACAAGGTTAAGATCAAGCCAACCTGAAAGTAAAGCGTTGAGTTTTTTCTTAAATTTGCGTCATGTTTGTGCGGCTTTTTCACGATTTTATCGTTCTGACCAACGATACCGTGATTTTTCTTAGAAATATTCATAATTATTAATTTAGAATGTTAATGTTATGAACTAGTCGCAAGAAACATACCAAAAAAAATCCCGTTACTCAGGTAACGGGATTTTTATATTACAAAATATTTTAATTTTCTTAATCTTGAACTTGGAATAAAATTGGTAACGAATAAGGAACGATTACGGCCTTTCCTCTTTGTTTTCCAGGTTTCATTTTAGGCAATGATTTCACGACGCGCTCTGCTTCCTGAGCTAATCTTGGGTGTGGTGCTCTTGCGCGTACATTGACTATGTTTCCATTTTTATCGATTTTAAAGGCAACAATAATACGTTGTCTACCTGTAAGACCAAGATCTCCTGCTAAGTCTGTGTTAAATTTTTTATTTACAAAAGCTTTAACCTTATCAGACATACATTGTCTTTTTTGACTATTTGATCCTGATTCACATCCAGGAAAGATTGGCACATTTTCAATAACTGAAAAAGGAACCTCAATATCTTCTTCGACCTCTTCAACTTCCAACTCTTCAATCTCAATAATTTCTTCTTCTTGATCAGTTTCGGTTGATTCAATCACCGTCTCTTCGATTTCTTCCTCGTCTTCTACAATCTCGATCTCTTCTGGAGCTGCAGGTGGTGGAGGTGGTGGAGGTGGTGGAGTTTGTAACTGCTCAGTAATTGGAAT
Source organism: Flavobacteriaceae bacterium (assembly GCA_013001285.1). Lineage (GTDB taxonomy): Bacteria > Bacteroidota > Bacteroidia > Flavobacteriales > Flavobacteriaceae > JABDMU01. The sequence goes on from JABDMU010000029.1 coordinate 15,160, forward strand.
TTCTTCATCTTCTAACTCATCCAAATTCAACTGACCAATATCAATCGCGTCTTTATCATAGGTTTTGTAATTAATTCCCATGTAGGCAACTGCCATCATAATAACAAGACCAACAGCAAAAAAGAGTGAACTGTTTCTTTTGACATCTGCTTGCGGATTTTTCTTAGGTTCCATAATTAATGTTTTTCAAGATTCGTAAAAATAACCATTTATTATCTAAAAATGCAAGGGTTTGTAGATATTTAACTTAAGTTCTTCTCTCTATTCAGAACAACAAAAGTTGCAATTATAGTACCTACTATGTTTGCCAAAGCATCTAAAAGATCACCAACTCTATTGACTATGAGTTTCCCTTGTATAGCTTCAATAACTATACCAAATACAATGCAGGCAAGTGCAATGTTTAGGATTCTCTTTTTTCCAGAACCACTGCCAACAGCAAAATACCATAGTACCATTAATATAAAATAAGCTGCTAAATGATAAAATTTGTCATCATAATCAGTGCCAAAAGAAGGCATGTTATTCACCCTGACCAAGCTTAAAGTAATAAGTACCAATGTGTAAATTACGGCAACTGGAATTGCTAGTTTATTAAGCACCAATGATAGCTTTGTAGTCGTCTGCCGATAACAGATCATCTAATTGTGAAACATCAGAGCATTTTACTTTTATCATCCAACCTTCACCGTAAGGGTCAGCATTTACTTTTTCAGGTTCATCCTCTAAGGAGTCATTAAATTCAATAATCTCTCCTGATACGGGTAAGAATAGATCTGAAACTGTTTTAACCGCTTCTACCGTACCAAACACTTCCTCGGCTTCTAGAGTTTCATCAAGCGTTTCAACTTCTACATATACAATGTCACCAAGCTCGCTTTGAGCAAAATCAGTGATTCCAACTGTAATGACATCGCCTTCAATTTTTATCCATTCATGGTCTTTCGTATATTTTAAATCAGATGGGATATTCATAATGTAATTTTATATAGTGTTATTAAAGTTTAGTTTCCAAAGTTATATCTTAGTGTAAATCCTGACCTTATGGTTGTTTGTGGAAAGGCTGTTGAAATAGCATATTCTGAGAACGTGTAATCAAAATAAAATAGGCCTGTTAAATTTTTGCTGAAGGCATAATCGGCTGAATATCTTAAACTCCAAATAGTTTGACCAGCAGTAATTTGATTGTTCTCAAGGTCAAGATACCTAATTATAGTCTTATTATTTCGAACAGAAATATCGGCCTTCATGTTCAGATCACTCTTTATTATTTGCGTTGGTCCTGCCAGTTTTGACCTCAACTTCACATCCTTTATGCGATATCCTAGACCCAAAATATATTCATTCCCTTGGATCTCAGTCAATAAATTGTTATCAAAACTCATCGATAATAAACGATCTTTTTTGATCTCGGCAAGAATCTTTAATGAGTTTTTCATTTCCATATCGAAACGCACCAACGGACTAAACTGCTCCATTAAATTGATGTTGCTATATAATTTTCCGTTTTTATAGTTTCCTGCTTGATCAAAAACATCAGGATCCTGGGCATTATAAGGCAGTTCTTGATCTGCTGCTTCATAATCGAGGTTTGTTCTAAATTGATTGATTGTATAGGACGAATTATATCCATGAGTCAATGAAAATCGTTTAAAATGTTTCTTGAACCACTTCATTTTCATAAAACCGGTATACTTTAAATTCCAGCTAGGAATTGGTACATCTCTAAACGCTCGTAAACTTACTTTATCAACATTCGATCCAGTATAAGCAGCCAAGAATGCAGGTAAAAGTACCGCTTGGTTTGTTTTTCCATATCCTAAAGGAAAACCATTAAGATCACCATTTTCAAAGTTATTCGGATTGGTAAAGTCCACACCAGAACGTTCAGCCAAACGTCTCGCGATAATCAATCTATTCACTCTAAATTCATCAAATGCTTCCGAGCTATTTTCGTCACTTGTACTAAACGCAGTACGGATTAAATTGGTTGATATATTGAAGTTCCCAAAAGTGTTTTGAATCAATGAATTATAGGTGTCACTGAAGCCGTCATTATTGGTATCTAGGGTGTTAAAATTCTCTGTGAAATTTTCTGAATAAGAGCGCCCTCCAGTAAAATCGATCTTGAGATCGTTCAAAGGTTCAACTCCAATGGCATAGTCTAAATTACTATTATGAACTTCTGAATATTGTTGATTGAACTCAGGAAATACGGTTAACCACCCGTTACGAGCAGCAACTTGTCTTATATCACGCTGACTTCCGAAAGTAAATCCGAAAGTAGGTTTTAAGGTCCCAATAAAACCAGGTGTTTGTAAATATCCTGGCAGAAAGGTTCCGTTATTTTCGGAATAATTAAATTGCACCCGTTTCACCATGGTTAGAACATCAACCATGGTATTAAATACCTTACTCGTTTTCTTTGGTGGTGGTTGTGTAGTGTTTCCTTGTGGGTTGCCTGTTGCAGGAGGCCCTCCACCTTTTCGAGGCGTTCTCCCTGATGTTGAAGTTCGTTTTACCAGTCCAAGATAACGGTATAATTTCGCCATATCTAAAGTGGTATTCAAATTATGTGTATTGGCATTTTGAACTGTATTTCCTAAATTATAAAACGTCGTGTTTCCACTTTCATCTGTAATAGGTAAATTACCAAAAAGATCAGATCCCTTTTGCCACTGAAAATCTCCCGTATAGCCATAAGTTGCCCTTATAAAACTAAATGTTGGTATCTTATTTATTGGGATCTCATAATTTATTCCAAGTTGTTGAAACTGCCTATTTGGGTCTCCAAAATCAAAGAAACCATCCCATATTCCGAGAGTAGGGTCTTGCTCTCCATTTAAAATATCATCAACAAAATAATTTCTTACGATGTTATTATTTGCTGCTGTGAAGTTTAAGTTCAAAGCATCAGTAATATCATAGTTGATGGTATATTGAAAATCAAAAGTGTAATTTCTTCGAAACAATTCTTCAATCGAAATATTGTCGCCACCTAGATCGATCTCTCTAAATTTTTGGCTATTAAATTGTCTTACGAAATCTGTGTTAAGTGTAAAACTCGTTGGCAAAAGATTGAAGTTGAAATCTTTTAATATTTTTAAATACTTCCCTCTGAACAAAGAATCATTTTCTTTAAATGGTTCAATTTTAATCGGATCAAAACTATGCGTATAATTGGCGCCAACCCTTAAGTTTTGATCTAATGAGCGCTCTATTTCAAAATCGCGATGCTCAATTTGATTATAGGAATAATTAAATGTGAAGTTCTCCACATCGTAAAAACGTGGTGTTTTATCACCTGTTCTTTGTTTTCTAATACCAATAAAATTGATGCTTTGTCGCTTCGTATAGTCTTCAGATTGCCTTAAAATAGCATCGCGTTCGTCATTACTTGTTGCTGTATCTAATCTGCTTTGAAGCTTAACATCTTTATATTGTTGGTCATATTCAGGAGTGATCAATTCTTCGCTTTGTCCGTAATTGAATGGGATTTGAATCCCCCATTTTTTCGGTAGTAATTGGCCGAGATTTATATTGGTAACAACATCATATTGCTTGATATCTTCACGGCTTCTTTCATTTGGTCCTTGCTCAATGGTTCCAAAACCAGTAGTGCTTTGTCTTCCTGTGGCGCTAATATTCATGAAGTCAGCAATATTCGAATCCATACTTACAACTGCTGCCCAACCACCTTCATTATCCATATCTGAAAGGCGTAATTCATTAAACCAGACTTGACCACATACGTCCATGTTATCATCACGAACATTTTTTACACCAACCATTAACGTTCTAACATCACCAAAATTAGGATTTCCTTTTATGGCTACACGTTGTTGTCCGATAACATGAGGTGAAAATTCAGGCACTGGATTTTCATCGAGTCCACCATCGATCACATTATAATATGTTGGATCTTCATTTGAAAGTGATCCGGCTAGAATCCCTATCGATTTTATTTTTTCAAGTACTTCAATAGGAAGATCGATTTCATTCACATTGGGCCAGACACTTTCAGGGTCTAAGGAAGAGCCAACTGAAACTTGAAGGGGCACCTCTATTTGGTAAAAGTTTTGGGTAAAGTCATTACCCATTCTAATAAAACCTACCATATCACCATCAGTCAGTCCAGGTGTGTCACCTTCTTCGGCGTGAATAAACATGCGTAATTTTTTAAATTGACGCATGTCAACGTTAATATTTTTAAAGACAGCTCTAGAATCTTCTGGCTCAAGTTCACAAGCATTAACAACAAGAGATTGTTCATTTTGTCTTACAATGGTATTGTTATTGTTGAGTTGTTCGCGCTCAACTCCTGGAGGAGAAACATAACTCCCATCGTTTTCTTGAATTCCAATGATCCCTACCGAAAATTCAGTGTTATCATTATCATTATTTGGTTCATCATCAAGTGCCAATCTGTATCGTCTCCAATCACTTCTAACGAGGTCAAGTGTGGCAAAACGCAACACTGTATTTTGATTGAATTCTTTTAAAAAGAGTCGTGCAAATCGAATAGATCTAAAATCAGAAATACCTCCAATTTGATCTGTTGGTTCGGCCAATGGAATTCTAAACTGATACCATTTTGTAGTTGCATTATCCCCATTTGGCAAAGACACTGTCCCCTCTTTTCTGTCGACTATATACACATTATTGAGATCAGCCAAACTCGCCGGAGTGATATCCATTTCATACTCGAAATAACTATCAATGGTATTCATGGTATTATCTCTATTGATATCTTCAACGTCAGGCTGAGTGGTTGATCCACGATTTGTATCGGTAAAAGTATCAGGAGAATTTCCTTCTAGCCCATTATATTGTTTATAACGCTCAAAAATATTTCCTTCAGTATTTAGAAAATAAGTATAGTTATCATTTGAAGGATCATCTAAGAGTTGGTAATCCCCAAAATCAGCATTTAAAGCAGGGTTCTTTTCATCATCATCACTGTAGCCATCATAACCAACATCTTGATTACTTCGTTCTTGTCCTAACGTCGAAAAAGCATATATCAAAGATTGGTTTTGAGGATAAACCGTTTCATAATCTCCAGGCGGAAGTACACCAATGACATTACCGTCTTCAGGTAATCCGTTCTCATATAATTTTCGACCATCACGCAGTACATCTTCAGAAATATTTCCAAGGTTGATCGTAAGTTTTCCACCTGGGTTGGCTGGGTTATCCAAGAAAGGATCTAATAACCAAAATTCGATGTATTCAACATTAGATTGCTCAAAATCTGTTGAGGTTAATTGTCTTGTTATCCCGGCCCAGGCTGTATTTGGATCTTGTCCGTTAACAGAAGCTGGATCGTAATTGTAAGGTCCTCTTTCATTTGGATAATAAACAAGATCAAGAGCATTAATAATAGTTGTTTGTCCTTGAACAAGATCGACTTGAGGAAATATTTCATCAATAAAAACACGTCGCGTATACAAATCAGAAATATCATCATCTGTGATGCCGCTAGGGCGTTGATTGCTATAAAAAATTGGATCCACAGAATACCAGTTTAAAAAAGCACGATCATATCCACTTTCAATTCCTAAAACATCGTTTCCTGCATTCCCAACACCCTGAGGTCTACTCGATAAGAACCATGATTGTGGTGATAAAAGATCGATGGCGTTTTGAGTGCCTTCAAAATCATCTACATAAGAGGTTGCTTCACCTTGAAAGTTGGTGCCTTTTGGCGAACCTGGTAAGAGATAAGCAAACTCACCTCGAACTGAGAGATTTGAAGCTACATCGGTATCTATATTTGGCAATTTGTTCACCAATCGTGATAAAAATGGGACTTCAGTTGAGAAGTTTCCATTAAAACCAAAAATTGAATTGTTTATTGGTTCTGTTCCCAAGTTTGCTTTTTGGGTAATTGGTCTTTCATTTAAGTTGAGGTAGGTAGCTCCTAAAACAAAATTTTCATTGAACTGGTGTTCAACATTTATACCTGAAAAACGTCTGGTTTGCTGACCAAAAACCGCATTATTTTCAACAGATATTTGAATTGGTGTATTAGATGCCTGAAGTGCTGGGTCTAGTATTTGAACGGTTCCTATTTGGTAATTGACCGTATAATCTACACCTTCAACTAGTACGCGTCCACCAGCTGTTACTTTCACCGATCCTCTGGGTACGTTAAAGGCTCCAATAGGAATTCCTGAACCCCCTTCAGATTTGTAACGTCCTTTAATTTGAAATTTATTCTTTTCGCCGTCCTCTAATGCAGCAGTTTTGGTTTGTTTGTATAATTTATCATATACGTATTTGACCTGATTGTCATTATATTGTGCTGTATCTTCATAATCGGCTGCATTATCAGAAGGATTATTATCGATGTCTAACTTATCGAAAAGGAAACGTCCAAAAGGTTCAACTTTAGTGAAAACGATCTTACCATATTGTTGGAAGACAGTTATCCCAGGAACAAAATCGAAAAAGCCATCACCATTGGTTTGAGGGTCATTATTAAAATTTAATCTATCAAAATTAAATACCCTCAGCAGCGGTGTTTCCTGAAGCGGATCTTCTGTTGGCCCTGGATCAGGAAAAGGCGTACCGTCAACCGGTGTAATATAATTAAGCGGTGATGATTCGGTATAAAAAATATTTAATCTGAAATCCTCCTGACTGAGTTGAAATGCTCCAGTATCATAAATATTCTTCATCATAAGATCCCAAATTGGCTGGTCTACATTGGTCACCGCACTCTTCAGCATTTTAACAATGAGGTTATTGTTATTGATGATTTGAATCCCATTATTATCATTGCTGACCTCAGTTGCATCGACACCATCATTAGCAAACTCTCCAACTTGGTACACCTCATTTCCAACTGTAAACTGAAACGCAACAGCAAGGATCTCGTCATTTTGCAATCGTTGATTTAAGGAAATATAACCTAATTGAGTATCTAATGTATATTCTTGCCCTTGTTGAAGTTTACGTGCATTTTCAAGTTTCCCATAATCAAATCCTTCATTGACGCCAGGCACTAAAATTCCTGATTGCACCGTTGCTATATCTCGCACAAGATCGGTGAGTTGTGATCCTGCGCCACCTACATTAGTCGGATCGAAAGCGTTGTTGCCGTTATCTGGCAATGCATTGGGTCCTGCAAACACATTTACTGCCGATCCTGTGACACCAGATTCTCCCAAATCTTGGAAAGCCACGACATTTCTTACATTATCGGTTTGGTTATTTCTATTGGTCACCCATACCTCGATACGCGTTACTTGGACATTAGAGTTGATAAATGGGTAGTTCAATAAAGCCTTATCATATTGGTCTCTAAAATATTGCGCTAAGAAAAAATGTCTGTTTTCGTCGTATTCCAGGCCAAAGAAATCAAATTCTTCAAGAGTGCCACCTCCTTGTGCTACTACAGTACGTGATTGTGATTTTTGTTCAGAAAAAATACCTGTGATCTTGGTTTTTCCAAATTGAAGTTCGGTTTTTACACCAAATAAACTTTGTGCTCCTGTAATAAGCGAGCTATTTAATGGCATGCTGACGTTACCAACTTCAATCTTTTGAATGATATCATCCTCAGTTGGTGTGTATTCTAATTTTATCAGGTTTTGAAAATCGAAAGTCGATTGAGTATCATAGGTGGCAGTCACTTGTAATCGAGTTCCAACCTTTCCGAGAAGACTTAAGCTAATTCTTTGATCAAAATCGAAGGTGAAATTACTTCGGTTTCTAGGGCTAAATGAAGGATTGTCCTGTTTGGTAAATAGTACGCCAAGGTCCATTTCTACTGTACCTTGCGGTATGACTTCTATCGTATTTCCGCCAAAAATAGATTCGAAAAAACTCGAATTAACATAAAATTCCGGGATTAAATTTTTCTGAAGTTCTTCTGACCCTTCCTTTTTTCCATCTTTAGCATCGATCTTTTGCTTGTAATAATTTCTTAGGCTTTCCTCTAGCACTAATTGTCTGTATTCTTCAGGCGTTAAAATTATGGGATAATTAATGTTGAAATTACCAATGGTCTCAGTATATATATATCGGTTTGTAACGGGGTCATACGTGTATTTTGAAACAATACTACTAGGATTTGGTAGGCTTAAATTGCCAAAAGCATAGCCTGTACTTGTGGAATCCTGTTCAGTTTCTTGACCATAAACAGTTGCTCCCATGACAAACATGAGAACTAGAAGCACATAAGTTGAAATAGTTTTTGTAAAAATATCGTTGGTTATAATATTCAAAATATGTTATAAATTTTTTAAGGCCTGCTTTATAATTATTTCTGCACTGGCTTCTGGTTGGGCAGATACAATTTTGTCCACAACACGTTCGGACTGCTTTTTAGCAAATCCTAAAACCTCTAAAGCAGATAACGCCTCATCTTTATTAGTATTGTTCACAGATAGAGATGCTTCGTCAATTTGATAAACTTTTAAAATCTTATCCTTTAAATCAATTATCACACGTTGAGCTGTTTTTAGCCCAATACCTTTAACAGATTGGATCAAGGCAACATCTTCAGAAGCAATTCCTTCCTTCACTTGATCGGGAGTTAATGAAGACAACATGGTTCTTGCCGTATTGGCTCCAATACCACTAACTGAGATCAAAAGTCGAAATATTTCTCGTTCAACTAAGGAAGCAAAACCAAATAATGTATGGGCATCTTCTCTAACTTGAAAATGAGTAAATAATTTTAGGTTTTCTTGATCTGGAATTTGAGAATACGTATGCAGAGAAATGTTAAGAAAATATCCAACGCCATTTACATCGATCACAACATTGGTAGGATTTTTTTCTGTGAGCTTTCCCTGAATATGTGTTATCATTAACTTTTAATTGTTATCGAATCAAATGTAATAAAATTATTATACATTCTAACGTGATTTTCTAACTGAAAAACCTAGTTAATTGCGCTTCTTTTTTGCTTTTTTTGAGCATCAATTACGGCAATTGCGGTCATGTTTACAATTTCATCAACACTGGCGTCTAATTGTAAAATATGGACTGGCTTCTTCAACCCCATCATTATTGGACCAATATTATCAGCTTTATTTAATTCCTTTAGGAGTTTATAGGTGATGTTTGCTGAATCTAAATTTGGAAATACTAGGGTATTCACTTTATGTCCGGCTAATTTCGAAAAAGGAAAAACATCTTCACGCATTTCATTGTTCAAGGCAAAATCGGTTTGAAGTTCTCCATCGATTTTCAACTCTGGAAAATTCTCATGTAAATAGGAAACTGCTCTTCGTACTTTAGAGGCATTATTATGAACAGAAGATCCGAAATTTGAATAGGAGACCATAGCCATGACAGGTTCCATACCGAACATACGAACAGTTAATGCAGTCATTTGGGCAATTTTTACGAGATCTTCTGATGAAGGATCAATATTTATGGAAGTATCACTTAAAAAAAGTGGACCGCGATCAGTCATTAAAAGATTTGTTGTTGCGATTCGTGTTGCACCTTCATCCAATCCAATTAATTCTAATATTGGCTTTACTACTGTAGGGTAAGCACGAGAAAATCCAGTTACTAAAGCATCGGCGTCTCCTTCATTGACCATCATTGCAGCATAATAATTACGCTCTCTCATTAGTTTTTTTGCTGAAATTAGGGTAATCCCTCGTCTTTTTCGTTGTTGCCAATAGACTTCAGCATATTTATCTTTTCTAGCCTCTTCCTCGTCGCTTTTAGGGTCAATAATAGGAACTTCGGCTTCAAATTCTATTTCTTCCTTCAGCTTTTCAATAGTCTTACGGCGACCCAATAAAATAGGAATTGCTATGCCTTCTTCATATACAATTTGAGCTGCTCTTAATACATTTAAATGATCAGCTTCCGCAAAAACCACACGTTTTGGATTACGTTTTGCTCGGTTATGCATTAAACGTACAATTTTGTTGTCTCCGCCAAGGCGCTGTAAAAGCGATTCGGTGTAAACCTCCCAATCTTGAATAGGCTCTGTAGCAACACCACTTTCAATAGCGGCTTTTGCAACTGCAGGTGGAACAACACCAATCAACCTCGGGTCAAACGGTTTTGGTATAATGTAATCCTTCCCAAAGGTTAAACGTGTTTCTGCGTAAGCAACATTAACCTGCTCCGGAACTGGTTCTTTAGCCAAATTGGCCAAAGCGATTACGGCTGCTTTTTTCATAGCCTCGTTTATGGCAGTTGCACGAACGTCAAGAGCTCCTCTAAATATAAAGGGAAATCCAAGTACATTATTCACTTGATTTGGATGATCACTTCGCCCACTGGCCATGATAATATCCTCTCTTGTGTTTAATGCAAGATTATATTCAATTTCCGGATCTGGATTGGCCATGGCGAAAACAATAGGATCTTTAGCCATAGATTTCAGCATCTCGGGTGTGACAATATCAGGAGCCGATAGGCCTATAAAGACATCGGCATTTTTCATGGCTTCATTTAAGGTGTCAATACGTCTAGAAGTCGCAAATTCGGATTTTTGCTTACTTAGGGATTCACGATCATCTCTTATCACGCCTTGGCTATCAAGCATCACCATGTTCTCCTTTTTCGCACCAAAGGATTTATACAATCTTGAGCAAGAAATGGCAGCTGCTCCTGCGCCACTAACTACAATCTTGACGTCTTCAATTTTCTTATCGGCTATTTCAAGCGCATTAATTAAAGCGGCACAGGATATTATTGCCGTTCCATGTTGGTCATCATGCATGACAGGAATATTTAATTCCTCTTTTAATCTTTTTTCAATTTCAAAAGCTTCAGGTGCCTTAATGTCTTCAAGATTAATCCCGCCAAATGTTGGTGCAATATTTTTAACCGTTTGGATAAACTCTTCTACATTTTCAGTGTCAATTTCTATATCGAATACATCAATATCAGCAAAGATTTTGAAGAGCAACCCTTTGCCTTCCATTACAGGTTTTGAAGCCTCTGGGCCAATATTTCCTAAGCCAAGGACTGCGGTTCCATTAGAAATTACAGCCACAAGATTTCCTTTTGTAGTATACTTGTAGGCGTTAGATTTATCCTTTTCGATTTCCAAGCAAGGCTCTGCCACACCGGGAGAATAGGCTAAAGAAAGATCTCTTTGTGTTGCATATTTCTTTGTTGGAACAACTTTAATTTTTCCAGGCACTGGTTTGGCGTGATAGTTCAGGGCTTCGGAACGTCGTATTGGCTTGCTCATTGATTTTTTTTTCGTCTAGTTGAATTTACAAAGGTAAGAGGTTGTCTGAATTACAGAAATTTTGTTGCTATTCTTTTAAGAATTCGATATTTCTTTTAAGGCCAGAAAACTTCGTGCGCTTTACTGCACTTTTTTTAAATACTTTTGAAAATACTTCTTGACTGATCTCTTCCCAATCGTTTTTGGTCATGCTCAGAAGATCTGGATGCGGATTGAACAAGGGTTCATTATGCGGTTTTGAAAATCGGTTCCAAGGGCAAACATCCTGACATATATCACAGCCAAACATCCAATCGTCAAATTTACCTTTATAACTCTCTGGTAAATTCTCTTTTAATTCAATTGTGAAATAGGAAATGCATTTGCTTCCGTCAACTACATATTGATCTACAATAGCTTCCGTTGGGCAGGCATCTATGCAGGCAGTACACGAACCACAATGGTCTGTGGTGGCCGAGTCGTATTCAAGATCAAGATCTACGATCAATTCCGCGATAAAATAGAATGAGCCTACTTGTTGTGTCAACAAATTACTGTGTTTTCCAATCCATCCCATTCCGCTTTTTGCTGCCCATGCTTTATCCAGTACAGGTGCTGAATCTACAAAAGCACGGCCATGGACTTCGCCAATTTCCTCTTGTATAAAATTTAGCAACTGCTTTAATTTGTCTTTAATCACAAAATGATAATCGGTACCATAGGCATACTTGCTTAGTTTTGGAGCTTCGGGATCTTTTTGTCCTTCGGAAGGGAAATAATTCAGCAACAAGGAAATGACGCTTTTAGAATCGGGGACGAGCAACGTCGGGTCAAGGCGTTTATCGAAATGGTTTTCCATATAAGACATTTCGCCATGCATATTCTTATTGAGCCAGTTTTCCAAACGCGGTGCTTCTTCTTCTAAAAATTCTGCTTTGCTAATACCGCATGACAAAAAACCGAGGCGTTTAGCTTCGGTTTTTATAAGTTGTGTATGTTTATTTCTTAATTGCATTAACGATTTGTATCGCTAAGTTACAATTATCTATTAGAAATCGTTCATTCTAATTAGAAGGTGGGTGAATGGCAAATTCTATATCGCCACATTCTCCAACTTCATCAGGAATTTCAGTAAAAGGTGCAATCGCAAATGGATCTAAACAGCCACCTTCATAGGAATTAATTTGTTCTGAAACCATGCCCGGAATTTTAGGTCCGTGACTTCTTAAAACGAGATGAACTTCGGCACTAAACGTTTTGCCTGAATGCAATCCACCGGCAGGAGGAAGTCCAAATAAAGTGTTAATCGAAGCAGAGTCATCATCAGTATTTAAATGGCCAGAAAAGTTTCCCTTGCCACTATTTCCAACGACATGCCCAGCTGCATATAAGACTTCAACGCCAACCGCTTCCGCATTTGCGAAATCGGAGTCCGTACATTCGCCTGGAACTTCACATTTTTCAGGATTGTTCCAAATAACCCACCATATGGTATAGGCATAACCAGGTGCTAATCCAGTAGTTTTGTAATTTACGGTGAGACCGCTTTTGGAACGGTGCAAAGTTGAGGTTCCCGTGACTTCACCTAAAATAGGATTAATGATGTCGACACTTGATTTTTCAGATGCCCTAATTTCGTCTGGAGCAAGATCATTAGAAATTGGTTCGGTACTGCAGGCAACTATCAATACGAGGATAGCCATTGCCAGAAATTTTAATAAGAGTTTCATAAAAATATATATTTGATTGGTTTAAATTCAAAATGCTTAGATCTACTCTATTTTATTCTAGCTATTAATTAAGGTGAAATTCGTATTGATAAAGGGAGAAATTCTATCTCAATATTTCTTAATAAATACTGAAATACAACAATTTACATTTGGACTTAGGGAGTGTGATTGTGCGGCGCATCATAAGAGGGCACATACTTAAGGAGAACTATAAGGTACGAAAAAAAAACCACATTGTAGTTATTAACTATTTGACTTTCAAGTTTTTGCAAAAAATGATTTCATATAGAGTAAGGATAAGTTTGCTTTTTCTGTAAAGAAAAAGTTCTTTATAAAGTTAAGCGTATTGGAAAGAATTTAGTTCTATTTTGCCTTTGAAGAAAACTTCATCTCACTTCCTACGGGTTTAAGAGTGATAAGCGGATTATAATTAATTTCGGACGTTGTTGTACTTATATCAAATCTTTTAATAATCTCAAAAATCGTTAGCACCATTTCATAAATAGCGAAATTATTTCCTATACATAATCTTGGCCCTGCTCCAAAAGGAATATAAAATTCTGATTTATGTAAATTTGGATTTTCAGAAAATCGTTCCGGAATAAAGGCTTCGGGCTGATTCCAAAAACTCTTGTTTCGATGCAATTCAAAAATTGAAATACCAATCATGGTCCCTTTTTTAATAAAATAATCCCCAAGCCGATCATCCGCTAATGCTTCCCGGTCTGTGATCCATGCTGGCGGATATAAGCGTAAACTTTCATCAATACAGTTCTTCACATATGAAAGCTGGGGTATTGATTCTAGAGGTCCTAAATTCTTTGTGCTCACTGCAGTTACCTCGGCTTCAACCTTTTCTAAAATAGCAGGATGTTGAGCCAATAAAGTTAAGGTAAAGGTTAATGCATTGGCCGTTGTTTCATGACCTGCTACAAATAAAATTAGAATTTCATCAATGAGTTGGGTGTTGGTCATTGAGGAACCATCTTCATACTGTGCTTCAAGAAGCATTTGTAATAGATCATCATGCTCTGCTTCAGTTTGCCTTCGTTGATTAATAATAGATTCAATAATTGTCCGACTTTCCTTCACTAAAGCCATATGATATTTGATACTTCCATTTAGATACAACCAGAGTTTTTTATGTGGTTGCCTGATCTCTTTTACTATAAATTTTTGAAGTTCTTCAATGATGAATTGAAGTCGGTTAAGCGTTTGTCCTTCCGCAGAAAAATTAAAAAGTGATTTTGCAACAATCTCAAAAGCCAATTTATTCATTATTGGATAAAGGGGAACTGTTATGCCTGTTTCAATTTTTGAAACCTGCTCGACGATAGACGCATTAATAATATCAACGAGATTTTTAATCTTTTCCTTATGAAATCCAGGTTGAATTAGTCGGCGTTGTTGCAACCAATAGTCGCCGTTAGAAGTTAACAATCCGTAGCCAACATACTTTGAAAGAAATTTGGTCTGGATCTTAGATTTTTGATAAAGCTTATGGTGTTTTTGAAGTATGTGTTTTGAATGTTCGGCATCACGTGTTAACATCACCGTGTTTTGAAACCACGGTTTTACCGAAAACGAATCGTTATAAAGATCAAACCATTTTTTATGATAGGGAATAGGATTTTTAGCAATGGCAGCTGATTGGATAAGAAATTTTGAAAAAGGAACTCTATTTGGGAAGTTATACTTCGACATTAAAATAAACCGCCTTGGGTGCCTCCTTTTATCTTACCAAGATGCTTATATGCCAATTCAGTGACCTCACGACCTCTTGGCGTTCTCATGATAAACCCTTCCTGAATTAAAAATGGTTCATACACTTCTTCAATTGTTTCTGCACTTTCGGCAACAGCTGTTGCTAAGGTAGTTATACCAACAGGTCCTCCTTTAAATTTGTCAATTAGAGTGGTCAGGATTTTATTATCCATTTCATCTAAGCCATGCGCATCTACATTTAAAGCTTGTAATCCATATTTTGCAATCTTGATGTCTACCTTCCCATCTCCTTTTATTTGGGCAAAATCACGAACTCTTCTCAACAGCGCATTTGCAATTCTTGGCGTCCCTCTGCTTCGTCCAGCGATCTCAATAGCGGCTTCCATTGAAATAGGAACTTGAAGAATATGGGCACTTCTTTGAACAATAGTCGACAACAATTCTTTCGAATAATATTGTAATCGGTTACTTATTCCAAAACGCGCTCTCATTGGTGCCGTCAAAAAGCCTGATCGTGTAGTGGCTCCTACCAATGTAAACGGGTTTAAATTAATTTGAACGGTTCTTGCATTTGGACCAGATTCAATCATGATATCGATCTTATAGTCCTCCATAGCAGAATACAAGTACTCTTCAACAATTGGACTTAAGCGATGGATCTCATCAATGAACAACACATCACGATCTTCTAAATTAGTTAATAATCCGGCCAGATCACCTGGTTTATCTAAAACCGGTCCTGAGGTAACTTTTATTCCTACGCCTAATTCATTGGCAAGTATATGCGCCAAGGTTGTTTTACCCAATCCAGGAGGACCATGAAATAAGGTGTGGTCGAGGGCATCAGTACGTTGATTAGCAGCCTGTACGAAAACCTTTAAATTCTCTAAAATTTGATCTTGTCCTGTAAAGTCTTCAAACGAAAGTGGCCTAAGCGCTCTTTCGAATTCATGTTCTTCAGTAGAAAAATTTTCGTCTGTTGGATTGAGATTATCGTTCATTTCACACAAATATAAAGAAAAAGCCTTTCCAAAATGGAAAGGCCTTTGATATATTATATAACTTGATTTAGTTAATGTTGTAGTTCTTCTTCACCATCTTTCAAGGGTACGTTTTGAGGAACAAAATCTTCCTCATGACCTGGCTTGCTATAATCGTAAGCCCAGCGATACACGTGTGGAATTTCACCTTCCCAGTTTCCATGAATATGTTTTATTGGAGCCGTCCATTCTAAAGTATTAGATCGCCAAGGGTTTTGAACCGTTTTCTTTCCGTAGAAAATACTGTAAAAGAAGTTCCATAAGAACACCAATTGGAAAACACCTCCAACTAAAGCAAACATGGTTATGATAACGTTAGCATCTGCAGTATCATCAAACAATGGGAAGTTACTATTGGTATAATATCGACGTGGTAATCCAGCCATTCCAATGAAGTGCATTGGGAAGAATACGCCATAAGCACAGACCGCTGTCACCCAGAAATGTATGTAACCAAGGTTTTTGTTCATCATGCGTTTAAACATCTTCGGGAACCAATGGTAAATCCCTGCGAACATTCCATATAAGGCCGAAATTCCCATTACTAGGTGGAAGTGTGCCACTACGAAATACGTATCATGTACGTTGATATCTAAAGCACTATCTCCTAGAATAATTCCTGTAAGACCACCCGTGATGAATGTTGAAACCAAACCAATAGAAAACAGCATTGCCGGATTCAGTTGGAGGTTTCCTTTCCATAATGTGGTGATATAGTTAAATGCTTTTACCGCTGAAGGTATAGCAATTAATAATGTCGTAAATGTAAATACAGATCCAAGGAATGGATTCATCCCTGAAATAAACATATGGTGACCCCAAACAATTGTTGATAAAAATGCAATTGCTAAAATTGATGCTACCATGGCGCGATAGCCAAAAATTGGTTTTCTCGAATTGGTTGCAATAACTTCAGAAGTAATCCCTAATGCTGGTAGCAATACAATATAAACTTCGGGATGACCTAAGAACCAGAATAGATGTTCGAACAAAACAGGAGATCCTCCTTGATAATGTAAAACTTCACCCTGAATAAAAATATCTGAAAGGAAAAATGACGTTCCAAAGCTTCTATCCATGATCAATAACAATGCAGCTGATAATAACACTGGGAAAGACACTACACCAATTACAGCTGTAATAAAGAATGCCCAGATCGTTAAAGGCAATCGCGTCATTGACATGCCTTTTGTTCTCAAATTGATTACCGTAACAATATAATTCAGTGATCCTAATAATGATGAGGCAATGAAAATAGCCATAGAAACCAACCATAAGGTCATACCAGCTCCAGATCCACTTTGCGCTAATGGAAGTGCGCTCAACGGTGGATAGATCGTCCACCCTGCTGCTGCAGGACCAGCTTCCACGAATAATGATAATATCATAAAAACACTAGACAAAAAGAATAGCCAGTAAGACACCATATTTAAAAACCCAGATGCCATATCACGAGCTCCAATTTGTAAAGGAATTAAGAGGTTACTAAAGGTTCCACTTAAACCAGCTGTTAGTACAAAGAATACCATGATGGTACCGTGAATAGTAACTAAAGCTAAGTAGATATCTGCATCCATAACACCGTCTGGTGCCCATTTTCCTAACAACGCTTCAAACATGACATTAGGCTCTTCTGGCCATGCAATTTGCATACGAAACATAAGTGACATCAATACACCAATAACACCCATTATTGTACCAGTGATTAGGTATTGCTTTGCGATCATTTTATGATCCTGACTAAAAATATATTTAGTTACAAAGGTTTCCTTATGATGATGATGTCCGTGATCGTCGTGTTCGTGAGTATCTGCGTGTGCTGACATAATCTAAATTGTGTTTATAAACTTTTTAATTACTTAATTTTGAACGAGTGAGTTTTTGAACATCTTTTGTTCTTTTAACCAGGCTTGATATTCTTCTTCACTTTCAACAATAATCTTCATTTGCATGTTATAATGTGATTTTCCACATATTTTATTACAAAGAAGAAGATAGTCAAACTCATAACGGTCTAAGGCTTCCTCACCATTCTCAATTAATTTCTTGCTTTTTTCTGTTCTAATTCTGTTAATGTTGGCCACTTTATCAATCATTTGAGGCGTTTGTCTCATTTCTTCGGTGGTCATTGTTGGTGTAAATGCAAATTGCGTTACCATTCCCGGGACACAATTCATTTGTGCTCTAAAGTGAGGCATATATGCTGAATGCAATACATCTTGTGAACGCATTTTAAAAATAACCTGTCTTCCAACTGGGAGATGAAGTTCGGTTGTGATTACATCGTCTTGCGCATAAGGATCTGACTCGTCTAATCCTAAAATGTTAGCTTTATCAAGATCGATCAATCTTACGTTAGCTTTTCCAAGGACATTATCTTCACCAGCATAGCGTGCCTTCCAATTGAACTGCTGAGCATATAATTCAACTACAATATGATCATCTTCCTTCTCGTAGTTCATGATGTCAGACCAAGTAAAAAGGCCATATATAATAAGTCCAGCTAAAACAATCACAGGTATGATGGTCCAGATGAATTCCAATTTATCATTATCAGCATAGAATAATGCCTTTCTTCCTTTTTCTCCTTTGTATTTAAATGCAAAATAATGCAGTAGGAATTGGGTAATGGTTTGAACAATGAAAATAATGACCATTGAAATGATCATTAAATTGTCAAGTCCAGGTCCATGAGCTGAGGCAGAATTCGACATTAATGGTAAATCGCCATAAGCCATAAAGCTCACAATAGTAATGGCATAAATAAAGATTAAGAAGCCAATCATCAAATAACCCTGAATACGATTATCATTATCATTTGCGACCTGCGAATTTTCAGTATGAGCAGTGGCCAAATCAAATATCTTCACCATTTGCCAAACAGCTACTGTAATACTTACTAAAACTAAAATTGTCAATAAAGCAGTCATTCTTATTTTATTTCTTCTTTAGTTAATTAATTAATAATGGAAATATTCACTTTCCTTAATAAATGGATTTCTTTCAGCCTTCAATGGCGCCTTTGAAAGGGCATAGAAAACTATTAAAATAAACAGTCCTAAGAAAAGTAATACTGCACTTATTTCAGGCAATCCAATAAACCATCTGTCTCCAACTGTAGCTGGCATGATCATATTGAACACATCAATATAATGTCCGAGTAAGATCACAATTCCTGCCGTTACAATGAACCAAGGAATACGTTTGTAATCGCTATTCATCAATACTAAGAAAGGAAAGATGAAGTTCATGACCAGCATTCCGAAGAATGGCAATTTATAATGTTCAATTCGTGTTGCAAAATAGGTAACCTCTTCAGGTATATCTGCATACCAGATCAGCATGAATTGGGAGAACCATAAATAGGTCCAGAAAATACTTATTCCGAACATAAATTTAGCCAAATCATGCAAGTGGCTATCGTTTACAAAATCTAAATAACCTCTGGATTTCAAATATATGGTTACCATTGCAATTGCGGTAATTCCACTTACAAACATACTTGCAAAGACATACCATCCGAATAATGTACTGAACCAATGTGGATCAACACTCATGATCCAATCCCACGACATCATAGATTCGGTGTAAATATAGAATACCAAGAATCCGGCAGCAATTCGAAAACTTTTCTTGAAGTTTTTATTATCGTCTGAGTTGTCTTGAGCTAATGAGAATTTACGAGCAAAATAACGATATAGGCTCCATCCACCTATAAAGAACAGCGCTCTGATAATAAATGCGGTTTTATTTAAAAACCCTGATTTTCCTTGAATTAACTCATCGTGGGCAACTACTTCAGGATCCATCCAGATAAACAAATGATCTCCAGCCCAAAGTGCAATTCCAAGAACGATCAATGCACCGGGGAGTAAATAATAAGTAATGGCTTCCATGACTCTAAAGAGTACTGGAGACCAACCAGCTTGAGATGCAAATTGAACGGCATAAAAAGCCAATGCACCAAGAGCAATCATCATAAAGAAAAAGGCAGCTACATATAATGCAGAATACGGTCGATTATGAATTTGATGCATCACATGTTCAGCATGTTCATCATCATGATGTTCGGTATCAACTGGAGATGCTTCAGAACTGTGATCACCTTCAGAACTATGATCATCAGCAACTACCTCATGAGTATCCGCATCGCTAGCATGTCCGCCACCATGATCAGCTGCTTCTTCAGCCAACATGACCTTCACATCTTCAACAGTTGTATTGTGAGCATTCATATAACTATAGCCCCAACCCACTATTCCAAGTATGACGAGAACTATAGCTCCTAATTTTAGTTTGTTTGAAAACGTATACATTGTGTATATAACTTTATCTTTTCTTACTATTTTAAATCTTCTTTTAACTGAAGTACATAAGCTGTAACTTGCCAACGTTCTTCTTCATTCAATTGAGCAGCATAGGAACCCATAGCGTTTCTACCGTAATAAATCACATGATAAATGCTTCCTTCAGTTATAGCTCTTCCTTCATCATCGTAACTTGGCACCCCAAGTATTTTCTCGCGTTTAACTAGATTGCCCTGACCATCACCTTTATTTCCGTGACAAATACCACAATAAATTTCATACAATTCCTTACCACGTGCCATATCGATTTGGGTAGAGTCTAATGGATTTTTCAATTCTACTTTCGCCATTTCGTAAGCCTCATTGGTGTTTTCGTAATCGTACAAACTAAATCCTCTTGCTATGGTACCATCTGCTGGCAACATAGCAGATTGCTCTCCTGGAAACACATCATATTCACCATACGTTTCATAACCTACAGGTTCATACATATTAGGCATGAACTGATAGTTAGGTCTTGTTTTTTTCTGACAAGAATAAACTGATCCGAATACGATTGCTAGAACTACTATTTTAATCAGAACTTTCATATTAATGCTCTTCTTTATCTACAATATTAATTTCTACAGCCCCTGTTTCACCAAGTAAACGTGTTAAATCAGCTTCATTATTATGAACAGCAACCTCCATAAGAAAATGATCATCTGTTGTTCTTGGATCAGGGTTTTCAGCTTTTTTGAAAGGCCACATTCTACTTCTTAAATAAAAAGTGATCACCATAAGGTGGGCCGCAAAAAACACTGTCATTTCAAACATAATTGGTACAAATGCAGGCATGTTCTCGATGTAACTAAAACTTGGTTTTCCGCCAATATTTTGAGGCCAATCTTGAATCATGATAAAATTCATCATGACGATAGCAACTGTTAAGCCTAAACAACCATACATAAACGATGTGATGGCAATTTTGGTAGGTTCTAATCCCATAGCCTTGTCCAATCCATGTACTGGAAATGGTGTATATATTTCTTCAATGTGATGTCTTTTAGCTTTAACAGTTTTCACTGCATTCATTAAGACGTCATCATCAGTATAAATAGCTTGAATTACTTTTGAAGATTCCATGTGCTATCTTTAGTTTATTAATTTTCTAGCTTGACCTGCCCAATCATCACGTTCGGCTCTTCCTGGGAATGAACCGGTTAACGAATCTAACAGATCATATTCTTTTTTAGTCATTTTACTTACCTGCAAGAAGGTATAGATTCCAATAGAATTCAATACACCTTCCATTTTAGGACCTACACCACTAATTCTCTTAAGGTCATCTGCCGTCTGAGTTGTTGGATCAAAGGTTCCAATACTTTGTAATAATGAATTTTTTTGCGATTCTGAATCACCTTCTGGTGTCATGCTCTTAGGTATTTCTACTTCATCTGAAGATGATACCTTTATTCCAGAAGTACGATTGTCGGCTCCAGTACCTACCAAACTATTTCCTGCCTCACGAATACGTTTATAGCGTTCACCAGAAGATTTCAAAATTGTTTTCACTTCTGCCTGCGCAATTACAGGGAAGGTCCTAGCATATAGGAGGAATAAAACAAAGAAGAAACCAACGGTACCAATGAAGATTCCAATCTCAACGTATGTTGGTGAAAACATGGTCCAAGAAGATGGTAAATAATCTCTATGTAATGAGGTTACGATGATCACAAAACGTTCGAACCACATTCCAATATTCACAACAATTGATATGAAGAATGAGAACATAATACTCGTTCTTAATTTCTTAAACCACATGAATTGAGGTGAGAACACATTACAGGTCATCATCGCCCAATATGCCCAAGCATAAGGACCAGTTGCTCGATTTAGGAATGCGTATTGTTCATATTCAACACCTGAGTACCAAGCGATGAAAAGCTCGGTAATATAGGCCACACCTACAATTGATCCGGTGACCATAATCACAATATTCATTAATTCAATATGTTGAACGGTAATATAATCTTCTAAATTACATACTTTACGCATTATAATCAGTAAGGTCTGTACCATTGCAAATCCAGAGAAAATTGCTCCAGCAACAAAGTATGGTGGAAAGATTGTAGTATGCCAACCAGGTACGATTGAAGTAGCAAAGTCCATTGATACAATCGTATGAACTGAAAGTACAAGTGGCGTTGCTAAACCTGCAAGCACAAGAGATACTTCTTCAAACCGCTGCCAATCTTTAGCGCGACCTGACCAACCAAAACTCAATATTGAATATATTTTTTTCTGAAAGGGTCTAACAGCTCTATCACGTATCATCGCGAAATCAGGCAATAACCCTGTCCACCAGAATACAAGAGAGACCGATAGATATGTTGAGATCGCAAATACATCCCATAGTAGAGGTGAATTGAAGTTCACCCAAAGCGAGCCGTACTGATTAGGAATAGGTAATACCCAGTAACCTAACCATGGGCGACCCATGTGAATAATTGGAAACAATCCTGCTTGAATCACAGAGAAAATAGTCATGGCTTCAGCCGATCGGTTGATGGCCATTCTCCACTTTTGACGGAACAGTAATAATACGGCCGAGATCAAGGTTCCGGCGTGACCAATACCAACCCACCAAACGAAATTGGTAATATCCCAAGCCCATCCTACGGTTTTGTTCAATCCCCAAGTTCCGATCCCTGTTGATATCGTATATATTATACAGCCAATTCCCCATAGAAAAGCGATAAGTGCGATTGAAAATACTATCCACCATGCGCGATTTGCTTTTCCTTCAACAGGTCTAGCCACATCAACAGACACGTCGTGATATGATTTTTCGCCTGTAACTAAAGGTCTTCTTATAGGTGCTTCGTAATGAGACGCCATAATAGTTTTATAATTGTTTCTTAATTAATTTATGCTTCGTTTGTATTTCTTACCAAGGCTTGATACATCACATTAGGTTTTGTACCTACACTTGCCAGTAAGCGATACGCTCTTTTATCATCTTTAAGTTTCGTGATATCATCTTTTTCATTATTAATATCACCAAATACTAATGCACCTGAACTACATGCCGCAGAGCAGGCCGTTTTAAATTCATTAGGGTTGACTGGTCGTCCATCTCGTTTGGCATCTAGAATGGTCTTCTGAGTCATTTGAATACACATTGAACATTTCTCCATCACGCCTCGAGATCTCACTGTCACATCTGGATTGATCACCATACGTCCGAGATCATCATTCATATGGAAATCAAATTCATCATTTTCATTATATAGGAACCAGTTAAATCGTCGTACTTTATATGGACAGTTATTTGCACAATAACGGGTACCAACACAACGGTTATACGCCATATGATTCTGTCCTTGTCGACCATGTGATGTAGCTGCTACAGGGCAAACCGTTTCACAAGGTGCATGATTACAATGTTGACACATGATTGGTTGGAAGGCTACCTGCGGATTATCTGCTGGACTTTCCATTTCACCAAAGTCATTCATTGAACTGCCAATACCTTTAATATTCTTCTTTTTTGCTGTGTCACCAACAAATGTTTCCTCCGAAGAGTAGTATCTGTCAATACGTAGCCAATGCATATCTCTACTGCGTCGTATTTCTTCTTTACCAACTACTGGCACATTATTTTCGGCATGACATGCAATAACACATGCACCACATCCCGTACAAGCATTTAAATCTACTGATAGGTTGAAATGATGTCCGATAGAGCGATCAAATTCATCCCAAAGATCCACTTTTGGAGATGTTACTGGCGTTTCTTTATGATCTAATGAAACTACTGGTACTGCATTCCAGGCATCTTTATCCTCAGTATTATAAGTTTTAAGGCTAGCTTCTCTAATAATATCACCACGTCCCATTAAGGTATTGTGCAGTTGCACACATGCAAATTCATGTCTTCCTTCTGCAGCTTCAACAGTTACAGTTTGAACAGGGTTGAAGTTTGCATATAATGGGTATGCGTTAACCCCAGTTTGTAATTCATACTTCAAACCTTCGGTTCTACCATAACCAAGCGCCATGGCGAAAGTTCCTTTTGCTTGACCTGGTTGAATAATAACTGGTACTTTTACTGTTACGCCATTTGCGGTAACATTTGCGTATTTCCCATTTAATCCACCAGTAGCGTCATGACTACTTTGCGAAAAGAAATTACTTGGTTCTAAGTATAAGTTCAGTTCTTTGGCATCAGCTTCCGAAACTGCTAGGAAGTTATCCCAAGTAGTTCTTGCCAATGGATCAGGAAATTCCTGTAGCCATGGGTTATTTGCTTGTTGACCGTCGCCCATACCTGTCATTGGATATAGGGTCAGTTCGTAGCCGTTGGCTGTAGAAGCCGCAAGTGCTCTGGCGGCATTTCCTGAATTTGAAGGGACTGCATCTGTAGCAGTATCTTCGGTTGTATCTTCAGTTGTATCTTCAGTTGTCGTTGAAGTAGATCCTTCAAAAACACCATCATGTAAAGCTTGATTGAATGAGCTTCCGTTAAGAATATTTGTATTCCAATTGTCTTTTACATAATCATGGAAAGATTGGTCTTTTCCTAAAATACTCAATAGTACATCTTGAAATTGCTTAGTGTCAAATAATGGGCGAATGGCAGGTTGCATTAAACCGTATTGTCCTTTTACCATTTCGACATCGCCCCAAGATTCTAAATAATGAGGTGTTGGAGCTATATAATTTGTTTGAACTGCTGTTTCATCCGCTTTCATTGAAAACGCGACTGAAAGTTCAGTTTTTGAAAGTGCTTGGTTAAAATCTGCTGCATTTGGAAGCGAATAACTTGGGTTAACACCACATATTAAAAGTGCCCCAACTTTTCCAGAGTTCATGTCATTGATAAGTTGAAGAACAGCTTTATCATTTCCTTGTCTGGTTAACACCGGATTTGCTGTATCACAAATATCACTTCCCAAAGTTTCATTTATATCGAGTACGATTTGTTGAGCATTCACATCTTGAATACCTGAAACAAGCACAGCTTTACTTCCAGCTTTAACTAATTCTGAAGCTGCCATACTCACAGCTTCTTTTATATGTTCTGGAAGATCGGTTGAAACCGCGCTCCCATTTATTTTTCCATATAATTCTGCTAAAACTTTGCGTTGTTGTGTTGGGGTTAATGGCACGCGTTTATCGGCCTTTGCCCCAGTTAAGGTCATATTCGATTCGAAATGAATATGGTATGACATTTTTCCATGATCCGGAATTCTAGATTTGGCATAGCCAGCATCAAAGCCGCCACCTTGCCAATCGCCTAAGAAATCAGCGCCAACAGAAACAATAGTTGCTGCATTTGAAAAATCATAATTTGCTAATCCTCTGGTCCCGTATTTATTTTGAAATGCATCTAAAGCTGATGATTCAGAAATAGCATCATATACAACATGGCGAACATTGCCGTAATATTCTTTGAATTCAGAAATTAATTTTGAGGTTGAAGGGCTAGCAAAAGTTTGGGTAAGGAGTACTATATCTTTAGAACCGCCTTTTAGTCGATTAAGTACAGTAGCTAGTTCAGCTTCTAACTCAGTCCAAGATGAATTTTCACCACCTTTCATCGGGCCAGCAACTCTAAGACTATCATAAAGATCAAGAACAGAAGCCTGAACTCTGGCATTGGAATTGCCATGAGATTTTGCCAATTTATTGTTTTCGATTTTAATCGGTCTGCCTTCACGTGTTTTAACTAAAATACTGGCAAAATCATAACCATTTGCAATTGCAGTTGCATAATAATTAGCAACACCTGGAACGATCTGATCTGGTTGAACTACGTAGGGAATCGATCGATTTACAGGTCCTTCACAAGCTGCTAATGAAGCAGCTGCAGTACTGAAACCAACATATTTTAAGAAATCACGTCGCGTTGTAGAAGAAGATTCAAGGGTTTCCTTATCTCCTAAAAATTCATCAACTGGGATTTCCTGAACGAATTCCTTATGCTTAAGGGCCTCAACAGCAGAACTTTGTTTTGGGTTTAGCTCCTCAACACTTTTCCAGTATTTCTTGCTTGATGACATATTATAATTGAATTAGCTTCTTAATAATTAATAGTGACATTTCCCACATTCTAGACCACCCATTTGAGCAGCTGTTAATTGGTCAACGCCGTATTTTTTTGATAACTCTTCGTGTATTTTTGTGTAATAACCATTGTCTTTTACTTGAACATTGGTTTCTCTATGACAATTGATACACCATCCCATTGTTAATGGCGAATACTGATACATGATCTCCATTTCTTCAACAGGTCCATGACAAGTTTGACATTCAATTCCTGCTACAGACACGTGCTGTGAATGATTGAAATAGGCAAAGTCTGGTAAGTTGTGAATACGCACCCATTTGACAGCTTGAGTTTCACCAGTATATTCTTGATTGGCATCATCCCATCCTGTTGCTGCATATAATTTTGCTATTTCCGCATCATAAAATTCTTTGGTGTATTCGGCTGTAACTTCTCCGTTATATTCATAAATAGATTTATGACAGTTCATACACACGTTAAGTGCAGGAATACCTGAGGTCTTACTAACTCGGGCAGAAGAATGACAAAATTTACAATCTATTTTATTATCTCCAGCG
The DNA here is from genome assembly GCA_013001285.1 of Flavobacteriaceae bacterium. Classification (GTDB taxonomy): domain Bacteria; phylum Bacteroidota; class Bacteroidia; order Flavobacteriales; family Flavobacteriaceae; genus JABDMU01. The sequence continues at coordinate 41,735 of JABDMU010000029.1, forward strand.
TGAATTTTATGAGAGAAATGAATTGGTTGAACTGGCTGATAACCTTGATCTATACCAATTTGCATAAAATATCCAAAGGCATAATATCCACTTGCCAGTAAAAAAAAGATAGCGAGCACAAGCATTAAGAATTGATTCTGAATAAATGCACTCCACAACGATTTTCCTTTTTCAGCTTCAGGTATGTCTACATTATTTGCTGAGGCAAATCGGCGAAGAGTTTTGTTTACCAAAACTAATCCGATGGCCAATAAAGCAAAAAGCACTACAAGTGCTCCTAAAATCAATTCATTTGAAATTCCTCCTTTAGCTGAAGTGTTGGTTTGTGCAACAACATCGCTTCCTCCCGCAGGTGCAGCTTTTTCCTGAGCCGTATATGCCAATATATTTGAAATGTCCTCATCGGTTAATTGAGGCATTGCTGTCATCGCAGCATTATTATATTCGGCATAAATTTTATTAGCGTAGGCATCACCAGATTTGATCATTGCTGCACTATTTCTGATCCAAGCAGCGATCCATTCACGATCTAGTCCTTCTTCCTCACTTAATCTAGCTTCCACATTTCGTAAAGCTGGTCCGGTCATTTTCTTATCCAGATTATGACAAGCCGCACAATTGGTGTTGAATAAAGTTTTTCCTTTGGCTGGATCACCTTCCTGAGCGAATAATGAGGTTGAAAATGTTAATAAAAATATTAAACTTGAAAGTAGTATTCTTGAGTTCAAAAAGCGGCGAATCACCTGTTTCATATCATTAGTAGAATTATCTTCTAAACTTTGGTACGATTTTTTCATAAAAGAAAAATAATCGGTTATAAAAATCTCACGCAAAAGTAACATTTAAAGTCGATTTTGAAAATGTTAGAGAAGCGTTAATTGCTAATTTATAAACGTTCTAAATAATAAAAATGGCTTTGTATAAGTTATTATAATTTACATTTGCATAAATATAAGAATACCATGAAAATATCACTAACATTTTTGGCTCTAATTTTTTCTTTTTTCACCACGACAATTTTGGCCCAAGAAGGCACAGTAAACATCAATCAGAATTCTGAAATTGACAAGCTTCTAGAGCTTAAAAAAGATGTGAATGCGAAAGAGAAGAATTATAGAATTCAAATTTACAATGGCAGTCGTTCTGGTGCAGAAAATGCAAGTGAGAATTTTAGAATGAATTATTCGGGTTGGACTGTAAGTATGCAATACGAAACTCCAAATTATAAAATCTGGGTTGGAAATTTTAAAACCCGATTAGAGGCTGATCGAGCATTATTGCGGGTAAAACGAAAATTCACTAATGCCTTCATTTTCAAGCCAAAAAAAGATTGATAACTTAAATAAGACATAAAAAAAGCGACTTTCTCAAGTCGCTTTTTTTATGTTGTGATTTATTCTATTTCAATTTTTTCTTGATCTCAACTTCTTGGAATGCCTCAATAATATCATTCTCTACAATATCGTTAAAATTCTTTATCTGCATTCCACAATCATAGCCTTTGGCTACTTCTTTGACATCATCTTTAAATCGTTTTAAAGAGGTCAATTCACCTGTATGAATAACAACTCCGTCACGAATTATTCTAATACCAGAATTTCTAAAAATCTTTCCTGTTAACACCATACATCCTGCGATGGTTCCAATTTTTGAAATCTTAAATGTTTCTCGAACCTCAGCAGTTCCTGTAACTTCCTCTTTTAATTCTGGAGACAACATGCCTTCCATGGCATCTTTAAGGTCGTTTATGGCGTCATAAATTATCGAGTACATTCTGATATCGATTTCCTCCTGGTCTGCAATTTGTCTTGCATTCCCCATTGGTCGGACATTAAATCCAATTATGACAGCGTCTGAAGCTGTAGCTAATAAAACATCACTTTCAGTAATTGCGCCTACACCTTTATGTATGATATTTACTTGAATTTCTTCGGTTGATAATTTCTGGAAGGAATCGGTCAAGGCTTCAACAGATCCATCAACGTCACCTTTTAGAATAATATTCAATTCTTGGAAATCACCTAAAGCAATTCGACGTCCAATTTCATCTAGTGTAATATGACGCTGAGTTCTTACAGATTGTTCTCTTTGTAATTGTGTTCGTTTCACAGCGATTTGTTTCGCTTCTCGTTCATCTTCAAATACATTGAACTTATCACCAGCCTGTGGCGCACCATCTAAACCTAAGATTGAAACCGGAGTAGACGGTCCAGCAGATTCTACTTCTTTACCACGTTCGTCATGCATGGCCTTTACTTTTCCACTATTCTTACCAGCTAAAACGTAATCGCCTATTTTTAAAGTTCCTGCTTGAACTAATATAGTTGAGACATAACCACGACCTTTATCTAAAAAGGCTTCAACCACAGTTCCACTTGCTTGTTTATCGGGGTTCGCCTTAAGCTCGAGTAGTTCGGCTTCTAACAACACTTTTTCCAAAAGTTCCTTAACACCCGTTCCTGTTTTGGCTGAAATATCATGAGATTGAATCTTTCCACCCCAATCTTCCACCAGTAAATTCATACTGGCTAAACCTTCTTTTATCTTTTCAGCATTTGCCGTTGGTTTGTCAATTTTATTAATGGCAAAAACTATTGGAACTCCAGCAGCCTGAGCGTGAGCGATGGCCTCTTTTGTTTGTGGCATGATATCATCATCTGCTGCAACAACAATAATTGCAATATCTGTTACTTGAGCACCACGTGCACGCATTGCTGTAAAGGCCTCGTGACCAGGAGTATCTAAAAAGGCAATCTTCTGACCTGAATCTAAGGTTACACCATAAGCGCCGATATGCTGTGTAATACCACCCGATTCACCTGCAATAACATTCTCTTCACGTATATTATCTAGAAGGGATGTTTTACCATGATCAACATGTCCCATTACAGTTACAATAGGAGCTCTTGGTTGTAGATCTTCAGGATTATCTTCTGCTTCTTCAATAGATTCTTCAATGTCAGCAGTAACGAACTCGACTTCGAATCCGAATTCTTCTGCAACAATTGATAAGGTTTCGGCATCTAAACGCTGATTCATGGTTACCATCATACCTAAAGACATACATGCTGAAATAATTTCAGTTACTGACACATTCATCATGGTAGCCACCTCACTTGCTGTAACAAACTCTGTCACTTTAAGCAATTTGCTTTCCGCTTCAATGGCCGCCATTTCATCTTCAGTTTTCTGACGATGTTGATCTCTTTTATCACGACGGTATTTTGCAGCTTTACCTTTATTTGATTTCCCTTGAAGTTTTTCAAGAGTTTCTCTTACTTGTTTTTGAACTTCTTCTGCACTAGGTTCCTCTTTAACAACCTGTGGACGGTTACGTCTTGACTTGAAATTACCATCTCTTCTACCGCCTTGACCTCCAGATTGAGAGCCAACTTTACTGATTCTTCGACGTTTCTTTTTTGCCTCAGTCTGATCATTAGAACTTTTTTCTTTCTTCTTTTTCTCAGGTTTTTTGAACTTTGTTAAATCAATTTTCTCGCCAGTAGATTTTGGTCCACTTAATTTTTTGTACTGAGTGGTCATCTTTTCATCTTTGACCTCTTCAACTTCTTTTTCTTTAACTGACTCCTTTTTTTCTGATTCATCAGTTTTGGCAATGACTTTTTCTTCAGTTGCTTTTGGAGATTTCGAAACCGTTGATTCTTCCTTAACAGGTTTTACCTTCTCCTTAGTTACTTCTTTCTTAGTCGTTGTTTTTTTTGATTTATCAAGGTCGATTTTCCCAACTTGTTTTGGACCAGAAAGCGTTTGCTTGGCTTTTACTACTTCAGTTTCAACGGTTTTAACTTCGGCAGGTTGTTTTTCTTCAAGCTCTCGTTCTCTTGCTAAACGCAAGGCTTCTTTCTCCTTTAATTTAGCTTCACTAACTACTTTTGATGCCACTTTTTTGTTAGCATCAGTTTGGAATTCATCAGATAGAATTTCATAAACTTCTTCTGAAATTTTCGTAGTCGGACGCTTTTCTATTTCAATGCCTTTGCTTTCTAAATATTCAACAGCACGATCGATAGAGATATTTAATTCCCGTAAAACTTTATTTAATCTAATTGTTTCAGCCATAAATTGCCTTTAAAAATCTTCGATAGAAACCAATGGTTCCTTATAATTTTGTCTAAAAATAGTATTTCCTTTGGATATCACTATAATTAGAAGTTTATTATATTTTTATTCTTCGAATTCTTCTTTAAGAATTCTTATAACATCTAAAATTGTTTCTTCTTCAAGATCAGTACGTTTCACTAGGTCTTCAACTTCTTGTTCAAGAACACTTTTTGCTGTATCTAATCCAGCCTTAGAAAATTCTGCGATAATCCAAGCTTCGATCTCATCTGAAAATTCAGACAGTTCAACATCTTCTTCGACGCCTTCTCTAAACACATCAATTTCGTAACCTGTAAGTTTACCTGCCAACCTGATATTGTGACCGCCTCGTCCAATGGCTTTACTCACTTCTTCCGGTTTAAGCATGACCTCAGCACGTTTATTTTCTTCATCTAATTTAATGGACGTCACACGAGCCGGACTTAAGGCTCTTGAGATATACAATTGAATATTGTTGGTATAATTGATCACATCAATGTTTTCATTTCCAAGTTCACGTACAATACCATGAATTCTCGATCCTTTCATTCCAACGCAAGCACCTACTGGGTCTATTCTGTCATCATAAGAATCAACAGCCACCTTAGCTTTTTCGCCAGGAATTCTCACGACATTTTTTACTGTAATCAGACCATCAAAAACTTCAGGGATCTCCTGTTCGAATAATTTCTCAAGGAATTCTGGAGCTGTTCTTGACATTATGATCGAAGGTTTGCTCCCTTTCAATTCAACACTCTCAATGATGCCACGAACATTCTCTCCTTTTCTAAAGAAATCTGAAGGGATTTGTTTGTCCTTTGGCAGAATAATTTCATTGCCATCGTCATCTAACAAAATGATAGCACGATGACGGATATGATGCACTTCTGCAGAATAAATATCACCTTCCAGATCCTTAAATTGTTTATAGATGTTGGTGTTATCATGTTCATGTATTTTTGAAATCAGATTCTGACGCAGTGCTAAAATAGCACGACGACCAAGGTCCATTAACTTAACTTCTTCAGACACATCTTCTCCAACTTCAAAATCTGGTTCAATTTTTCGGGCGTCACTTAAAGAAATTTCCTGATTTGGCTCTTCAACCTCTCCATCAGCAACCACTACTCTATTTCTCCAAATCTCTAAATCTCCTTTATCAGGATTTATAATGATATCGAAATTATCATCATCACCAAATTTCTTTTTCAATGCATTTCTAAATACGTCCTCCAGAATGGCCATGAGTGTGACACGATCTATTAATTTATCATCTTTAAATTCTGAAAATGAATCGATTAACGCAAGATTCTCCATAATTATCTCGGATTAAAATTTTATTTTAACTTTTGCTTTTTCTATTGTTTCGTAATCTAGTTTTGCTTCTTTTGAAACCGTTACTTTACCTTTTCCAACAGGCTTAGGTTCTCTTGTTTTCCAATTTAAAGTAATGGCCTTTTCATCAGCATCAACTAGTTGTCCTTCATATTTTTTTTGATCCTTGGTCTTAACCTCCAAAGTGCGACCAATGTTTTTTTTGTATTGTCTAAGATGAGTTAGCGGTGTTGCTGCTCCAGCAGATGCCACCTCTAAAGAAAAGTCAAATTCTTCACGATCTAAATTGTGTTCAATCCCTCGACTGATAAAGACGCAATCATCAACTACAACGCCATGGTCACCGTCAATTACAATATTAATTGCATTGTTATTTGAAACACTAAAGTCAATTAAAAACAAGTCTTCTCTTTCGGCCAAACTTTGCTCTAACAACTCCCTAACTTTCTTCTCAAACATTTTTTTGTATAAAAAGAGGGGACTTCTCGTCCCCTCAATTATTCTTTTTCCTACAGCGCTGCAAATATACGATATTTATATTGATTTATACAAGCTATTAAAACTCAAATTTTATTGTTATTTTTAGGGAAACTAACATAATCCTATAGAATGAAAAAAATACTTGTACCTACCGATTTTTCAGAACAAGCTGAAAATGCGCTTCATGTTGCTGCCCAATTAGCTAAAAAACATGATGCTGAAATATTTTTATTACATCTTCTTGAGATTCCTCTTCATCAGGTTGATGCCCTGAGTACACATAGTGATCTTCCAGAAGCAATGTTTTTTATGAAGTTAGCTCATAAGCGTTTTGAAGATGTCATGGCCAAAGATTATTTAAAAGATGTGACTGTTCATGAAACTGTTGAATTTCAACAATCGTTTACTTCACTTATAGATGTATGTAAAGCAAAAAATATTGATCTCATTGTCATGGGATCTCATGGTGCTAGTGGATTTAAAGAAATGTTTATTGGATCCAACACTGAAAAAGTTGTTAGAACTTCAGACATTCCTGTTCTGGTCATTAAAAATGCACATCAGGAATTTCAAGTGAATGATTTTGTTTTTGCTTCCGATTTTAAAAAGGATAATAAGAAAACCTATAAACAAGCGGTCTCAATTGCGAAATCATTTGAGGCCAAAATGCACTTGGTCATGGTGAATACGGCATCAAATTTTTCAACTACAGAGAAAGCCAAAAAAAGAATTTCAGAATTTACAAAGGATACTGATTATGATGAATATTCAGTTAATATTTATAACGATGAATCTGTTGAACAAGGCATATTAAATTTTTCAAAAAGCATCAATGCCGATCTCATTGGTATAAGTACACATGGCCGCCAAGGCATTGCTCATTTTTTTAATGGAAGCATTAGTGAAGATCTCGTTAATCATGCCAAACGTCCTGTAATTACCTTCAAAATATAAATTTCAAGAATTTGAAAATCAATACCCCAACATTTAAAATGTTGGGTTTTTTTGTTGGTATACTTGGGCTTACTTCGACTGCGCTAAGCATAAACTTCTCGCCCTATCTTGAATTGCTCTAAATGAAAAATCCCAACCATTTTTCATGATCAGGATTTCCTTTTTTGTTGGCCTACTAGGGCTCGAACCTAGACTCTTCTGGACCAAAACCAGACGTGTTGCCAGTTACACCATAGGCCATTGCTGTAATGCGGTTGCAAATTTAGAACAAAGTTTTAGTTGCACAAACATTTTTAAAAGAAAATAAGAGCAATTACTTAACGTTTACTTAAAAACTTTAAGCATAATGTATTTATTGTTAAATTCGCCTCGAGAAATACTTCATGATATATGACATTTAAAACATTTAGTCGTTGGAACACTATTTTGGGCTGGTTAGTTTTTTTAATTGCCTTGATCACCTATAGTTTAACTGTTGAACCAACGGTGAGTTTTTGGGATGCCGGAGAATATATTTTAACCTCTGCCAAATTACAAGTAGGACATCCCCCAGGAGCACCATTTTTTCAAATGATGGGTGCTTTTTTCTCTCTGTTTGCCACTGATCCTTCTCAGGTTGGTTTCATGTTAAATATGATGAGTGCTGTGGCAAGCGCTTTTACAATTCTCTTCATGTTTTGGTCCATTACCCTGCTTTTACGTAGTCTTCTCAAATTAAACACTGAATTTAAACCGAATCAAGGTGAAGCCATTTTAGCTTCAGCTTTGGTTGGTAGTTTAGCCTTTACTTTTACTGACTCTTTTTGGTTTAATGCCGTTGAAACTGAGGTCTATGCCATGGCCACGCTCATAATGGCGGTCATGTTTTATTTAGGATTACGCTGGGAGCAAGATATGGGCAAACCAAGAGCTAATAAATGGCTCATCCTCATTTCCTTTATTGTGGGCTTATCTTTTGGAGTACACTTTATGGGATTGTTAACAATTCCAGCTATTGGACTTATTTATTATTTTAAAAATTACAAGACCGTTACAGTAAAGAATTTTATCATCGCCAATCTTGTGGTCGTTGGTATACTCGCATTTATTTTTAAACTACTACTGCCGTCAACATTGAGTATTTTCAGTTGGACCGAAGTTACGATCGTAAATACCTTCGGATTACCATTTCATTCAGGGACTGTGGTTTGTGGGCTAATTGTTATTGCTTTGTTTTATTTCGGCTTAAAAAAGACGCGTCAAAAGAATTTTAAAATTGCGAATACAATACTGCTATGCGTCATGTTTATCTTGATTGGTTTTTCTTCATGGTTAATGTTACCCATTCGAGCTAATGCCGATGTTGTTATTAATGAAAATGACCCTTCAAGTGCACGTGAACTTTTGGCCTACTATAACCTGGAACAATATCCGAAAACACATTTATTTTATGGCCCGCAATTCACGAATCAATTCTCTGGACTTGATGACGATAAGCCATACATTGATGACAAACCAAAATATGAGAAAGATTATGAAAAAGGAGAATACGTTATAGTTAATGATTATAAAGGTGCTTTAACAAACTACAATAACGATCATGCTTCAATACTTCCTAGAATGTGGAGTGAAGAACATGCCGAAAATTATGTGAAGTTATTTACAGGTTTTCTTGATTTTGAGATCAAACAGGAATACCGCATGCAAAATGAACTGCGATCTGTTGTCAATGAATTCAAACAGAAAATGGCACAGGGAATGATCGATTACGACGACTATAGCAAATTCCTAACCCAATTCAGACAATATCTTGATGTTGAAAAACCGTCTTTTGGTAAGAATATAGCTTATATGCTTGAATATCAATTTGGCTATATGTATTGGCGTTATTTTATGTGGAATTTTACTGGTCGGCAAGATGACATCCAAGGAAAATATGACATGCATGGCAATTGGTTGAGCGGTATTAACATGGTAGATGAAATGGTTCTTGGAATGAGTCAAGACAACTTGCCAAGCGATGTGCTTAACAACAAAGCTCGAAATACGTATTACTTCCTACCTTTGATCCTCGGATTAATTGGATTAATGTTCCTATTTAACGTCAATCGAAAGTGGTTCTGGGTGCTAATTGTATTTTTCCTATTTACCGGAATGGCGATTCAGTTCTATACGAACGTAAGACCATTTGAACCTCGAGAACGCGATTATTCTGTTGTAGGTTCATTTTATGTTTTCGCACTATTTATAGGTTTTGGTGTGTATGCCGTTTATAATTCTCTTCAAAAGTATACTCAACATAAGTTGATCGTACCCGGAATTACCTTAATTTGTTTATTACTGGTTCCAGGAATATTGGCTTCAAATAATTGGGATGATCATGATAGATCAGGAAAACGCACCGCTCATGCCATGGCAATTAAATACCTGGAATCTTGCCAACCCAATGCTATTTTATTTTCTATTGGCGACAATGATTCATTCCCTCTATGGTACGCGCAGGAAATTGAAGGCATACGAACCGATGTTCGGGTTGTTAATACAAGTTTATTTCAAACCGATTGGTATATAGATCAGATGAAACGGAAGGCTTATGAAAGTGAGCCAGTTCCGTCAAAACTAACTCATGATAAGTACAGATTTGGCACTCGAGATTATATCATGAAAGAATTGATCACACAGGATACTTTAGATATACATGAGTTTTTGAATTTTGTAACTAGTGACAATCCTAAAACGAAATACAAATACATTCTTAAGCAAGAAGGTTACACTGAAGCTGATATAGCAGGAATGTTAGAAACACAGCAAATTACGCGTCAAGCCTTAAATTATAATTATTTACCAACCGAATTTGTTAGCGTTCCAGTGAATAAGGCCAATGCTCTAAAAAATGGTATTGTAAAACAAAAAGATGCGGACAAAATGGTCGATACACTTTATATGAAAATTACTGGTGGTGGGCTGATAAAAAATAGATTGCTCATGCTAGACATTTTAGCAAATAATAATTGGGAACGACCTATATACTTTACAGGAGGTGCCTTTGGTGATGATGATTATATCTGGCTCAAAGATTACCTGCAACTAGATGGCATGTGTTATAAATTGGTGCCGATAAAAACACCTGTTGACAAAGCAAATCCATTTGACATGGGACGTGTTGATAGTGACTTTATGTACGAAATGGTGAAATCCTGGGATTGGGGAAATAGCGGAAGTCAAGACATATATCATGATGTTGAAAGTAGAAAAAATGGAATTACATATCGCGGAAACCTTGCTAGGCTCATTGAAAAATTAATCAATGAAGACCAATTGGAAAAAGCTGAGGAAATCGCCGATCTTGCTATGGAGAAAATGCCGGTAAACACTTTCGGATATTATACATTATTAGAACCTTATGTCATTGCATATTACGATGTAAATGCTATTGATAAAGCAAGAAAACTGTTTAAAGATGTTTCGGAAAAATATCAGGAAACACTGACGTATTACAGTGGATTAACCATTGACAATCAAGAGATGTTATTTGAAGAAATATATATCGATATAGAACGGTACAGAGGTCTGGTAGATGTGCTGGTCATGGAAGAGGAAGATTCCGATTTTGTTGAAGCCGAGATGAAGAAATTCAATAGTTATTTAAGATTATTTAGTCATTTTATGGGTGATGATGATCTTGATGATCTCAATGAGGCCCAAAGTCAGGAGCCAGATGATGCCTTAGAGGAAGACAATACTGATCAAAATCCGTAGTTGTGAATTTTGTGCCAGTAAAAATGCCTGCGCTTTTCACACATGTTTTTCCTAATTTGGTTTGGCATATTCCAAGTTCAGAGAGAGTCATCTATTTAACTTTTGATGACGGACCAACACCAGAAATTACGGATTGGACCTTAAAGGTACTTGATGACTATAATGCGAAAGCAACGTTTTTTTGCATAGGGAAAAATGTGAAATCTCATCCAGCTTTATTTTCTAAAATATCGACTGGAGGCCATGGAATTGGGAATCATACTTTTAATCATATTAAGGGCTGGAAAAGCTCCCATCAGGATTATTTGGATAACGTAAGTAAAGCATCTGAATATATAAATTCGAAGCTATTTCGACCGCCTTATGGTCAAATTCGTCCAAAACAAGCAGCAGCGCTAGTAAAAAAAGGATATCGGGTCATTATGTGGAATATCCTTTCACTTGATTGGGATGCTTCGATCTCTAAAGAAAAGTGTGCTGAAAATGTAATAAAAAATTCGCAATCTGGCGATATCATAGTTTTTCATGACAGTTTAAAGGCCGCTACAAATTTAAGATATGCACTTCCGAAGGTGTTGCAGTATTTTTCGGAGGAAGGGTTTAAGTTTAGACGTATTCCTGGATCAATCCAATAAGTGTATTGGCATCGAGTTCACCACTTTGGCGCCATTTCATTTCACCGCTTTTATAAATGATCAATGTTGGCAGCCCTTTAATGCGTAGTGCTTCGGCTAATTCCTTATTTTTTTCAACATCAATTTTTATCACTTTGGCTTTATCGCCTAAGGCCGCTGCTACGTCTCTTAAAACTGCATGCATTGCGGCAGACTCATCGCTCCATTCAGTGAAAAAATCTAACAAAACTGGAATTTCAACATCTATGAGTTCTCCAAATTTTGACATAGTTTAAAGTTTTAAGTCAAATGTCCTGATACAAATATAACATTTCCTGTTAATTATGAAGGTTTTAGTCCTTTTTTCAATTCTATTACGGTAATTTCGGGCCAGATGCCCACACGGCCTGGAAAGGCCAAGTATCCAAAGCCACGGTTCACATTTATATATTGACCAAACTTTTCATAGATCCCAGCCCATTGTTTATAGCGCCATTTTACAGGACTCCATTTAAAAATACCTGGAATTTCAATTCCAAATTGCATGCCATGCGTATGTCCACTTAGGGTTAAATGATAATGTAGATCATGATCAACAACTTCGGCTTCCCAATGCGATGGATCATGACTTAACAGGATCTTAAAATCATCTTTATCAATGTTGCTTATTGCAGCATTAAGATCACCAGCTTTTTTAAAACCGCCTTTCCCCCAATTTTCAACGCCAATAATAGCAATACGCTCGCCATTTTTTTCAATGAATCGATGTTCATTTAAAAGTAAATCGAAGCCAATATCTTTTTGAAGGTCCTTAAGCGCATTCAAATTTGAAGATTTAGCTTCCTCCGTTTCCCAACGCAAGTAATCACCATAATCATGATTTCCGAGTACTGAATACATACCATCTTTGGCTTTAAGCTTTTTAAAGATGTCGACATATGGATGCATTTCTTCTGCCTTGTTATTAACCATGTCGCCTGTAAAAACAATAGTATCGCTTTCTTGTTGGTTTATAAGATCAATAGCATAATCAACCTTCTTGATACTATCAAAACTTCCTGAATGAATATCGCTAATTTGTGTAATTCTGTAACCATCAAAGGCATCAGGAAGATCTTCATAGTACAAATTGTAATTCAAAACCTTAAAATTGTATTTGCCTTTAGAAATCCCGTAGATAAAAGACGTAAAAGGTATGGCAGCAATGCCCAGCGCAATTTGTGAAACAAACTTTCGACGCCCTTCAAACATACTTCCATTAGTAGTTGTACTTCCAGAAAATTTATTGAAAATTCCTTCAAATAATCTAAACACATCTTCTCCAAGCATCATAACCAACAGCATTGCCTTCGGAAGAAAAAGTGTGATTAAAAATGCAAAAGCATAGCCATGTGCCTGAGAAAAACCATCACTTCGATTAAATCCGAAATACATGAAAATAAAATTGCCAAGAACAATTAGACTCATGACCCAATATGAAAATTGTGCCAAGCCATTTTTTGTTATTGTTTTAAAAGCCTGGAAAGCGTAAATGTCAATTGCAATGAAGATTAATAGAAAGATAATCCAACGCAGCATAGCCTAGTTTTTCCCGCAAAGATATTAAATCAGAAATCTGACTATCTTATTAAATTGTTAAACGTTTTAATTTTCAATGCATCAATCTGAGTCGATTTTGATTTAAAATGTACAATCTTGGCCTCATTGGGTAACAGATCAAAGAAGTTGTCACTGAATTTACCATGAACATTTGTGCTTAAAAAGACATCTTTTTGAAACACGTTGGATTTTAAATGAATCTCAAAACCATTGTCTACTTTTACGATTTTCTGCACAATTGTGGCTGTGGGTAAAATCAAATCTTTTGGTTTTGCTAAATAGAATATTGATGTTTCGGAATTGAAACTAGCCACAACCATATGTTTATTTGGGTTGATTTTTAGTTCTTTCAAATCAAGGCTATGTACCCTTCGCGAAGTTCCTGCCTGAGCTGTGACCTCTTTTGATTCTTCATGTATGATCTTTCCATAAAAATCCTGAATCGTTAAGGTGAGCATACCTTGATCATCTCTTAACTCATCATTAACAATGAAGGTCGATAAATTATCTTCCGAAAGTTCTGAAGAGATCAATATGTTCTTAAATGATCGTTTTGCTTTATAATGCAGAGCCTTCCAATTACCTAAAAAATCGATACTTGACCATGAAACGGCAGGCCAACAATCATTAAGTTGCCAATATAATGTTCCCATATTGTATGGTCTTGCTCTTCGATGCGCTTCAATGCCTTTGCCGATCCCATAAGCTTGTAACAATTGACTTAAATAAATATAATCTTCTGGATTCTTCGACAGTGGAAAATCCCGTTGCATATATGCTTCTATAATTTGAAAACCGCGTGAATGTTTTTGATGATTTTTAAATCCATTAGTCGAAATATCTAAAGTGTCTAATTGATTCATATAGGAAATAGTCTCCTTACTCGGGAATGACTGAAATCCGAATTCACTCATAAATCGTGGCACATTTTTTTCAAGATGTTCAAATGGATAGCCATCATGCCAAATCCACCAATCGTGAGCATCGCCTTCAAATTTATATTTAGGATTTCCACGGCCATACTTCGGTGAACTTTCCCAATAATCAGTATCCGTTAAATTGGCAACTGTATTTGGCAGAATTGAATCGAATACCTTTAAATAGTTCTTCCAGATTTCAACTTTTTCTTCATCACTTCTGTTAGCTTGCCATCCCCATCGGTGCCAGCCTTCAGAGTTTTCATTATTGCCACACCATAAAGCGATCGATGCATGTTTTCGTAATCGTTTGACATTATATTCGGCTTCCAACCTAACATTTGTTAAGAATTCTTCATCACCAGGATACATAGCACAAGCAAACATGAAATCTTGCCAAATTAATATGCCCTTCTCATCACACAGATCATAAAAAATCGAATTCTCATAAATACCACCACCCCAAACTCGAAGCATATTCATATTGGCCTCAACAACATCCTCTAGCAATTGATTGTAATCCTCCTTTTTAACTTTATTTTGCAAGCTATTTTGAGGAATATAATTCGCACCTTTTACATATACAGGAACATCATTCACTTTAAAATAAAAAGATTCTCCAAGACTGTCTTTTTCAGTGACCAAATCAATTGATCTCAATCCTTTTTTAAACTTAAGGGTATCCAGTATTGTCTTTTTATAACGAAGGATAAATTTTAGTTCATATTGGTAGGGATCACCAAGATTATGGGGCCACCATAGTTTCGGATTGTTTATTGTGAATTCATAGCTTCCGGTAGTGTTTAATTGATGAGTGGAATTTATGGTGTCGTTGACTAAAATATCTAAATACTTGTTTTCAAGATGTTCAGCTGCAACAGCAACATGGGCTTTTAATTTAGCTTCGTTAGACTCTAAGGTGTTTTGTTGAATATAAACATCTCTGATCTTTGCATCATTCCAACCTAATAAGCTTACCGGCCGCCATATGCCACTCGTATTAAGTTTCGGTCCCCAATCCCAGCCATATTGAAATTGGGCTTTTCTTGTAAAAATACGATTCCCTTCAGGCAAGGCATATGGTAATTTTGCCTTTGCTCTTTCTTCATGAATACCTGTGTTTTCAAACACTATTTTGAGATCGTTTTTGGACTTCAACAATGGTTTTACCGGAATACTATAGGATCGAAATGCGTTATTGGTATTTAAAATAAGACTGTCATTTAAAAAAACCTCAGCATATGTGTCAAGACCATCAAAGGTCAGTTCAATATGCTGCTTATCAAGTAGCGCTTCGGAACATGAAAATTGAGTTTTATACACCCAGTCTTTTTCGAAAACCCATTGTACATTTTTTTCATTATCTCCAATAAAAGGATCTGTAATCACTTCGTTTTCTAGAAGGTCTGAGATAACATTTCCTGGAACCTCCGCTGGGATCCAAACCGAATCACCTAACATTTTAAATTGCCAAGAACTATTTATGATTATTTTTTCTGGAGTGTCAAACTTTTCCTTACAGCCAAAAATCAATACAAACAGAAATAATACAATTTTAGGCCTCATCTTTTATTGCATCTAGGATACCTCTTATTATTTTCTCATCGGAATATCGCATTTCATCATCTTCAAATAATTTTCCATCTTTAGAAACACATTCGCCTATTTTACAGAGCGCCGCAGCATGAATCTCATTAAATCCAGCCTCTTTAAATTTTATTGCGTTAGATGGATTGATGCCGCCACCAGGCATGATCTCTATTTTGTTATTTGCAATCACTCTTAGCTCCTTTAATAAATCAAGACCCTTGTAGGCATAATATTCTTGTCCAGAGCTTAATAATCTATCGGCTCCCAAGTCAATCAAATCGATTACGGCTTTTTTGGGATCAGTAAGAAGATCGAAAGCGCGATGAAATGTAAACGGTAAAGGAAGAGACATTTCTATCAAAGCTTTTGTTTGTTCAATATGCACAGCATAATCTTGAGTTACTGATCCAGATACAATACCAGCACATCCCATTTCTTTTGCCAATAAGAGATCTGATGTCATCATTTCAAATTCGTCATCTGAATATGTAAAATTGCCTGGTCGAGGCCGAATGAGCACAAAAACAGGAATGTTAAGATCAGCCAAAACCTTTTTTATCAATCCAAAGGATGGTGTTAGACCACCAACTTCAAGATCGACACAAAGTTCAATACGATGCGCTCCAGCATTTTGAGCTGCAATAGCCGATTGATATGAATTTGCACAAACTTCTAAGATCATATTTAATTGATACTAATTTCGTCAATAAAGGTCCATGCTTTATTGCCAGCACCTTGTCTTTTTTCTGGGATAATTCCAAAATTAGGGATTTTAAAAATTATCGTCTTAGCACGAATCTTTTCAAATTCTTCATTGATATTGGCAATAATTGATTCTCCAGCATTAATTTTAATTAATTTAGATATGACTTGGTCTTCAGTAATAAATTCAATAATTATTTCCTTTGGTGCATAGATCCATTGTCCTTGTCCGTTATGGAATCGCGTCTTTATACTAGTGACCTCAATATCGTCTTCAAAATCAATAGTGATCCTTAAATCATCGCCCCAAAATCCTAGCCATTCTTTATCACCATAACGATTATCACTTCCAACAATCCCATTAATAAGTCCGTTTTTTCCACTTCCTGAATAGGCACTGTGCGGTTCTACGTTTAATTTAATTTTTTGACCAACAGCTTTATGAAAATTGATGTTCTGTTCAAATGTTGCTCCTAATTTTTTTTCTTTTTTGAAAACTGCTGCTCTTATATCTGTATCAGAATCGATCCAGATTTGTTCATCATATAATGAAGATTCAAAAGTGGGTTCGGTGCCATCAGTTGAAAACCGTATGTCCTTATTTTTTGTTAAGGTTTCCAACTTATAAAATACACCGTCTTGAGTTGAAACTAAATGTCCCTCAACTTCGTATAAGTGATTGGCATAATTAATATTCAATGCTTCTAATCGTTCGTGAAAATTTTCTAATCTTTCCACGAAATGACTGTAATTTTTCTGATCTTCATTAGACCAGAGCACCTCACACATAGCCAATATTCTTGGGAAGGCCATGTATTCAACTTTAGCATCGGTAGGCATGTATTCTGTCCAAATATTTCCCTGTGCTCCTAAAACGTATTTCGATTCCTCCTGATTTAATTCTTCAGGAATCGGATTGAAATGATATACTTTTTCTAGCGGAAGAAATCCACCTATAGCAAGAGGTTCATTTTCATTATCAGATTGGTAATAATCGAAATAACAATGTGAAGTGGGTGTCATAATAACCTGATGCTTTTTTTTCGCAGCTTCAATTGCACCATTCATGCCACGCCATGACATGACTGTGGCATTCGGCGCTAACCCGCCTTCCAAAATTTCGTCCCACCCAATTATTTGTCTGCCTTTACTATTTAAATAAGACTCGATTCTAGAAATGAAATAGTTTTGCAGTTCATGTTCATCTTTAAGCCCTTCTGATCGAATCCTTTTTTGACATTCAGAACAAGCCTTCCAATTTGTTTTTGGTGCTTCGTCTCCTCCAATATGAATGTACTCACTTGGAAACAAAGCAATAACTTCGTCAAGAACAGCTTCTAAAAATTCGAAAGTTTGTTCTTTACTGCAATAAATATGTTCAAAAACACCCCATTTTGTAGCCACATCCACTTGTCTACCTGTACACCCTAATTCTGGATAGGCTGAAATTGCGGCTTGCGAATGGCCAGGCATTTCAATCTCGGGAATGATTGTTACATGTCGCTTCAATGCATAAGCAACAATTTCTTTTACTTCTTCTTGAGAATAATAGCCTCCATAACGTTGGCCATCAAATTGATGAGGCTGATCACTGTAATGTCCGATCAGGGTTTCATTTCGGAATGCAGCGATCTCGTTGAGTTTCGGATATGTTTTGATTTCTATCCGCCAGCCTTGATCCTCGGTAAGATGCCAGTGAAACGTGTTCATTTTCAGCATGGCCAAAGCATCTATGTATTTTTTAATGAACGCAACTGAATACATATGCCGTCCTACATCCAGATGCATTCCACGATATTTGAATCGAGGATAATCTTCGATGATCTGACACGGAATTTTTATAGGTTCGACATTAGCGCCTCCCTTTTCTAAATCTGAAGGCATTAATTGTCTTAACGTTTGTACTGCATAAAAAGCGCCTTGATCACTTGTTGCCTTTATTTTTATTTTATTTGCTGTGATCTCTAAAGAATAGCCTTCCGAATTTTTTATGTTGGGGTCAAGAATAAACTCAATATTGGCATTATCTTCATTCTTTAATACGCTTCCTTTAGCAATAAAATTTTTCAAAAAATTGCCAGAAATATTAAATTCATCAGGAAAATTGATCGTGGTAGAACCATCCAATTTAAATTGTCCTTCATTAAGAATTTGACTTTGTGGCAATGGAATAACATAAGAATTTAAGCGAACATCGTTGGTCTTTTGACAGCAAAATAACAACTGTATAAAAAGGGTAAGACCAACTATTTTCTTGATAGGCATTTTAGTATATTAGATGCTTTAAAGTTAGGAATCTATTTTTAATGAAATTATATCCATTCTTCATTTTTCTTATTATTATTTCTGTATCGGGATGTTTGAGTTCAACCGATAAAACCCCTGCCCAAAAAGACCAGCAATTAATCTCCTATGTCAATCCGTTTATAGGAACCGGAGGTCACGGTCATACTTATCCAGGAGCAACAATGCCATTTGGTATGATGCAATTGAGTCCTGATACACGACTAGATGGTTGGGATGGATGCTCAGGCTACCATTATAGCGATGACTACATCTATGGATTTTCACACACACATTTAAGTGGAACTGGGGTTTCTGACTATGGTGACATATTATTAATGCCAACAAATGAGATCGTTTTTAACAACGGTTCCGATGGCAAAAAAGGATATCGCGATCATTTTTCGCATGATAATGAAATTGCCGAACCTGGGTTTTATAAAGTGCACTTAGATTCAACCAATATCGATGTAGAATTGACCGTTTCTAAAAGAAGTGGAATGCATAAATATCAATTCCCATCGGCAGAAAATCAAGTGGTTATATTAGATCTAATTCATCGTGATAAAGTGTTGGATGCAAAAATTGAAAAGATCTCTGATACTGAAATTCAAGGGTATCGCTTTTCGGATGCTTGGGCAACCGACCAACGCTTATTTTTCTATTTCAAAACATCTCATCCATTTACCGACATGTTGCAGTCGCCTCCCAAATATGGCATGCCAGGGGGTAGAAAAACAGCCTTAACTTTTATTAATCCCAATAACGAACCTGTTTATATTAAAATTGGTATCTCTGCGGTTGATGTGGCAGGAGCCAAAAAGAATCTCGAAGCAGAAATTGCGGATAAATCATTTGAACAGGTAAAAAAGGAAGCTCAAGATCTTTGGGAAAAACAACTAGAAAAGATAATAATTGAGAGTGATAATTTAGATTATAAAACTAATTTCTATACTGCGCTTTACCATACCATGCTTGCTCCTAATCTTTATCAAGATGTGGATGGCAAATATCGTGGAATGGATCTCAATATTCACCAAACAACTGCATTTGATTATTACACTGTTTTCTCTCTTTGGGACACCTACAGAGCGGCTCATCCACTTTACACAATTATTGAACAAGAACGAACCAATGATTTCATTAAGACCTTCATTTCAAAATATCAAGAAGGAGGTATCATGCCAATTTGGGATCTTTCTGCAAATTATACAGGTTGTATGATCGGTTATCATGCCGTTCCAGTAATTGCAGATGCCTATTTAAAAGGCATTAAAAATTATGATGTTGAGAAAGCATTTGAAGCCATGAAACATAGTGCTTCACAAAATAAATTGGGTCTGGAATCCTATAAAAAATACGGGTTTATTCCTGTTGAGGAGGAAAGCGAATCGGTATCTAAAACCTTAGAATATGCCTATGACGATTGGACCATTGCTCAAATGGCTAAATCTCTAGGAAAAAGTGATGATTATAAATATTATTTACAACGCGCCCAGAACTATAAGAATGTTTTCGATCCTGAGACGCAATTCATGAGAGGCAGATTTCGAAATACCTGGTTTTCACCTTTTGATCCTTATGAGGTCAATTTTAATTATACCGAAGCTAATGCTTGGCAATACAGTTATTACGTTCCTCAAGATGTTTCTGGTTTTATGAATTTATTAGGAGGCAAAAAACAGTTGATAGCGCATTTAGATAAGTTATTTACTGCAGAAGCAGAAACCTCAGGAAGAGATCAGGCTGATATCACGGGATTAATAGGGCAATACGCTCATGGCAACGAACCAAGTCATCATATGGCATACCTTTATAATTATGCTGGTAGACCTGATAAAACGATGGAGAAAGTTCATAAAATATTGACAGAACTTTATCAAAATGCGCCTGATGGGATTTCGGGAAATGAAGACTGTGGCCAAATGAGTGCTTGGTACGTGTTTAGTTCTTTAGGGTTTTATCCGGTTACACCAGGATCAAATGACTATATAATTGGCACACCTTTGTTTAAAAAAGCAACCATCAATCTTGAAAGCGGAAAGCAATTCACCATTAATGCTCATAATTTAAGTAGTACTCATATTTATATTGAGAGCGCTCGACTTAACAACAGTAAATTAGAAAGCACATTTATTACCCATGAGGATATAATGAACGGTGGCGTCTTAGACTTTTATATGACCGATAATCCGGCAATCTGGGGAAGTCGCGAGGGTAGCGAACCTATTTCTTCAATAGATGAGCAACTTATTGTGCCTATGCCATATATTGCTGAAGGTCAGGTGGCGTTTAAAGGTGAAACAGAAGTTGTATTAAAAAACAGTGACAAAGAGGCATTAATTTTTTATCAATTGAATGATCAGGAATTTAAACAATATCAAGAGCCAATTAAGATCAAGGAGCCATTGGAGTTATCTGTTTATTCTGAAAAAAATGGAGTAAAAAGTGCCACTATGACGACGCAATTTTATAAGATCGATCCTAACATTAGTATCACCCTTGAAACTGAATATGCTAACCAATATAATGCAGGCGGTAATGATGCACTAATAGATGGCATTCTTGGCACACTGGATTTCAGAACAGGTACTTGGCAAGGCTATTGGGATGAAGATCTCATCGCGACTATCGATCTTGGTTCAATAAAACCAATTTCAAATGTTTCGGTAAACTTTTTACAAGACCAAAGATCTTGGATCTTTTATCCAACCGAAGTTAGCTGTTTTGTCTCAACGGATGGTATAAATTTTAAACTCTCTGAGAAAGTGCTCATTAATTCAACCTTGCAGTCTGAAAATTCAGAAATTAAAACCATTTCATTTAAGCAAGATCCTACAAATGGCCGTTATATAAAGATCATTGCAAAAAAATTAGGCGTCCTACCAGTGTGGCATCTGGGATATGAGCATGATGGGCGGAGTTGGATATTTGTTGATGAAATCAGAATAAATTAAGCTATGGCATTTAATTATTTAATACCCATGTTGGAAGTTGAAAATATGAATGAAACTATTGCGTTTTATGAATCCACATTAGATTTTAAATGTGTTGGAAGAGATGGTAATTCCTGGGCTGTTATTCAAAAGGATGACATTTCTGTTATGTTTTCTGCACGATTCAATAAAGAAGAATATCCACATACCATGTTAACCGGAAGTCTGTACATTTATACCGATGATATTGATGTGATCTGGCAAATTTTAAAAGACAAAGTGACCATATGTTATCCCATTGAAAATTTCGCTTATGGGATGCGTGAGTTTGCTATTTTCGATTGCAATGGGTATCGCATACAATTCGGACAAGAACTCGATAAAAACTAAATATGAATCAACAATCCTATCGCTCATCGTTTATTCTGTTAACCGTTCTCTTTTTTCTCTGGGGCTTTATAACCGTTTTAGTAGATAGTTTGATTCCGCGACTCCGTGAATTATTTACATTGAGCTATTTTCAGGCAGGTATGGTACAATTTGCTTTTTTTGGAGCATATTTTTTACTTTCAATTCCTGCCAGTTATATTTTATCAAAAATTGGGTATAAAAAAGGTATTCTATTAGGCTTGCTCACAATGGCAACGGGGTGTTTATTATTCTATCCGGCAGCCTCATATCGCATTTTTGGGGTTTTTATGCTGGCTTATTTTATTCTCGCTGGCGGTATGACCATTTTACAAGTTGCAGCAAATCCTTTTGTTGCTGTTTTAGGAAGTGAGGAAGGCGCTTCAAGTCGCTTAAATTTATCGCAAGCATTTAATTCCTTGGGGACAGCAATTGCACCAGCTATAGGCGCATTATTTATATTGAGTGATACTATTAAAACCGAAGATGAAATAGCCTCATTGACAGATGTTGCTAAGGAATCTTATTTGGCTTCTGAAGCGGCGGCAGTCCAAAAACCGTTTATTGGATTGGCCATTTTTATTGCCTTGATTGCGGGAATTTTTCTTTTTGCGAAACTTCCAAAACTCATAAGTGAAACTTCAACTGGCACCTATAGTGATGCCTTTAAGAACAAAAATTTAATGCTGGGCGTTCTCGGAATTTTCTTTTATGTTGGTGCTGAAGTTGCTATTGGAAGCTATTTGGTCAACTATTTTTTAGACATGAACCTTGTTGATGTGATCAAAGAAAATAGTGTCATGAAATCTATCGCCGAAAGCATATTGAACTCCGGAATTACTGAAAATGATAATAAGGCTATTGTAGGTGTCTTTGTTACTTTTTACTGGTCTGGCGCTATGATCGGACGGTTTATTGGTTCCTATCTTACAAGGATCATGAAACCTGGAAAAGTATTAGGAATATTTGCAACCATCGCCATCATTTTGATTTTGATTTCCATCAGTACTACTGGCCTTGTTTCGATGTGGAGTATCTTAGCAGTTGGTTTGTTCAATTCTATCATGTTTCCAACCATTTTTACCTTAGCAATTGATGGCATTGGACAACTCAAACCAAAAGGATCTGGATTGCTTTGTACAGCCATTGTTGGTGGCGCCTTAATTCCCCCAATGTATGGTTATATAACAGATCAAATCGGATTTAAAACGGCCCTGTTTTTTATTATTTTATGCTATGGGTATATACTATGGTATGGCTATAGAAACGCTTATAAAAAAATCATTTTATGAAACGACGAAACTTTATAAAAAATGCATCGTTAACAGGTGTTGGCATCGCTGTTGGCAGCGCATTAGCTAGTTGCGCTGAATCAAAAAAAGAAGCTATAACTCCAATTTCAGAAGATGCAGTACAAAAAGGTACCTTACCATTGGTTATAGCAACTTGGGATGTGAAAAATGCAACGGCAAAAGCTTGGGAAGTCTTGCAATCAGGTGGCACTGCCTTGGATGCAGTTGAACAGGGATGTATGATCGAAGAAGCTAATGAAAAGGGACAATCGGTTGGTAAAGGTGGCTTACCTGATCGAGATGGCAAGGTAACTTTAGATGCTTGTATAATGAACAAAGAAGGCAATTGTGGTTCTGTTGTTTATTTACAGAATATCACCCATGCCGTTTCAGTGGCAAGAAAAGTTATGGAAGAAACGCCTCATGTTATGTTAGCCGGAAAAGGCGCTGAACAATTTGCGTATGATCAGGGTTTTCAAAAAGAAAACTTGCTTACTGAAGCCTCCAAAAAAGCATGGGAAGATTGGCAGGTGAAATCGGAGTACAAACCCATAATCAATATTGAAAATCACGATACTATAGGCATGTTAGCTATTGATAAAAATGGTGATATCTCAGGAGCATGTACCACGAGCGGATTAGCCTATAAGATGGCAGGTCGCGTAGGAGATTCACCCATAATAGGTTCAGGATTATTCGTAGATAATGAAGTTGGTGCCGCTGTAGCAACTGGCTTAGGTGAAGAAGTGGTAAAAACTGTTGGGAGTTTTCTGGTTGTTGAACTGATGCGTCAAGGTAAAACGCCTCAAGAGGCCTGCGAAGAAGCCATTAGTAGAATAGTAAGTAAACCAAATAGTGATTACAAGAATTTTCAAGTGGGTTATATCGCCATCAATAAAAAAGGAGAAACTGGTTATTTTGCCATTCATCAATACTTTAGTATGACTAAATATCAAGCTGGAAACAATGAAAATATTCAATCAGAATATTTTAATAAGTCTTAACACCCTGCTCTGAACATTAAAAAAAGGGCTGATAATGCCCATTTTTTAGTGTAATTCCTCTTTTTTTTAATAGAACAAACACAATATTCTTCTGTTTTTCATCGTGATTTTAGACCAAAAAGCCCGTCTTATCTATATTTTAACGCATTTAAACAAAAAAATTCATGATTAAAGCTTAATAAGCCTTTTTTAGTTATCAGAATAATAACCTACGTAACAAGTTTATGGTCATGAAAAAGATGATTTTAATAATAGCTTTATTTACATTTCCGTTGTTATCTGTATCACAAAATGATATAGATGCTACCGAATTGAATTCGCGTGAAAATGTGGCGTCTGTTATTGTATATGATTTAGAATCAAACCCAGTGATCTTAGAATTGAATACTGAAATTATCTCCTACCGTAAAGTAGAGCCAATTAGTCCAGATCCTATTGATCAAAATAAGTCAATTAACTTTATTAAAAGCAATGAGTTAATTAGCATAAAGGCCTATATAAAGAGCCTTCAAATGAAACGAAAAACAACCGAAATAAGTTAAGATTACTCACTTCTTAATTATTTTAAAGAGCCACATTTAATTCGTGGCTCTTTATTTTTATATCAATTCAAGCTCGCCTTTGGCGTCTTTTTCCTTTAAACTTTTCACGAGTTCAAGAGCATCCGGAACAACATCACTACATAATATGATAAGCGAACCCTTTACTGCATTTTTTACTGCAAAAGTAATGGCCTCTTTCTCTGAAGGAATTATGGTCGTTTTTTTGTTTGGGTCCTTCATTTTTATGCCATCATTTAACATCTTGATCAGTTCTTCTTCTGACTTACCTCGTAATCGCTTGTCTTGACGAATTATAATCTCATCAAACATTTCGGCTGCAATGCTTCCCATTTCGTTATTATCTTCAACACGCCTATCTCCAATTCCTGCTATGATTCCAACTTTCACAGTTGCTTCTAATTCATTTGTAAATTTTTGTAGTGCTCGCATGCCAGCTGGGTTATGTGCATAATCTAAGAGTATTGAGAAATCTTTGAATTCGAATAAGTTTAGCCTTCCGGGTGTTTGAGAAGCTGAAGGAATAAAGGTTTCCAACGCCGCTTTCATATCTTCAATGCTTATCCCTTGAACATGGGCAGCTAAGATCGCACCTAAAACATTTTGAATCATAAACGATGCCTTTCCGCCAAAAGTTAATGGGATGTTTTCGGCTTTCATTATTCGCATTTTCCATTGGCCTCGACAAATTGTGACATATCCATTTTCATAAACAGCGGTAATTCCATTCAAGCGTTGGAGTGCTTTTATTCGCGGATTTTCTTCATCCATTGAAAACAAGGCCACATTGCATTCTACTGTACGGCGCATGTCATATACAAGATCATCGTCAGCATTTAAAATAGCATATCCTTCTGGCAAAACAGTTTCAGGCACAACGCCTTTTACTTTAGCCAATTGTTCAATGGTATGAATTCCCTTTAATCCTAAATGATCTGAAGCAACATTGGTTACCACGGCTACATCACATTTTTTAAAGCCGAGTCCTGCTCGTAATAGGCCTCCTCTTGCACATTCTAAAACTGCAAAATTTACGGTTGGATCCTTAAGTACGAATTCGGTACTTGCAGGTCCAGTGCAATCACCAGACATGAGTAATCTGTTCTGAATATATACGCCATCACTGGTCGTATATCCAACACGATAACCCTTCATTTTTGCAATATGTGCGATCAATCGTGTCGTTGTTGTTTTTCCATTTGTACCTGAAATAGCGACAATTGGAATACGTCCTGTATCGCCTTTTTTTGGAAATAATTTATCAATAACCGGGGCTGCAACATTCCGAGGCAGTCCAGATGTTGGTGCCAGATGCATTCTAAATCCAGGTCCTGCATTTACCTCAAGGACAGCACCTCCAGTTTCAGATAATGGTTTACTGATATCGGTAGTCATAATATCAATACCACAAATATCCAGGTCTATGATCTTTGAGATGCGCTCAACCATGGAGACATTTGCCGGATGTACAATATCGGTGACATCCTCTGCCGTACCACCAGTACTCAAATTTGCGGTATCCTTCAGAATAAGACGTTCGCCATCTGGGATCACGGAATCTACAGTATAACCAGCAGCTTCAATTATTGTTTGTGTTAACTCATTTACTGTGATCTGTGTCAGTACATTCTCGTGGCCATAACCACGTCTTGGATCATCATTAACCTCATCTATCAATTCTTGAACTGTAGACTTACCATTCCCTACAACATGAGCTGGAGAACGTAGAGCCGCAGCCACAAGAACATGATTGATAACCAATAATCTATAGTCTTCACCTTGAATGTATTTTTCGACAATGATAGCGCCACTTCGAGAACTATTCTTTGCATGATGGAAGGCCTCTAGAGCCTCTTCATAATTTTGAATATCGACAGTAATGCCACGACCATGATTCCCATCAACAGGTTTGATAACCAAAGGAAACCCAACATATCTACAAGCTTCTTCTAAGCTCCGTTCACGTCGGATGATATCTCCTTTTGGCACTTCAACTTCTGCTTGTTCCAGCAAGTATTTTGTATCTTCTTTATCACATGCAATTTCAACACCAATACTGCTTGTTTCACTAGTTACAGTAGCTTGTATTCGTTTCTGATTGGCACCATATCCTAATTGGCAAAGTGAATATTTGTTAAGTCGGATCCATGGAATGCCACGAGATTCGGCTTCTTCAACAATTGACCCCGTACTTGGCCCTAATCGTTCAGATTCTCGTATTTCACGCATTTTTTGAATATCGTCGGCCATATCGTAATCTTCACCATCGATCAAGGCTTGGCAAATTTGAACTGATACCTTTGCTGCATAACGACCCACCGCTTCTTCCATATAGGCAAAAACCACATTATAGACACCATCTTCACCATAACCTCTAGTTCGGCCAAATCCTACATCCATACCAGCCAATGTTTGAATTTCCAAGGCAATATGTTCAATAATATGTCCCATCCAAGTACCTTCTTCCACGCGTTGAAAAAATCCTCCCGGTTCCCCAATCGAACAACGATGTTCATACATACTTGGAAACATGGTCTTTAAGCGATCATAAAAACCGTCAATTTTATTTGAGGGCAATTCCTCCATTTCTTCTAGGTCAAGTACCATAACAATTAGTTTATGACGACGCACAGACCAATAATTAGGACCTCTCATGGCATTAATTTCTCTTATTCTCATGTTGGTTGTTATTAAGAGTGAAAGATTATAAATATATACATTTTTCTATTAAAAATTTAGTTTATTTTTGCCCAATAATTTATTAAGAATGCAGGACATAAAAGGAACATTGATCCCAATTGGAGGGAATGAAGATAAAGGATTAGAAGAAAGTGAAATTTACCATTTAGAGTTTATTGATGAAGGCATTCTCTATCATGTCGTTAAAGAAGCCGGTGGGACAAATGCTAATATTGTTGTCATTCCCACGGCATCGAGTATCCCCGATGAAGTTGGTGAAAATTACCTTTCTGCTTTTTCAAAATTAGGTTGTAAAAATGTAACAATTCTAGATATTCGAAGTAAAAAAGATTCAAAAAAATCGCAGACTGTCGAATTAATAAAAAAAGCGAATTGCGTCATGTTCTCAGGTGGGAATCAGTCTAAAATCACTGACAAAATTGGTGGATCAGTGATTCATGAAATTTTAAGGGATCGCTATTTGAATGAAGAAGGATTTGTGATTGCAGGTACAAGCGCTGGAGCTATGGCCATGGCTCAAGAAATGATCGCAGGAGGTAGTGCAGTTGAAGCCTTTGTTAAAGGAGCAGTGACCATGTACAAAGGTTTAGGTTTGATAAATGAATTGATCATAGACACCCATTTTATTAGACGCGGTCGATTTGGTAGACAAGCCGAAGCTGTTGCGAAACATCCTGAACTCATTGGAGTTGGTTTAGCCGAAGACACCGGAATGATCATTAAAAACGGGAACGATTGTACAGTGATTGGATCTGGAATGGTTATTATTTTTGATGGCAGTAATCTTACTCATAATAATGAAAAATTACTTGATGACGGAACTCCCATGACCATGACAAATCTAACTGTACATGTGCTTTCTAACAGTGACTCCTTTCACATTAAAGATAGAAAAGTTAATGTGCTACCAATAGAAGCTCCTTTCATCTAATATTTTTGGAATTTAAAAAGCATTCAAATATTTTCCTTTTTTGAATTCTAAATCATGACCACACGATTTAAAGTTGGATTATTATTTCTCGCTATTCAAGTTGGCTTAATTGTTTATGCGCGGTTCATCCCTGAGCGTTTTTTTTGCTGGGCACCTTATGACATTCACAGCAAATATGAAATTCAGACCACTATCAATGGAAAATTATTAAGTTCAACAGAAGCAGAACAACGCTATAATTATAAATCGAAAGGCTGGGAACAACGTTCTATTTATAATATCATTTCCCTAGTCGCTCAATATGAACGCACTTATGGGGCAAACGACAATGCTCAGGTTGAGATCATTTTTGCAGTTAACGGAAACCCGGAAGAGAAATGGACCTTAAAACCATGAGATCATCTCCTTTAGGGAGATTGCTGCAGTTTGAAGGCACCGCCATGTTGCCTAATGTTTTGTTGATGTCAAAACTTATGGTACTGCTACTTTTAGCATACCATTTTTTCTTTAAAATTGAAGACCCCTTTATTCCTTTTTTTCAATTTTTAGATGTTTTCAATCAGGCTCCTGGCTTATTTAAATGGGGGCTTCGAATATTGTTTGGTATATTTGCTACAACTTTATTTTTAAATATTTGGGTAAGAACCTCTGCTCTTATTTTAGGTGCGATTGTTATTCTTGGATTGGTAGCCTCTAAACCCTTATTCAATAACCATACATTTATTTGTGGTTGTGCATTGATCCTTGCCGGGCTTTCAAATAGAACACAACCCCCTTTACTTCTTATCTATCAACTTGCGTTGGTTTATTTAGGCGCATCATTGAATAAATTTCTTGACCCTGATTGGTGGGATGGTTCTTTCATGCATACTTGGCTTTTTGAAGCACGAGAAAACCCCTTTTATTTAACGGTTTCACAATGGTTTCCTGAACGCTATTTTGCGATATTCCTGTCATGGATAGCGATGTCAAGTGAACTTATTTTAGGCGTTCTTTTTATTTTTAAGCGCACCCGAAATATTGGAGTATGGATCGCAATCATTTTTCATACCATATTATTTACAATGACTGCGTTTAAATTCGGCCATTTTTTTCAATCCCTTGCCATTCTCTTGATCGCATTTTTAAATTGGCCTAAAGGTGCAGTGATTGTTCAATTCAAGTCAGGTTCTTTAAAATTGTTACGATTAATTTTTAGCTGGTTAGACTGGGATCAAAAGATAAAATGGGAAGGCAACTTATCATCGAATAACTGGATGGTATTAAAAACAAAAGATGGACAGCAAACCAATCATAAGGCTTTAAAAGATCTCATTCTTTACACACCGTTATTCTATATTTCCTTACTTGGCTTGGATATGCTATTGTACCTCATCTTTTACTATGAAAGAACACTACTATTTATTTTGAATTTGATAATATATTGGGGTTTGATCTTTTACTTTTTTCCGTCATTAAAAAACCAACCCTCTAAATAATCTTGATGATTACTTGTAAATGCCAATCGTTTTTTCACCATTTGAAGATTGAGAAGCACGGTACATCCCTTCGGTATTAAACGGCATTGAAATATTCCCGTTGGCATCAATGGCAATCAACCCACCATCACCTTTAATTTCCAAAATGCGCTTATGAATCACCTCATCTGCCGCTTGCTTTAAGGTCATTCCTTTAAATTCCATTAAACAAGACACATCATAGGCAACCACTCCCCTTATAAAAAATTCACCACTTCCAGTACAACTCACAGCACATGTTTTGTTATTGGCATAATTTCCTGCACCGATCATTGGGCTATCTCCTACGCGACCCCATTTTTTATTGGTCATACCACCAGTAGAAGTTGCCGCGGCAACATGACCATTTTGATCACAGGCTACAGCACCGACAGTGCCGAATTTTCCGTCCTTTTTTACGCTATGATCTAGTTGAAATGTTTCGCTATCCTTGATGCCTTGCCATTGTTGATAACGCACCTCATCATAAAAATAATCTGGTGTTTCTAAGATATGTCCTTGAGTTCTGGCAAATTGCATTGCACCTTCACCTGCGAGGAACACATGGTAACTATTATCCATGACGTCACGTGCCAATACAACAGGATTTTTGATTCCGGTAACTAAAGATACTGCACCTGCATTTAATGTTGTCCCATCCATGATGGCGGCGTCCATTTCATGCGTACCTTCGGCCGTAAACACCGATCCTTTTCCAGCATTAAATAGCGGCGTGTTTTCTAAAAGCACCACTGCTTTTTCAACGGCATCAACAGAACTTCCTCCATTTTCGAGAATCTTATAACCTTCATTTCTGGCCTTTTTTAGCGCCTTTAAGTATTGCGATTCCAGTTTAGGGGTCATGAGGCCTTTTACCAAAGTTCCTGCACCACCATGAATCGCTATTCCGTAAGTTTTCATTTTTGTAAAATTACTTTGGAAAAATACAAATTGCATTTCAATTCAACCCATAAGTTTCGTAGTTTTATGATCTTCAATATTAAACAACATGTCTGAACAAAAACGCCTTTTTTTAGTTGATGCCTATGCCTTGATCTTTAGAGGCTATTATGCTTTTATAAAAAACCCAAGAATCAATTCGAAAGGTGTAGATACTTCGGCAATCATGGGGTTCATGAATTCATTATTGGATGTGATCAAACGTGAACGCCCTGATCATTTAGCGGTTTGTTTCGATAAAGGCGGCAGTATAGATCGTATTGAAATGTTTGAAGACTATAAAGCAAATCGTGATGAAACTCCGGAAGCTATAAAAACAGCAGTCCCCTATATTTATGATATTTTAAAGGCAATGCATATCCCCATTTTGGTAAAAGAAGGTTATGAAGCCGATGACGTTATTGGAACTCTTGCCAAAAAAGCCGAAAAACAAGGCTATCAAACCTTTATGGTTACACCAGATAAAGATTTTGCACAGTTGGTTTCAGAAAATATTTTCATGTACAAACCGGTTTTTGGGGGTGGTTATGAAACTTGGGGCATTCCCGAAGTTCAGGCAAATTTTGAAGTTGAACGCCCAGAACAAGTCATCGATTTTCTTGGAATGAAGGGTGATGCCGTCGATAATATTCCTGGTTTACCAGGTGTAGGAGACAAAACTGCGAAAAAATTTCTCGCCTTGTATGGCAGTATGGAAGGGTTGTTGGCAAATACCCATGAACTTAAAGGTAAAATGAAAGAAAAGGTCGAGGCTAGTGCCGAAATAGGATTGCTTTCCAAGAAGCTGGCAAGAATAATGCTTGATGTTCCGGTTGAATTCAACGAAAAAGATTTTGAATTGTCTGAACCAGATATGGAAGGTGTCAAACATATTTTTCAAGACCTAGAATTTAGACGCCTCACCGATAATTTTTTGAAGACCTTTTCTAAAGAAGTTGATACTTCAACTAATGGAACCTCTAAACCCAAAACCCCAAAGAAATCAACCTCAGCAAAATCATCTACCGCTGGTGCTGGACAATTTTCACTTTTTGGAGGCGAAGCTTCGACTGCTGAAACGGAGGAATCAAATGCTTATTCGCGTAGAACGGCAGCATCGGCATCGCATTTTTATCAATTAGTTGATACTGAACTATCTCAAAAACTATTTATTCAAAATCTTTTGAAACAATCCAGCGTATGTTTTGATACCGAGACTACCGGACTGGATCCCATTATTGCCGAACTTGTTGGAATTGCATTCTCCTGGGAAGTTGGTAAAGGATTCTATATCCCATTTCCTCCGAAAAAAGAAGATGCCCAGGAATTAATTGAAGCATTACGTCCATTTTTTGAAGCTGAACATATCGAGAAAATTGGTCAAAATTTAAAGTACGATATCAAGGTGCTTAGAAAGTACAATGTTGAGGTCAAAGGAAAACTCTTTGATACCATGTTGGCGCATTATCTTATCAATCCAGATATGCGACATAACATGGATGTTCTGGCTGAAACTTATCTAAATTATACACCAATATCTATCGAAGAACTTATCGGAAAAAAGGGTAAAAATCAATTGTCGATGCGTGATGTTCCGCTGGACAAACAAACAGAGTACGCCGTAGAAGATGCTGATATTACGCTTCAGTTAAAAGAACATTTTGAAAAAGAATTGGGTGAAGCGAATACCAAAAAACTTTTTGAAGAAATAGAAGTGCCATTACTACGAGTATTAGCTGATATGGAATTGGAAGGCATCAATTTAGACAAGTCATTTTTAAATAGCCTTTCCGAAGATTTGGACAATGATATTAAAGATCTTCAAATGAAAATATATAAGGAAGCTGGAACAGAATTCAACATAGCCTCCCCAAAACAGCTTGGTGAAGTTTTATTTGATAAAATGAAATTGGTTGACAAGCCAAAAAAGACCAAAACAGGACAATATGCTACTTCCGAAGATATCCTTTCTTATTTAGCCAAAGACCATGATATAATTAAACATATTCTTGACTATCGCGGACTTGCAAAACTGAAAAGCACCTATGTAGATGCTTTGCCTAATCAAGTATTGGAACAAACAGGAAGAGTCCATACAGATTATATGCAGACCGTGGCTGCCACTGGTCGATTAAGCAGTAACAATCCTAATCTTCAAAATATCCCAATTCGTACTGAGCGCGGACGACAGGTCAGGAAAGCCTTTGTACCAAGAGATGATAATTACCTATTGCTCGCGGCGGATTATTCTCAAATTGAATTAAGAATTATTGCGGCCCTAAGTATGGAAGATAATATGATAGATGCCTTTAAGAATGGTGAAGACATTCATGCATCTACTGCCTCAAAGGTATTCAATATCCCTTTAAACGAAGTCACCCGTGAACAGCGTGGCAATGCAAAAACTGTAAATTTTGGTATCATTTACGGAGTTTCGGCCTTTGGTTTAAGCAATCAGACCGATCTGTCTAGAAGTGAAGCAAAGGAATTAATTGACACTTATTATGCTACCTACCCTAAACTAAAAAGCTATATGAGTGAGCAAGTAGATTTTGCTCGTGATAATGGTTATGTTCAAACCGTTCTTGGGAGAAGACGCTATTTAAAAGACATCAATTCGAGAAATGCCGTGGTTCGAGGTGCTGCAGAGCGTAATGCTATTAATGCGCCAATTCAAGGTAGTGCAGCCGACATCATAAAAATTGCCATGATCAATATTCATAAAAAATTAGAAGCAGGTAACTATGCGACTAAAATGTTATTACAGGTCCATGATGAATTGGTTTTTGATGTACATAAGAAAGAATTGGAAGACATTAAAAAATTAGTAAAAACCGAAATGGAATCGGCCTATACACTTGAGGTACCTCTTGATGTAGATATTGACGTTGGCGAAAACTGGTTGGAGGCGCATTAAAAAAATGCACACCTACAATAACGTTTTGCAGAAATAAAAAAATTAAATTTATGCTTAAATCATAATTAATATGAAAGCCTTAATTTTCCTAAGAAGATGCAAAATGTAATCAGATATCGATTCCAGATTATTCTAATTTTTGCAATTGCCCTTGGGTTTATAGTCGTTCAGTCTTTATTGACTGATTATTCTAATTCCAGAAAAAAAGAATATTCAGATCGTTTGGTTAGAGTGCATTCTGATGCCGTACTCAGGGCCCAAGCTGGAATTGATGTTTATGCTGCTCTCATATCTTCAATTCGTAGCTATATTAAAAACACTTCAGAGTTTCCGTCAGATCTTGAGATTCAATCATTTTTAAATGACTTAATCGCGGATCTTAATTTCAATGACTCCATTGTGGTGAATTTTTTAGAGCCAGATCACACCTTTAAATATGTCATTTCTCCAACCCAACTGGACGCCCCTAAGCTTATAGGTCGAAACGCGGCTGATTTTAGACCAAAAACTGAAATTGATAAATTAACACAATTAATGACAAGTGATGAAATTAGTCTTTTTGAACCCATCAATCTGAGAGAAGGATGGGCCGGATTACCATTTAACTTTTCGGCAAAAAATAATTCAGGAGAAGTTATTGGTTATGTGGCACCAGTTTTAAATGTAAAATACTTACTTGATTACTTTTATAGCTCAAACTCAAAAGACGAGTTTATTCATAGTTTCGTTATAAATGACAGTATTGATCTCACACGAGAAGCGGTATATGACGGGACACCAATTTTTAACCCAAGTCGTGACAGCCTTTATTATAAAAACTTTAATGTTCCAGAAGATAAATTTATTTTTTCGAATCTATCTGTATTTAATATTAATTTGAAGGTGGGTAGTGCCTATAAACAAGCGCCAAAGATTGATCGAAGTATTCCACTAATAACCTACATTTGGTATGCTTTACTTTCATTGTTTTCATTTTTAGCTTTGATTCAATACGTTAGAAATCGAGAGTTAAATCGAGGTCTCCGAAAGGCAAATTCCGAAATTGAAATCCAAAATAATAAGTTAAAAGACAATTTATTAAAGATTCAAACACTGATCAAAGAAATTCATCATCGTGTGAAAAATAATATGCAAATGATTGCCAGTCTTTTGACCATGGAAGAGGACCAATATGATGACCCTAAAATTATTGCTGCTCTTGAACAAAGTAAAAGTAGAATTCAATCAATGTCTTTAGTACATGAAAAATTATACGGAAGCCAAAGTCTTCAAGACATAAATACGCACGAATACATTCAACAACTCATAGATTTTGTTGAAGGCACCATTGGAAACGAAACCATAAATCCACAAAAACATATCAGCATCCCCGATGGATTGATATTTGATGCAGATACCATGGCTTCATTGGGCTTAATTATTAATGAATTGATAACCAATTCGTATAAATATGCCTATAAACCAGATAAAGAAAATCATCTCTACATAACTATTGAACAGCATTCTGATCATTTCAATTTAATTTATGCTGATAATGGTCCTGGTCTTCCTGATGACTTTGATCTTGAAAATAGCAGGTCATTAGGAGTTCAATTGATTTATATTTTAACGGATCAACTAAATGGGAAAGTGACCTATACAAAAGGTGAGCGATCAACTTTTAATATAAACTTTAAAGAAGCTGAAGCGGTACATTAAAAATTAGGACATCCGTTTAAAACTATAGTTTCAAAAGCCTTTATAACTAGAGCACAAACCTATAAGTCGCCTTAATCAAAAAGATGTTTTCTGGTTGTTTGTTAAAAATTCCATTTTCCAAACCTGAAAGTAATCCTAGATCTGTATCAACCAATCCGGTAACACCTTGAGACCAAACAAAAAACAATTCTGATCCTGGAATGTATTCCCATCTAACAACGAGATTAGATCTGAATTGTACAAATGAGAAATCTGGGTTTCCGAAAGCATAATCGGTAACAGAATCACCATCTTCATCAATGAGATACGCTCCAGAATTTTCGTCAAAACTAATCTCATTATTACCATATTGGTAGAATCTGTCGTTAAGGTCATTGGCAATTGGATTGGTCACATATTTGAAATCGTTGTATGTTGCTCTAAAAATAAAAGGTTGCCCGTAATATTGTACAGTTAAATTCGGATTAATAGTATAATTCAATCGGATAGCCGCACTAAAGGAATCATTATCTATAGTTCCTAATATATAGCGTGGTGTGCCATTAAAATCAGTTTGAGTTACGTATTGTGTCTTATTTGGATTTCTATTTAATTCGGGACTGATTGAAATACGCAAAGCATCGGTAGGTTGATAGGTGACATCACCTTGAATACTTAAAAATGAGAAATTATTCTGTTTGGCTTGTGAATAGACGAAGCCTAAACTGGATCTTAATTTTTTGCGCTGATCGGTACCC
This sequence comes from Flavobacteriaceae bacterium, assembly GCA_013001285.1. Taxonomy (GTDB): domain Bacteria; phylum Bacteroidota; class Bacteroidia; order Flavobacteriales; family Flavobacteriaceae; genus JABDMU01. The sequence goes on from JABDMU010000029.1 coordinate 77,666, forward strand.
ACAAAAGAATACATGAAATTTTCTTGTGAAAATCGCCACCGTGGTCCACCTTGTAAAATAGTATTGGTATAAATTCGTGGTTTATGGGCAGCGCCGAAATCAAACCACCAATTACTCAATAGATTGGCATTAAAATTAAATTCATATTGAATGCGATTAAAATTGCCTTCATAATCATATGTTGAGAATTGAAAAAGTCCAGCAGCTATTTGTCTGAACTTACCTGTTGCCTTAGTAGTCCGCCAGCGAACATTGGCAAATTGTCTTATTTCATCAGCTTGACGCAAAAAGCCAATATCATTCAATTCTAATTCTGGTGAACGCCAGATAAATCCAGCATTATAACGCCAATTACCTCCTCCTTGTTTACCAGCTTCAATTTTTCCTCCGGTTCCAGTTAAAGAAGTTCGTGTTGGGTCAACCTCAACATGACCTGCATCAACACGTTGAAACAAATGCGTTAATGAGCGCTGAGTTACTTCAATAGCTTCTTCGCTTCCTGTGACATGACTTAAGACTAAATTCCCTTCTGCATAAAACTTCCGTTCCTTCCATTGATGCTTAAAATCCAATCCACCTGTATAGGCTGCTTCCCTTAAGAATTCTAATGATTCGGGCATATCCAATCTATTGGTTGCAGTAAATATCCCACCGATAAAAGTGTTTCGTTCATTTAGGTCTTTTTGAAATCGGCTTACAAAATAATTGGTTAACGGTTCTACAATTTCATCACGCCTATCACCATTTGTGTCAATCTCGGCATATTCTTTAGAAGTCAAACTTTCTAAAATACCTATAGACCATCCGTTTTTTGTTTTTCCAGAGAATTTAGCAGCACCCAAGATGGTTGTGTTTTGCGGTTGATCAACATAGTCTCCGGCAGAAGTACTAGGAAATCCTTGAGGGCTTCGACCGATTCGCCTTGAAAAGAAAAGATTGTCTTGACCGTTCGCAAATCGATAATCAAAGATGTTCTTATTTTCGACGAAAAAGGGGCGGCGTTCCTGAAAGAAAATTTCAAATCCATCCAGAGTAATGGCGGCGGGATCAGCATCCACTTGTCCGAAATCAGGATTGATGGTAAGGTCTAAAGTCAGGTCATTAGTGACACCAATTTTTGCATCTAATCCTCCATTTAGTGTGAAATCGCTCCCATCTCTAAACGGATTGCCTTCTTCTACAGGAAATGTATCATACTGCAAAACTGTAAATGGTTGAATTTCTAATTGTTTTTGAGGGGTTAAGCCAACCAAGCCATGCAGTTCGCCCATTTCACTCACCCAGCCCGGAGCATCTTGAGGAACACGTTGCCATAATGAGCGTTCTTCTTTTCTAAAAAACCGACGCTGAACTTGTATGCCCCAAACTTGATTTTGATCTTTATTAAATCGCAATTGGCTTAAGGGAATTTTCATTTCACAACTCCATCCTTGTTCGTCTATCTGAGATTTTAAATACCAAATCGGGTTCCAACTACCATCCCAATTGTTACCATTATTCGATATAAATTCATCTCCTTTGACACCCATAGCTGAAGCTGTGAATGAAAATCCTGTTCGTAGATCATGATAGCTATCTATATTTATTTCCACCCAATCTCCATCAAAGGAATCACGTCTGCCCAATCGTTTTACGATACTATCTGGTGCTTTATCAAATGCTCTAATTCCAACATAAAGGAATTTATCGTCATATACTATTTTAAATTTTGTGTCTTGACTTGGTGCGGTATTTTCGTCTGGGCGCCATTCAATAAAATCGCCTGCCCATTCTACAGCATCCCATGCGGCATCATTAATTATTCCATCAAGATCAATGGGGTCTAGGTTTTTAACTGATTTGGTATTATAAATACGCTTTGAAATTTTGGTTGCTGATTCTTGAGAAAAGGATGACTGTATCAACAAACAAACAATGAAAAGAAGGGTTGGCTGCTTTACTTTCATTAGGATTGGTTTTGATTTAAAGACATTAAATTAAGAGTAGTGTTACAAAACAAGAGTGCATTTAATAAAAAATTAACGCTAATAGTCTTTTTTAACAGTCCCAAGCCTCAATAATTTCAGTAAAAATAATACACTACAGTGTTTGGTATTCAAATATATAATCGTAAATTTGCAAACTCTTTTTAGGAGAGAAATGTTTAATAATGAAAATATTTTAGTGTGGATACATTAAGCTACAAAACAATTTCAGCTAACAAAGCTACTGTTAATAAGGAGTGGGTTTTAGTGGATGCTGAAGGACAAACCTTGGGTCGTATGGCTTCTCAGGTTGCAAAACTGTTAAGAGGAAAACACAAGCCTAACTTTACACCACATGTTGATTGTGGTGATAACGTAATTGTTATCAATGCAGAAAAGATCAATTTATCTGGAAATAAGTGGGCTGATAAATCTTACATCCGTCACACAGGATATCCAGGTGGTCAACGCAGTTTAACTGCTACAGAATTGTTTGGAAAAGATCCGGCTAAATTGGTAGAAAAGTCTGTTAAAGGCATGTTGCCAAAAAACAAATTAGGTTCGGCATTATTTCGTAACCTAACTGTTGTTGTAGGCTCTGAGCACAAACATGAGGCTCAAAAGCCAAAAACTATAAATTTAAACGAATTTAAATAATGGAAGTAATTCACAAAATTGGTCGTAGAAAAACGGCTGTTGCTCGTGTATATGTTTCAAAAGGAAAAGGAAACATTACCGTGAATAAAAAAGATGTAGGTACATACTTCCCAACGGCTACATTACAGTATAAAGTTAATCAACCGCTAGTTATGACTGGCAATGAGAAGAACTTTGATATTAATGTAAATGTTTTTGGTGGAGGTGCTACTGGTCAAGCAGAAGCTGTTCGTTTAGCACTTTCGCGTGCTATGTGCGAACTTGATCCTGAAAACAGAAGCATTTTAAAGCCAGAAGGCTTACTTACAAGAGATCCAAGAATGGTTGAGCGTAAAAAATTCGGACAGAAAAAAGCGCGTAAAAAATTCCAATTCTCGAAACGTTAATATATTTGTTGAAATCACTTTCAACTCAAAACAAAAATTTAAACTAGTTATTGTTGTCCTAGCGTAAAAGCAGGATTTAGTTTAGCATCTAAATGTTTAAGGCGAATTTTTTATAATGACCACTTAAGCATTGCTAATTCAACAGAACGTAAACTATTGCAAAATGGAAAAAGTAGAAGTAAAAGATTTACTTGAAGCAGGTGTACACTTTGGTCACCTAACCCGTAAGTGGGATCCTAATATGGCCCCTTATATATATATGGAGCGTAACGGCATCCATA
>JABDMU010000003.1 GCA_013001285.1 Flavobacteriaceae bacterium
AATGTATCGATCACCTCATTTTGAGTGCCTGCGCATAGGCAGGCCGTTCCGTTACAGACATATACTTTTTTACCTTTATTTTCAGGTTTTAAAAAATCATAGAACGACGCTGTTCCATAGGTATTTGCCTTACCCACCAAAAATTCCTCAGCCAGTTTTGCCAGTTCTTCGTCATTAGGAGCACCTTTGGGTTTTGCCAATTCACCTAGTTTATTAAAGAGGTTATCTTTAATTCCTTTTCTTCCTAATAATTCACTTAAATTATCTGACATTGTATATTAACTAGCTTTTGTATTGGTTTTATTTAATTTGGTGCGAAATGCATTGGCGTAACATGTGGCTCTTTGATCTCTACAAAATGCCATTAAGGTGATCCCGAGTTCTTTGGCATAATCAACTGCCAAAGATGACGGTGCTGAAACGGCGGCCAAAAAAGGCACACTTGCTTTAAAACATTTGATGACGATCTCATATGAAATTCTTCCGCTTACGGTCACTAATTTGGCAGCATCAAGCCTACCTTCATTGATCAATTTTCCAACTACTTTATCAACCGCATTATGCCGTCCTATATCTTCCATTGAACAAAGCATATTTCCTTTAAGGTCGAAGGCAGCCGCGGCATGCGTGCCTCCAGATTTGTTAAAATCATGTTGATAGCTGTTCATTTTATCGAACATCCCAGGTAATAGTGACATATCTAACTTATCGTTCTCATCAATGGTTTTTCCCATAAAGGTCAAATCACTAAGCTCTGTTTTTCCACAGACGCCGCATGATGACACCGATAATAGGCTTCTGCTATTTGAATATCCTTCACCTAATTTGTCTTCAGGGATGTCCAGATTGACTATGGTAACGATCCCTTTTTCATTTTCTTTTTTTAAGATAACATCGGGATTAAAAGCAACATCATTTATGATTCCCTCAGAATGTAATAATCCACGGACTAAGCTGGCATCATCACCAGGAGTTCGCATCGATACCGTGAACGGCTTATCGTTGATATTGATTTGCAAGGCTTCTTCAATGGTCAGCGCATCAACAATTTTGTTGACCTCGTTCGCATCAAATTTTTTACCTTCATAATTTCGAGTTGCCATAACTTTTTTGCCTTAATAGAGGGCTTCTAACAAAGTTAATGAATTTATTAATTGTGAATGTTAAAATAATATATGCTCATTTTAACATACTTATGCTTACCAATCAATTAAAACAGTCCGGAAATATTACCATCGTTATCAATATTTATATTCTCCGAAGCTGGGTGAGCTGGAAGACCTGGCATGCGCATGATATCTCCAGAAATGGGAACTAAAAAACCAGCTCCAGCAGCGATTTCAATTTCTCTGATAGAAATTGTAAACCCCGATGGTCTACCTAATAATTTTGGATTATCTGAAAGTGATTTTTGAGTTTTGGCAATGCAAACTGGCAAATCCTCAAGCCCAAGGTTAGCTATGGTTCTTAAGTTCCTATTAGCCAAAGCAGTATAATCAACACCATCAGCGCCATAAACCTTTTTGGCAATGGTTTCTATTTTGGTTTTAACATCAGATTTCCAATCATAAAGCGGTTTAAAGTTTGAAGAACCTTCGTCAACCACATCAATGACATGCTGCGCTAAATCTAGAGCCCCTTTTCCTCCTTTGGCCCATACTTCAGCCAATGCAACTCTAATACCTTTAGACTCGGCATAAGCTTTAATCGCAGCAATTTCATCATCGCTATCTGAAACAAATCTATTAATGGCAATAATTGGAGTTAATCCAAATTGCTGCACATTTTCTATATGTTTTTCTAAGTTGGGTAATCCATTTTTTAAAGCAGCTACACTGGGTATCGTGAGCTCTTTAAGGTCAGCTCCTCCGTGATATTTCAAAGCTCGAATAGTTGTTGTAAGAACCACTGCTTTAGGTGCTAACCCAGCACTCTGACATTTGATATCTAAGAATTTTTCGGCACCAAGGTCGGCACCAAATCCAGCTTCAGTAACTGTATAATCAGACATACTCATGCCCATTCTAGTGGCGATCACGGTATTTGTACCTTGAGCAATATTTGCAAATGGACCGCCATGAATAATGGCAGGATTTCCTTCGATGGTCTGCACCAAATTTGGTTTTATTGCTTCTTTAAGTAAAGCAGCCATAGCGCCTTCAACCTTTAGATCTCTAGCATAAATTGGTTGTCTATCAAAAGTGTAGCCAATAAAAATACGCCCTAGTCGCTGCTTTAAATCGGCAAGATCATCAGACAAACATAAGATTGCCATGATCTCTGAAGCTGCTGTAATATCGAATCCTGTTTGTCTTGGCACGCCTGAAGTTGTGCCTCCAAGGCCTACGATTATATTTCTTAGTGCGCGATCGTTCATATCTAGAACGCGTTTCCAAGTCACCGTTCTTGCGTCGATTCCCAGGGAATTCGTTTTACTTTGAATATTATTATCAATAACTGCCGAAAGTAAGTTATGTGCTTTTTCGATAGCTGCAAAATCACCCGTAAAATGCAGGTTGATGTCTTCCATTGGAAGCACTTGAGCATAGCCACCACCTGTTGCGCCGCCTTTTATGCCAAAAACAGGACCTAACGAAGGTTCACGAAGCACAACTGTTGTTTGTTTCCCTAATTGATTAAGACCTTCTGATAATCCAATAGACATTGTTGTTTTTCCTTCCCCAGCAGGTGTTGGGGAAATTGCCGTCACTAATATAAGATTAGACTTTTTCGCTTTTTCAAGATTGATTTTTGAGAGCGGGATCTTTGCTTTATACTTCCCATACATATCAATGTCTTCGGAATTTAAACCTAATTTTTCTGCAATTTGTGTAATGTGTTTTAGTTGAATTTGTTTGGCGATGTCCTGATCAGTCATGGTTAGTTGAATTTCAAATTAAGGCATCACATTATAAAGATGCCTAACAAATCTATAAAAAATTTAGGAACGAAAAATGATATCAAAAAAACCCGTCTAAAATAGACGGGTTTTTCAATTCTGATAAACTCAGAATAATTTCTTGTGAAAACAAGTTAAGCCCAGAATTAGTATTAATTCTGAATACTTGTTATAATTGAAAATTCGATTAAGCTTTACCAAGAATTCTGAACATTCCAGTACCACAAGATGGGCACTTTCCTTTCATAGCTTTACGGCCATTTTTCATCGTTACTTCGTTAGCGTTGCTTATTTCTCTTTTCGCTTTACATTTTACGCAATATCCTTCCATAATTTTTAAAAATAAATTGTTTAATTAAACTGTGAGTACCAAATGTAGGATTTAAACTTTGTGTTTGCAAATAAATAAGGCTAAGAACGTGCTTAAAAAAGCTTTATTTGTGGTTTTTATGCATTTTTTGACCTTTTTTGCGCTCTTGAAGTGCATTTAGCTACAAAAATCAGCTCTATTTTTGCTATTTTATCACTACTTAAAATCCAATAATCTTGAGTAAATAAACTCAATTTAGACCTAAATTATTATAAATTATCTCTGCTGCGACTTGACTTCCGGCTACTGAAGGGTGAAATCCATCGGGTCCATAATAGGAAAAATCATTGGTTTGTGTAAAATAAGACTTCCATACGGCACCTACAGGACAGAGTAAATCATTGTTCATTTCGGCGGCTAAAGTGTAACTTTCAATAACTCCATCAAAGGTGTTATAATTCTCTAATGCGGGCCATACCATATAGTATGCCAACTGAGAATTATTTGCCGTACATAAATCACTGATCAGTTGCCCATAGTCTAATAAAAGTTGACGCCCTTCGGGTTGAGATGATGGCCCCTGTTGCACAATCACATAATCAAAAAGTCCGGTTTCAATAAACGGCTGAATGACACCATCATTCCAATGATCGATCAAAGCATAATTACCTCGCGCAACTACGGTTGCTGCTATGGTCACATCATTGCCTAGGCCCAAATCGGTTATGGTTTGTGGCAGGTTATTGCTATAGGTTAAGCTATTCCCTATAAATAAAAGGTGATAATCAGCCGGCGCATCATTGATCACAAACTCAGGTTCTGGAACGACAGTATAGTCTGATGCTTTATTGCTGCATCCGGAAATAATCAAGGTGAATAATAGGATTCGAAAAATTGTCATGCCTTTTATTTGTACATAATATATAGGATACAAAATAGAGCAAATGGTTGCTTCTTCCACAGATAAAATCGTTACTTCTTTATTGAAGCGATAAGTCATCTACCTTCTCCACAGGTGTTTTAAGATACGACTTTTTTGATCTTCGCGATTCCATTTCAGCCAATTGGGCCATACCAAAATTAGATTTATCACCTTGAAAAAGTACGCGCCATATCTTACCTTGTTTAGATTCTGAAATATATAAAGAACCATCTGGACCTTGAGCCAATCCCATGGGTCTGTATTTAGCATCCTGCATGCGTTTTAAAACATCCTTACCGGCAAATCCATCTGCGAATATTTCCATCTCACCGCTTGGCTGTCCTTTTTTAAAAGGAATAAATCCAACGACATATCCAGATTGCGGATAAGGTGTTCGATTGGTAGATCCATGAAAAGCTATAAATGCACCATTTTTATATCGATCCGGAAATTGATCCCCTGTGTAAAACAAAAGATCATTTGGCGCCCAATGTGCTGGCAGACCCATTATGGGGTCGGCATAGCCAGGTGCTTCAATTTTTCCATCACCACCATATTCCGGAGCAAGCATGCGTTTCTCTTTAAAATGGTCATAATATGTATACGGCCATCCGTAATTTTCACCTTCTTTTATATTCATGAATTCTTCAGCAGGTAAAACGGCTTCATGCCAGGTGCTATAATATTGAGGTGCGTGGTTGTACAAATAATCCCGACCATGATTTACGGCAAATAAACTATTGGTTTCATCATTCCAAGAAATACCTACAACACTACGAACACCAGTAGCGTAGCGTTGACCATCTGAAGGTCTTTGATTGGTTTTATTGATGTCAAATTTCCAAATGCCTGCGAGAATATCTAATTGTGAACAAGGGTTTTCGCCTTTCACAATAGCATTGGGTTGACCACTTGTTAATCTGAGATCTTCACAAGCATTGGTTGGTGCACTAAAAGTCACATAAAGTCCGCCATCATTATCGAAGGCCAAAGATTTGGCATTGTGCCAACGAATTGGATACGGGTCTATAACAAGCACTTGCGGTTTCCCAAAAGGCACCAATTCACCAGGTGTTAGGCGTTGTCTGTAAACTCTGAGTTCAGAACTGAAATAGATATAACCGTCACGTATACGCATTTCGGTGGCGAAGCGACCATCATTTGGGTAGTCACCCCAGCGTTTCATGATATCAGCTTTCCCATCACCATTGGAATCTCTCAAGGCCATATTCCCGAACTTTCCAGTGTCTGTACGAAGTTTTATGTATATGTCACCGTTGCTATTTACAGCTAGGTGACGTGCAGGTCCAACGCTATCGGTAACAACCAAAGCACCAAATCCATCTGGAAGGAATAAGCCCCCGTTATCTGGATCTGTTTTAAGAACAGGATCTGAATTTGAAGACGTCTGTTTCTCATCACTTTTTGGTATAGACGTCGTGTTACTGTCCTTGCAATTTGCCAATAAGAGCAAGGCTAATACAATGAAAAGGTGCCGGCCGGGCATATAGATTGGTTTATACTTTGAACAAATATCTAAAAATATTTATATCGATTGCCAAATATTCTAGCATTCTTTTCAAGAAATATAAAACTCATGAGGATTCCCTTAGTCAATATGAAAGCGAACAACTTTCATTGATCTAAATGGTATAAAAAATATTGGAGACATTATCTGTTAACTAGAGATCAAAGCAATTATGGCCCGATAATTAATTTTTTATTGAGAAGCCCAAAAGCCGTATTTACTTTTACAATATAAATGCCTGGATTGACTTGAACTGGTATAGAAATGCGCTCAGAATTCTCATCGATTGAATCTAATTCTATGATTCTTTGACCTATAGAATTATAAAGGGACATGTTTAGGGCCCTGTTGTTTTGTTGTAAATTAATTTGAATTGAAGAAGCTTGTGTATCATAATAAATTACATAATCATTATTGATTACGTCATCAACTGTTAGCACAACTCCAAGTTGAAACACCAGTGTAAATCTAGAATTATATTCACCCGGTTCTAGTTGTATTTCAAATGGGCTATTCAAAATATTTTGGATTGCGCCCGTTAACTCATCTTTGATATAAAGCTTAAGATTTGGATCTACATGTTCTAAGGCATCTATTCCTATTTTGATAGTTCCTGACTCATTTACGATCAATCCCAATGGAAATTCTTGGGTAACATCAAAATTGTTAACCCCTTGAATGACAAAGTTATTATCATCAATAATCCAATACATGTCTTCTTCATTGATATCGGCAATAAAAGCGTCATATCCAAGATCAAATCCATTGGTTGCTTCTGGTTTCTTACCCAATACAATTTGTCGGTGATATCCTTTTGGTGAATCATAGGTCAATCGTATTGTTGGTGTATTATCAATTATTTCTTCAGATATATTATTTCGAAATGGGAAGTCTCCTGTGACTTCATTTGCACTCATGAATATCGAATTTGATGCATCTTCCCGTACAAATACACGTTGGCTATTTTTAAATACAACGTCACCACCGTCAACGGTGCTGATTGGCACTCCATCATCATTGTTAAAGCCATCTAATGTGGTTGAAACAAAAAATCCTTGATTTACCGGGATATATGGTCCCGGGACTGTTAGACCTACTGCTGGATTTCCATTATCGGAGGTATTATTAATTAGAATGTCATTAGAAATTGCAACTGCACCGCCTGTCAAATTTCTTGTGGCATAACCCCCGACATAATCACCTAGGATGTGCGAATTTTGTTCGCCAAAATGATTCCAAAAATATAAAGCACCATTAAATATGGTTCCATTAGGGTTTGTGCCACCATCAGCAATACTTAAATTATCTAAAATAAACTCAGTGGCATCAATGGCTGACGGATACGGATTACCTATCAATCTATCAACATTACCGGAGGAATTATCAAGTGGAACTGTAATGTCTCCGTTAAAAGGAATTCCTTTAAAGACATAATTTTGAAAATCTAATAATATATCAGTCGCTCCCGATGTTCCCTTCATGGTAAAGCCTTCCCCAGGTTGCAATGATGTATTTTCATCTATTGAATTCCATGCATTATAATCATCTGATGCTCCGTAAAACTTATAAAACCAGTAAGAACTTACAGTTCTAGGATTTGTAGGTGTGTTTGAATCTGCAGCAGTATACGAAGGGCTAAAAGTTAGGTTTTGATATGCAGCTGATGATGTACCGTCATTTAGGAATCCGGATACTGAATAACTCGAATTCGTATTTGATATACCTGTTCCGCGTGTTAAGGTGTTTCCGGTTATAGGACCCACTGACGATGACCAATAATTATAATTAAACCCATTTGATGTTCCCTGCTGGTCACGTTCAATATAACCACCACTATCAGCGTCAATAATACTGCCTTCAGACTGAACTAATTGAGATTCACCAATAAGATCAATAACACCATCAATCTCCATATAATGTGTAACTGTTAATCCTTGTCCTGAATTGGTTTCATCCTGAGGGTCAGTTGGATCCGCTATTGTAATTGTTCCTGAATTATTTTTTAATCCTAATAGAACGATATCGCGATCACCCGAGGTTATATTATGAGAGGTTTCAACAATATTCCAATCAATTATAGTCGTGCCATCTAAACTTAAAGAATTAGGAATTACCTGATCTGCATTATTACTCCATGTAGTGCCTGAGTCCCATGCGCCATCAGCAGCTGTTATGTAAGGTGCTGGTATTGACTGAGTTTCGGCAATGGTTTTATCCTTATTTAGATATTTCAGTCGTAAAAAATTTCGATCATCTGTAAGTCCTTCAATGGTTGAACCATAAAATGAATTAAAGTCGTAGTAGGCCTTTAGATTACTCCATGGAATACTAGCAACTTCATTACTGGCACTCACTTGTGGTAATATTTTTCCAGTAACATAATCGGTGCCAGTGTTATCATAACGTTCAATTTCTTGATTCATAAGATATTTGACTTGATCATGAGTTAATCCCTGATCCCAAACATAAACCTCATCAATTTCTCCTAAAAACGGATTAATGATGCTATTTTTATCTATGAATAAGGCCCCTAGAGAAAACCGATTATAATTAGGCGTGGGTGCTTCTACATTTTGTTCTGACCTATCTAATACACCATCTATATATAAAAATATCGTTCCACTTTTATAAACAAAGGTCACCTGATGCCATTTCCCATCATTTACGACCATAGAAGATGTAAATCTTGGCGTTACATCGTCATCTACCATAACTTCAATTTGATCTGAAGCATTTAATCTCAATTGCAACTTGCTTCCTTTGGCCATAATGGTTCTAACATTAGCACTAGACGCACTTTTTATCCACGCTGAAATAGTAAAAGCATCAATATTTAAATTGAGGGCATATTCACCAACTAAATAATCTCCAGCTGAAATACTTACAGACCTATTTCCTGTGAGCTTAGGAGCTTTACCAAAGGTGAAATATTTGGTGCCATCGAAATCATACCAGGTTTGAAGATTCGATCCTCCATCAGATTTAAGTGGGATAACGTCAATAATGTCGCCATTTGCAAAATTATCATTATCAGCCACAATTAATACGTATTCCTCGTCTGCAGTCTTGGAGAAACCACTAAAGGCAGCCGAAGGGATACTAACAAAGACGTTTCCAACATCACTTGAAGCTTCGGTCGATTCAATAATTTTCCATTGTCTTGAAATTCTTGTCAATGATGTAGTAACACCAGTACTAATTGTAATTGTGTTAGAGCCACTTGCTGTATATGCGGCATTATTACTGCCCCATGTCAAGAAATCTCCGTCTTTTTGAAATTCATTGGTATTGGCACTATTTGTTGAGAATATTCCATTTAAGCCTAAAGTGACCTCATTTATTAAATTTATGGTTCTTGATTGTTTTTGATTTAAATCAGAAATAGAATCACGTCCAATTCCAGCAACATGATAATTGTATCCTGTATGTGCTGAAATATCCCATATAGAAGTCCCAAACGAGTTGATATAGTCCTTTTGTGCTTCATTTGATGAACCTAAAGTAATGCCATATTTAATTGCTAAATAGGACTCAATTTTTTGACGGTCGGCATCTGGCACCCTTTCAGCAAATGTAAAAATCTCAGCTACACGTCCATTTAAATTGCCTTGAAGGTCAAAGTTTTTTCCGATCAGGTATTGCGTACCCATAATAACATCAGGATCTGGTACAGTATCTAAATATCCAACATTAATGAATGGAATATCATCAACTGAAGACGTCGTCAATACGGACGAATTATAAATAATATCCTGGCCAGTCGGTAATGTAGGGTCATTATTTCGGATATTGATAATTCCTGCGTTTGAGTACGAAGAATTTAATTCAGCATAGCCATTAAAAGCGCCAGCCGCAGCAACATCCTGATTATAAGAAAGTGTTTCATTGGTAAATTCTGTTGAATAATCTCCAAAACCAACACCTGTAATATCACCTGGGAGTCCTGTTGCTATGCCCGAAAAAATAGTGTTTCGAGATGACGTATTGGTCATTGTAGCATCTGGTATCATGACAATAAATATGTCCTGACTATAAAATCCATTGCTTGTATTTTCTAAGTATTCTTCAACTGTTGCCCCATCATTCACAAATTTGATAACCGGATTAAAATTAATATTTGAAGCAGCTGTATCTAAAAAAGTAGGCTGATTAGCTGCTGTTCCTTGAGATGCATCTTTTCCATTTGATCCTAGGTCTTCCCAAAGCGACACTTTTCCTGCCGATTGGGTTATCCCTCGTGTTGACTTCAGCCAAAGTCTGAAATCTGCGGTAATACCTCCAGGACCTGGAATATCAAAATCAAACATTTCCGCACTTACATCAAAGGTAAATGTCGTGTTGTCACTGTTTGAGACGCTTATCGTAGAGGTAAGGGTTCCAGAACCTCCTACAGGACCAGTAAAGGTTACTATAAAAATAATAAAGGATCCAGGATTAATACTTTCAGTGAGAAACGCTGGGGTATAATCTGGTAATAATACATAAGGGGCAACCGCAAAATCACTGAGTGAACTTGTTATAGATGTTATGTCTAATGGGCAACTTCCTGTATTTGTTATGATAAAATTTCTAGAAACCGAAGCTCCTTCAGCTATGACTCCGAAATAGGTACCATTAATTGAACTCGTGGTGGTATCACCGTTTGATATATCTGCTAATGGCGAACCGCCCAATACTGAAATCACCGGCGAGCTATTCACTTCTAAGGTAAAGGTAAAATCAGATTGATTTTTGATCTCGATAGTAACCAGCGTACTGGTTGTTGAACAGGTTAAATTTAGATTTTCAATTTCAAAATCTAATAATTTCTTGCCTCCGGGACAATCTTCTGGTTTTATATTCTTCTTTGGATTACCTGGATTAATATCAAAATCTGTTGTATTGGCAATATCAACATCTTCAATTTTCAAATTAGAACAATTGTTTGTCTCAATGTTAGTAATCCGAAAATCCAAGCTATTACCTGCATTGATGGTAACAGTTGATCCTTGAGTTACCACAGATCCACCAATCACCTCAAGCTGCATGACTTGAGCATTACCAATAAAGCCAAACAGAAATAATGCCAAGACCAAGCTCAAATGGCATAGTTTAGGCAGTTCATGTGTTCCATTAATTGTCTTATCAACCTTCGTGAAAAGACAACATAGGAGGGCTTTTGGGAATAGGTTGTTCATGAATTTGGGATTTTAACGACGCTTTTCTTTTCCTCTTCAATTATACTTTCGGAGCAAACCTATATTAAATATCGACAAAATGCAAATTTTTTCGATGAAATGCACTACATTTTGAGCATTCTACTTTCTTAAATATCATGTAGTCCTAATCCTAATATTAAAAATTTACTTTTTAAAGCTCTTTTTTTACAATTCTTAAATTTTAATTATTCAAAATATTTGATTGATAAGAGTACGCTTAAAGTTAGGTTATTCTTTAGAACAGAAATGCATGAAATCCAAGGTATTTTAGTGATTTTAACCGCCTTGAAATGAGGCAAATAACTAGGAAATATCATAATTTTTCACTATCTTTAAAAGTTAACTATAGTAGTTAGACTTTCAACTTAATGTTGTTTGGGAAATAATTAATTAATACACTAATTATGAGTAAGCACACAAGTAAAGTCCATGGTAAATTAAACTTTCTAATCGTGGCGGTTGTAGTAGTTATTGGAGCAGTCCTTTATTTACTAGTAGCCTCTGACACAAATGTATTTAATCCTGAAGAATTATCCGGTTCTGGCGGGAAATCAATTGATGGTGTCAAAAAAGCACAAAAGCACAACAACAAAAATGATGTTGTTGTCAGTCTTGACGGGGAAGATGTTCAGAAATTTCTGAATAATCAAGATTTTCAAAAGATGGTTGCAAATCCGGAATTTGCAAAACTAGTCGCATCAGCAGATTTTCAAAAAATGATGACGACTCCTGATTTCCAAAAAATGGTAGCTGCGCCTGACTTTCAAAAAATGATGGCCACACCTGACTTCCAAAAGATGTTAGCAAAGCCTGATTTTAAGAAAATGATGGCGACGCCAGATTTTCAAAAAATGTTGGCAGAGCCTGACTTCCAAAAGATGTTAGCATCTCCCGATTTTAAAAAGATGATGGCAACACCTGATTTTAAAAAAATGATGGCAACACCTGAATTTAAGAAGTTAGCATTGTCACCTAATTTTAAAAAGATGATGGCAACACCTGACTTTCAGAAATTGATGGCATCTCCTGATTTTAAGAAGTTAGCCTTATCATCTGATTTTAAAAAGATGATGGCAACACCTGACTTTCAGAAACTGATGGCAAAACCTGATTTTAAGAAGTTGGCCTTATCACCTGATTTTAAAAAGATGATGAGTTCTTCTGATTTTAAAAAGATGTTAGCAGCACCTGATTTTCAAAAAATGTTAGCAGCACCTGATTTCCAGAAAATGATGGCTAATCCAGATTTTAAAAAAATCGTTTCAGCTCCTGATTTTCAAAAAAGGATGACAACAACAGATTATTAAGAACCAGCTTAAGGAAAGAATTAAAGGAGAAAATTATATTTTCTCCTTTTTTATTTAACTTTATATATGAAAAAACGAATAATTTTAGCCTTTTTAAATTTATTGTTTTTAAATACAGTATGTTCTCAATTCAATAAAATTGAGACAAATGACTTTAACGTTGTTAGTACCAGTCCACAATTTGATTACGTCTTAAATCATGCCATACGCTGTTCGCATAACGCCTTAACCTTTCATAAGCGCTTATTTGAATACGAACCAAAAGAGAAAATATTTGTATTGTTCCAAGATTTTGGTGATTATGGAAATGGAGGTGCAACTTCTCTGCCAAATAATCTCATTTCTACCTGTATATCACCACTAA
Organism: Flavobacteriaceae bacterium; assembly: GCA_013001285.1. Lineage (GTDB taxonomy): Bacteria > Bacteroidota > Bacteroidia > Flavobacteriales > Flavobacteriaceae > JABDMU01. The sequence continues at coordinate 12,529 of JABDMU010000003.1, forward strand.
ATTATGCCTTTGAATCAAGCGTTGCAGGTGAACGGGTCTTTTCAATTATGAATCATGAACTTGTTCATATAGCAGCATTAGACAATGCTTCAAAATCTGATTTATTTTATCGTAAACTATTTTTTGGCAAAGTTAAAAGTTCGAATGACCATCCTATTTCTATGTTTTATAGCTATTTAACTAGCCCCAGGTACTATTCCCCAAGATGGCTGCATGAAGGCATAGCTGTGTTTGTAGAAACCTGGATGGATGGTGGAAAGGGGAACGCTCTTGGAAATTATGATGAAATGTTTTTCAGAACAAGGGTCCTTGAAGATAGTAGGATCTATTCAGCTCAAGGATTAGCCTCAGCTGGTACATCGGCTGATTTCATGTCTAAAGCCAATTACTATTATTATGGCACCCGATTTGTCAGTTATCTTGCCTATACACATGGCCCGGACAAACTCATAGAATGGGTGCAACGAAAAGATGATAGCAAAAGAGGCTTTGCCTCAAGTTTTAAACACATTTATGGCATCTCAATTTCAAACTCATGGGACAATTGGATTGCTTTTGAAAAAGATTTTCAACATAAGAATATAGAACTCATAAAAGAGAATGCCATCAGTAAGGAAGAACTCATTACCGATAAAGTTCTTGGTGGTGTTTCCTTTGCTTATTACGACAAAAAACGGGGTAAAATTTTTGTTGCAGTTAATTACCCTGGAAAAATACCGCATATAGCCGAATTAGACCTAGAAACAGGCAAAATTAAAAGATTAAAAGACGTTAAAGGTCCAACACTATTTAATGTAACCTCGCTGGCGTATGATGAAAAAAATGAGCTGCTTTTTTATACTACTGATAATGATGATAAAAGAGACTTAAATTCATTCAGCCTAACGACAGGTCAATCAAAATTGTTACAAAAAGATTGCCGTATTGGAGATTTGGCATTTAACAAAGTTGATGAATCTATTTGGGGCGTAAAACATCTCAACGGCATTAGTACTTTGGTTAGAATACCTAAAATAGATAAAGAAAACCCGACCGACCACTACTCAACCTGGGAGCAAAAATATACACTGCCCTATGGTTCTGATATGTTTGACATCGATATTTCTCCTGACGGACAAAGTTTGAGTGCTGGATTAACCGATCTAAATGGCAATCAGTTCTTGAATATTTATGACATCGATTCGTTTACATCATTTGAGGAGGCAACTATCACGTTTAAAGAAGTTTTCAATTTTGATGTTGCATCGCCACAAAGTTTTAAATTTTCTGAAGATGGAAGCTATTTAATCGGCTCATCTTATTATTCTGGTGTAAGCAATATATTTAAAGTAGATACAAATTCTTTAAATATTGAAATTCTCACGAATGCTGTTTCAGGATATTTTAGGCCTGTACCAATTGATGATGATAAATTCTTTGCCTTTAAATACACAAGCAACGGGTTTGCCCCTATTTTTGTTTACTATAATGAAAATATCGAAGTTTCTCCAATAGAATTTTTAGGAAATAAAACGGTTGAGAAATATCCTGAGCTCGAAGACTGGAGAGTAGACGTTCCGAATTCTCAAAATTTTGATGATGAAAGCATTCAAGCTAAAACCGGTATATATATTCCTAAAAAAGAAATTAAATTAAATTATGCCTATCCAACTATAATAGGTTATAAAAACAAAATTGGGGTTGGTTATAATTTTAAACTTCAAGACCCTTTAGGTTTGAAGGCTTTAGACGTTTCAATAGCCTACACTCCCAATCAATGGGAAAACAATTTAGACGATTCGCAAAGTGATATTGAAAAGGATGAAGAATTCCATGCATCGGTCAAATATTCAACAGCCAAATTAAGCGGTCTTTTATCTGGTAAGTACGACTTTTACGCTCATTATAATCAAGCTGATTTTTACGATCTTTTTGGACCTACAAAACGCTCAAGAAAAGGAATAAACCTTGGTTTAGAATATACGCAATCTTTGATTTTTGATAATCCTAAAAATCTTGATTTAAGAATTGGTGCAAGTGCCTATTATGGGTTGAATCAGTCTCCAGAATTCCAACAAATAAATTTTGAGAATCAAGATTTTAATACGAATCTGTTTTATAATATTTACAGCTCATTATCTTACAGAAACCTAAAGGGATCTGTAGGTGCAGTTGATGCCGAAAAAGGGATCAAGTCCAGTTTAACTGTGTCTAATTCAATCACAGAAGGGAATTTTTTTCCTAGGATAATAGGCAGCCTTGATATCGGGTTTCAATTGCCATTGAACCATACCTCCTTTTGGGTAAGAACTGCTTTTGGGAACTCATTTAGTAAGAACATCAATCCATTTACCCGCTTCGGATTTGCCTCCTTCGGAAACAACTATATTGACAATGCAGCGTCAAAAATGTATAGAGGGTCGTTTGCTTTTCCAGGTTTAAGATATGATTCTGAGAAAAGCATTATTGCGAGACGTTTTTTTAAAACAACTTTAGAACTGGCATTACCGCCTATACGTTATAGAAAACTTGGCTTTTTTAACATGTTCGCAACGCATTCTCATGCCACGATATTTACCAGTAGCCTTTTTACACATAACTATGGACCCACAATTACCGATGATGAAGTTATAACCGCAGAATACAATGAACAATTTCAAAATATAGGCTTTCAAATTGACACCAAACTCGTTTTATTCTCTCATTTATCTTCAACCTTTTCATTTGGTTGGGCAAGAGCGTTTGAAATTGGAAACGACAATAAATCTTATAATGAATGGATGGTCTCATTAAAATTTTAAAATCCGATGAATACTGTATTTAAAACGAGTTTTATCATGAGTATTCTCATAACATTGCTTTATGTGGTGTTATTTTATCCATTGGTTTTAATTAATATTTTAACTTTTTATGACCTGTTATTGGTCAGTCTTTCCATTCTACCTGGGTTTCTAATTTTATCACTGATCTATAACTTGGACGCACAAAATAAAGAACCCTTATGGTTGCTTGCTATTGCTTTTATTTTAGGTGCTGTAAACTTGCATTTAGATATTGACATTTTAGAATACCTGTTAAGCTTTAATGATGATCAAAATAACTTAATAAGCGCTGGCGTTGAAGCACTCACCGTAGCTACAACCGAAGAATTATTAAAATTTTTAGTGGTCATGATAATTATTTATCCCAATAAATATTTTGATGAACCATTTGACGGTATCGTCTATTCTGTATTCGTTGGAATGGGATTTGCTACTGCCGAAAATTTAACCTTTGTATTGCAAGGTTCGGCGTCGCTTGCTTTTATGAGAATGCTCACTGCAGTTCCAGCACACTTTGTGTTTGCTGTTATTATGGGCTACTATTTAGGAAAAGCCAAAAGTGATAAGAAAAAACAATTATTTTTTATCGTACTCTCACTTATATTACCCATTATTATTCATGCTCTTTATGATTATTTCTTATTTATAGACTTTATTCCTGGTATTTGGATTGGTGGTATTGCAACTCTTATTATTGCCTTGTATATCGCAAATAAATCAATTCAAGAACATATGAACGCTTCTCCCTTCAAAAAATAAATGAGCTTTCCTGTAATTTACACATATAGAACTCAATCAGGGCTTTAAGTGGTCTAAACTCGATATATATTATTACATTTGAGTTATCATTAATATATTATTATGTTAGATTTATTTTACCAAGGAGGTACTTTGTTTATGAGTGTTCTCACCATACTTCTTTTTGCGGTATTGGCAAGTTTTTGGAAATTCCCAAAATGGACCAAAGAATTGGGACTAATAGCCTTAGCCATCGGGATATTAGGGCAGTTTATTGGATTATATAGCGCCTTTAATTCGATCGAGGAAATGGGCGAAGTTAGCCAAGGCATGTTAGCAGGAGGATTAAAAGTAAGTGCCATTACTACGATCTACGGCATTCTCATCTATATCATGTCACTTGCGTTGCGATTGATCAAAAAATCTTAATGTGAATCCGTATTGATGGTCGAGGTTTTGACTTAAGATAAATGAATGATTCGGCAAGCCAATATTCATTATTAATACCTGATCAATCATCTCACGAAATTTAATCGTTTCTAGATCTTGTTTTTTCTAGATATTTTAGAAGCCTCAATTAAATTTTCCGATAAACTTTTCCCTTTCTCTATAGTTGTTTCCATCATATCAATTAAACCAAGTACGCGATCGTTTAGTTGCTCTTCTCTTAATAAATCAATTAGATCTTTTGCTGATGAAAAAGGCTCATTTAAGTCATGTGCTGAACGGTATAGAACCTCTTCTAATTCTTTAGTTTTAGTTTGTAATTTTTCCTCTAAGGATTTACGCTTCGAGATGTCTAACATCATAGCACAATAATAGGTTTTATTGCCTTTGTGACATTTACTTAAAACAAATTCTACAGGAAATTCCGTTCCATTTTTTTTCAATCCGGTCATTTCAATTGTAGGACTTGTATTTTGTTCATCAAGCATCTTAACTGCCTTTAATAAAATAGAAATATGGCTTTTTCTACTTTTAGTTCCTATAAGTTTGGTTAAGGGCTTTCCTAGCATTTCAATTTCAGAATAACCAAATGCCTGTTCTGCACCTTTGTTCCATTCAATAATATTTCTATCTGGATCAATTACTACAATAATTCCTGTATTAATAGACTGAAAAAGGGTACGGTATTTCTCTTCATTATCTATAAGTTCCTTTTCTATCCCTTGTATTTCATCTACTTCTTGGGTTGAAATGGTTGCAGAGATAACTCTGCCATACTTATTCATTACTGGTGTTATTTGAGATATAAAAAAGGTTTGACTCCCTTCTCTATTGTAATCCATTGTTTCATATTGACTTGGCTTTCCTTCTTCAAAAACCAATTTCACAATATTTTTTACCATCTCGCGAAAGATGGGGTTTATATAGAGATATAAACTATTGCCAATAATTTCCTTAACGTTAAAATTTTTAATGCCATGATTTATATTCAATATCTCTCCAGATTCATTAATTGATAGAACTACTTTGGGAAAACTTGCCTTAATTTTTCTAAGATTACTGTCCTTTTCAATAATTTTGAAGTTATTTTTAGTTGTTTGAGTAACGTCAACATAAAAAGCTACAAATTTATCTATACTACCACACTCATTTTTAATTGGCATAATAATAGTCTCTAGCCATATTAAACGTCCTTCAGGAGCAATATCAGAAAGGACACCTTTCCAGACGTGACCATTTTTTATGGTTTGCCATAAATCCTTATAAACTGGATCTGAATGCAGATCTGATTTAAAAAGCGCATTCACTTCTCCTAAAAGTGAATCTTTTGAATTTCCAGAAAGCTCACAAAATTGATCATTCACATAAATAATTCTTCCAAGAATATCGGTAATTGTTATGTTAACATCACTCTTTAAAAAATCCATTAGCATAGCATCTGGATTGTCTCTCCAAATTTGATGGTTAATTAATTGCATATAATTTGATTTGGGTTTTTAAACAATATTCTAATGCAGCAGTCTGTGAACTAAATATTTTAAATGGTGTATAAGGATCGTATAAGCGTTTGTAAGTAAGAATTAATAATTTCATACCTATATTATTAATTACAAAAGCTTCAAATTGTTTTATCTTATGTAAGTCTGGATGTGTAGCAAACAATTTCGCAGCCTTATGTTCGAATCTACCTTTTGTATTGCGCAGATCAATTATAAAGGGCATTGGGGTTTTATTTGTTACTTCAAGAATAACATCGATGTATTCCATAACTCTAGGGACCTCAAGTTTGCGGTAACTTTTGCAGTTTTTAAATTTGCAATAAAGCACTTCTTCTTCATCATCGACCCAGAATTTTGCATTTGGGAAAATTATGGTATGGCTCATGATTACATTGGTTTTATAATCTAATGCCAATTGCTGTGCCACAGAAATTAAAAGCGGAATAAATATTTTTATCTCATTGATAATGAGTATTTTAAAAAATTTTTACAAAATAACTTGACATGTAATTATCACGGAATACCGTAATTAAAATATGAAGAAATAAAAAAGTCACGGAATACCGTTACTTTATCAAAGGCTTGATTATGTTCAGTTTAGACATTTTGTCACGAAGTGTACTTGGTTTAAGATCCAGTAATATTGCGGCGCCATCTGGACCACTAATTTTCCAATTACATTGCTCTAACACGTGAAGAATATGATGGCGTTGAGCATGGTAAAAAGATAAACTATTATTATTAATTTCAGATCTTAACTTTTGGTTTTTAGACTCAAAACCTGGGATGACTAAAGTCTCATTTGTAGATAGGATTACTGCTCTTTCAATTAGGTTTTCTAACTCTCTAATATTACCCGGCCACTCATAAGATCGTAATTGATGCATAGTATCATCGGTGATGTACTTAATATTTTTGGCATAAGATTTATTGAATTTATCAATAAAATGCTCTACTAATAGAGGAATATCATCTTTACGATTTCTTAATGGAGGAATTTCTATTGGGAAAACATTAAGTCGAAAATACAGGTCTTCCCTAAAATTATTTTTCTCAATTTCCTCCTTCAGGTTTTTATTTGTTGCGGCAATAATTCTAACATCTAATTTTTTTGAACCTGTCCCGCCAACAACTTCAATTTCGCCTTCTTGTAAAAACCGCAATAATTTGGGCTGCATATCAAGAGGCAATTCTCCTATTTCATCTAAAAATAGTGTACCTCCGTCTGCCAATTCAAATTTCCCAACTTTATCATTAATTGCACCAGTGAACGATCCTTTTTTATGTCCGAAAAATTCACTTTCTATAAGCTCTCTTGGTATTGCCGAACAATTAACTTTAATTAAAGGTTTGTTATTTCGCTCACTGGTATTATAAATTGCTCTTGCTAATAATTCTTTTCCTGTACCAGATTCTCCTAATAATAATACAGTTGCATCTGTAGGGGCTACTTTTTCAACCTCAGTAAGTACATCGCTAAACTCAGAGCTTCCATAAACCATATCTTCATAATTAAATACTAAATCTAATTCCTCTCTTAGATAAACATTTTCTTGTTCTAATTGATCTCGCAATGCGTTTAGCTCTTTATTCGCAACTCTAAGTTGCTCATTAGCCATTTCTATTTTAGACTCCGAAAGCTTACGCTCGGTAATTTCAATCATCAAAGACACGACATTAGCAATAGATATAGCAAATTCTTCTTCGTCATGATCCCAGGATTTGGTATAACCAACACGTTCAAAGCAAATAATCCCAAATAACCCATCTAATCCATTAATAGCAATACTAATTTTTGATGTAATGTTATTAGGTATTAAATAATCTTCTGCCATTGTTTTTGTGAGTGCATTGTCTACCGCATCGTTAACGCTCACAATACTCTTTTCTTCTAATTGCTTAAAATATTGTGGATGATCTACCCGTTTTAAAACCAAGCCATTACTAAATGAGTCTGAATTTAGATTGTATAATTTTTTACAATAATTTTCTGTTTTCTCCTCATTAAACTCCCATACACTTACTCTATCCACATTCAGCGTTTTGGCCGCTAATGAAGTAATTCTACTTAATGATTCATTAAAATCTTGACCAACTAAAGTCGTTAAGTCAATAATTGTATTTTTTCTGAGGTTAGACTTTATAGCATTTTCCTCCAGTAATTTTTTAACTTTTTCTTCTTCTGAAATATCTTTCATTGTACCGAAAACAGCGATGACTTCTCCTTTATCATTTTTAATATTCCCAGTTGAAAACGACGCTTTAAACTTTTCTTTATTTTTTCTAATAAATTCAAATTCCCATGATAATCTTTTGCCATTTTCGATCTGCTGAATTGTAGATCTAATACTATCCACTTCATCAGTTATAGCAAAAGGGTAAGGCAAATTAAGACCAATTAGCTCTTCACTTGAATAGCCAACTATTTCACAGAAAGAATCATTTACCATAATTATTTCACCTTCAAGATTAACAATTATTAAGCCTTCTTGCATAGACATTATTAGCTTATCGGAAAATTCTTTAGCAGTTTTTAATTCAATTTCTGCTTTTTTACGTTCGGAAATATCTCTAATTAGCCCTATTAAATACTTATTGCCCTGGTCATCAATAAATCTGGTTTTTTTTGTCGAAATTATTCGTGTTTCTTCATCCCTTATCGTAAGACTCTCCTCGTTGATGTTTTCAATTCCAGTTGAAAGTACTTCAGCATCAATCTTAAAGAATATTTCCATTTCTTCAGATGGCAAATCTTCAGCAAGTGTTTTCCCTAATATCTGCTCTCTTGAAAGGCTAAATAGGTCACAGAATGCGTCATTGACCAAGATCAATCGGCTTTGATCATCTTTAACAAATAGAGGATCCCCAAGGTTATTGACAAAACTATCCAAGGACTTCTCACTATTTATTAATAACTCTTCAGCTTTTTTCTTTTCTGTAATGTCACTGAAAAAAATAGATAAGCCCTCAGAAGAAGGATAGACTCGGTTCTCAAACCATTTATCTAAAGGTTGATAATAATCTTCAAAAACTTGAGTTTGCTGGGTTTCAACTGCTTTATGATAAGCTTTATAAACGGGCTGCTCAACAGCATCAGGGAATACGTCCCAGATATTTTGACCAATCAAATTTTCAAGAGATTTTCCTAAAAACTCACATGATTTACCATTTAAATAAGTATAGCGCCAATTCCTATCTAAAGCCACAAATCCATCAGAAATATTATTTAATGTAGATTCTAATTTATGAGTGAATTTTTGTTCTACTTCTTCTTTTTCAACTTTGAGGTCTAAATACTTTTTTTTGTAAGTAATTATTGAAAAAACATCTCTATCTTGATTGGCTATAAAACTTGCATTTTCATGCTCAGCGTCTATATATTTTAAATAAATGTAAAGTATTGATGAAAAAACAAAAGCTGCAACAGATTTACCTATAATATGACCTATTAGCGCATTTGCAAAAGTGGGGTCTCCAAACCTAAGAATAAAATTAAAGGCTAAAGCGTCAAAGACTAAAATTGCTTCAAGAGAAATAAAAAGTACGAGAAATAAATTGAGCTTATTTACTTTGCTGATCAGGAATTGATATGTAATGACCAGTAAAATAAAATCAACCAATAAAATTAATGTGCCAATAGCAAAAAATTTATAATCTATGATAGAAATTGATTGTGCTAACTCTTCAGATACCATCCCTAGAAAATTACCTTGAATATAGGTAACCATGGTTAGGGCAGATAAAATAAAGTTTGTTAATATTATTCCTAGGATAAGGGTTCTCGCACTGGCGACACCTTCTTTTATATAAATTAATAAAACCGCAAACAATACCGCAGAAAAGATGATTACCGATACTGGATAAATGGTGTAAGTTCCTAAAATTTCGAAATTTACATTAGAACTGGAAAAAACTTGAATATACTGTATGGCACCAACAAGAATATATAATGGTGCCAAACCTAATTTATTTCTAAACCTAAATAATGCTAAAATGCATGATGCAATTAATAAAAACTCTATTAGAATTGTAGTAAATATGTTCATTTCTTCCTATAGGTTATTGAAAAATAAATGCATAAACCGCATTGATTTTTTAATAAAATTCAATTAGTATTCAAGTCTTACAAAATTTAATAACGTCTTTTAAAAAAGACTCTTATGGTGGTGTTTTTTAGAGGGATCTTCTTTAAAACGACTTTACTGATGTATTATTAACATTGTTTTTGACCTTGTTGGTTGGCTATTAATAATGAGTTCTAATTAATGAAATTAATTTCGTACAAACTAACGACGAAATTCTCTATTAAGTTACAAAAAAAAACAAAAAATATGAGAAAATATGTTAAACTTTTTCTCTTGCTAGCGTTTTTAATGATAACTCTAAAATCAAGACCTTTTTTTACAAATAATTGATTTTAAAAGAATTAAAAATGAGATTCTTCTATTGCATCTAATGCATCGGTAGTATTCTCTGGTAAAACCACAAAGAAACTTCACTGTTTTTTTAAAGTATATTTATAACTTATGAAAATAAAAAAACCAATACAACAAAGGCTTTATAAGTTGTATAATACAACCTTAAAACACTTAGGTTTTAGCAAAAGAACATATAAGTGATTTCCTACCCTTAGTATAAAAATGATGTAGTTCATCGAAATATGGCGTAATACGTCTCCTAAATGACATCTGTTTATTAAATTAGATTAAATATTTAACCTACTTAGTTATGATTGTTTCTACTCTAAAAAAATGCTATTTGGCATTTTTTACCCTTGTCTTTTTACAAGGGAGCCACTACGCATTAACAAAGCATGAACATGCTATTGATGAGCAAAATGAACTGCTTTCTAACAACACAAAGCAAGCGTCCAGTGTTTCAGACAATAGTTTTATGAATGACTGTAATGAAACGGCCTTTGCATTTTTAAACACTGACGATGATCCGTTAGCAGTCGATAACCAAAGCACATGCTTTATCCCACAATTTAATCGTTGGGGTTGGACCACGTTTTTGGATTTTTCTGAAGACACTGGCCAGTCCTCTTATACCTTAGATATTTATGCTGGTGCAGGACAATGCGATTTATCAAAGGGGTCTGATGTGGGTTCGGTGACTGTAACCTATAATGAAGACAGCACCATTACATTCAATTATAGTCTGGAAGGGTTTTTACTCAGTGAAGCTCACATTTATGTAGGCACCGAACCGTATCCAACAAATAATAGCGGAGCAGAAACCGTTGCTCCAGGCCAATATACATTTACAGATTCCGACTTCGGAGAGGTAGCAGATTTTACAGCTACACTTCCAGTTGAAGGCACAGGATTCTACATCATTGTTCATGGTGTAACTCAGGCAGAAGACTGCCCAGATGGAGAATGTGAAGACAGTGATGCTGATGGTATTTGTGATTCAGATGATGTTTGTCCAGGATTCGACGACACTATTGACCTTGACGGAAATGGTATTCCTGATGGCTGTGATTGTGAGGACAGTGATGCTGATGGTGTATGTGATACAGATGATGTTTGTCCAGGCTTTGATGACAGCATTGACAGTGATGGTGATGGTATTCCTGATGGCTGTGATTGTGAGGACAGTGATGGAGATGGTGTATGTGACACTGATGATGTTTGTCCAGGATATGATGACACCATTGACAGTGACGGTGATGGTATCCCTGATGGATGTGATAATGTAGCCTATGCTCCTCAGTTATTCGACGCGTATCCGGTTCCATTTAAAAATAAGTTAAATGTTCGTTACACCTTCGATTATGAAACCTATGTGAACGTGGAAGTTTATGATCTCAAAGGGACTAAGCTATTCGAATTCGAAAATAAAAACTATGTTGCCGGCACAGTAGGTCAGACAAAACTTGATCTTTCTCACGCCAGCGGTCAGTTATTATTTGTTAGGCTAACAACGGTAAAAAATCAGTTTGCAAAGAAGATCGTTTCTTCTAGTACGAAGCCGATTAAAAATTAATATAGTTTAGTATTTATAAGATATTCCCCTTAGAAATAACCTAAAAAAAGATAAATTGATGAATCCCGCCCTACGGCGGGATTTGTTCGCTTACACAAATTGCAATGGGCTAGCTCACAAACAAAAAAGCCTCCCTTAAAGGAAAGCTTCTCATTGGAATACCAAATTGCTTTGGCATCACTACTAGAGCTTAAAATTATTAAGCTCTCAACACAACGAGGCAAATGTAAAACCTTTTCACTTATCTACAAACATTGTAACGAGATAATTCCCTAAATTATGCATAAGTCGAGATTGTTTTCTTGCCTTCGTTCCGAAAACGACCCATTGGATGGATCTGCGATGAAGTGAATCCTTTACCGCCTTTGAACCAACGGGATTCATTTCTTTGCGCAGCAAAGAAATGGGCCCAAGGAGTGGACCGATAATGAAGTAGTATCCCTCCTCGCCTTCGGCGATGTCATTTTTTTATGGGAGTTCCTTGATATCAATCTCTCTGCAACTCCCATAAAAAAATCCCTCACACTATGTGTGAAGGATTCTACTTCATTGCGGTCTGGACGGGACTCGAACCCGCGACCCCCTGCGTGACAGGCAGGTATTCTAACCAACTGAACTACCAAACCAAACCTCTTACCACATGGGTGCTAACTACAGTTAGACTTATAAGAATTTGCTTTTTCGGCCATTCCTTTCAGAACGACCAAACCATGTAAATTAATTCACATTAGCGCTGGCAAATATACACCCCATTTTTAATATGTCAAACGTTTTTTGCTATTTTTTAAATAAAATCGATTACACGAATTTTTGACGTTCTATCATATAGGTCGATAAAATCTTATTAAAGGGCGCATTGATATTCGCTTCCACATATTTGATCTTATACTGACCGCATTTTAAACGGATATCATCAAAGTACTTTTTAACGGCCTCCTCATAATTGTCTTTTATATTTTGAGCATACAAATTTATATGTTCGCCAGTTTCAACATCAATAAAGCGTTTTGGCTTATTGTCGAAATTGAAAACCAATTCTTTTTCCCTATCAAATACATGAAATAGGATCACTTCATGCTTATTGTATTTTAAATGCCGTAGCGCATCAAACAGCTTGTCATTATCAATATCGGCCTCAAACATATCTGTAAACAAAAAAATCATCGAGCGTCTATGAATATTCTCTGCGATCTGATGTAAATATTCATAAGTCTTTGTGGTTTTTTGCTTTGGTCTAGAAATGACCATCGAGCTCAATTGATCCAATAACATTCTATGATGACGCTCACTTCCCTTTTCTGGAGCATAGTAGTCATAATTATCACTATAAATGCTCAATCCAACAGCATCGCGCTGCTTCTTCAATATGTGCATCAATGAGGCAGACGCTAAAGCCGAAAATCCTATCTTATTTAACTGGTCTAGGCGCTGTTCTTTTACAAAAGGATAGTGCATCGAACTACTATTGTCAACAATAATATGACAGCGCAAATTGGTCTCCTCATCATAGCGTTTCGTGAACAGCTTGTCGGTTTTTGCATATAATTTCCAATCAATATGTCGCGTGCTTTCACCTCGATTATAGATCTTATGTTCGGCAAATTCAGCGGAAAATCCATGAAACGGACTCTTATGCATCCCAGCAATGAAGCCTTCCACCACCTGCTTCGCCAAGAGTTCAAGATTTTTAAATCCCGAGGTTTTTTGTAATTCCTTCTGTAAATCCATAAGAGTCTAAACTAAAAAAGGTTTGCCACTTGGACAAACCTTTATACTTATTTTATGAATAATTCAATTTAGCTTTCGGCCAATAACGAATCTAATGCTTCAGAATACGCGTTTTTAGGCGCAACACCAACTTGGCGTCCTACCACTTCTCCATTATGGAAAACCAAAACTGTAGGAATGTTTCGTACGCCATATTTCGCTGCAAATTCCTGATTTGCATCAACGTCAACCTTTCCAACGATCGCTTTCCCATCATATTCATCGCTTATCTGATCAATGATAGGTCCTACCATTCTACATGGCCCGCACCAAGCAGCCCAAAAATCAACCATTACTGGCTTATCGCTATTTAATACTGTTTCTTCAAAATTCGCATCTGTTATTTCTAATGCCATAATATTTAATTTATTTGTGTTTCCACTTAATTTATATGCAATATTAGTCAAAAATTATTCCAAAGCTTACAACACTGTCATTTGTTTTGTTTATTGACAAATTGACTGATGTTATACCTATTTGGGCGCATCCCTCTTTCGCTGAAGCTTCAGAGGGTCGGGCTTTCTCAAGTCGCTTTTAAATATAAACAATTTAAAGAGCTCCAACAAGTGTTCAATCCCTTGCGCATCAATTCAATTTATAAAACACCTTTTCATTGTCTAACTCTTCCAACAATTCTTGCGAAATCTTTACTTTTTGTTTACGGCTTGGTAAATTCAGTTTGATCTGCTCCTCACTATCATAGATCAAAAAATTTAAATGATGATTGCCTTTATGCATTTTAAGCAACTCCTTTAAGGTCTTGATACGGTCTTCCTGAAGATCCTTAACATCCAACTGAATAGACAATTTTTTCGCCTGAGCATCCATCACATCATGAAGCAATTGAAAGCTATTGAACTGAATTCTTGGGTCTCCTTTTTTACCAGTCTCTCTGTTTTCCCAGCCCTCTCGTATAAAGGCCTTCACGTAAACGAAACTATTCTTTAATAAGAAGTGTCTGAACTTGAGATACTCTTCTCCAAAAATTCTGAATTCATGACTGTCTACATAATCTTCAATAGTAAATAAAGCCCATCCTTTTCCTTGTTTGCTAATGCGATGTTGCACATCGGTAACCACGCCACCAAAACTCAATTCCCGGTTAACATAAAGCTCTACATTTTTGAACAATGAAATTGTTGCATTACAAAAGGTATTCATTTCAATTTTAAAGTCATCCAACGGATGGCCAGAAATGTAGATCCCAACAACTTCTTTTTCCCGAGCCAGCTTTTCCATGGTTCCCCATTCTTCACAAGGTGGTACTTCTGGTTCCGGGATTTGAACTTCACTTGCCTCCCCAAATAAACTCACCTGAGATGAGTTCTCGTTCTCCTGAAATTTATTGGCATATTTGATGGTCTTTTCTAAGAAGGTAATGCCATCACCATCATCTTTAAAATACTGTGCACGATGCGTCGATTTGAAACAATCAAAGCCTCCAGCATTCGCAAGATTCTCAAAGGCTTTTTTATTCGCTGCACGTAGGTCAATGCGTTTTGCCAAATCGAAGATCGATTTGTACGGCCCATCTTTCTTTCTATTCTCTACAATGGTTTTTACAGCACCATGACCCACACCTTTTATTGCGCCCATACCAAAACGCACTGCATTATCTTGGTTTACAGAGAATTTATAATACGATTCATTAACATCAGGACCAAGAACGTTCAACTTCATGCGTTTACATTCTTCCATAAAGAAGGTCACCGACTTGATATCGTTCATATTGTTAGACAGTACAGCAGCCATATATTCAGCTGGATAGTGTGCCTTTAAATAAGCCGTTTGGTAGGCGATCCATGCATAACATGTCGAATGGGATTTATTAAATGCATAACTCGCAAATGCTTCCCAATCTTTCCAGATCTTTTCAAGTTTATCTTTATCTAAGCCCTTTGCTGCAGCTTGATTAATGAACTTAGGTTTCATTTTATCAAGCACCGCTTTTTGCTTTTTACCCATGGCCTTTCTCAGGACATCAGCTTCACCTTTTGTGAAATCGGCAAGGCTTTGCGATAGTAACATCACCTGCTCTTGATATACCGTAATACCATAGGTATCCTTTAAGTATTCTTCCATTTCCGGAAGATCATATACGATCTCTTCTTCACCATGCTTACGTCTAATAAAGCTGGGGATGTATTCCATTGGACCAGGACGGTACAATGCATTCATCGCAATAAGATCATCAAAGACCGTCGGTTTCAAATCCTTTAAATGCTTCTGCATTCCTGGAGATTCGTACTGAAAAATACCTACCGTTTCTCCCTTTTGGAACAACGCATAAGTAGCCTCATCATCCAACGGAAAATTATCAGGATCTAAATCAATGTTGTGCTTTGCCTTGACGATCTTAACAGTATCCTTGATCAATGTTAAGGTCTTTAACCCAAGGAAATCCATTTTTAATAATCCTGCATTTTCAACAACAGAGTTATCAAATTGAGTCACATATAGATCGGAATCCTTTGCAGTAGCAACAGGCACGAAATTAGTGATATCACTTGGTGTAATGATAACACCACAGGCATGTATTCCCGTATTTCTAACCGATCCTTCAAGCACTCTGGCTTGATTTACAGTTTCGGCCTCGAGATCTTCTCCTTCCGATATATTGAGAAGCTGATTGATCTTTTCTACATCTTCGGCACGAAACTTTGAGCGTAATTCCTTTTCATCAATACTAAATATCTTTTTCAGTTTAGACATTGTTGGAATTAACTTCGCGATCCTGTCAGCATCGTTCAATGGCAAATCTAATACACGTGCCGTATCACGAATTGAAGATTTAGCGGCCATCGTTCCATAAGTGATGATCTGGGCCACTTGATTACTACCATACTTATTGATCACATAATCCATCACACGACCTCGGCCTTCGTCGTCAAAATCGATATCGATATCAGGCATGCTAATTCGATCCGGATTTAAAAAGCGCTCGAAAAGCAAGTCGTACTTAAGTGGATCAATATTAGTGATCCAAAGGCAATAGGCCACCACAGATCCGGCAGCTGATCCACGACCAGGTCCAACCGAAACATTCATGTTTCTGGCTTCGCGAATAAAATCTTCAACAATTAAAAAGTAACCCGGATAACCCGTATTTTCAATGGTTGCTAATTCAAAATTTATGCGCTCCTCGATCTCTTTTGTGATCTTACCATAGCGTTTTTTTGCACCTTGGTAGGTCAAATGTCTTAAATAAGCATTTTCTCCGCGTTTACCCCTATCTTCTTGATCTTGTTCATCAACAAATTCAGATGGTATGTCAAAATTTGGAAGCAAAACATCACGTGCAAGCTCAAAAGGCTCAATTTTATCAACGACTTCCTGAATATTTAAAATAGCTTCCGGGATATCTTTGAACAAGCTTTTCATTTCATCGGCACTCTTAAAATAGTATTCCTGATTTGGCAATCCGTAACGATATCCTCGGCCGTGACCTATTGGTGTTGCTTGTTTTTCGCCATCTTTAACACATAATAAGATATCATGAGCATTGGCATTCTCCTTTTCAGCATAATAAGCATTATTTGTGGCCACAAGTTTAACATCATGCTTTTTCGCCAACTGGATAAGTACAGGATTCACACGATCTTCATCTTCTTGTCCGTGACGCATCAATTCAACATACAAATCGTCTCCAAATTGTGCTTTCCACCAAAGAAGAGCCTCCTCAGCTTGGCGTTCACCTACATTTAAAATCTTTCCTGGGACTTCACCATAGAGATTACCGGTTAGGACGATGATGTCTTCTTTATATTTTTCAATTATCTGTCTATCAATTCTGGGCACATAATAGAAACCGTCGATGTAGGCGATTGAAGACATTTTGGCCAAATTTTGATAGCCTTTTTTCGATTTGGCCAGCATTACAATTTGATAGCCAAAGTCCTTTTGATTCTTATTGGTATGATCGTCACAAACAAAAAACTCGCAACCAATGATTGGTTTTATAAACTGACCTGTTTTCTCTTCACCCTTTTCTTCAGCTTCAGTGTGTTGGATCTTAAGGTTTCTATTATAATTTCCTACTTCTCGAACAAAATGAAATGCTCCCATCATATTGGCGTGATCTGTAAGTGCCACTGCTGGCATATTCGCCTGAGCTGTAGAAGCAATCAACTGCTTGATACTCATTGTTGATTGTAAGATCGAAAACTGGGAATGTGTATGAAGATGCACAAATTCAGCACCTTTTAAGGATTCATGCTGTTCTTCATCAATCTCGACAGCCAGATCATTCTGTACCTCCTGAAGCTTTTCATTTATAGCTTTTGACGCCTCTTTTAAATTAACATGTTTTAAGGCTATCCCTTGTATCTGAGATGGATTTTCTTCTTGAAACTTCGAAAAATAATCGGGTTGTACTTCTAGTTCTTCCTTGGTGAATTGCTCTGTTCTGATCAATTCGAAAAAGCACCGCGTAGTAGCTTCAACATCGGCAGTTGCATTATGCGCTTCTTCAAAAGGTTGATCAAACAAAAATTCATGTAATTCGGTAAGTGTAGGTAATTTGAATTTTCCACCACGACCACCAGGAAGCTGACATAAATTGGCTGTATGTTCGGTACAGGTATCTAAAACAGCTAGTTCGGTAAGTGGAGTTGCCAGATCATTCCGAAAGAATTCACAACCCATGATGTTAATATCAAAGCCTACATTCTGACCAACTACAAATTTGGCTTTGCCAAGCGCTTCGTTAAAACGTTCTAAAACTTCAGATAGTGGTTTGCCTTCCTCATGGGCCAACTCTGTAGAAATCCCATGAATTTTTTCAGCATCATAAGGGATATTAAATCCATCAGGCTGAATCAAATAGTCTTGATGTTCGATACATTTTCCCATGTCATCATGCAATTGCCAGGCGATTTGAACGGCTCTTGGCCAATTATCAATATCACTTATTGGAGCATTCCAACGTTTGGGCAAACCCGTGGTTTCTGTATCAAATATTAAGTACATCTATTCTGTTTCGACGATTAATTATCTAAACATTGGTCTGTTTAAATAAGGGGTATAAAAATACAGAATATCATCCTTTATTTAAGAACAAGTTATAAACAGTTTTGAACAAAAAAACGCAACCAAAATGGTTGCGTTTATAAATTTGAATATTAAAATTTTTATGAAACTAACGCTTCATGCATTTTCTCCTTATTAATGGCCGCTTGAATTGCGTTTTTTTGCTTCATTAAAAGTGCATCAATTGATGGTGGTAAGGTTCTATCTGACAAGATTTCGTTATAATCTTTTAGACTTTCTTCTTCACCTTTTATAACTTCTTCAAGAACAACCTCTTCATTGTTTGAAGATAAGGCCGCTTTGAGTTTCACCCAATTTCTGTGCATTGTGCCTTTTAATGAACCGTCATTTTCTGGAATTTCGCCATATCTAATAATTTCGGTTCTTAAATCTTTGGCAAATTCACTTCTTTCGGACGCTCTTTTCGTGAAGAACATTTTCAAATTTTTGTTATCAACACTATCAATTGCTTTTAAATAGCCTCTTTCAGCGTCATAATTTTTAACTAATAATTCGTTTAATTTTTTTGAAATTTTTTCTGAATACTTCATATTTATCATTTTTACATTTAAATTTCAATAAGTTCTTTTAAGATGCGTATTGTTTCACATCTGATATATATAACATAACAAAATTTGTAGGAAAAGTCCAGCAAATTAACATCTTTAACAAAGATTTAAAGCTTTTTAACAAAAGCTATTTTTATCGAACTATTTTCCAATTAAGTATTGGATACGTATTAAATAATGAGAATTAATCTATATGAAGTATTACACCTAATAAAGGTGCATTAAAGACAATCTCCTAAGGAATCTACTAGAGCTTGTAAATTACCCGAACTATCTCCACATGCATTGATTTGAGCCGTTAATGCATTCTTATAAGCAAGACAAATGTCTGGATATTCGGGTGAGGTTGAATCTGCCGCATTAAATGCCAAGAAGGCTATGGCAACTTGCTGTGTTGCTTGCAGACAAATACTTCCATTATCAATGACCACTAATCCACCTAATAAAGGCACATTATAAAAAACACCCTCACTGAAGTTAAAATAATTCAAACCATCTGCCGTGTAAGCATGAAACCAGAATGTTCCAATTAAGGTTTTAGGATCTGAATTGACAACATCTTCGACTATTATTTGGCCATCTGTTGGATAAAGGGATAAACTTGGATCAGGTGCATTTGCGGTAGAGTAAACAACACCATTAGCGTCTTTAAATATGGCGACACTAGCACTTTCTCCTCCTAAATTAAAAGTTCCTTGAGTATCGTTTGAAGTAACTAATTGAACCGTTTCGAAGGAATTTCTTCCTTCTATCAAAAACCCGCCGTAATCAATGTCTGATGAAAAAAAAGTCGCTTTCCATAATTCATTCCCGTTTTTAATACCTTGAAGAGCTGGATTATTATCCTGTAAATCCTCACAGCTGTATAAAAATACCGCAAATATTGCGAATGTCCATAATTGTTTCATGGTCAAAAGATTTTTGGAGAATCAAATGTAAGATAAAAAAGTAAAACATTTGATTGATAATAAGAAAAATGTAATATCTTTGCGCCCTCATTAATAACCAAGGTCGAGAACCTTAAAAATTAATTTATTATGCCAGTAAAAATTAGATTACAAAGACACGGAAAAAAAGGGAAGCCTTATTATTGGATCGTTGCCGCTGATTCAAGATCAAAAAGAGACGGTAAATATTTAGAAAAATTAGGTGCCTATAATCCCAATGTCAACCCAGCCATTATTGAACTCGATATTGATGGAGCCGTAAAATGGTTGAACAATGGTGCACAGCCAACAGATACAGCTAGAGCAATTTTATCTTATAAAGGTGCAATGCTTAAAAAGCATCTCGCAGTAGGTGTTGCTAAAGGTGCTTTAACCGAAGAGCAAGCCGAAACGAAGTTCAGTGCTTGGTTGGAAGAAAAAGCGGCCAAAATTCAAGCGAAAGCCGATGGTTTAGACAAAGCGAAAGCTGAGGCAAAAACAAAAGCACTTGAAGCTGAAAAAGCTGTAAATGAAGCTAGACTTGCCCCACCAGTTGTTGAAGAAGAACCTGTTGCTGAAGAAAATGCTGAAACAGAAGTTGCTGCAACTGAAGGTGAAGAAGCACAAGCTTCAGAAGAAGTAAAAGCTACTAACGAAGAAGAATAAAACAACTAAAAGTTATATTTTTGAACCTGACAATAGAAATTGTCAGGTTTTTTTATACCATTTCTTATGCAAAAAGATGACTGTTTTTACCTTGGTCGCATTGTAAAAAAATACAGTTTTAAAGGTGAGGTACTTGCCAAATTAGATACTGATCAACCTGAGATCTATGAACATTTAGATGCCGTATTTATTTCGGTTAAAAATAGTTTCATCCCTTTTTTTATCGAAAGTTCTCAATTGCATAAATCCGATTTGCTCCGCATCAAATTCGAAGATGTCAATACCGAAGAAGATGCCGATTACCTGATCAAAAGTGAATTGTATTTGCCTCTTGAATCCTTGCCGAAACTTGAAGGGAATAAGTTCTATTACCACGAGGTTATTGGATTTAAGGTCATCGATAAAAAATTTGGCGAAGTCGGTATTATTAAAAGCATAAACGATTCAACAGCTCAAGCGTTGTTTGTTATTGATCGTGATCAAGTCGAAATTCTAATTCCTATGAATGATGAGTTCATTACTAAGGTCGACAGAAATTCAAAAAGCATTCATGTAGATACGCCTGAAGGCCTTATTTCTCTTTATTTAGACTGATGTCAAACCAACCTTTTCATTTTAAGCAGTTTTTGATCAAGCAAGATGCCTGCGCTATGAAAATTGGTACAGATAGCGTGTTACTTGGTGCTTGGGCACATATTGACCATCAGCCACAAACGGTACTAGATATTGGAGCAGGTTCTGGCGTGCTGGCCTTAATGATCGCACAACGCAGTCCGACAGTATTCGTTGAAGCCATTGAGATAGATGAAAAGGCCTTTGAGCAATGTGTCGACAATTTTGAAAATTCGCCTTGGAGCGATCGCTTGTTTTGCTATCATGCATCCTTAATAGAATTCGTAGAAGAAGTTGATGAAACTTATGACCTTATCATTTGCAATCCGCCTTTCTATTCTGAAGACTATAAAACCGAAAACAAATCACGAAACCTAGCGCGATTTGAATCATCTATGCCATTTGAGCACCTTATTTATTGTGCTATAAAATTACTTTCGACACAAGGACATCTAAATGTGATCATTCCCTTAAAGGAAGAACATCGCTTCTTGACCTTAGCTAAGTCGATGCAGTTATTCCCAGAGCGCATCACAAGAATTAAAGGCAATGATCAGTCAGAATTAAAAAGAAGTTTGATAGATCTTTCATTTGATAAAAAGGAAACAAAAGAAAACATCCTCGTTATTGAAACTGAGCGTCACAAGTATACCGAAGATTATATTGAGCTCACCAAAGATTTTTATCTGAATATGTAATTAATAGGATCTTAACAGAGGCCGTGTCAAACACGTTGGTCCGCCACCTCCTTTGATGCTGATCTCTCCTCCTAAATAAGTGAGTACATTACAATTGGCATTTTCTAATGCTTTTTTGGTTTTTGGATTGCCCTCTACCATCACACAGGTTCGAGGTGCAATGGCCAAAACATTACAGCCCATAGTGTCAAATTCTTCATCCGGAACTTCAATGAGGTCAAAGCCTCTGTCCAACAATTCATTTCTAAAGGCTATTGGCATCAATGGTGAATACACCAGGGCTAAATCCTTGTCAATCGGACTTAAAATAGACATCAAATGGAATACATCATTTTTGCCCCTATAATGTGGTAATTCTGCAACGATTATAGAAATTCCTTTGGGTTCTAAAAATTGTTTTAATTGTTGAATTCCTTCCTTATTAGTTCTATAAGTATGCCCAACAGCAAGAGTTTTCTCATCCAACCAAGCCACATCACCTCCTTCTAAAGTACCAGGTGAGCTAATAACACCCAGAATAGGAATAGCATTGTCTTCAAACACTTTCATTTGACAAGAGGGTTCGTTCTTTCGTTTATCTTTCCCCATATTACAAATGATCATCCCAAAATCTGTTGCAATAGATGCATCACGGCAATAAATGGAATCAATGGTAACCTTATCATCTTGAGGAAAAAAATACAACCCAACGTCGGCGTCGATCAGAAAATTCTCAAATACTCTATATTCATCTAATGCGGCATCAAAATCTGGTCTCGATAAATAATTTAATTCTCGCCATTCTTCGCTTAAATGAATGTCTGAAATAAAGGCCTTTCTAGCCGATTTCAAATACACCGATCGTAATTTCAAGTATTCTGAATGATGTGTTTGTCTCATAGTTACTTTTGTTGATTCCATTTCATCATTACATAAAAAGGAATCCCTATCAATAAAAGCAATAATCCATAAAAAACGGTTTCACTGCCTGAACCATAAATAGCCCAAAGTGAATAGGCAAACCCAAGGCTTCCCAAGGTGAATGTTTTAAAAAAACTGTTGATATGAAGTTTCTTGTTGATCACTATTATAATATAGGCTGCTGCAACAAATAAATAGGGCACTAATGCTGTTAACACAGTTAGATTAAGCATAAATGAAAATTGCTCAACCAAACCATCAGTATAGTTCATAAGCATAACCACAGAGGTTAATACACTTCCTATGATCAGTCCAAAAAGAGGAACACCGTGTTTATTTTCTTTTTTAAAGATCTTCGGAAATAAATTATCCTTAGCTGTAGCCATTGGAATCTGGCCTGATATTAGTATCCATCCATTTAAAGCTCCAATCCCTGAAATCGCTGCACCGGCTGCTACAAAATAACCGCCACTGTCGCCAGCAATAATTCTTCCCGCTTCCGCAAACGGTGCTGGAGAATCTTGCAAGATATCAACAGGAAGTATCCCAAACAAAACGACAGTCCCAATAATGTAAACGCAGGTGACTAAAATAGTGCCCATCATTGTTGCTTTTGGTACAATTTTTTCAGGATTTTCAATAGTTTCAGCTGGAATAGTAGCACATTCGATCCCTAAAAATGCATATAAGGTCACTGCAGCCACCATTGGAAAGGTAGCAAAATCAGATGCCTCGGTTAGATTGAACTCTGGGAAGTTTTTTATGTCGAAAAAGAAAATGCCTAAAAGGATAACAAAAACCAATGGGGCTAACTTTAATATTGTGGTCAACACCTGCACCTTTCCAGAAGTACTGACTCCTTTGGCATTTATCCAAGTGAATAACCAGATAAAGCCCAATCCAATACTTATTG
This sequence comes from Flavobacteriaceae bacterium, assembly GCA_013001285.1. Classification (GTDB taxonomy): domain Bacteria; phylum Bacteroidota; class Bacteroidia; order Flavobacteriales; family Flavobacteriaceae; genus JABDMU01. The sequence goes on from JABDMU010000003.1 coordinate 36,084, forward strand.
ATAATATAGGATTTGTCTCAAGTTCCGGAAAAAAGAAAGATAACGCTCCAATAATGGCGATTACTATGGCTGCATTACTGATCCAAATAGATATCCAATAACCCCAGGCTACAAGAAAGCCAACAAAATCGCCAAAACCTTCTCGCGAATACGTATAGGGACCGCCGCTTTTATTCACAACAATCTTACTAAGATTACTGAAAATTTTCGCAAGAATTAGTGCTCCTGCTGCAGTAAAGATCCAACCCAATAAACTGATGCTTCCAAAACGTGCTAAGGTGGCAGGGATAAGAAAAATACCAGCACCTATCATATTTCCAACGACTAAGGATGTTGCTGTGATCAATCCAATTTTTTTAGGTTGCGTCGGCATTTAATTTTTATTTAAAATTTATATCAGGAATAATCGAAGATACAATATAATGGCTAGAGTTGTTCAATAATATTTCATCATAAAAGTCCGAAAAATTCGTTGGCATTAATTAAATTTGAAACATATTATAAATCCACATAAATGAAGCCAGATTTATTCGAATCTCCAGATTATTACAACCTTGATGAATTACTTACAGATGAGCACAAATTAGTTCGTGATGCTGCTCGAGAATGGGTTAAACGCGACGTTTCTCCTATTATCGAGGAATATGCTCAAAAAGCTGAATTTCCAAAGCAGATCATTAACGGATTAGCAGAAATTGGTGCCTTCGGACCTTATATTCCTCATGAATATGGTGGTGCAGGATTAGATCAAATCTCCTATGGATTGATCATGCAAGAAATTGAACGCGGCGATTCTGGAGTACGCAGTACAGCTTCAGTTCAATCTTCATTGGTCATGTATCCTATTTGGAAATATGGCAACGAAGAACAGCGTCAAAAATACCTGCCAAAATTAGCATCTGGAGAATGGATCGGTTGTTTTGGATTAACAGAACCCGATCATGGTTCAAATCCCGGAGGTATGACCACTAATTTTAAAGATATGGGCGACCACTATCTTCTAAACGGCGCAAAAATGTGGATCTCGAATGCCCCTTTTGCACATATTGCTGTGGTATGGGCTAAGGATGAATCGGGACGAATTCATGGCCTTATCGTTGAACGTGGCATGGAAGGGTTCACAACTCCAGAAACACATAATAAATGGTCATTACGTGCCAGTGCAACCGGAGAATTGATCTTTGACAACGTCAAGATCCCGAAAGAAAATTTACTTCCCAATAAATCTGGATTAGGCGCACCACTCGGATGCCTAGATTCTGCACGATATGGTATTGCCTGGGGTGCAATTGGAGCTGCAATGGATTGTTATGATACCGCACTACGTTATAGCAAAGAACGCATCCAGTTTGGAAAACCGATAGGACAATTTCAATTACAACAAAAAAAATTAGCCGAAATGATCACAGAGATCACTAAAGCGCAATTAATGGCTTGGCGTTTAGGGGTCATGCGTGAGGCTGGAACTGCAACCACTGCTCAAATTTCAATGGCTAAGAGAAACAATGTAGATATGGCCATCAATATTGCTCGAGAAGCGCGTCAAATGCTTGGTGGCATGGGTATTACTGGGGAGTATAGCATCATGCGCCACTCGATGAATTTAGAAAGCGTAATCACCTATGAAGGCACTCACGATATTCACTTGTTGATCACTGGATTAGACGTTACAGGATTGAATGCTTTCAAATAGACCATAACCTTATTGTTCTTTTAGATTGCAAATAATTAGTACTTTACGAATATGAAATCTTGTTTAAGACGGTTCTCTATTATATTTATACTTCTATTAAATGGTTGCAGCGTTTCAGATGGAATTAATTCTGACCAAGTAAATTCAAATCCCCAAACCGATACTAATTTAAAGGTTCTAAGTTTGGGTGATAGCTATACCAAAGGAGAAAGTGTATGTTCATCTTGTGGTTTCCCTGTTCAATTAAAGGATAGTTTGAATATGCGTCTGGCAAATGTTATTGTTCAAAACCAAGTGATCGCTCAAACGGGATGGACTACAACTAATCTAATTACAAATATCAATAATGCCACTTTACAAAACGACTACGATCTAGTCACACTTTTAATTGGTGTCAATAATCAATTCCAGGGTAAACCTTTCTCATTGTATGAAGCAGAATTTCCTCAGCTCGTCAATCGGGCCATTGCCTATGCAAAAGGTGATAAAAATAGAGTCATTGTCCTTTCTATACCAGATTATGCGTTTACGCCATTTGGGCAAGGCAATTCTGCAATAAGTGATAACATTGATGAGTACAACGCATTTGCACAAAATTATTGCAACAACAATGGTATTACCTTTGTCAATATCACTGATATTTCTAGGCTTGGCTTAGACGTTCCAGAGCTCGTTGCTGCCGATGGTCTTCATCCTTCAACCTTGGCGTACACTAGGTTTGTTGAACGCCTCTTACCCTTCGCAATTCAAAAAATCCAGTAAGTTAATTGTTGCTGGTTTTTTTCTGATTATTTTAGTCGAAACTATTAATCGATGTTTTCTTCAAAGAAACGCCTAGACAAAGCTTATAAGGAAGCCAAAGTTGTACCATTCAGCAATTCTGATAAGATTATTTTATTCAGTGATTGCCATCGTGGTGACAATAGTTTTGCCGACGATTTTGCCAACAACAGAAATATCTATTTTCATGCCTTAAAGCACTACTATGCAGAAGGGTTTCACTATTGCGAACTTGGTGATGGCGACGAATTATGGGAGAACATTTCCTTTGAATCCATTTTCAATGCACATAAAAACGTTTACATGCTCATGAAGTTATTTCATGAAGACAATAGGCTGCATATGATTTGGGGAAATCATGATATGGTTTATCGTGATCCCAATTATGTCAGTAAGCATTTATCTACCTATTTCGATCAAAAAACTGGAGAAGAATTAGAACTTTTTTGTAATATTCAATATCACGAAGCTATAATTTTAAAACATATTGAATCTGGTCAAGAGCTTTTTCTGTCGCATGGACATCAGGCCGATTGGTGGAACTATGCCTTTTGGCGCTGGAGCCGATTTATGGTGAGAGTACTTTGGAAACCACTCAACGTTATGGGCATTGCTGATCCTACCAGTCCAGCAAAAAACTACAAAGAACTCATCAAGGTTGAACGTCGGATTAAAAAATGGATCGTTGAAAATAAAAACCGACTTACCGTTGTTGGTCACACGCATCGCCCTAGATTTCCAGAACCAGGTGATATCGCCTTTTTTAATGATGGTAGTTGTGTGCATCCTCGAAGTATTACAGGCATAGAAATTGAAAATGGAGGTATTTCACTTATCAAATGGCAAATAGCAACCACAGACGATGGAACTCTAAAGATTGTAAGAGTGCTTTTAGAAGGTCCACAAAAGTTAATCGATTATAAAACAGAATGATTAGCTCTCTGGTGCAATTTCTACCTCAAGCCCTTCCATTTCAGGGGTAATTTGAATTTGACATCCTAAGCGACTATTTTCTTTTACATAAAACGCTTCGGAGAGCATTGCCTCTTCATCATCTTGCATATCCGGAAGTTCATGATCTGAATTTACATAGCACTGACATGATGCGCACATGGCCATACCACCACAAATGCCAATAGTTCCTTCTGGAGCCAATTCATAGACTTTAATGACTTCCATTAAATTCATAGCCATATCTGTTGGGGCATCAATTTCATGATGGATCCCGTCGCGATCTATGATTTTAATTTTAATATCGGCTTCCACTATTCAATAGCTTTTACAATGGCTTTTGGAGCCGATTTGCTTGTGCCATCAAATCCGTGTACGCCACTTACAGTCGTATACTTAAGAACATAACGTTTTCCAGGATTGATGATCTGATATGCTGCCTGACACATGAGGGTAGCTTCATGAAATCCGCATAGAATGAGCTTAAGTTTTCCTGGATAAGTATTAACATCACCAATGGCAAATATTCCAGGAATGTTGGTTTGGTAATCGAGAGTATTATCAACTTTGATCGCATTTTTTTCAATATCTAAGCCCCAATTAGCAATTGGACCCAATTTTGGTGCGAGGCCAAACAAAGGAATGAAATGATCTGTTTCGATCATATATTCCTTATCGATATGGATTTGGTCTGACTCTTTCACTTCAACTCCTTTCACTTCAAAATCACCAACGATACCAACAACTTCGGCTGGTGTAATGAGTTTAATTTTTCCTTGATTCTTCAATTCTTGAACTTTCTCTACTGAATCTAATGCGCCACGGAATTCATTTCGCCTATGAATTAAGGTCACTTCTTTTGCAATATCAGCTAAAAAGATACTCCAGTCTAATGCCGAATCACCTCCACCTGCTATAACAACACGTTTGTTGCGATACATCTCAGGTTCTTTGATCATATATTCAACCCCTTTGTCTTCAAACGATGCAATGTTGTCAATCAAGGGTTTTCTGGGTTCAAAACTGCCAAGGCCGCCAGCAATAGCCACTACAGGTGCTTGATGCTTTGTGCCTTTATTGGTGGTTACAATAAAGGAACCGTCTTCTTGTTTTTCGATAGTTTCGGCACGTTCGCCAAGAGTAAATCCCGGTTGAAATTGCTTGCATTGTTCCATTAAATTATCAACCAATTCACCGGCCAAGATCTCAGGAAATCCTGGGATATCATAAATTGGTTTTTTAGGATAAATTTCAGAACATTGACCTCCAGGTTGTGGTAAAGCATCAATAAGATGACAACGCAGTTTTAATAAACCCGCTTCAAATACCGTAAAAAGTCCAGTAGGTCCAGCTCCAATAATAAGTATATCTGTAGAAATCATTTAGTCAAAAATTATCACGTAAAAATATGAGTTCATGTTTTAAAATTCTGTGACAAATGTCACGTTATGAACCTAAATATTAATGACGCTTTCAATTTGAGGCGCATATTTTTTAATGGTCATCTCAACCCCTGATTTTAAAGTCATTTGATTCACTGTACAATTGGTACAGGCCCCTTCGAGTTGCACTTTGACGTGCTTATTATCTTCAATTCCAATTAGGGAAATATTTCCTCCATCACTCTCTAAAAAAGGGCGGATCTCATCAAGAGCTTTTTCTACGTTGAGTTTCAATTGTTCGCTATTCATAGTTTATTTGTTAACCGCTGAGCATCCAGCCATTGTTGTGATTTTAATTGCTTCTGTTGGCGGCAAATTGGTATTCCTATTGACCACTTCCTGAACTATATTTTGAGTAAGCTTTTCGAAGGCCTTCTCAATTGGCGTTGCTGTTTGTAATGCCGCTGGATGTCCTACATCGCCCGCTTCTCTGATACTTTGAACAAGTGGAAGTTCTCCTAAAAAGGGAACCTGTAAGTCCTCTGCTAAATTCTGTGCACCTTCTTTCCCAAAGATATAATACTTATTATCGGGCAATTCTTCAGGTGAAAAATACGCCATATTCTCTACGATACCAAGAACCGGAACATTGATGCTTTCTTGTTGAAACATAGCGACACCTTTTTTCGCGTCGGCTAAGGCCACGTTCTGAGGCGTACTAACAACAACAGCACCTGTTATAGGAAGCGATTGCATGATACTTAAGTGAATATCGCCAGTGCCAGGCGGAAGATCAACTAAAAGAAAATCAAGTGTTCCCCATGCCGCATCAAAGATCATTTGATTCAATGCTTTTGCTGCCATAGGACCACGCCAAATCACGGCCTGATCTGGTCGTGTAAAAAATCCAATAGATAAGACCTTGACACCATAATTCTCTACAGGTTTCATTTTTGATTTACCATCAACAGTTTCTGCTAGAGGCCGCTCATTGACCACATCAAACATAATGGGGATTGAAGGACCATAAATATCGGCATCTAAAATCCCAACTTTAAAGCCCATTTTTGAAAGGGTAACCGCAATATTGGCCGTTACAGTAGATTTCCCTACACCACCTTTCCCTGATGCTACAGCCACAATATTGGTAATTCCAGGAATTGGATTTCCTTTAATCTCATTGACCTTTGGTTTTACCGGAGCATCTACTTTCACATTCACTGTAATTTTGGCTTTTTCATAAACCTTTTCATGAATGGTTTTCAAAATATCAACTTCGGTGCGTTTCTTCGCCTGAAGACTCGGATTAGAAATCGTGATATCTACAATGACCTCATCGGCAAAGGTCACCACATTTTTTACTGCGCCACTATCAACCATATTCTCTCCTTCGCCAGGAACTGTTATAGTTTTAAGCGCATTTAATATATCTTGTTTATTTAGCTTCATATGTAATTTAGAATTATTCTAAAGTGCAAATATAAGGCTTAAACTTAAGAAATTGAAGCTGGAATATTGATTTGATTTATTGATTAATTTAGAATAGTGATAGAGGGCTACAATTCTTTTGAGGGATTCCAAAACACCTTTTCAAAATCTTGAATTTGATTGTCGATAACAACAATACCTTCGTTTTGTAAAAGTTGTTGCATAAGATTAGTCCCGTCAAAATGAAATTTTCCCGTCAACAAGCCTTTTCTATTGACCACACGATGAGCAGGCACGTCCTTTGTGTGAGAAGCGTTCATAGCATATCCTACCATTCGGGCACTTCTAGCAGCTCCTAAATATGTGGCTATCGCTCCATAACTGGTCACTCTGCCATGAGGAACAAGGCGAACCACTTCATAAACACGATCAAAAAAACTTATGGTTTCAGGTTTCATATACTATAATTCTCTTAAAATATTAATGAAAGTCCATAGTGCTATCAAACCAGTAATACTTCCAATGACGTAGTTCATGTTTTTTTGTGAGGTCAATTGTTTATTCTTGATCTTATCAAAAAAGAATATATATATGTATAACATGATAAACGTTCCCATGGCGGCGCCGGCAACGTAAGCTAGAATGCTCGTCGTCTCAAAAGATAACCATCCAACCGAAGCCAATGTAATGGTCATATATGCTTGATATGGAATGGGAAACATGTTCAAACTCGATAACAACATGCCTTGAAAATACCGAGAGTGCTTACTTTTGGCGTCAGCATCTATATGAGGTTTTGGTTGCTTTTGCGCAAGTTTCAGGAAATAAATGGTGATCAAAACGAAGATCACAAAAGCCACGCGTTGCAAGATCTCAATAACATCTGGATGATTACTTAAATAGCGCGCAAAAATAGCAGCGATATAAGTTTGAAGCATGACTATGGTACATACACCAATAGAAAAGATAATACCGCGGTTATAACCTTCTTTAAGGCTAATTTTTGCAGCGGTCATATTTAATAATCCCGGAGGTATCACGCCAATTAATGCAATGATCAATCCTAAAAAAAATATGAGTGTAATGTTCAAACTCTATTTTATTTTAAACCTAATATACGTAATTGGTTTGTTTTGCTCTAAATACTGTGACTCATAAAAGGTTTGAATGGCCGTTACTTCATTTGGGCTACCTTCATTTTTATAAACATCATGGTTCGCATAAATCACTTCGTGACCTTCACCATGTAGTAACCCTAAGGTATAACCATGCATGAATTCTGAATCTGTTTTAAGATGCACTATACCATCAGGTTTTAATATTTTTTTATACGCCTTTAAAAAATGGGTATTTGTCATTCGGTGTTTTGTGCGTTTGTATTTGATTTGTGGGTCTGGAAATGTGATCCATATTTCGTCCACTTCGTTTTCAGCAAAAGCATGTTCGATCAATTCAATTTGTATTCTTAAAAATGCAACATTTTCTATGCTTTCTTCAACCGCCGTTTTAGCACCACGCCAAAAGCGAGCACCCTTTATATCAATTCCAATAAAATTTCTATCTGGATTGCGTCTGGCCAATTCTACACTATATTCACCTTTGCCACAGCCCAGTTCAAGTACGATTGGATGATCGTTCTTAAAAACGTTTTGTTGCCATTGCCCTCGTTGATCAAAATTTGAAGACGTCAAATCTTCCCTTGAAGGTTGATAGACATTTCCGAAGGTTTCATTTTCCTTAAATCGTTTCAGTTTGTTTTTGCTGCCCAATTTTTCGTAGTTTTTGCCAAAATTAAGCAAACATTTTAGCTTTATCTTTGTTTTGATGAATCGAATTTTAATTGCACCATTAAATTGGGGATTAGGCCATGCTACCCGATGTGTTCCAATAATTGATACCATACTCAAAAATGGAGATGAGGTCATCATAGCTAGTGACGGTCAGGCATTATTATTTCTTCAAAGGCAATACCCTTTGGTAAAATGCTTCGAATTTCCCAGTTATGATATTTCATATTCAAAAAAAGGAAAGTTTCTTAAATGGAAACTTTTAAAAGCTGTTCCTAAAATAAATAAAGCTATTAAAGCCGAACATAAATTAACCTCTAAACTCATCGCATCTGAGGGCATCACAGGCATCATTTCTGATAACCGTTTGGGTGTTTATAACACAAATGTGCCAAGCGTAATTATCACCCATCAATTGAGAGTTTTTAGTGGATGGGCTACATGGATATCAACTAGAATACATCAAAATTTTATAAAAAAATTCGATCGATGCTGGGTGCCTGATGTCGATACTAAACCAAATTTATCAGGACGATTAGGTCATCGCAAGAACACTTCAATAAAAGTAAAATATCTTGGTATCGTAAGTCGGATGAAATTTAAACCTCTTCCAAAAGTTTATGACCTAATGGTATTGTTATCAGGTCCAGAACCCCAAAGAAGTCTTTTAGAACAAATCTTGTTTGAGCAACTTAAAGACTATCAAGGCAAGATATTATTTGTAAAAGGCATTGTTGAAGCAGAACAATTCATCCAACAAAGAAAACAATTCACCGTAATAAATTATATGATTGGCGAAGCATTGCAAACTGCATTAAACGAAAGTGATCTCATCATTTCACGATCGGGTTATTCTACAATTTTAGATCTAGCTGTTTTAAATAAAAAGGCTTTTTTTATTCCAACTTCTGGTCAAACTGAACAAGAATATCTAGCCAAAAAATTTGATGAAGAAAATATAGCTCCTTATTGTACTCAGGAAGAATTTGATCTGGATCAATTAAGACGTGTAGAAAACTATTCTGGATTTAATGATTTTAACTCCAAAAACAATATCGAGGCATTACTTGACTTTTTCAAGTGTGAATGAGAATTCACTTCCAACCCCAATTTCACTTTCGATATAAATCTTCTCATCATGTGCTTCAATAATGTGTTTTACAATTGCCAGACCCAATCCTGAACCACCTTCTTTTCGTGAGCCACTTTTATCAATTCTATAAAAACGTTCGAAAATTCTAGGCACATGCTCTTGTTCAATACCTTCGCCATTATCGGTTACTCGAACAATAACCTTGTTCTTTATCAAGTTCTCAATACTGATTTCTGTTGTCCCTTTCTCTCTACCATATTTAATTGAATTCACTACGAGATTTGAAAGAACTTGCTGAATACGTTCTTTGTCACCCAGTACCATAATGGGCTCGGGGTAATTCATATCGAAACTTAAGGTTATCTTTTTCTTGCCTGCTTTTATCTCGAGTAAATCGAATACATTTTTAATGAGTTCAATGATATCAAAAGATTCAATGTCTAAGCTCAGGTCACCCACCTCAAGTTTAGTGATCATATCAAGATCTTTAATAATATAGGTCAAACGTTCTACGCCTTTATCGGCGCGTTTTAAATATTTTTTTCGAATTGATTTATCCTCAATTCCGCCATCCAATAGGGTTGAGATATAACCTTGTACAGTAAATAAAGGCGTCTTTAATTCGTGTGAAACATTTCCAATGAATTCTTTTCGATAGGCTTCACGTACCTTCAGCGTTTCGATCTCTAATTTTTTGTCCTTCGCATATTTATCAATCTCACGGGTTAAGGTGGCCATATCTGTAGTGATCTGTTCCTTTTTAAAAGAGCTTGACTCAAGTAAGGTAAGGTCATCGTATATCTTTTTAATCCGTTTATAGATAAACTGCTCTACTCGAAATTGAATTATAAAAAAAGAAATAGCAAAACCGATCACAAAAAATACAGCTGTCTTTATTGGGTCAACCGAATAATAGTAAAATAAAAAAACACTCAAGACAAGTGTCATTATCAAACTTATAAACAAAGCCGATTTGAAAGCGAATTTATACGATTTTTTAAATGATCCCGACATTAACTTTCAAACTTATATCCTACGCCTTTTACTGTCTTAAATGAAGCGTCACCTATTTTTTCTCTAAGTTTTCTTATATGAACATCGATGGTTCTGCCGCCAACAACAACTTCATTCCCCCAAACCTTATTCAAGATCTCATCACGTTTGAATACTTTACCTGGTTTTGAAGTCAATAATGACAATAATTCAAATTCTTTTCTTGGAAGAATGATCTCTTTGCCTTTAAAAACAATTTTATAAGCTTCACGATCAATGGTAAGATGCCCGATTTTTACAATGTTGGACTCTTCGATGTTGGAATTTAATCGCCGTAACAAAGATTTAACCTTACTTATTAGAACTTTTGGTTTTATCGGTTTTGTGATATAATCATCAGCACCTGCATCAAAGCCTGCTAGCATCGAAAAATCTTCGCCTCGTGCCGTAAGAAAAGTGATTACGGTATTCTTAAGTTCGGGAATTAATCTAAGTTGCTCACAAGCCTCGATCCCATCCATTTCAGGCATCATGACGTCCAAAATGATCAAGTGAGGTTTTTCTTTTTTCGCAAGTTTGACACCTTCCAACCCATTTTCTGCAGTAGAAACTGAGTAGCCTTCTTTCCTTAAATTATAGCTAACAATTTCCAAAATATCGGGTTCATCATCAACAAGTAAGATGCGTATGTCCTTGGTATTCATTTTTTAACAATCGTTTAAAGATGTAAAGATAAAACTAATCGCCTAAATGGGTGTCTTTTAAATATATTATAACAATATAATAACATTGGTTTGTATTCGATTTTGTTTTTTAATTAAACTTTTTTAAGGGTAACATGAAGGGCTGTTGTAACTGATTAAAAAAGTTGTTTAAGCCTCATTTTCATTAGTAAATACCTAATATTCTTATTATATTTGATGTTCAACTTTTTTAAAATTAAATTATGAAAAAACTTTACTTTTTATTCGTTGCCCTAATCGTATCGTCCATTTCATTTGGTCAAGATCTTGTCATCACGGGAGTGATTGATGGACCACTTCCTGGAGGCACTCCTAAGGGTCTAGAATTATATGTCATCAATAATATTGCTGATTTAAGTATTTATGGAATAGAAAGTTCAACGAATGGTGCTCCAGCTGTTGCTCAAGAATTCACTTTCCCTGCAGTTGCCGCAACAGCAGGTCAATTTATTTATATTGCATCTGAAGCGCCTAATTTTACTCAATATTTAGGGTTTGCACCAGACTATGTTGATGGTGTTATAGGAGTTAATGGAGATGATCCTGTAATTTTATATATGAATGGCGGTATAGTTGATATTTTAGGGACATTTGTTGATGGAACTGGACAACCCTGGGAATACCTCGATGGTTGGGCTTATCGCGTAGATGGTCAAGGTCCGACTGCCACATTTTCAGGCGCAGAATGGACCTTTAGCGGCCCTAACGCCTTAGATGGTTGTGATCTTGGAGATGATACTGGAACAAATGCAGGTTGTGGATCAGTATTCCCTGTTGGAACCTATTCGCCAACAGCAAATAACACCCCAACGATTAACGTAGGTGGAGCTGTTACCGGTCTTGATTATTTTGAAGGAAATGGACCATCTGCAGAAGATTCTTTTAATGTGTCTGCACTAAATTTAGGTGATAATCTTGTTGTAACAGCACCAACTAATTTTGAGGTAGCAACCGATGCTTTAGGCCCTTATGGCGCTTCTGTATCTTATACGCCTGACGGAAGTGGCACCGTAGCTACAACTCAGGTTTATGTTAGGCTACAGGCCGGCCTTTTATCTGGTCCTTATGCTGGTGATGCTACTGCAACTGCAACTGGCGCAACAACACAAACCGTTTCTCTTAGTGGAACTGTTTCACCTCCCGATCCTCAAATTTCGATCACAGGTGGTGTTGGTTCATTAGATTATTCATTTGGAGCAGGACCTTCACCGGAAGATAGTTTTAACGTTTCTGCCTTGTTTTTACAAGCAGATTTAACAGTAACAGCACCTGCAAGTTTTGAGGTTGCCACAGATGCATTAGGTCCTTATGGCCCTTCTGTTGCCTTTACACCTGATGGCAATGGAGAGGTTATATCTAGTCCTGTTTTTGTGCGTTTGGCTGCTGGTTTAGCAATTGGCCCATATTCGGGAGATGTAACAGCATCTTCAACCAATGCTCCAGATCAGACCCTTGCCGTAAGTGGAAATGTTTTTGGTCCTCCAACAAATGCCTTAATATTAACAGCAGCATTTGACGGACCTTTAGGTGGTGGAACTCCAAAAGGAGTAGAGATTTATGTCGTTCAAGATATTCCAGATTTGAGTTTATTTGGTATTGGAAGCGCCAACAACGGTGGTGGAACTGATGGTCAAGAATATACATTTTCTGGCTCAGCTATAGCTGGTTCATTCATATATGTTGCTTCGGAAACTATTGAATTTACCAATTTCTTTGGATTTGCTCCTGACTTTGACGCTGGTAGTACTATGGGAATTAATGGTGATGACGCTATTGAACTATTTGAGAATGGTCAAGTCATCGACACATTTGGAGATATCAATATGGATGGAACTGGAATGCCTTGGGATTACCTTGATGGTTGGGCTTATCGTTCAAACAATACAGGACCAGATGGTGGCACTTTTGTTATCGGAAATTGGTCGTTCAGTGGTATTGACGCACTAGACGGAGAAACATCGAATGGTACCGCAGTGGCGCCTGTTCCTGTTGGAACCTTCTCAACGACTTTATCTGTGAATACTTTTGATACAACCAATTTCACCTTATATCCTAATCCTAATAATATCGGACAATTATATATTGCATCATCGAATAATGCTGCGATGGCCATCCAAATATTTGATGTTTTAGGAAAAGAGGTGATCACTGAAACTGTTCAAAATGGAAGTTTAGATATTTCTTCTCTAAACTCTGGTTTATACATAGTAAAATTATCTCAAGGAAATGCTTCTACAACTAAGAAATTAGTGGTAGAATAATCTCTTTTTAGATATAACTTTTAAAAGCGTTGCCAATTGGCAACGCTTTTATTTTTATATACATTTGTTTTCATGATCGATCCGTCTGACATATTTAAAATATCAAATGAAAACGATTTTGAAACATTAGCTTTAAAAGTGTTTCAATTTCAATTTGAAAATAATGCGGTTTACCGTTCATTTTGTGACCTCTTGTATATTAATCCCAGTGATATTTTCTCGTCAACGGATATTCCCTTTTTACCCATACAGTTTTTTAAAACGCATAAAGTTTTGAGCTCTAAGGCTCCTATTCAAAAAATATTTGAAAGTAGCGGTACTACCGGAAGCCAAACCAGCAAACATTATGTTACTGATCTTGATCTTTATAGAAACGCCTTTATGAAAGGCTTTGAATATAATTATGGTTCGGTAAATAATCTGGTGATATTGGCATTACTGCCATCCTATTTAGAACGCGACAATTCTTCTCTAGTGTATATGGTTGATGGCTTAATTAAACGCTCAGCGCAAACTGAAGGCGGTTTCTTTTTAGATGATTTTTCAACATTAATTGCTACACTGAAACAACTCGAATCGAAAGGCCAAAAGATCGTATTAATAGGAGTAACTTTCGCTTTATTGGATCTTTTGGAAATTGAGAATTTTGACTTAAACAACTGCATCATCATGGAAACAGGTGGCATGAAAGGCAAACGGAAAGAACTCGTTAAGGAAGAACTTCACAAGCAATTAAAAAAAGGGTTTGGTGTTGATCATATTCATAGTGAATATGGCATGACTGAATTAATGTCGCAGGCCTACTCGACCTCCAATAACTTATTTCATACGCCACCCTGGATGAAGGTCATTGCCCGAGATACCGAAGACCCATTTACACATTTAAATTCTGGTAGGACCGGAGGTTTAGATATCATTGACCTTGCAAATATCAATTCCTGTGCCTTCATATCAACTCAGGACCTTGGGCGAATACATCCTAATGGATCTTTTGAGGTCCTAGGACGATTTGACCATTCTGATATAAGAGGCTGTAATTTAATGGTATTGTGAAAGTTTTTATAAAAAACTACGACAAAAACTCTAATAGCAATCTTTGTTATTAAAAAGAAAAATTAGGTTGGTTAGTTTTTAGGGTCTGGCTGTTTTCTCAATAGGGCAACCAGACCTTAATATTATATAGCTTTAATGATAAAGGTTTTTCTTTTGCCACGATTTATTATAATGTATTTATCATTAATTAAATCCTGCTCTGAGAGTTGGTAAGACTCGGTCACCTTTTCTTTATTTACCGAAATCGAGTTCTCCTTAAGGGCTCTTCTCGCTTCACCATTTGAGGCTAAGAAATTTGTTTTGGCTGCAAGGGCTGCAATCATATCAAAGCCATCTATGATTTCAGATTTGGCTATTTCGGCTTGAGGGACACCTTCAAAAACATCAAGAAATGTATTTTCATCAAGGCTGGAAATATCAGTTTTAAAAGACTGACTGAACAAAATGTTTGATGCTCTTTCGGCATTTTCAAAATCGTCCTTTGAATGCACCATAGTAGTGATTTCTTCAGCAAGTCGCTTTTGCAAACCGCGAAGATGTGGTGCCTCTTGATGTGCTTTTATTAAATTATTAATCTCTTCTTCAGACAGAAAAGTAAATATTTTGATATACAATTCGGCATCATCATCGCTTGAATTCAGCCAATATTGATAAAATTTATAGGGCGAAGTTCTATTCGGGTCTAACCAAACATTTCCGCCTTCAGTTTTACCGAATTTAGAACCGTCACTTTTTGTTATTAACGGGCACGTAATGGCAAAACCTTTTCCATTACCAATGCGTCTTATTAATTCAGTTCCTGTTGTGATGTTTCCCCATTGATCGCTACCTCCCATTTGTATGGTACAGGTATGTTCTTTGAATAAATGCAGGAAGTCATAACCTTGTACTAATTGATAGGTGAATTCAGTAAAACTCATACCTTCCGAAGCTTCGGCTGATATTCTGTTTTTAACTGAATCTTTCGCCATCATATAATTTACTGTAATGTGCTTTCCAACATCACGAATAAAATCTAAAAACGAAAAATCTTTCATCCAATCATAATTATTCACCATGACCGCGGCATTTTCTGCAGAACTTTCGAAATCTAAAAAATGAGCCAGTTGCTTTTTAATAGCCTTCTGATTATTACGGAGTGTATTTTCATCCAATAAATTACGTTCATTCGACTTTCCCGAAGGGTCGCCAATCATACCTGTTGCGCCACCAACTAATGCATATGGCTTATGTCCGCAACGCTGATAATGTGCCAATAACATTATGGGAACTAAATTTCCTATATGTAATGAATCAGCCGTTGGATCAAAGCCTACATAGGCAGCTCTCATTTGTTCAGATAAGTGCTCATCTACACCAGGCATAGCATCATGGATCATATTTCTCCAGGTCAATTCTTCAAGAAAATTTTTTGACATCTAAAATTGAATTTGAGCAAAGATAACTGATTAGCATTTCTTGCAAAATAAAATTGGTATTTTAGTGCTATGATTTTAGTCACAGGAGGAACCGGCTTGGTTGGGAGCCATTTGTTATACAAACTCGTTAAAAAACATGATTTTGTTCGCGCAACATTTAGACGACAACATAAAATTAAAGCTGTAAGGCATGTATTTTCCTATTACTCAGAAGAGGCAGAAACACTATTCAAAAAAATAGAATGGGTTGAAGCTAACTTAAATGACATTCCAAAATTAACTCTTGCATTTAAAGATATTACGCAGGTATATCATTGTGCAGCTATGGTGTCGTTTGATCCCAATGATTATCATCAATTAAGACAAATAAATATTACTGGTACAGCAAACATTGTAAATCTCTGCCTATCGCATAATATCACAAAATTATGCTATGTGAGCTCAATTGCAGCTATTGGAAATGAAGATGATACTTCAAATATTACTGAATCTGTTCCTTGGAACCCAGAAGAAAATCATAGTGTCTATGCCATAACCAAATATGGTGCTGAAATTGAGGTTTGGCGTGGAATTCATGAAGGACTAAATGCGGTTATAGTTAATCCCGGAATGATAATAGGCCCAGGGTTCTGGCGATCAAGTAGCGGTGTTTTAATAAGAACAATTCATAAGGGATTAAAATATTTTACTACTGGTATTACTGGTTATGTCGATATCTTTGACGTCGTGGATTGTATGACGATTCTTATGGCGTCAGATATTCAGAATGAGCGATTTATTTTGATCTCTGATAATTTGTCATTTAAATCTTTTGTTGAAAAAGTAGCGAAACATTTACAGGTTAATCCACCCAAAAAGGAGGCAAAACATTGGCAATTACAATTAGCATGGCGAATGGATTGGTTGCGACATTTATTGCTTAGAAAAAGAAGAAGACTTACAAGAAATACGGTGAAATCTATTTCCACGAAACAGTACTACAATAATTCTAAAATTAAAAATGCCTTAAATTTTGAGTTTAGGCTAATTGACAAATCCATTAAAGAAACCTGTGATCACTATATAAATGATCTTAAAGATTAGGTTTTATTTTTTTAGTTGATGAGCGTGAACGGTCTCTCAGGGTATCCTTGGTTGGATTTTGTCTTGATTTCCTGATAGAATCAAGACGTCTTTTTTCAATTTCAATTTCTTTATTGAACGCTTTTTTATCTGCTTGCAATTTCAATTTTACCCTTGAAAATAAATCGTCATAGGTTTTTATATCATACGCATAGTAATTATTACTTTCCGCAAATTGTAAGCTATCAATTTCATATTTCTCATAAATAAAGGCTTCAGGGTTGATGCCTTTACTTTCAAGGGCTCTCTTATTAACACCTTTTGCAGCACTTAGAAGTGACATGTCGTATAAAATGTCAACCATTTTGTCTTTTGAAATTAGATTTTTAGGTTTTTCAGGTGGTTTTATACTGTTGTCTTTGCACGAGGTCACCAGTAATAGAATACACACTATTGAAATCAGTCTCATCATCTGTTGAAAGTTAATCGCTTTGCCACTTTAACGTCATTCACTTTAAAGTTGTTGTATACAAGAGTTCCATTAACAAAAGTATGTGAAATTCTTGATCTGAAGGTATTACCTTCAAAAGGAGACCATCCGCATTTGTACATTAAATTCTCTTTAGTGACCGTCCATGGATTGTTGGGATTAATGATGACGAGATCAGCATAATAGCCTTCTTTTAAATAGCCTCGTTTTTCAATGTCAAATAAAATCGCTGGATTATGGCACATTTTTTCAACGATCTTTTCTATGGAAATCACATTGTTATGATAGGCCTCCAAGATAGCCGCCAAGGCATGTTGAACAAGCGGCCCACCAGAAGGTGATTTAGTATATTTGTTTTGTTTTTCTTCAAGCGTATGTGGCGCATGATCAGTGGCAATGACATCTATACGATCATCTAATAAAGCCTTCCACAATTGATCACGATCAGCTGCAGTTTTTACGGCTGGGTTCCATTTTATTAAAGTGCCTTTTTCTTTGTAATCTTCATCAGAAAACCACAAATGATGCACACAAACCTCAGCTGTGATTTGTTTATCTTTTAAGGGAACCTTATTACTTAAAAGTTTGGTTTCTTTACCTGTTGATAAATGAAATACATGTAACCTTGCGCCTGTTTTCTTCGCTAGAGCTATAGCTTTTGACGAGGAAAGATAACAAGCATCTTCACTACGAATAATAGGATGATATTTAATTGGAATATCCTCGCCATATTTATCAATATGTTCTTTTAAATTTTTTTGAATAGTTGCTTCATCCTCACAATGCACTGCGATAACCAATTTAGTGCTTGAAAATATCTTTTCTAAAACTTCAGGATCGTCAACCAGCATATTTCCTGTTGAAGAGCCTAAAAATAGTTTGAGTGCTGCTACTTTTTTCGGATCGACCTTTAAAATCTCATCAAGATTGTCATTGGTGCCACCAAACATAAATGAAAAATTGGCGTGAGAAGTTTTAGATGCAATGTCAAATTTATGCTCAAGTTTTTCAATAGTAGTGGCTTGAGGTACCGTATTTGGCATCTCTATAAAAGATGTAATTCCGCCAGCAACGGCTGCCTTAGATTCAGTTTCAATTGTAGCCTTATGTGTTAATCCCGGCTCTCTGAAATGGACCTGATCATCAATGACTCCGGGGATAACAAAATTATTTTCAGCATCAATAACTTGAATATCTGCAGATTTAGCGCTAATCGCATCAGCAATTTCTTTAATGAATTCACCTTCTATTAAAATATCGCCATGCGTGATCTTGCCTTCATTAACAAGTCTTGCATTTTTTATCAGTGTTTGTCTCATTCTTTATTAGCCTTTAGCAAATAAACTTTTAAATTTCATTTTAATAACTCCAAAAATAGCTTCAAAAATTATGCCTCCACTAAGTTTTGATTCGCCTCTAATTCGGTCAGTAAATATAATAGGTACTTCAACCAATTTGAATTTATTTAAGTGTGATTTAAATTTCATTTCTATTTGAAAGGCATAACCAACAAATTTAACTTGGTCTAAATCGATAGCTTCTAGTACGTTTCGCTTGTAACATATGAATCCAGCTGTAGGGTCATAAATTCTCATCCCTGTTATTAAACGCACATAAAGGGAGGCGGTGTAACTCAGTAGTACGCGACCCAAAGGCCAGTTAACCACATTAACTCCTTTCACATATCTTGAGCCAATGGCAACATCGGCTTGTTCATGTTGACATGCATATAGAAGACGCTGAAGATCTTTCGGATTATGAGAGAAATCGGCATCCATTTCAAAAATATAATCATAATTATGGTTCAAGCACCATTTAAATCCGTGAATATAGGCTGTACCTAACCCAGACTTCTCTTTTCTTACTTCGAGAAATAGGCGGTCTTTAAATTCGTTTTGAAGCTCCTTAACCTTGAGTGCTGTATGATCTGGTGAATTATCATCTACAACCAAAACATCAAAAGGAACTTCTTGGGTAAATACCGCCCGAATGATCGCTTCAATGTTTTCAATTTCATTATAGGTTGGAATAATGACTATAGCCTGATGCATCAAAGAATTAATTTTATGCAAAAGTAAGTTATTTAGAGGACTAATTTTATAGATAATTCTTCATAATTTAGCCGTATGTTACGCAATATCATATCGAATGAATGGTTCACTATTTTAATCGTCTTGTGCTTGATCATTATTGCCTTTACAAAATTATCTTTTTCACGGCGTTTTAATGATTTTGTAACTGTAGTAGGCAATTCTAATTATTTGAAGATCTACAGGCGCGATCAAAAATTTATCGATCAATTTGATGGCCTTTTGTTTTTAAATTTGGTGATTTCTGCATCAATTTTCGTGTTTCTAGCATTTACTACATTAATTGATCCTATTGAGTTCGATATTTTTCTGTTTATAAAAATCTTGGTTGCCATTGGAGCCATTATTTTGATAAAGGTTCTTCTTGAACGTTTAATTGGAAGTTTATTTGATATTGATGATCTGATGGATAGCTATATATTTCAAAAAACAAATTATAGAAACTTCACTGGATTGTTTTTGTTACCAATCAACATCCTCTTGATTTACAGCTTTGAACCAACTTCTGTTATTATTTATGTGGTCATGGCATTTATTGTCCTTATTCATCTAATTGGTTTTCTTACAACCTTTAAATCGTATCAAAACGTCATAATTGAGAACTTATTTTATTTTATTTTGTATCTTTGCGCACTTGAATTTGGGCCTTATATTCTATTGTATAAGGTTTTTAACTAATAACAAGTAGAGAAAACTCGTATTCAGTGCCTATGAAAGTGAAAACAATTTTGGTTTCTCAACCTGAGCCTAAGGTAGAAAACTCTCCTTATTTCGATTTGCAAGAAAAACAACGTGTAAAAATTGATTTTAGACCATTTATTCACGTCGAAGGCGTACCCGCAAAGGAAATTAGGTTACAAAAAGTGGATTTAGGACTATATACTGCTATTATCTTAACAAGTAGAAATGCAGTTGATCATTTTTTTCGAGTAGCTGATGAAATGAGATTTAAGGTGCCTGACACGATGAAATATTTTTGTCAGTCTGAAGCAGTTGCCTATTATTTACAGAAATATGTGGTGTACCGAAAGCGTAAGATCTATGTTGGTAAACGCAACTTTACCGAGCTGTCTCCTTTGATCAAAAAATATAAGGATGAAAATTTCTTGTTACCAACAACAGATAAATTAAAACCTCAAGTTCCTTCAACGCTTGATGAATTAGGTGTAAAATGGAAACAGGCTACATTTTATAAAACTGTAATTAGCGATTTGTCTGATCTTGCTAATGTATATTATGATATTTTGGTGTTTTTCAGCCCTTCAGGTATTGAATCACTTTTACATAATTTTCCTGATTTTCAACAAAACAATACACGGATAGCAGTCTTCGGAAATACTACTATGGATGCTGTAAAAAATAGCGGGCTCAGAGTTGATATTTTGGCACCAACTCCGGAAACTCCTTCGATGAGCATGGCCTTGGAAAAATATATTGAGGTTGCGAATAAAAAATAAACAGATTAAAATTAAATAAAAAAAGGACGATTTATAAATCGTCCTTTTTTATTATGTGTCATTTTATTATCTCGCTTTTGGAGCTCCGGCCATGATCTCTTCATTGGCGTATTCCTCAAACTTCTTAAAATTATCTATGAATGATCTTGCTAATTTATCTGCGGTATTGTAGTAGCCTTCATCATTATTCCATGTCGATCTCGGACTGAGTACATCTGTGGGTACCCCTGGACACGATCGTGGTTGTGCGACTCCAAAAACAGAATGAATATGATAGGTTTCATAACTGTATTCACCCAAATCTCCATTCATGGCCGCCGAGATCATAGCTCTTGTGTATTTGAGTTTCATACGTTTTCCTATACCATAAGGTCCACCTGTCCAGCCTGTATTGACCAGCCACACATTTACACCAGAATCCTTCATTTTCTTACTTAACATCTCGGCATATTTGGTAGGATGCAATGGCATAAATGGAGCTCCAAAACAAGCTGAGAAACTTGGTAATGGCTCATCAATACCTGCTTCAGTTCCTGCCACCTTGGCGGTATATCCTGAAATAAAATGATAAGCTGCTTGACCTGGTGTTAGTTTTGAAATTGGAGGTAATACACCGAAGGCATCAGCGGTTAAAAAGAAAATGTTTTTTGGATTTCGGCCAATTGAAGGCACCTGAATATTCTCTATATGATAAATAGGATAACTTACACGTGTATTTTGAGTTATTGATGTATCAGTGTAATCAACTTCTCCATTTTTATCAAGGATTACGTTCTCTAAAATAGCTCCCTTTTTAATGGCATCATAGATTTCTGGTTCATTATCTCTTGACATATTAATGACCTTAGCATAACATCCACCTTCAAAATTAAATACAGTATTTTCATTGGTCCAGCCATGTTCGTCGTCTCCAATTAAACTTCTATCAGGATCAGTAGATAAGGTTGTTTTTCCTGTTCCAGATAGTCCAAAGAAGATAGAAGTATCTTCATTTTTTCCAACATTTGCACTACAATGCATTGGTAATGTGTTCTTATAAACTGGAAGGATCAAATTAAGTGCAGAAAATATTCCTTTTTTTATTTCTCCCGTGTATCCGGTTCCTCCAACAAGAGCGATCTTTTTGGTAAAATTAAGAATCGCAAAGTTATGTTGACGCGTTCCATCAATTTCTGGATCTGCCATGAAACCAGGTGCATTTACAACAATCCAATCAGGATCAAAATTTGTTAGTTCTTCTTCATTTGGTCTTAAGAACATATTGTATACAAACATGTTGCTCCAAGGATATTCGTTCATCACCCGAATATTCATTTTATAATTGACGTCTGCACAGGCATAACAATCACGAACAAAAACTTCCTTTTCACTTAAATAGTCAACAACTTTATCATATAATTTATCGAACTTATCACTGTCAAATGGAATATTAATTTTTCCCCACCAGACAACATCCTTAGTAATGTCATCTTCAACAATAAATCTATCATTTGGTGATCTTCCTGTAAATTCGCCAGTGTTCACTGCCAAAGTTCCAGAAGTTGTTTCTACTCCTTGACCTTTTTCTACAGTGATCTCTTGTAACTTGCTAGGAGATAATTGATAGTGGACTTTTGCATTTTGGATTCCGTATTGATCCAACGAAATCGATTTCGTGGTTTTGGTATTATCTACCATAATTTTGAGAATTGTTTTATGGTACAAAAATAGAAATTTTTTAATGAACCCTTAATTTAAAAAGACATTAATCGGACTTCTTTTTAACAAAATTTAAAATAAGTACGCCCCATGACAAAATGAGCAATAACCCACCTATTGGGGTGATGAATCCAAAGGGTTTAAAATCGATTGCCGTTAAAACATTGGTTGAGAGAGCATAGATTGATCCCGAAAAAAGAAGAACACCACCTAGTATAAGTATATATACGATCTTCTTGTATTTGTCAGCCAGCCATTTTGTGCTGCCCACCAATAAAAGTAGAAGCGCATGATACATTTGATAACGCACACCAGTTTGAAACGAATCCATGGCAGAGACTTCAATTTTTGGCTTTAATCCATGAGCAGCAAAGGCTCCCAAAACCACAGATAAAAGCCCGAATACAGCTCCTGTGATAAGAATTTTTTTGTCCATAATTATTTGTAGTTTCTATTTTAATAACCTCAACATTTCATTACATTCGTGACGTAATTATTTGCTAAACTACTTAAGAAAAATCACTATGCGAAAGATTTTGGTCATAGGTTCTGGGAAATCATCATCATACCTAATAAAATATTTCTTAGACAAATCATCTTCTGAAGATCTTCAACTCACCGTTGGCGATATAAATACTGAAAGCGCCAAAAAACTTATTGGTGATCATCCCAAAGGAAGAGCAATTGAACTCGATGTTTTTAATCAGGAATCTAGGCAGAATGCCGTTAAGGAAGCTGATATCGTAGTGTCAATGTTACCCGCCAGATTCCATATTGAAGTTGCTAAAGATTGCATATCATTTGGAAAGAATTTAGTGACAGCCTCTTATGTTTCGCAAGAAATGCAAGATCTTGATAAAGATGTGAAGAACAAGGGATTGATCTTTATGAATGAAATTGGTGTTGATCCCGGTATTGATCATATGAGCGCCATGCAGGTTATTGACCGCATTCGTGATAATGGAGGTGAGATCCTACTATTTGAATCATTCACCGGTGGTTTGGTAGCCCCAGAAAGTGACACTAATTTATGGAACTATAAATTCACCTGGAACCCAAGAAATGTTGTTGTGGCTGGTCAAGGTGGTGCCGCTAAATTTATTCAGGAAGGCACATACAAATATATTCCATATCATCGCTTATTTAGACGTACCGAATTTTTGGACATCGATAATTTTGGACGATTTGAAGCTTATGCCAACAGAGATTCTTTGAAATACCAATCGGTTTATGGCTTAGATAATGTTAAGACCTTATATCGTGGTACCATGCGTCGCGTTGGTTTCAGCAGAGCCTGGAATGTTTTTGTGCAACTCGGCATGACAGAAGATAGCTATACTATAGACGACAGTGAAAACATGAGCTATCGGGATTTCGTAAATTCGTTTTTACCCTATAGTCCAACCGATTCTGTTGAATTAAAGTTTAGACATCAATTAAAGATTGATCAAGACGATATTGTATGGGATAAATTTCTTGAATTGGATATATTCAATCCCAAGAAAAGGGTCGAATTAAAAAAAGCGACACCAGCACAGATCTTGCAAAAAATATTAACCGATAGCTGGACACTTGACCCTGAAGATAAAGATATGATCGTCATGTACCATAAATTTGGTTATAAGTTAAATGGGGAAAGCCATCAAATAGATGCTACCATGGTTACCGTTGGTGAAGATCAAACCTATACGGCTATGGCAAAAACCGTTGGTTTACCTGTTGCTATTGCTACACTGGGTATTTTAAATGGAAAGATCAAAACTCCAGGCGTTCAAATTCCTATTTCAAAAGAGGTTTATGAACCCATTTTAGAGGAACTAAAATCCCTAAAAATTGAATTTCAAGAAAAGGAAGTGCCTTACTTTGGTTACAATCCGTTAAATCTCTAATTTCCCTTACACTTGTTAATCATTTTATTACATTTATACTATAGATTATAAATAATATAGAGATGAAAGTTGTAAACCAGAATGTACAGATTGATGGTATTGATAAAAAGATACTAAGAGCTTTAATGGAAGACGCACGCACACCAATTTTAGAGATTGCCAGAAGTGTAGGTGTTTCTGGCGCGGCTATTCATCAACGTTTAAGAAAGCTTGAAAAATCTGGATTGCTTTCAGGGTCAAAATTTATCTTAAATCCGAAGATCCTCGGATATACCACCATGGCTTTTGTAGGTATCTTCTTGGATAAGGCTATGAATAATCCAGATGCGGTTAGACAACTTAAAAAGATTCCAGAAGTCTTAGAATGTCATTACACAACTGGAAATTGGAGCATACTAGTAAAAATCTTATGTAAGGATAATGCACATTTAATGCATGTGCTGAACAAAGAAATTCAATCTATAAGTGGTGTCTCCAGAACTGAGACTTTTATTTCCTTAGAACAACAAATAGACCGTCAAATAAAGATATAAAAAAAGCCCTGATCACTCAGGGCCTGAATTTATTTCTTATTTTAATTTAGTCTCTACCGAAAATTTGAAATGCCCAATAAAGCAATGATGCTAAGGCGCCAATAGCGGCAACTAAATAAGTTCGTGCAGCCCATTTCAAGGCGTCTTCTGAGCCCTTGTATTCTTCTTGAGATACCATGTTTTTATTCTTTAACCAGGCTAATGCTCGATTACTTGCATCATATTCAACTGGTAAAGTAACAAAGCTAAATAATGTAGCGAATCCCATCATACCCAAACCTGCTAGTGCCACCCAATAGCCTAAACCAAGACCAGCTGCAGCACCTAAAACAAGGCCACCTATGATTAACCACTGTGACATCCCAGAAGTTACACTTACCACTGGCACCAAAGTTGAACGCATTTGTAACCAACTATAAGCCTGTGCATGCTGCACAGCGTGTCCACATTCATGAGCTGCTACTGCAGCAGCGGCCGCATTACGCTGATTGTAAACGGCTTCACTTAGGTTTACGGTTTTATCTTTCGGATTATAATGATCTGTTAATCTTCCGGCAGTAGAGACAACCTGAACATCAGAAATACCATGATCGCTCAACATTTTTTCTGCGATCTCGGCTCCACTCATGCCATTGCGCAAATGCACCTTTGAATATTTTTCAAATTTTCGTTTTAAAGTATTACTCACCAACCAGCTTACTAACATGATAGCACCGATCAGTATATAATATCCCATTCCTATTCCCATAATTTTTTTAATTTAAATCAATGATAAATTTAGACTATTTATAGCAAAAAATAAGCCAAAATTTAGTTAAGACATTTTGTCTGAAAAATTTAAGATTTTTTTGAATATATATACTTGAAATACATCAATAAAAAAGCAGAAACTACTGTAATACTATTGGCAACGATCATTGATGGACTATCTATTTGAATGCCATATACGAGCCATAGAACGATCCCAATAAAAAACAAGAGTAACATTGGCATTGACAAGCTAGACACATCTTTAGACTTATAAGTTTTATAAACTTGTGGTAAAAAGGCCGCCGTAGTCAAAAAGGCCGCTATAAATCCAATAATTTCCATATTATCCTACAATATTGACAATTTTACCAGGAACCACGATTACCTTTTTAGGTTCACGTCCTTGCAATTGTTCTTTAGTCTTTTCGTCATTCAGAACGGCAGCTTCAATTTCTTCCTTGCTCATATCTAATGGCAATTCTATTGTAAAACGCATTTTTCCGTTGAAGGAGATAGGATAGTTTTTAGAACTCTCTACCAAATGCCTTTCGTCAAATTTTGGGAATACTACAGTTGAAATAGATTTATTATGGCCAAGAGCTTCCCATAATTCTTCAGCTATATGCGGCGCATAAGGGGAAATAAGAACCGCCAGTGGTTCTAAAATGTCTTTACTCGAACACTTTTGGGCTGTCAATTCATTTACAGCAATCATAAAGGTAGACACTGAAGTATTGAAGGAAAAGTTCTCAATATCCTCCTCTACTTTTTTAATGGTCTTATGCAAGGTTTTCAAGTTATCCTTAGTTGGTTCTACATCTGACACTTTAAGACCATTATCATCAAAATATAGTTTCCATAATTTCTTCAGAAAGGAATGTACGCCTGTGATCCCAGCTGTATTCCACGGCTTGTATTGCTCTAATGGCCCAAGGAACATTTCGTACATCCGTAAACTATCGGCTCCATAACGCTCACAGATAGCGTCCGGATTGACCACATTATATTTGGATTTAGACATTTTTTCAACGTCTCTTTTCACCTTATATGTGCCATCATTTTCACATATAAATTCAGCATCCTTATATTCCGGACGCCACTTTTTAAATGCTTCTATATCTAATTCGTCCGAGGCATTTACGAAAGACACATCGGCGTGAATCTCCTGAACATTTTGATTCTCAATAAGATTTTTTGAAATGAATTTGTTTTCACCTTCAATGCGATAAACAAAAGCACTCGTCCCGAGAATCATTCCTTGATTGATCAATTTCTTGGCGAATTCATCAACAGGTACTAAGCCCATATCAAACATAAACTTTTGCCAAAAACGCGCATACAATAAATGTCCCGTCGCATGTTCACTTCCACCTATATACAAATCAACTTGTTGCCAATAGTCAATGGCGTCCTTCGAAAAGATCTCTTTATCATTCATAGGATCCATATAACGATTAAAGTATTGCGAACTTCCTGCCCAACCTGGCATCGTATTTAATTCTAAAGGGAAGGTTGATTTATGATCAATCTCTTCATTTTCAACAACCGAATTGGTTTCAGTATTCCATGCCCAAACTGTAGCATTACCAAGCGGTGGTTCTCCAGTTTCTGTTGGTAAATATTTTTCAACTTCAGGTAAACGTAATGGTAAGTGTTCGTCAGCAATCATCTGTGGCATACCATTGATATAATAAACCGGGAAAGGTTCACCCCAATAGCGCTGTCTAGAAAAAACAGCATCACGCAATCTGTAATTGGTTTTGCCTTCTCCTTGACCCAATTGCTCTAATTCGTAAATCGCTCGTTTGGTAGCCTTCTTGTAATTTAATCCGTTAAGGAAATCGCTATTCCCAATAACTGTTTTTTCTTTATCAGCAAAAGCCTCTTCAGATATATCAACACCTTCAAATATGTTCGGAATAGAGATATTAAAATGCTTGGCGAAATCGTAATCACGCTGATCACCACATGGGACGGACATCACCGCTCCAGTACCATAGCCAGCGAGGACGTAGTCACCTATCCAAACCGGAATGGGTTCTTTTGTAAAGGGATGCTCAGCATAAGCTCCGGTGAACGCACCGGAAATGGTCTTTACATCAGCCATACGTTCACGCTCCGATCGTTTGGCGGTAGCTTCGATGTAGGCATCAACCTCCTCTTTTTGTTCTGAAGTTGTTATTTTAGCAACAAGATCGTGCTCTGGAGCTAAGGTCATAAAACTTGCTCCAAAAATAGTATCAGGTCGAGTAGTAAAAACTTCAATTTTAGCATCGTGATCCTTGACATTGAAAGTCACTGAAGCACCTACTGATTTCCCGATCCAATTACGTTGACTTTCCTTAAGTGCATCCGTCCAATCAATAGTTTCTAAGCCTTGCAGGAGGCGTTCGGCGTAGGCTGAAATACGCATCATCCATTGCGTCATTTTCTTTCGCACTACAGGATGTCCGCCACGCTCAGAAACGCCATTAACGATCTCGTCATTTGCCAAGACCGTTCCAAGAGCAGGACACCAATTCACTTCTGCTTCAGCGAGATATGTAAGTCGGTATTGTAATAATTTAGCCTGTTGTTCTTCCGAAGAAAATTGATTCCATTCGTTAGCAGAAAATTCTATAACATCATCATCGCAGGCAGCATTTATCTTCACATTTCCTTCCGAAGAAAACCTTTTGATCAACTCCGAAATGGCTTCGGCTTTATTTGAATCATAATTATACCATGAATTAAACAACTGAATAAATATCCATTGGGTCCATTTGTAATAATTAGGATCACTAGTGCGCACCTCACGAGACCAATCGAATGAAAATCCAATCTGATCTAACTGTCTCCTATAAGTTTTGATATTCGCTTCGGTGGTAATTGCAGGATGTTGCCCTGTTTGAATGGCATATTGTTCGGCAGGCAAACCAAAACTATCATAACCTTGCGGATGAAGAACGTTAAAGCCTTTATGTCTTTTATAGCGCGCATAAATATCTGAAGCAATATAGCCAAGCGGATGCCCAACATGTAGCCCTGCACCACTAGGGTACGGGAACATATCTAAGACATAATATTTTGGCTTATCAGAATTGTTTTCAGCTTTAAAGGTTTGCTTTTCTGCCCAAAACTTTTGCCATTTGGCTTCAATTTCATTGAAATTGTACTTCATTATTCACGCTTTAAGAAGTGGCAAATTTAAGGTTTATTGTATGAACCAAAAAACCTTTACATTTGAAAGTACAATTAATAGCTTTTCAAACCAACCTCTGTTGAAAAATAACATCATTAAAGCCCATTTGGCCCTCTTGGGTGCCAATGTCATATACGGTGCAAATTATATCATCGCCAAAGGCATTATGCCTCAGAAAATTGGCCCTTCCGCCTTTGTTTTTATTCGTTTGTTCTTTGGTT
>JABDMU010000021.1 GCA_013001285.1 Flavobacteriaceae bacterium
TCCAAAGGGAGTTTTTATCCAAGTTTCGGTGCAAATATCAATCAAGGGTTAAGTGTTGGTAACGTCGAGCTTTTTCAAGGACAGTTTGCTGACCGAACCTCGAATACGACCAATATTGGTTTAAGTGTCAACCAAACCGTTTTTAATGGTTGGAGAAATTCCTACGTTTACAAACAGGCCTTGCTAAACAGAGAGGCGAATGAAATGGACTTGAACAATATTCGAGACAATATTTCTTTAAATGTGGTAAATGCCTATTTGAATGTACTATTTAATAAGGAAAATTTAGGAATTGCTAGAGCTCAATATAACTTTTCAATCCAGCAATTAGAACAAGTCAAAAACCTTGTTGAAGCAGGTGTGCAACCTACAGCAAACATTTATGATAGCGAGGCAACACTCGCAACGGACGAGCAAAACTTAACATTGGCTCAAAATAATTATAAACTGTCTTTATTATCCTTATCACAATTATTACAGGTTCAGTTCGAAGGTTTTGATGTGCAGGTCATAGAAATTGATAGTCCATCAGAAGCATTACTATATAATGATATAGCACCTATATTGAACTATGCCTTAGAAAACAGAAATGAGATCAAAGTGGCAGAAAAAAACATTGAAAGTTCTGAGCTAGGGATCAAAATTTCACAAAGTGGCTTTTTACCGATAGTAACTTTCGGTTATGGTTTTGGTTCAAACGTTTTCTTCACCAATTTAATAGATACAGAAGACACGTTTTTCAATCAGTTGAACAATCAGAAATCGCATTCGTTTAATCTGAATGTCAGCATTCCCATATTTTCAAGATTTCAAAATAAGACCAATGTTGCTAAATCAAAGATATTTGTAGAGAATAGTAAATTAAATCTTGAGCAAACCAGATTAACACTTGAATCTAATATTCAGAGAGCTTTTACAGATGCTCAGGCAGCTTATAAAACTTTTGAAGCGGCTAGAAAATCATTGGAAGCACAGCAAATAGCATTCGAAAATTCTCAGGAACGATATAACATTGGCGCGATGAATGCCTTCGATTTGGAGCAAGCACGATTTAGATTTGTTAATGCACAATCATCGTTGGTCAATGCTAAATATGATTTTGTTTTTAAAACGAAAATTTTAGATTTTTACTTAGGAAAACCTATTACTACCAACTAGATTATGACTAGAATAGCAATTGTTATTTTATTTATCGCTAGTTTTTCAGAAGGCATAGCTCAAGAGAAGCAACTCTGGGCGAAATCTTTTATCAATCAAGAAATGCCTGAATTTACCGTTGAAGGCTGGCTCACTGAAGCACCCGACTATGAGGGAAAATTTGTCTTGATCGATTTTTGGGCAACGTGGTGTGCACCATGTCGAAAAGCCATTCCTGAATTAAATGAAATAAGTAAAGAATTTGCTGAAGATCTTGTGGTTATTGGAATAAGCGACGAACCTAGGGAAAAAATCGAAAGCATGACAGAAGTTGAAATTGATTATTTTAGTGCTTACGATACTCAAAAAACCTTGAACACAATATTTCAAGTAAAAGGCATTCCACATGCTGTTATCGTAGATCCACAAGGTATAATAAGATGGGAAGGATACCCGTTGTTAAGCGGACATGAGCTCACTCAAGACGTTGTAAGAGAATTAATTGAATCCTATAAAAAAGAATAATGGCCTACATTTTAAATATTGAAACGGCCACAACTAATTGCTCAGTCTCTCTATCAAAAAATGGAGAGACTTTGGTTTTAAAAGAGGATTACGGATCGGGATATTCACATGCCGAACGCCTGCATGTTTATATTGATGAGGTTTTAAAGCAAGCCAATCTAAAACCATCTGAATTAAATGCAATTGCCGTAAGTAAAGGTCCAGGATCTTACACGGGATTACGTATAGGTGTCTCTACGGCGAAGGGACTTTGTTTTGCTTTAGATAAGCCCTTAATTTCCGTTGCTACTTTAGATGCTCTAGCGCATCAAGTTATTGTAGAAGATGGATGTATTATTCCCATGCTTGATGCTAGGCGTATGGAAGTGTATTCGGCTATTTATGATAGTGATCACAAAATTTTGCGCGCTACCGAAGCTCAGATTATTGATGACCGATCTTTTAAGGATTTACTTGAAAAAGAAGCAGTTTATTTTATTGGAAATGGCGTTGAAAAAACAAAATCTATAATTTCTCACCAACATGCAAATTTCATTGAAGGGAAATTACCATCAGCCAACGAAATGAGTTTATTGGCCTATCAAAAATACAAAAAAAACGACATCGAGGATGTGGCTTATTTTGAGCCATATTATTTGAAAGACTTTATAGCTATCAAACCAAAATCCTAACCCTGTTTTCTAATTTCAACGTGATGCGGATAAGGAATTTCAATACCTGCAGCATCTAGGGCTTCTTTTGTGGCTTCTGTTACTTCAAAATAAACACTCCAATAATCTTCTGCAGCACACCAAGGGCGAACAACAAAATTGATGGAACTATCGGCCAATTCAATGACATTTACAACTGGAACAGGTTCTTTAAGTATCTTCGGATTTGAATTCAGCACTTCATTTAAAACATCTTTGGTTCTTTTAATATCTGAATCATAACCAACCCCAAAGACTAAATCAACGCGGCGTGTGCCTTCAGTTGTATAGTTAACTATATTGCCGTTAGATAAAGTTCCGTTTGGAATGATGATTTCTTTATTTGACAGACCGGTTAATTTTGTTGTAAAAATCTCAATTACCTTAACCGTTCCAATCTGACCTTGGGCTTCAATAAGGTCGCCAATTTTAAATGGCTTGAAGATCATGATCAAGACGCCGCCTGCAAAATTGGAAAGGCTACCTTGTAACGCCAAGCCGATGGCTAAACCAGCCGCTGCAATTACCGCTGCAAATGAGGTGGTTTCAATACCTAATTGCGCTAAAATAACCAGCAATAACAATATTTTTAAGCCCCATCGAATGAGATTCAATAAAAATTTCTGAAGGCTAAGATCATAATTTTGATAGGTCATCGCCTTTCGCGCTATCACCATTATTCTTCTGATGATCCAAGCGCCTACAACCCAAATGACAATAGCAGCTAAAAGCTTTATGCCATAAGTTTGTATCATTTCAAATGCGGTATCGACAAAATTGTCCCAATTCATAATTTCAATTTTACAGATAATTATTAACTACTAAAAACTCAGTAATTTTCTTTTGATGATCCTTGCTTCGTCCATATCCCAGTTCAATAGTATGGATCTTTCCGTCTAAAAAGGTGTTGATACTCGTCGTAGATTTAAGATCACTTTTAATATTAACCTTAGCGACCTGTTTTCCGGCGACAGTAAAAAACTGATAATCATTTAAACTTGATTGTCTAAAGTATCCAATTCGCTTTTTATCTTGAAAGAGCTCGCGATTCATCACTTCAATTTCGGCTTCTACATCTCGTAAGACCCGTCCTTTTTCAATACCAACCTGAGCATCAGCATTAGCCAGAATTTCCTTGTGACGATCTAATTTTTGAGCGATATCTTCATGATATTTTTTGTAGAAAACAGCAATATTTTCAACATTTAGAACATTGCCGTTCACCATTTTTGTGTCGATCATTTTTTTTACCAATACTTTGGCGAAACTTTTTAATGAGGCATTTTCCATTTCGGTAACGAGCTCACTATCCATGAATTTCACTTCGTAATAGCCACCCGAATTTGCGGTATAATCTTCAGGATATTGATTGAACTTTGCAAATACAATTACGTTGCCATCTAAGGTTGATATGGTATGATTCTTGACTACAAATCCTTCGCTTTCTATCAGAGCAAAGGGTTGTTTGTCAACCAAAATTGTATTGCCCTTTATTTTAATTTTTTGGGCAAAAACAGTAGAGCCAAGTCCTAGAAACAGAAGGCAGAGTATAAGGGTTATCTTTTTTGTTTTCATTATTTATTTGATTAAAATATGTAGTTTATAAATATGATGATAGTAGCTAAAATTGCTGGAATGCTTTGTACATAGAACAGTTTGATCTTCCCAGTGGTATAGGCTCCATAAATACCAGCTATGGTTACACAGATCAGAAAGAAAAGTGCGGCATTCATGTTTGATATTACCAATGACCAAATTAATCCCGCAGCTAAAAAACCGTTATACAATCCTTGATTGGCTGCTAAAACTTTGGTCTCTTCAGCAAATTCTTTAGATTTCAATCCAAAAGTCTTTATCCCTTTGGGTTTGGTCCAAAGAAACATTTCCAAATACATGAAATAAAGGTGTTCAAATGCTACAATACCTATCAGTATTTTTAAAAGTAGTTCCATTTTAGTTTTTTATGAGTTCAACAGCTTTTTCCACCTCAGAAACAGGTAATTTACAGGCTTTATTCACACAAACATAGATTAAGGTTTTGCCTTCAATAAAACGGTTCTTTAAAAGCGGTAAATCATTTTCAGAAGTACTTCCTATCACTAATTTATTTGGCAAATAATAGCTGTTCAAGGCTTTGATCTTTTCAGCTGCATCTGTTCCAACTATAGCTACTTCGTAGTAATTGTTCGTATAATTAAGCATGAGATCAAACCAGTTGGAAAAACCTGAAGGATATTCTATCATTTCGGGTTTGACGTTGTTCAACATCGTCTTCGCTGTTTGAGCATATGCTTCATTGTCAAAATAATGAGACATTTTGAATAAATTATGCGCCATAATCGAATTGCTGGCAGGAACTACATTATCGCGATATTCGATATTTCGGGTCACGATGGTTTTATCTTCATCGGAAGTAAAGAAAAACATCTTATTAGCATCATCAAAAAAGTGATCAAATGCATAATTGGTAAGGTCTCGACTCAAGTCTAACCATTTTTGGTCTAAGGTGTTTTCATAGAGCTTCAAAAATGCCGAAATAGTTGCGGCATAATCCTCTAAATAACCGTTAATATTACTTGTTCCGTTTTTATAATTGTGATTGAGTCCGCCATCAGATCGCATTTGCTTATTGACTATAAATTGAGCGTTTTTTAGTGCAGCATCCAAATAGCTACTTTCCCCAAAAACCTCATAAGCATCCAAATACCCAGTGATCATAAGTGCATTCCATGAGGTCAACACTTTATCATCTAAACGCGGTCGCTCTCTTTTTTCACGTGCTTCATATAGCAGACTTTTCCATTCCTTCAATTTTGCATTCAATTCTTCCGCCGTTAGCTTATATTTTTTTAAAATATCGGCATCGCTATCTCTTCGAATTAAAACATAGTGACCTTCCCAGGATCCATAATTATTAATATTGTAGTAATCTTTAAACAATTCAAAATCTGTTTTCAATAACTTTTCAAGCTCTTCTTTAGACCAAATGTAATAGGCACCCTCTTCTAATTCGCCGTCAGGAGTCATACTATCTGCATCGAGTGAAGAGTAAAAAGTGCCGTCATTATGAGTTAATTCTTTAGAAACAAATGCCAATGTTTCTTCAACAACACGCTTGTACAAAGGATTTTTAGTAATGAGATAGGCATCGCTATACAAGCTAACAAGTTGTGCATTATCGTATAACATTTTTTCAAAATGAGGCACATGCCATTTAGCATCTACCGAATATCTAGAAAATCCGCCTCCAACATGATCATAAACACCACCATATGCAATATTCGTTAAGGTAGTGTTGACATACTCTTGAAGTTCTTCATCTTTATTCTGATAGGCATGGCGTAATAAAAAGTGATAATTATTTGGCATCATGAATTTAGGAGCTCGATTCATTCCGCCTTTGTTATTATCGAAACTTTTAGACCATTTTTCAATAGCCTGATCTATAAAATCGACCGAAAACGATGCTTCTTCAGAATTTAAAGCCACCACATCTAGAGCTTTTATGCCTTCTTCAAGTTTATCGGCATATTCGATAAGCCTATTCGGATTTTCATTGTAGAGACTTGAGATTTGTTCGAGGGCACTCATCCATTGTTCTTTTCTGAAATAAGTACCTCCCCAAACTGGTCTTCCATCTGGAAGGGCTACTACATTTAAAGGCCATCCGCCATTTCCTGTCATCAACTGTACGGCATTCATATAAATGCGATCAACATCTGGGCGTTCTTCACGATCTACTTTAATATTTATAAAGTTGTCGTTCATGACTTGGGCAACCAGGGAATCTTCAAAACTTTCACGTTCCATGACATGACACCAATGACAAGCCGCATAACCAACACTAATGAGAATAAGCCTATTACTAGATTTAGCTTCCTCAAGAGATGCATCATTCCAAGCCTTCCAATTCACAGGATTGTGAGCATGCTGAAGTAGGTATGGACTGGTTTCATTGATGAGGTCATTAGTATATTGATGTGTCATTTGTTCGGAAGTTTGACTTTTACATGATAGCAAGGTAGCGGTAATGATAATAATGGAGAGAAAGTGATTTCGCATAGTCTTCAAAAGTACGAAAATGATATATAAAAAAGCGTTCATCCAAATTCATTTGGAAGAACGCTCTTGCTAGTTTTTAAAGTTGATTATCGAACTTCAAAAGTTAATTTTATATTAACTCTAAATTCTTGAACTTCACCGTCTTTCACTACTGCACTTTGCTCTTTTACATATACAGAACGAATATTCTTTACGGTTTTTGAAGCCTCTTTTACGGCTTTTTTTGTAGCATCTTCCCAGCTTGTATTAGAGTTAGAAAGTACTTCTATAACTTTTAAAATGGCCATAGCTTTATGTTTTTAAGGTTAAAAAATTGATGAACAACAAAGATAGGTATTAAGAACCGATTTAACCGTTAATTGCCTCAACAGTTTCGACCTTATCCTTTAGCATTTCTTTGAGCATATTTTCAATCCCATTTTTTAAAGTAAAGGTAGACGAAGGACATCCGCTACAAGCACCTTGAAGGATGACGCGAACGTTTTTTGTAGAAGGATCGTAAGATTCAAATTGTATATTTCCACCATCACTAGCTACCGCTGGTTTCACATATTCCTCTAGGATATTTACGATCTCTTTGGAGATGTCATCCAAAGCCTCAAAATCAGCATCCAATTGCTCGGTAGATTTTTGCGATTTTAGAATGGCCTCGTTGTTTATCACGTCTTTTCCTTTTTCCAGGAAATTCTTCATAAACTCTCGTAATTCCATAGTGATGTCATTCCAATCGGCGACCTCATATTTAGTCACCGACACATAGTTTTCGTCGATAAAAACGCTTTTAACAAACGGGAAATGGAACAGTTCTGAGGCCAATGGTGAATCCTTGGCTTCGTCAATCGAGGTAAATTCTACGAACGAGGTAACCAGTTTTTTGTTGCAAACAAATTTAAGCACAGCTGGATTAGGTGTGCTTTCGGCGTACACAGTTACAGGAACTTTTTTTGTTTCAGTTTCCAAAATGACTTCGCCGCCCTTATTGAGGTAATTTTCTATCTGAAGAGCCACAGCATCTTGTACATCGGCCCATTCTACAATATCAAAGCGTTCAAGCGCAACGAAATTTCCTGACAAGTAAACTTTTTTCACAAACGGTAAGTGAAAAAGCTGCTGTGCAAGTGGTGAATTTTTGGCTTCATCTATGTTTGCGTATTCAAAACTAGAGTTTCGAGTTAAGATTAAATTCGCCTCGAATTTTATAATTTTCGGATTGCTAGTGGTTTGTATTGAAACGGTATATTTTGACATCACATCTATTTTTTGCAAAAATAACAAAAGAAATCATGAGTTATCTATATATTTGAGTTAATAAATAAGCTATGTTTTGAGAAAATTACTACTAACTGTTAGTTTAATTTTTTGGGTTTACTTTACATATTCTCAAAATTTAACAGTTGATCAAAGTACTTACACTGTAGAGGAATTAGTCACAGACGTCTTAATTGATAGTCCTTGTGCTAATGTTTCAAATATCACATATTCAACGGGAACTAATTTTGGTACTGTAAATGGTATTGGGTTTTTTGAAGAACCATCTGGGCTTTTCCCATTTAATGAAGGTCTTATTTTGGCTGCTGGAGATGCTGCTCAAGGTGCAGGACCTAATCCAGCTGGTGCAGTGGGAACAGGAGGTACAGGATGGCCAGGTGATGCCGATCTTCTGACGGTGATACAAGCTTATGAGCCTACAACAACTATAACTTATAATGCTTCTATAATCGAATTTGATTTCGTACCCATTGCCTCTGAAATCAGTTTTCGCTTTTTAATGGCCTCTGAAGAGTACGATATGGCAGAATTTGAATGCACATATTCAGATGTATTTGCTTTTTTTCTTACAGATCAAAACGGAGTAACTACCAATCTTGCCGTTATGCCAGATGGTGTGACGCCAATTTTAGTGACGACTGTACACCCAGATAATGGTGCTTCCTGTGGCGGCGCAAATGCCCAATATTTTTCGCAATACGTGGCACAAGGTGACCCTCCAATTGCCTATGATGGTTATACCAGATCATTCACGGCATTTAGTAATGTTAACCCAGGCGAGACTTACCATATTAAATTAGCAATTGCAGACGCAAGAGATTCTGTTTGGGATTCTGCGGTCTTTTTAGAGGCGGGCAGTTTTAACCTTGGATTAGACCTTGGAGATGATATACTTGTAGCTTCGGGTAATGCGGCTTGCGATGGCGATACTGTAACACTAGATACAGGCTCACCAAGCGCCACACATATATGGTATTTTAACGGTGTTGAGATCGTTGGAGAAACAGATTCGACCTTAGATGTGACTGTTGCTGGGGATTATAGCGTAGATGTTGAATTTTCAGCCAGCTGTCAAACTTCTGATTCTATTATTATTGAATTTGTAGCGAATCCTGTGGCAAATCCACCCTTAGACCTTCTGGAATGTAGTGGAGGTAATTCAGCGATGTTCGATTTAACGCAAAATGATGTGCCAATTTTAGGAGGTCAAAATGCAGCAGATGTTTTAATTACTTATCATGAAACGCCTGGCGATGCTGATTCTGGAACCAATCCTTTAGCAAGCCCTTATACAAATACTTCAAACCCCCAGACCATACACGCAAGAATTGAAAGTACCACAAATACAGATTGCTACGATACAATTACGTTTGAAATTGCAGTTGATAATGTCATTTTCAACGACCCGATTTCAGATCTTGTTTATTGTGATGATGATGCCGATGGGTTTATTGCATTTACATTGACAGATGTAGATAATGAGATCGCAGCTAGTGCTGGCTATAACCTAGCAGACGTCACAATCTCATATCATGAATCACAAGCTGATGCAGATATTGGGGCTAATCCGTTAGGAAGTCCTTATACAAATACATCCAACCCTCAGATCATATATGCACGGTTAGTTGATAACAATAGTACCTCTTGTTTTGCGACAATTGAATTCAATTTAATTGTAAACCCAATCCCAGATGTACAAAATACCTTACTTGAGCAATGCGATGAAGACGGGACTCCTGATGGATTAACTGAATATAATTTAACTCAAGCCGAAACAGATATTATGGTGAGTGGCGACACTACAGGAGTTACATTTTCCTATCATCTTTCTCAAGCAGATGCTATTTCAAATACGAATGCCCAATCCCCATCTCCTTTTAATAATACGACCAATCCACAAATAATCTATGTGCGAATAGAAGACGATGTAACAGGCTGTTTTAGTATTGCCGAAATTACCTTGGATGTCACAGCAACAGATGTTGGCGACGTAAGTTTAGAAGCCTGTGATGATGATTATGATGGAATTACAACATTTACCTTGAGCGATGCCGATGCTATTATTTTAGCGCCATTACCTCCGGGCTTAACAGTTGCTTATTACGAAACTGCTAATGATGCGCAATTAGAGATCAACCAGTTGCCAGATAGTTATACGAATATTGTGCCTGGGCTTCAAACCATTTTTATTCGTGTTGAAGATGCGAATAATTGTTATGGCATAAGCAATATGGATCTTGTAGTCAATTCACTGCCGGATAATAATTCTGTTAATGATGCTGAATTTTGCAGCGATACGACAGATGTAGCAAGCATTGATTTAACTCAATTTAATGCTGAGGTTCTTGGAGGGCAAACAGCGGCTAACTTTACAATCACATATCATGAAAGCCAAGCTGAAGCTGATGCTGGATCAAATCCTTTAGCAAGTCCATATAGCAATATTACCAATCCTCAGACAATTTATGTGAGAATTGAGAATAACGCTACGGGTTGCTTTATGACCTTTATTACTTTCGAAATTTCGGTTAACCCTAATCCTTCATTGATCGTTCCCACCCCTTTAGAGGTTTGTGACGACAATGTACCTGATGGGATTACCAGTATTGATTTAAGTGTAACGAACGATGAGATCAGAGACGGAAATCCAAATTATGCGATCACGTATTATTTAACGCAGTTAGATGCTGATTCAGCTACGAATCAACTGGCGATACCTTATACGAATATTTCTAATCCGCAGACGATCTATGCACGAGGACAAGACATC
>JABDMU010000028.1 GCA_013001285.1 Flavobacteriaceae bacterium
GAATTACTAAAGCAGCTGCTAAGAAAGCATTAGACTCTATGCTAATTGATATTGAAGGAGCATTACAAAAAGGAAAAAGAGTTTCTTTGGTAGGATTTGGATCTTTTTCAGTTTCTAGAAGAGCTGCTAGAGATGGCAGAAACCCACAAACTGGTAAGACAATAAAAATTAAAGCTAAAAATGTAGTTAAGTTTAAAGCAGGTTCAGACTTGAGCGGTGCTGTAAACTAATTTAATTTTTAATTATAAATAAAGGCTCATCGATTGCGATGGGCCTTTTTTATTGCATCTGTTTAAACTTGCATATTCCATAAATATGTTTTAGATTTAGTTGAAAATCATAGGATGTATGATTCAATTAACTCCAAGAAAGGGAAATCTACTCATCGCAGAACCTTCTATTTTAGGTGATCTCTCATTTAATAGATCGGTAATTTTGATCGCTGATCACACAGAAGAAGGATCGGTGGGTTTTATTCTTAACAAACCTCTAGAATATACGCTTAACGAATTAATACCAGAAGTTTCGGCTGAATTCACTGTATTTAACGGTGGTCCGGTTGAACAGGACAATGTTTATTTTATTCATACCTCACCTGAGCTAATTCCAAATAGCATAGAAATTTCTAGTGGGATTTTTTGGGGAGGCGATTTTAATACTATCATTGCGGCTATTAATGAAGGTCAAATAAACGAGAACAATGTGCGATTCTTTTTAGGGTATTCAGGTTGGGATGCCGATCAACTTAATGAAGAATTAACTTCTCATTCTTGGATCCTTACTGAAAATATTTATAAATCGACCATCATTGAAAAAAGTGATGCCACCTTTTGGAGAGAAAAAATGCTGGAATTAGGTGGAGAATATAGCATTTGGTCAAATGCACCCGAAGATCCTTCGTTTAACTAAGCTCAGCTTTTGAGTTTAAAGCTTCAACATATTTTTGTGCAACTTTATTTTTAAATTGTTTTTTACGGTATTGCGTTACTGACTGAATGCCTACAATAACATTGGTGATGAATAACTCATCGGCTTTCTGTAATTCAAATGGAGATATAGAACTTTCATCGAGCTCAAATTCTGAATCATTTTCAATTATGTCAATAATCTGTTTGCGCATGACACCCTTGATACAACCATCGTCTAAAGGCGGGGTTTTAATGGTATTACCTTGAACAATAAAAACATTAGCATTCAGAGCTTCAATGACCATTTTATCAGTGTTTAAAAGCAGGCAATTTTGAAAATCATTTTCTTTTGCGAATACACTTCCAAGCACATTGATGGCTCTGTTATTCGTTTTCAATGTTGAAAATAATCCTTTGGAGATAAAAAAGTCTTTATACAGATCAACAACATATGGCTTTTGGTCAAGCTTAAATTTTGAAGAATGAAGTTGAGCAACCTGAATGAAGTAGTCAATATCCATGTTATCTGGATTGTATAAGCCACCTTCTCTCCTATTGATAAATATTTTTACACGAGCTGTTGAATTTTCCAGCCCGTTAGCTTCCAGAGTTTTTAAGACTTGATCTTCAATAAACTCGAGGGTAAAATTCATAGGGATCTCCATTCGCATAATACGCATAGAAGCCATTAGTCTAAAATAATGATCTTCCCAAAATAGAATCTTGCCTTGATGCGTTCTTAGGGTTTCAAAAACCGCATCACCATAGGTCAATCCTCTATTGTTTAGTGATATTGCAGCTTTGCTAGCTGGAATAAGAGTTCCATTTAAATTGATCATAAAAAAAGTCCCGAAAATTTCGGGACAAATATATTGAATAAAAACGTTTATTTTTAAGCTGAGCCTAAAACTTGTTTGAGGCCAGAAATTTGATTATCCCATAACATTTTAGCTTCCTCTACTTCATCTTCATCAGCAAAATCGGTTACCATTATAGAAACATCTTTTGTAATCTCATCGACTTGTATTCTCATTTCAAAAAATACGGGACTGTCCTCATCTTCTTCATTTAACCATTTGAATTTAATTCGTTCACCACTTTTTTTGGTCAGCAATTTGGCTTGCTCTTCACTATCGTCCCAAATAAAAGTGAATAGTTCACCTCGTGAATTTACATTATCTGCAAACCATTCTGAAAGACCAGAGGGTGTCGACAAATACTGATACAATAATTGAGGTGAAGCGTGTATTGGAAATTCGAGTTCAAATTTAATTTTATCGTTCATTTTGTATTTAAAATATGAGTTCGTCAATATATACATTAATTATTTACTTTTAAAAATAAATTTTATAAATATTTTCGGATTTTGCTGTTTGCTGGCGTTGATTAAGTTTATATATTTGCAGCCTTAATAAAACGGCGAGGTAGCTCAGTTGGTTAGAGCGTCGGATTCATAACCCGGAGGTCACGAGTTCAATTCTCGTTCTCGCTACGACAAAAAGGACACATTATATGTAGTCCTTTTTTTTTATTTTTAAAAATAGGTATAGATTGAATATCAGTACTTTAAGGAAAATCAATTGTATTTTTTGTGTATTTCATCGGATTTTTTTGCATTTCATAGAGTGATTGTGAATAATTTATAATATATTAGCACCCTATATATTTCATTTAACCCCAAATCTGATGAAAAAAATTACCCTTTTTGTTGCGCTTTTATGTTGTGCAATTCAATTTACTCTCGCTCAAGACAATTACAAACGCGTTAGCATATCTAATGTTTCTGAATCAACCATCCATCAATTAAATGATCTCGGTATTGATTTAACTTGTGGTGTCATTAAAACCAAAGACAAAATAACACTTGAACTTTTCGATATTCAACTCGATCAATTAAAAGATCAAGGCATCAATTACAATATTTTAATTGATGATATGGAAGAATACTATAGCCAACGCGCTATCAAAGATCTTCCAAAAGCAAGCCTAGAACTTGCTCAGCAAAAGGCACAATCAGCAACTAAGTCATATAGTGTTAATGAAATATTGAATAATGTTGGTCAATATGACGCTTGTGACGAAATTGACTGGGCGGTTCCAGCAAATTGGAAACTGAACGATGCAACGAATTATCCAGCCGAAACGAATCATTTTGGAGGCTGTCTTACCTATCAAATGGTACTTGATGAACTTGATTTAATGCGTTCTTTATATCCGAATTTGATCTCGGTTAAATCCGATGCATCCGTAACACCAACTGATCCAGCGGTCGACACCACATTTGAAGGACGTACGGTTTATTATGTTCGAATTTCCGATAACCCAGATACCGACGAAGCCGGAGAACCAGAAACGCTTTATCAATCTTTAATTCATTCACGTGAAGCTTCCACTGTCATGAACCAGTTGTTTTTCATGTGGTATCTTCTAGA
Source organism: Flavobacteriaceae bacterium (assembly GCA_013001285.1). GTDB lineage: Bacteria > Bacteroidota > Bacteroidia > Flavobacteriales > Flavobacteriaceae > JABDMU01. Next base: position 3,341 of record JABDMU010000028.1, read on the forward strand.
GAATTATAATACTGACGATGCGATAAAAAACTTAGTCAATAATCAGGCTCTTTATTTTATCCCAGTATTTAATCCAGACGGATTTGTTTACAACCAAACACAAGCTCCAAATGGTGGTGGTGGACAACGAAAAAACAGAAATACCACTGTTGGTGGATGTTCTACCTACTTATTTGGTATTGATTTAAACAGAAATTCAGCCTATTATTGGGGTAATGGTGGATCATCTACAAATGGTTGTAATGATACATATATGGGTACAAGTCAGTTTTCAGAAAATGAAACACAGATCATGCGTGATTTCTTTTTAGATCATGATTTTGAACTTGCACTAAACCATCATTCCTATAAAAATGCAATGCTCCACGCCTATGCTGGAACAACAATTACCAATCCCAGGCCAGACGAATATTCAAAATATAACCATGATATGACCTATTACAATAGGTATGCCCATGGTCCCAGTACCTCAATTAGTTCCTTAAATAGTGGGAACATGAATGACTGGATGCTTGGTGGTCCTGCCGGAACTAGTGCAAATGGAACCCCAACCGGCACAGGTTCTGGAAAAGAAACAATGGCTTGGACACCTGAAAACGGAATTTTTAGTGAAGGTTCCGGAGGTGGATATGGCGGCTTCTGGCCCCAACCATCTAACTATTTGCCTATTGCTAAACGTGCCATGCGCATGAATTTTATGGCCGCTTATTTTAGTGGAAAATATGCAAAACTACATGACCTTAATCAATCTGATATTACTTCTACTTCCGGAAACCTTTCGTTTGCGATTGAGAACCTCGGACAAAAAGCAAGTGATTTTACTGTTACAGTAACTCCTGTTTCGGCAAATGTACTTACCGTAGGTCCCGCAGTAACTGAAGTATTTTCGGCAGCTCAGGTATTAGAACAACGTACTGTGAATATCGCATATACCTTAGATCCTAGTATACAGGCCGATGATGACATCGAATTTAAAGTCGTTTTGACCAATAATTATGCTTCAGATAATGTGCTTTATGAAGCTAATATTCTCAAAAAATATACGCCAACAATACTTTTTGAAGATGATCCAGACACCGATTCCCTGACAAATTGGACACAAACTGGCACCTGGTATACTACAGTAGATGCATTTTCTGGAACAACAGCAATTACATCTACCAACATTGCACCATACTCGAATAGCAGTTCTAAGCAATTGCAAATGAATGGTACAGTAGATTTATCTGGAATTCCAACTGTCCTAATTCAATTTTATGCAAAATGGGACTTAGAACGAAGTTTTGACTATGTACAAATTGAAGGGTCTACAAATGGATCAACCTGGACACCGCTTTGTGGTAAATTAACCAAACCTGGTGCTCCCGATTCAAACAATACATATTCAGGAAAGTCCGCTACAAACAATCAATTTCAGCCCGACGGACAACCATTATATGATGGTGATACCCAAGGCAAATGGAATATGGAAGAAATAGTCATTGATGCCACAACAAATTCATTTTTGTACAATCAAAGCACGGTATACCTTCGTTTTGATTTTAGAACAGATGGAACAAATAGACAAGATTCCTATTATAACGCAAATTTTGAAGGGTTTTCATTTGATGATTTCAAAGTACTTGAGATAAAAGTGCCATGTGTCACATCAATTCCTACAAATCTTGCCGTTTCATCAATAACAGCAACAACTGCAACTGCAGATTGGGATTTGGTCCCTTCTGCTACCTACGACCTACGTTACCGAATACTTGGTGCGCCAACATGGACTGATGTTTTAGATATACCAACAAATACCTATAATTTAACAGGGCTTTCACCCTTAACAGACTACGAAGTTCAAGTTAGGACGAAATGTACAGTGAGTACTTCAGGATATACAAGCTCGGTTAATTTTTCAACTGGAGCGCCTTGCTCTGGTACTCTAATTTCAACTTTTCCTTATGCTGAAAGCTTTGAAACTGGCTTAGGAGATTGGACCCAAGACGGCAGTGATAATTTTGATTGGACCCGAAATTCTGGCGGTACACCAACTAATAATACGGGACCATCTAGTGCTTCCGATGGAACTTGGTATTTATTTACTGAAGCGTCTGGTCGAAGTGGACAAACTGCAATAATAAATAGTCCTTGCTTCGATTTAACTAACAAATCAAGTGCAAGTTTTAGCTTCGATAGACATCTCTACGGAAATCAAATAGGTACCTTAACCCTACAAGTTTCCACTGATGATGGATCTAATTGGACGAATTTAGTCAGTCCATATTCAGGAAGTAATAATTCATGGATAAGTTCAGGAGCTATCGATCTTGCCTTATACCTAAACGAATTTATCAAACTACGATTTGTTGGTGTTATGTCCGGCAATGGAAGTGATATGGCCATAGATAATCTTGGTCTTATCGCTATATCCTCAGCTCAAACTTGGTACGCAGATACCGATGGCGATACTTTTGGAGATCCAAACGATAGTCAAGTTTCTGTTACTCAACCGGCGGGATATGTTTTAGATAATACCGATTGTAATGATTCTGATCCTTCAATATATCCTGGTGCTACCAAGATCCTTTGTGATGGTATCGATCAAAACTGTAATGGTCTTGCTGATGATACTGTAGATGCCGATGGTGATGGCGTAGATTCATGTACCGATTGTAATGATTCTGACCCTTCAATATATCCTGGTGCTACCGAGATCCTTTGTGATGGTATCGATCAAAACTGTAATGGTCTTGCTGATGATACCGTAGATGCCGATGGTGATGGCGTAGATTCATGTACCGATTGTGATGATTCTGACCCTTCCATATATCCTGGTGCCACAGAAGTCTGTGATGGCATAGATAATAACTGTGATGGTTCTATCGATGAAGGTTTCGATATTGATGCCGATGGTTACACAACCTGTCAAGGTGATTGTGATGATACGGATCCTACTATTTATCCTGGTGCTACCGAGATCCTTTGTGATGGTATCGATCAAAACTGTAATGGTCTTGCTGATGATAAAGTAGATGCCGATGGTGATGGCGTGGATTCATGTACCGATTGTGATGATTCTGACCCTACTATTTATCCTGGAGCTACTGAAATAGAATGCAATGGAATTGATGAGAATTGTAATGGCATGGTCGATGATGCAGATAGTATAGATCCTATTTGTGTTGGTCAAGACAAAACTGTTGTGCTTGATGGCACTGGAAACGCCTCTATTTCTTGGGCGGATATTGACAACGGATCTACAGATAATTGTGGAATAGATACAATGACGGTTAATCCTTCAAGTTTCAATTCGGGAGATGTTGGTCCAAATACAGTAACCTTAACGGTAACTGATTATGAAGGTAATGTATCAACGTGCGACGTTACTGTTACAGTTGAAGAAGAGACACTAGACGTTACAGAATTCAGTGATGCAACAGTATTAATCACACCAAATCCTTTTGGTTCATTTATTACTATTCAATTGCCAATGCGATTTAATAACTCCGACTTTGAGGTCGAAATATTTGATCTTCGCGGTCGCGTTGTTTATAAAAAAGAAATGACCAGTTCTGAAATGCGATTAAATATTAATGGTCTAGAGCGCCTAGAGGAAGCTCCGTATATTATTAAAATAACAAGTAAAATAAATGGAAGTTCTATTTATAAAAAATTAATTAAACATGAATAATTCCACTAAACGACGTTTAATTAATAAGGGTCAATTCAATTGAATTGACCCTTTTTTTTATCGACTAATTTACATTTGATTTCTATTGCTATAGTGCATTTCATCGATTTTATTGTACATTTCACAGATGATTATTCAAAAAAATAATATATTAGCATCCTACTATATTTCATTAAAACCCAAATCTGATGAAAAAAATTACCTTCTTAGGATTACTTCTATTAGGATGTATTCAACTTACCTATGCTCAAGAAAATTATAAAAGAGTCAGCATAACCAATGTTAATGAATTTCTGATCCATGATCTGCAAAATATTGGTATAGATCTTACTTGTGGCGTCATTCAGAAAGACCAGAAATTAACATTAGAACTTTTTGATTATGAACTTGATCAATTAGACGAACAAAACATTAATTATAATGTACTTATAGAAGACATGCAGGAGTTCTATAGCAAAAGAGCCATTGAAGATCTTCCAAAAGCAAGTTTAGAATTACAACAAGAAAAAGTGCGTTCTGCTCAAAGATCATACAGTGTCAATGAAATATTAAACAATGTTGGACAGTATGACGGTTGTGATGAAATCGATTGGGCAACACCTGCAAATTGGAAAATTAACGATGCCACAAATTATCCAGCAGAAACAAATCATTTTGGTGGTTGTTTAACCTATCAAATGGTTCTTGACGAATTAGATCTGATGCAATCCTTATATCCGAATCTGATCTCAGTTAAAACTGACGCTTCACCTACAAACCAAACAACAATTGAAGGTAGAACAGTATATTATGTGAGAATTTCAGACAATCCAAGCATTGATGAAGCTGGGGAACCAGAAACATTATACCAATCCTTAATTCATTCGCGAGAAGCCGCAACAGTGATGAATCAGTTGTTTTTTATGTGGTATTTATTAGAAAATTATGCCACCGATGATGCCATTAAGAATTTAATCAATAATCAAGCTTTATATTTTATTCCTGTTTATAATCCAGATGGATTTGTTTACAACGAAACCGTTGCCCCTAACGGTGGTGGCGGACAAAGAAAGAATAGAAATACAAGTGCTCCGGGAAGCTGTGGTACCTATTTAGAGGGTATTGACCTTAATAGAAACTCACAGTTCTATTGGAATAATGGTGGATCTTCAGGTAACTCATGTAACCAAACTTATAGAGGAACTACCTACTTCTCAGAACCTGAAACACAAATCATGCGTGATTTCTTTTTGTTACATGATTTTGAACTGGCCTTAAACCATCACTCCTATAAAAACGCAATGCTACATGCTTATGCAGGAACAACAATTACCAATCCCAGACCAGACGAATATTCTAAGTACAATCATGATATGACCCATTATAACCGTTATGCTCATGGTCCAAGTACATCTATTAGCGCACTCAACAGTGGAAATATGAACGATTGGATGCTTGGAGGTCCTTCTGGTCCAGGATCAAACGGTACAGGTTCTGGAAAAGAAACCTTAGCCTGGACTCCAGAAAATGGACTGGCTTCTGAAGGTACTGGTGGTACTTATGGCGGATTTTGGCCACAACCATCAAATTACCTTCCAATTGCCAAAAGAGCCATGCGTATGAATTTTTTAGCAGCATATTTTAGTGGAAAGTATGCGAAACTTCATGATCTGAATAAAACCGATATAACATCCTTATCGGGTAATTTAAATTTTGCTGTAGAGAATCTTGGTCAAACAAGTAGTGATTTCACTGTGACCGTAACTCCGGTTTCATCAAATATAATAAGTCTTGGTGCACCAAGTACCCAATCAGGAATGGCCGTGCTTCAGCAAAATAATGTGAATATAAGTTATGTTTTAGATCCTGGAATATCGGCTTTAGATAAAATTGAATTCAAAGTCGTATTGACCAATGATTATGCCTCTGATAATGTCCTGTACGAAGCTAATATTGTAAAATTATATAATCCGAATGTCATATTTGTTGATGATCCGGATAGCTCAGGTTTGACAAATTGGACGCAAACTGGAACATGGTATACGACATTGGATGCCTATTCAGGTACAACAGCAATTACAACGACGAATACATTTCCATATGCCAATAGCGATTCTAAACAGCTTCAAATGAATGGATCTGTTAATCTTACAGGGCTACCCGCCGTACTTGTTCAGTTTTATGGAAAGTGGGATTTGGAAAGAAGCTTTGATTATGTTCAAATTGAAGGCTCAACAAATGGCACTACCTGGACACCATTATGTGGAAAATTAACAAAACCAGGTTCACCTGATGCCAACAATACCTATTCTGGGAAATCAGGAACCGATAATAGTTTTCAACCAGATGGAGAATCATTATACGATGGCGATACCCAAGACAAATGGAATATGGAAGAAATTCTGATTGATGCCAGCACAAATAGCTTCTTATATAATCAAAGCACAGTATACTTCCGTTTTAATTTTAGAACGGATAGTACAAATCGACAGGATTCATATTATAACGCAGATTTTGAAGGGTTTTCATTTGATGATTTTAGAATCATTGATCTTACTGAAAACACCCTATCAATTGATACCTTTTCATCAGAAGATTTAAAGGTTTATCCTAATCCTTTTTATAATACCATAGAAATAAACTTCGCAGAAGCTGACATTTCGAACGAAATAGATTTAATAATCTACGACATCAAAGGCCGATTAATTTACGAATTGAATGGGTTAGAAATTATTAATAATAGAACTTTAATAGAAAACCTTGAAGAAATTCCAATAGGCACCTATTTTATTAAAATATCAGATAATAAAAACAAAAATTCTTTTGTAAAACAACTGATTAAAAACTGATTTAGATCGAATTATTTAAATAAATGCCAGATTTTTTCTTAAAATCTGGCATTTTTAATATACTGATTTATAAGTATTTACAAAATAATAGTGCATTTCATCGATTTTTTTTGCGTTTTGTGGAGTTAGCTCATATATTTGCCTTATTAAATTTAGTCCCAAACTGAAATTAACCTATTTATGAGAAAAATTACCCAACCTTTAATTGCTATTGCAATATTTTTATGTTCGGCTCAAATTTTCAGTCAAGGTACATTGCAAGTTACAGGAAATGCTATTGTTATTAACTCAGGTGATATAACACCTTCTACCGCAGATGATACCGATTTTGGTAATGTCTCTATTGGATTCAATAACCCCAATACCTTTGTAATAGATAATACAGCAGGAGGCGGTAGTCCAGGAAATCAACTTAATGGCATCACAGTCACAATTACAGGAGTTCATGCTGCAGATTTCACCCCAAATGTTGCCAACCTTGGTAATTTAAAGGGTAATGACGCACCTTTAAATCATGTGATCACCTTTACACCAAGTGCTACGGGACTGAGAACCGCAACGGTGACCATAACATTTACGAACGGAACAAATTCCCCTTATACATTCGACATTCAAGGAACTGGCCTCACTCCTGCCCCTGAAATTGATATTACTGGATTAGGAGTATCTATTGTAGATGGTGATACTACGCCATCAACTACAGATGATACTGATTATGGAAGTTCACCAGTTAGTACTCCCGTTGCTCATACATTCACCATTCATAATACAGGAGCGCTTACACTTAATGTTGGAACTATCACAGTATCTGGAACTAATTCTGGTGATTTTGTTGTGACCACGCCACCTTCAACAACGGTTGCGGCTGGAGCTACAACTACCTTTATATTAACTTTTACACCAAGTGCTGGTGGAACTAGAACAGCATCAATCTCGATTGCTAATGATGATTCGGATGAAAATCCATACAATTTTGATGTGCAAGGATCGGCGCCCTATCCACCACCTAAATATTGCTATTACCTCGAAGATTTTGATGCTTCAAACGGTGGATGGACAATAATTACATCAACAAATGACACCTGGACCTGGACCTCTACATTTCCAATATCTGTAACAGATGAAATGGCAGAAGGCGGATTCTGGAGAAGTAATAATTATAATAACTACGCAGACAATACAAATATCGTTATAGAGAGTCCCGCATTGGATTTTACAGGATTACAAAACTTACTACTTAGTTTAGATGTGAATTATGATACCGAAAACGGCGTCGATGGCATGCGTGTGCTTTATTCTGTTGGTGGCGGTGCTTTTACTATTTTAGGTACAAGCGCAGATGGCACAAACTGGTATGATGACAACACAAGTGCTTTAGGAACTGACGGTTGGAATAATGATAGTCACCCAAATAGTCCTGCATTTTCTGGACGCTACAGCCATTTTAAAAATGCAGAAATTCAACTGGACTCAGGTACTTTCGATAATCAAAGTAATGTGAAATTCAGAATAGAATTTAGTTCAAATGGAAGCGGCACAGACGATGGTGTTGCTTTCGACAATTTTAGAATACAGGCCGACCCAACAAGTGCATTGAGTGATGCATTTATTGCTCCAGCAAATATTACTTCTAATTTAAGATTGTGGTTAAAATCCGATGCTGGAATTGCAATGACTGATGGTGCTGCTCTAACTACTTGGGAAGATCAAGCATACGCCACGGCTTTAGATAAAGAGGACGCGACGGCTTCATCAGCACTAGCACCAACCTATAGAGACAATTCTACTCGAAATATAAATTACAATCCTGTTGCTGATTTTAACAATAGCAATACCGAATATATGAATGGTAAAGGTGGCTTTTATTCACAAGACTACTTTGTTGTAACTAAAAGTGATGATATAGTAGACACCCAAACGGGGACGTTTTCACCAGGTAGACAATTTCCAATGGGTGGTCGTTCTGATATGGCAAATTATCATGAAGACCCAACGGGTTTGGCATTTGGTAGTTCTACGGCAAGATATGTTAACGAGGTTATCGCTCATAATATGGGTGCCTATTCACAATCTGGATCACCTGGTGTAGATTCCTACGGAAGAGCTTATACCTCAGCCACTGACACTTTTAATCATGTTCTGATCATTAATGTAAAGGCAAACTCTGGAGCAACGGCAAAGGAAATTTATAAAAACGGTAAACGTATAGATAATGCTACGGGTACTACAGGCACTTCGGGTACAGGTACACCCCTAAACTATTATGAGTTTAATAATTTACACTATCTAGTAGGTGCTGGTCGAAGTGGATTAACAGGAAGAACCACCTCTCAACTTAACGGAATGTTAAGTGAGGTCATTTCTTATGACGCACCAAATTCGGCATTGAACCAACAAAAGATTCAATCTTACTTAGGTATAAAATATGGGGTCACACTTCAAGATCCAGCCAGTTCATTAACCAACTACCGTGTGAATGATGTTGATTATATTGACTCAAGTGGAAATGTCATTTGGGATACCAGCGCTAATTCAGCTTATAATTATGATGTTGCAGGAATTGGACGCGATGATGCCTCTCAATTATTACAGAAGCAATCAAAAAGCCAAAATTTAGAAACAGACGGAACTGGTCCAACAAGTGGATTCCTTACTATGGGATTGACTCAAATTTATAATACGAATAATGAAAATATCGTTACAAACGGAACAACCTTTAATGACCAGCAGTTTTTGGTATGGGGAAATAATAATGCCAGTTTAGATGGTTCTGCAACAACAATTAGCGTTGATATGAGTACAGATCTGGGTGATCCTACATTAACTACTTGGGTAGATTTTACGGCCATTCCAAGAATCTGGAAGGTCATAGAAATAAATGGTGATGTTCCATCTGTAGAAGTTTCGATACCAACGAGTATTGTAAGAACAGCTGCGCCGCCAGACGGCCGTTATTTAATGTTTATTTCTGCTACTGGCGTTTTTGATCCAACTGCAGATTATCGAGTGATGACTGAAACAGGTGGCATGCTTTACACTGATTACGATTTTGATGGAACTGAGTATATCACGTTTGGATGGGCCCCGGAGCAAGTCTTTGATCGTTCAGTTTATTTTGATCCAACGCATAGTGATTATATTGATGTTGAAGATAATCTAGATCTTGACCCTACTGGTTTTACCATTTCAGCTTGGATAAAAAGAGATGTAAATTCAACAAATAAATCAATTATTTCAAAACGAGATACAGGCTTTTCTGAAGGATATGATTTCAAAATTTCTACTACCGGTAGATTTGAAGTCCGATGGCGAGATTTATCAGGAAGTTTACAATTCTTGGTTTCCTCAGTCGCAATACCTGTAAATGAATGGCACCATTTAGCCGTAACCTATAACGGTTCAGTGGGTACATTATATATTGATGGTATCGCTGATACTTCTGCAACAAGAACTGCACCCGTGGCTACAACGCAATCCTTTTTTATTGGCGCCGCAGGAAAAAATTCACCAACTGCATTTTTCCATGGAAATATAGATGAAGTACGTGTCTGGGATTCGGCCTTGACCGCAGACCAATTACGCTTTATCATGAATCAAGAAATTGAGGAAAATTCAACGTTTGTAGCTGGAAAATATTTTCAAGACAGAACAATATCAGTTACGAAAAATGACGTTGCAAGTATTCCATGGACCGATCTAGAAGGTTATTATCCAATGTCAACCTATACTTATACCAATACAAAAGATGAATCTGGAAATGGTCGTCAGGGCGCATTGAAAAACCTTAAAACCGTAGATAGACAATCAGCACCGCTACCTTATGAAACCACGCAAGCTGGTGATTGGGATGACCCTACAACTTGGCTCAATGGAGATGTTCAAGCCATTCCTGGCACGACCTCTTTAGTAGATAATACTAAATCGGTAGACTGGAATATAGTAAGAACTGCACATGATATCACAATTAATAATGACTTTGATCTTCCAGCTGGAAATAATTCAAACAGAAGTGTACTCGCTCTATTTGTTGATAGTAATGAACTCACTGTGGATGGTGATAATACTACAGGAACAGGATTCGGATTATCAGTAACACATTATTTAAATTTAGACGGTAACATCGATCTTAATGGTGAGTCACAATTAATACAAACCACAGGAAGTGATCTTGAAGTTACAAGTTCTGGACTTTTAGAAAAAGACCAGCAGGGTACTGCCGACCTTTATACTTACAATTACTTATCATCACCTGTCGGTGTTAGTAATATTACATCGAACAATAACAGTTATACATTGCCAGATGTGATGAGAAATGGTACACTACCGGCTTCTCCTAATAATATTACCTTCTTAACTTCTGGATACGACGGAAGTGTTTCAGGTACAAATATTTCAATTGCAGATTACTGGATTTGGAAATTTGCCAATCAACCCGATGATGATTATACAGCTTGGCAACATGTTAGAAGTACAGGAACTTTATTGGCTGGAGAAGGTTACACTATGAAAGGACCAGGTTCTGGTGGAATTTCAGATGATCAAAATTATGCATTCCTTGGAAAACCAAATAATGCAGATATCACATTAAATATTACAGCTGGAAATGATTATTTAGTCGGAAACCCTTATCCCTCGGCTATAGACGCTGAACAGTTTATATTGGACAATGGTTCACAAATTGCAGGTTCTGGTGCAACAACTGGAACCCTATATTTCTGGGAGCACTGGGGAGGTGGTTCACATAATCTTAGTGAATATTTGGGTGGTTATGGAACCTATAACCTCTCCGGTGGAACTCCGTCCGCAACATTAGGTACAAATGATCCTGATGTAGGAACAGGAGGTACTCCATTGAAAACACCAGGTCGATATATACCAGTTGGACAAGGATTCTTCGTAATTGGTGAAAGTACAGGAACAATTAATTTCAATAATGGACAACGCGTGTTCCAAAAAGAAGGTGCCAACTCTGTATTCATGGAGGCGAATCCTAATGGGAACGAAACCTTTGTTCCAGGACGCTCGGTAACCCCTATTGATAATAGTGACGCCGATACTAGAATGAAAATTAGACTAGGATTTAATTCTGCAAATACCTTAAGAAGACAGCTTTTATTGACCGTTGATGAAAATGCATCGCTTAATATAGATTGGGGCTATGATGGTGCGCTATACGAATCGCAAATAGATGATCTTTATTGGATGATTGAAGGCGAAAAATATACCATACAAGGTACAAATGAAATACTTACAGAGACTGTTCTTCCGCTAGGAGTTCATACGTCCTCTGAAGGAATGAATGTGATTACTATTGATAATTTGGAAAATGTTCCAGCTAACTTTGAAATTTATGTCTATGATAAAGAATTAGAAATCTATCATGACTTACAGGATTCTGATTATGAATTCTATATGCCTGGTGGTGAATATTTAGAGCGGCTATTTATAGTTTTTAATCCAGAAGTCTTGGGAATTGACGATAATGAATTAACTACCGCTCTAAATATTCACTATTTAAATGAAATTGAAAGTATAGTATTGGTTAACCCAGCGAATAAAACGATCAAGTCCATTGAAATGTTCAATGTCCTTGGCCAATCGATATATTCAATAGATGTCGAAACCAACAGCGATTATGCCGAATACAAAGTTAGCAACTTAAGTACAGGGACTTATATCTTGCAAATAAAAACGGTTAATGGTGATACATTACCGAAAAAAGTATGGGTCGAAAAGATGTAAAAATTTAATATTTAAGTTAAAAAAACTCCCGATGAGACAAGAAATTATGAGTATTGTCAGGTATTATTTTTATATGATGTAAGTTAACGAATGTAAAATTTGTAAAATAAAGACTACAAAAATTATACCGTTAATCGAATATATTTGCATTTTACAGGAATTCCATTTAGGTTTGATTCAAATTCAATAGCCCCAAGACTATTGTAAACTTAACCTACTATGGATAAAACTACTTATTTCAGTAAGTGCGGCAAGCTTATTGGTAAATTCATTTACTACAAAAATCTTAAGTCAATATCAGCAATCTTATGTTGTGGCTTATTGTTTGTAGGCCTTAATACATATGCACAAACCACTATAGATTTCTCTGATTTTGAAACAGGGACGCAAGGCTGGACTTTAGGCAATGATGCTGGATTAAACTCCTCCTCTACCTGGGCATGTGCTGGAAACAATTCAATTTTTGTCGAAGATGATAAAGCATCAAGTAGTGCGACATCCTCGTCATACGATTTAAGCCCATATACTAGTATAACTATATCTTTTTGTTTTAAAGGATCAACTAAAATAGACGATGGAGAAGGATTTGATCTTGAATATTTCGATGGTTCATCCTGGATATTACTAAAGTCCTACAGAAGAGGAACGGAATTCACAGATATTGGAAGTTCGGAAACTTACAATTATAATTATCCAATGCTGTCTTCTGATTATAATTTTGCTACTAATGCTCAATTTAGATTTTTAGGTAAATCGAGCAAAGGAGACGAAATTTGTTATTTTGATAATATTTTAATAGAAGAAACGCCTATATTTTTTGATGGTGACAGTGATGGTGATGGTATAAATGATAGTATTGATATTGACGACGATAACGACGGAATTTTAGATACCATTGAATGTTCAGTTATTGTTAATCCTCCTCTATTGAATGCCGATTTTGAGGATCTTGATATTTTAACTTTAGATGGCGGTCCCACTGATGTAGTTCCAACTACAGGTATTTGGAAAGGTGATGCCAGTAACATCCCTAACTGGGAAAGTGCAGACCCTACTAACAATTATTTAGAGATCTGGCATAATTCACAGGCGGCTGGAAATGATGCTGGAGGACAGGCTTTTTCAGGAACGCACTGGGCCGAAGTGAATGCAACCACGAATGATGGATTATACCAAGATGTAGTCTCTACCCCTGGTGATATCCTTCAGTGGACCTTCGCTCATCGTAAGCGAACAGGGTATGCAGGAAGTTCAAATGAAGATGTTTTACAGTTATTAATAGGCGATACAAGTGGAAACTTAGTTTCTCAAGGAAATTTTGTTTCGGCTGGAGATTCGTCATGGACAAATTATTCTGGAACCTATATTGTACCTGCTGGTCAAACTACGACCAGACTTACATTTTCTGTACTTTCAACTGCCTCAGGATCGACTAGTTCAGGAAATTTTATCGATAATGTTCAATTATTTGTAATTCCTACAAATTGTACTGATACAGATGGAGATTCAATTCCAGATTATTTTGATCTGGATAGTGATAATGACGGCATTCCTGATATTGTGGAAGCTGGCAACGGAAGTATTAGTGCAGGTACTGGAATTATTCCTTTAGCTTCATTTACAGATACCAATCAAAATGGCATGCACGATCCTTTTGAAACTAGTGTTCCAATAGATTCAGATGGTGATGGCACTCCTAATTATTTAGATTTAGATAGTGATAACGATGCTGTTTTTGATGTGGATGAAGCACGCATCGAAAGGACCGTTTTTGGTCAGCTTGTTCATGAAAATGGTGATGGTGATATCAATGGTGATGGTGTTGGTGATGGTGTCGAATCTGAAGCTTTTAGAGCAAAAGATTCCGATAATGATGGCGTCTTGGAATATTTTGGAGATGGTATATTGGATATCTATGACTATGGTACAGGAGCTAACGAATATGGTAACTTGAACCAAGGTTCTGGCCCGTATTTTGTTAAAAATGAGGATAATGCTGATACCCCTGATTATATCGACTTAGATTCAAATAACGATGGCATCTATGACATCGCAGAAACGCTTTATGCAGATTTAGATGCCAATAATGATGGTATCATTGATGATACGAATGATGCCGATGGTGATGGTCTTGTAGATGTATTCGATACAAATGATACTCAAAGAGGATCTCCCAGAGATCTTAATACAAAACTCCACCTTTATTTCGACGGACGTAATGACTACGCTGAAGATACAAATGTTATAAACGGTTGGAGTGAAGCGACCTTGATGGGATGGATAAAGATTGATCCTGCAGCCTCAGGCGATCAAGTCATCATGGGACAAGATGTATTTTATTTGCAGCTTAATTCAAATAAAAGTATTACTGCAAAAGCCAATGGATATACGGTTAATACCGGTTCAGCTTTAAACACAAATCAATGGACACATATAGCGGCCACTTATAGCAACACCAACAGTTTGCTTAAAGTCTTTATTAATGGACAGGAAATTACGAGCACCGCTGTTTCCGGATCACTTCCTGCCGATACATCAAGTTTGACCTTAGGGAGATTACCAGATAACGACAGTAAGTATTTTAACGGCTATTTAGACGAAGTGCGCGTATTTTTTAAAGCACTTACAAACAACGAGCTTCAAAAAATGGTATACCAGGAAATTGAAGACAATGGTGGTACAGCAAGAGGTGTTGAAATACCCAAAGACATTACAGACTTCGTAAATAAAAATACGGTCAATCCTTTAATCTGGACAAATTTGAAACGCTATTATAGACTGGATGCTTATAAAGGGGACATTATTGATGATTTAACCACACCAGCAATTGATACAGGTTCGGGTGCGAAAATATACAACACGAAATTAATTGATATTCAATCAGCCCCATTACCTTTTGTTACGCAACAAAGTGGTAGTCTTGAGGTTGCCGTTAATGATCCTGACAGAGGTATTAATGGTAGTGACGCTGTAAATTATGATTATTCAATTGTAAAAATTCAACATGATGATGTCACCTTCAATGGAACTCAAAAACATGTCGGATTGATTATTGATGAATTAGATGCAAGCTCAAACCCAATAAAATTTAGAGTGACAAATGATTCCGAACTCAATGTATCGTGGTATTTAAAACTTGATGGTTTAATTGATCTGGAAGGTGAATCACAACTAATACAAGGTTTAGACAGTGAATTAGATGTGACAAGTAAAGGAAAAATAGAGCGTGATCAACAAGGTACTGCTGATACATACACATATAACTATTGGTCAACACCAGTTGGTGTAAGTAGTATAACTAGCAACAATAATAATTTCACCCTACCGGATATCATGCGCGACGGTACCCAAAATATTAATTTCCTATCTTCTGGTTATGATGGAACCAATACGAGTCCTATTGGAATTGCAGATTACTGGATCTGGAAATTTGCTAATCAACTTGATGATGATTATTCATCTTGGCAGCATGTAAGAAGTACCGGAACCATAATGCCTGGAGAAGGATTTACTATGAAAGGACCAGGAACTGGTACAATTTCGGCAGAACAAAATTATGTTTTCCTTGGGAAACCAAACAATGGTGATATCAATTTAACGCTGAACGCAGGTAATGATTATCTAGTTGGTAATCCTTATGCATCAGCTATTGATGCTCATCAATTTATTTTAGATAATGGACCGCTTATCAATGGCAGTGGACCTACCACTGGTACCTTATTTTTCTGGGAACATTGGGGTGGCGGATCACATAATCTAACGGAATATCTTGGAGGATATGCAACTTATAATTTATCTGGAGGCGTCCCAGCGGCTTCTATGGGATCAAATGATCCAGGTGTCGGTACAGGAGGATTGCCAACAAAGACTCCAGGACGTTACATTCCAATAAGTCAAGGTTTCTTTGTAGTAGCTGAAACATCGGGTACTTTGAACTTTAATAATGGTCAACGTGTATTTCAAAGAGAATCTGCAAATTCTGTTTTTATGGAAGCCAATCCTATTGGAAACGAAACTATTGGCTTTGGAAAATCTGCAGATCAACAAAATGATGAATCATATACCGAACTTAGGCCTCAAATAAGAATTGGTTTCAATTCTGTAAATACCATTAGAAGACAACTATTGCTTACCGTTGATGAAAACGCATCAGACAGTATTGATTGGGGTTATGATGGAAGATTATATGAAATACAAATAGATGATCTTGTATGGTTGATCGAAGACGAAAAATTTACTATTCAAGGTGTTGGATTCCTAGATGAACAAACTATTCTCCCTCTTGGCTTGAACACTGCTTCTGAAGGTATCAATAGCATTGCCTTAGATGCAAAGTTGAATACACCAGATGATTGTGAAATCTATGTGCACGATAAAGAATTGGATATTTATCATGACCTTGAAGATGGAGATTATGAATTCTATAGTTTAGCTGGAGAAAATTTAGAACGCTTTGAGATCGTATTTAGCCCAGGTGCCTTAGGAGTTGATGAAAATGAGTTAAGTGCTTTAGATATTCATTTCTCAAATGAATTAGAAAGTATTGTTCTTATTAACCCAACCTATAAAGACATCAGGTCAATTAACATGTTCGATGTCCAAGGAAAATCAATTTTCGAGACTCAAGACCTTTCCAACAGTGATTATGCTGAATACAAAGTAAATAATTTAAGTACAGGAACTTATGTGTTACAGATCATATCCGAAAATGGTGGTATAATATCGAAAAAGGTATTGGTCGAATAAATATAAACGAAACATGTCACTTCTTAAAAAAGCTCTTGATTATCTCAAGGGCTTTTTTTATTTATGATACCAAATTTTCCTTATTTACTAGAGGGTACTTTCATTAATTGTAATCAAAGGACTACAAGAACCTCGTGTTTCATCGAATATATTAGAATTTTACCGAGATATAACCAATTATAAGATATTTTTGTCAGATAATTAATAGTCCCAAACTATTAAAAATTAACCTATTATGGATAAAACTACTTTTCCAAGCAAGTGTATAAACTTAGTTGGTAAGAAATCAATTTCGAAAAAACATAGATTTCTAACGACAATTATTCTTAGTTGTATGATGCTTGCTGGCATTAATTCTTATGCCCAGACATATCATACCATCGACTTAATAGCAACAAAAGACACGAATATTAAGAAGAAGAAAGATGATGAAAATTTCGGTTCATGTACAACCCTTATTATTGACCGCGAATCAAATGACCTACAAAGAGCATTATTCCAATTTGATCTTTCAGCAATACCGGCAGGTGCGCTAATTTCTGCAGAATTGAGATTAAATTGTACAGATGGCAATAATCTAGACTCTATTGATGTATTTAAAATTGGAGATTCTGATGTCTGGGATGAAGGAAATGGATGTGGAAATATTAATGAATCAAACTGGATACAAAGAACTAATGCTGCGAATTGGTCTAATGTAGGTGTAATTGGTGATCCCGGAACAGCTACACCAGTTGCAAGCTTTTATGACACAAATCTTGTAGGCATACATACTTGGGATATTACCTGTCTAGCTGGAGAATGGATCAGTGGAATCTCTGTTAATAATGGAATTATGGTAGGCTGCCAGGATGGTGGTGGTGACCGAAAGGTATTATATGACAGTAGAGAAACAACTTCAGGAATTAAACCAACCCTCAGGGTAACCTATACTTTAGATATCGACAGTGATTTTGATGGCGTATTTGATAATGTAGATATTGATGATGATAATGATGGTATCTTAGATACTATAGAATGTCCTGGTTTTGTAAAGCCTCGAATATTAAATTCTGATTTCGAAGATGTGGATATCATAACTTCAGGTTTAGATGGAGGTCCTACAGATGTTGTACCAACATATGGAATTTGGAAAGGGGATGCCAGTAACGCTCCTGATTGGGAAAGTTCAGATCCTACTAATAATCATTTTGAAATATGGCATAATACTCAAGCTGCTGGAAATGATGTTGGTGGCCAGGCCTTTTCTGGAACGCAATGGGCCGAGATCAATGCAACAACTAATGATGGTTTTTATCAAGATATTTCAACAACACCAGGTGATCTTTTAGTGTGGTCCTTTGCCCATCGTAAACGTACCGGATACGCAGGTAGCGCAACAGAAGATATCATGAAACTTTTAATTGGAGACCCAGCAGGTAGCCTAACAAGTATGGGCGATTTTATTTCAGCCGGTGATGCGTCATGGACAGAACATTTTGGATCTTATATAGTACCTGCAGGACAAACAACAACACGATTAACGTTTACTTGGGTTGCTTCAGTTTCAGGCTCATCTTCTTCTGGAAATTTTGTGGATAAGGTCCAATTATACGCTGTCCCTAATTGTATCGATACCGATGGTGATAGTATCACGGATTATTTTGACCTGGATAGTGATAATGACGGTATTCCTGATATTATTGAAGCCGGATTAGGAAGTAATAGTGACGGAAAAGGAAAAATACCTTTATCCTCCTTTATAGATACAAATAACAATGGCATGCACGATCCATTCGAATCAAATGTTCCATTAGATTCAGATGGCGATGGCACTCCTAATTATTTAGATTTAGATAGTGATAACGATGCTGTGTTTGATGTTGATGAAGCACGCACTGAAAGGACAGCTTTTGGTGTACTCACTCAAGAAAACGGAGATGGTGATATTAATGGTGATGGTGTTGGTGATGGAATAGACTCTGAAAACTTTAGAAGTAATATTACGTGTGTAGATTATGGTGATGGCATTTTAGATATCTATGATTACGGTTCAGGAGCTAACGAATATGGTAACTTGAACCAAGGTTCCGGTCCGTTTTTTGTTAACAATGCTGATAATGCCGACACACCAGATTATATCGATCTGGATTCAAATAATGATGGCATCTTTGACATCGCAGAAACGCTTTATGCCGACCTTGATGCCAATAATGATGGTGTCATTGATGACACGAATGATGCCGATGGTGATGGACTTTTAGACCTGTTTGATACAAATGACACTGCTTTTGGATCTCCAAGAGATATCGATAGAAAGCTAAACCTTTATTTTGATGGTCGTAATGATTATGCCGAAGATACAAATGTTATTAACGGCTGGAGTGAGGCTACTATTATGGGTTGGATCAAAATTGATCCTGCAGCCACTGGAGATCAATTCATAATTGGTCAAGATACTTTTTATTTGCAGCTTAATTCAGACAAAAGTATTACAGCAAAAGCTAATGGTTATACGGTTAATAACAGTTCAGCTTTAAATACAAATCAATGGACACATATTGCGGCCACTTATAGCAATACAAATAGCAAACTGAAATTGTTTATCAATGGCCAGGAAATTTCAAATACTGCTGTTTCCGGTGCCCTTCCTGCCGATACGTCAAGTTTGACACTGGGAAGACTACCTGATACTAACGCCAAATATT
Source organism: Flavobacteriaceae bacterium (assembly GCA_013001285.1). Classification (GTDB taxonomy): domain Bacteria; phylum Bacteroidota; class Bacteroidia; order Flavobacteriales; family Flavobacteriaceae; genus JABDMU01. The sequence goes on from JABDMU010000028.1 coordinate 23,017, forward strand.
TTAACGGCTATTTAGACGAAGTGCGCGTATTTTTTAAAGCACTAACCAACAACGAGCTTCAAAAAATGGTCTATCAGGAAATTGAGGACAACGTCGGCATTACAAGAGGTGCAGTAATTCCTTTAGATGTAACTGATTTCGTGGATAAGAACAATGTTAATCCATTGGTATGGAGTAATTTAAAACGATATTACAGACTTGATACCTATAAAGATGATGTTATTGATGATCTTACAACAGTAGATATTGATGAAGGTTCAGGTGCAAAAATATACAACACTAAATTAATTGATGTTCAATCAGCTCCACTACCCTTTGTTACGCAACAAAGTGGAAGTTTGGATATTGCTGTTAGCGACACTGAAAATGGGGTAAATGGTATCGATGCTGTTAATTATGATTATTCTATAGTTAAGGTTCAGCATGATGATGTCACCTTCAATGGTACTCAAAAACACGTTGGATTAATTATTGATGAATTAGATGCAGGCTCAAACCCGATTAAGTTTAGTGTAACTAATGATTCTGAGCTCAACGTATCTTGGTATTTAAAACTTGATGGGTTAATTGATCTGGAAGGTGAATCTCAGCTTATTCAAGGATTAGACAGTGAATTAGATGTAACAAGTAAAGGAAAAATCGAGCGTGATCAACAAGGTACAGCTGATAGATATACTTACAATTACTGGGCAACTCCAGTTGGTGTGAGTAATATAACTTCAAATAATAATAATTATACCCTACCCGATATCATACGCGACGGTTCGCAAAACATTAATTTTTTAACCTCTGGCTTTGATGGAACTAATACGAGTCCGATAGGAATTGCTGATTATTGGATCTGGAAATTTGCCAATCAACTAGATGATGATTACTCTGCATGGCAGCATGTAAGAAGTACTGGAACATTATTACCAGGAGAAGGTTTTACAATGAAAGGTCCTGGAACCGGTTCAATTTCGGCAGAACAAAATTATGTCTTTCTTGGTAAGCCAAACAACGGTGACATCAATTTACCGTTGTCAGTAGGAAACGATTATCTTGTTGGTAATCCGTATGCATCAGCAATTGATGCCAATCAATTTATCTTAGATAATGGACCGCTTATTAATGGCAGTGGAGCTACCACTGGTACCCTGTTCTTTTGGGAACATTGGGGTGGTGGATCACATGATTTAGCCGACTATCAGGGAGGCTATGCAACCTATAATCTTTCCGGAGGAGTACCGGCAGCCTCTATGGGAACAAACGACCCTGATGTAGGCACTGGTGGAACACCAACAAAGACTCCGGGGCGATATATTCCTGTGAGTCAAGGATTCTTCGTTGTTGCTGACGCAACAGGAACCATAAACTTTAATAACGGGCAGCGTGTATTCCAAAGGGAATCTGCAAATTCTGTTTTTATGGAAGCAAATGATCCAGATAATGGCTTGACGCCCGGAAAAGCGGCAAAACAACAAAATGAAGACACAACAGTTGATCCTAGACCCCAGTTAAGAATAGGTTTCAATTCAGTAAATACAATTAGGAGACAGTTACTACTTACAGTTGATGAAAACGCAACTGACAGTATAGATTGGGGATATGATGGTATATTATATGAAAACCAAATGGATGATCTCGTTTGGATGATCGAGGATGAGAAATATACGATCCAAGGTATAGGCTACTTGAATGAACAAACTGTTCTTCCACTTGGCATTCATACTGAATCTGAAGGAATGAACAGCATTACATTAGATGCAAAAGTTAATATACCCGATGGTCTTGAAATCTATATTCACGATAAAGAATTTGATATTTATCACGATCTGGCAGATGGTGCCTATGAATTCTATATGCCAGGTGGTGAAAATTTAGGTCGCTTTGAGATCGTATTTAGCCCAGGTGCTTTAGGAGTTGATGAAAATGAGTTAAGCACTTTAGATATACATTTCTCAAATGAATTAGAAAGTATTATTCTTATTAACCCAACCTATAAAGACATCAAGTCAATTAACATGTTCGATGTCCAAGGAAAATCTATATTCGAGACTCAAGACCTTTCCAACAATGATTATGCTGAATACAAGGTGAATAATTTAAGTACAGGAACTTATGTATTGCAGATTATTTCCGAAAATGGCAGTATATTATCGAAAAAGGTCTTGGTTGAATAGCCTTAAAAATTATAATTTTTTCACTTTTAGAAAAGCTCTTGAGATAATCAAGAGCTTTTTTTAATTCCTTTTATCGATATTTGTTGCATTTTATCGAGTAATTATAAGACTATGTAGGATAAATATTTATTATATAGGTATTTCATCGAAATTATTGACTTTTTATACCCTTGGCGTTATAATATTAGTAATTTAACCTAACAATTCAGTTAGGATTGAAATACACGTACCGCAATACGTATCCTGCTGAAAAGTTAATCCACTGATCAAAAAGCAAAATTTTTAGACCCAAACTAAAAATTACCGCTATGAAAAAAATTACTCAACCGTTTTGGATAAATCTTATCCTATTATGTTTAATTATTGCTCCTTTCACGGGATATTCACAAACCTGTGGAACTACTGTTACGGCATATCCTTATACAGAAGGTTTTGAAGCTGGTTTTTTACCATTTACTCAAGATGCTGGTGACAACTTTAACTGGTCACGACGCACAACACCTACGCCGTCATCTAATACAGGTCCAAACGCATCATTTGAAGGGTCGTATTATGCGTATACCGAATCAAGTAATCCAAATTATCCGTCTCGAACGGCAAATTTAGAAAGCCCTTGTTTCGATTTAACAACTCTTACAAGTCCCGTTTTTTCTTTTTATTATCATATGTATGGATCATCAATGGGTACATTATCTGTTGATATCAGTACCGATAATGGGACCACTTATCCAACAAATTTATGGTCTGTTTCTGGACAGCAACATAATAGTGGAAATGCTGCATGGACTCAAGTCACTTTAGACCTTACCCCTTACATCGGACAAATTGTTAAACTTCGATTTAACGGGGTCACTGGTACTTCATATAGAAGTGATATGGCTATTGATGATATTCGCTTAGAGAATGGAACGATTACAGTGCCTCCTTCTTATTCAGCCTATTATGAAACTTTTGACGCCACTAATGGCGGTTGGAACGTAGTTACTGCCACAAACGGAAATTGGACATGGACCAATAGTTTTACCACTACCGATGAAATGGGTGAAGGTAACTTCTGGAGAAATACAAACTATAATTCTTATAATTCAAATACTAACATTATAATTGAAAGTCCTGTATACGATTTTACCGGATTACAAGATTTAAAATTTAGTATCGATATTAAATATAATACCGAGAACAACACCGATGGTATGCGAATTCTCTATTCAGTTAATGGAGGTGCATTTACCATTTTAGGAGCTTCAGGACAGGGTACAAACTGGTATCAAGATAATGTTTCAGCATTAGGAAGTGACGGATGGAATAATGACGGTCATTCAGCAACCCCTTCTTTTACGCCACATAGTCAATTTGGCCGGTCATCTATCGATTTAGACAATGCAACCTTTTCAGGTCAAAGTAATGTAAGGTTTCAAGTGCAATTTCGTTCAAATGGAAGCACAAATTATGAAGGTGTCGCATTTGATAATGTTCTTATCGAAGCAAATCCAATAACAGCCTTAAATGATGCTTCTGTTGCACCTGCTAGTCTTTACACCGATCTGAGATTATGGCTCAAGGCAAACGATGGAATTTCTGTCAGTGATGGCGCTCCACTTACCTTATGGGAAGATCAAGCTTTTGATACTTCGCTCGATAAGGAAGACGCAAGTTCTGCCACCTCTCTTGCCCCAATATATAGAGACAATATTAATAGAAATATGAACTACAATCCTGTAGCTGATTTTAATAATACCGTAACAGAATATATGAATGGTAAAGGCGGATTTTATGCCAAAGATTATTTCGTTGTGATGCGAAGTGACGATGTTGTAGATACACAAACCGGAGCCTTTACACCTGGTAGACAATTTGGTATTGGAGGTCGATATGCCGATGAATCCTTCCATGAGGATCCTTCAGGACTTGGATTAGGAAGTACATCAGCACGATTCAGCAATGAGATTCTTTCCCATAACGTGAGTTCTTTCCCTAATGGAAGTCAACCACCAAACTCAACCTCTTGGGGACGTTCGTATTCGACCACAACAGAATCCTATCAAAATCATCCCATAATTATCAATGTGAAATCGAATGCAGCCGCAACCTCAACGGAGATCTATAAAAACGGTAAACGTGTAGATAATACAACCGGTCAAGCTGGTAATGGTGACGATTTAAATTTTAATGAATTTGAAAATTTACAGTATTTAGTGGGTATGGGTCGAAGTGGTATCACTGGAAGAACCACCTCACAAATGAATGGAATGATCACCGAAATTATTTCTTATACGTCGCCAAATTCAGCAATAAATCAACAAAAGATCCAATCGTATTTAGGTGTAAAATATGGTGTAACTATGCAGTCAACGTCGAGCACGGCTACTTCATATAGATTAAATGATGTTGATTATATCGATTCTAATGGAACGGTGATCTGGGATACTAGTACACATGCCGGTCATAATTTTGACATCGCAGGTATTGGTCGAGACGATGCCTCGCTATTACTTCAGAAACAATCGAGAAGTCAAAATGACGAAGCCGATGGTCTCGGACCAATAAGTGGTTTTTTAACCATGGCATTAACACAAACCTATAATACCAATAACGAAAATATTTCAAATAACACCACCACATTTAACGACAGAGAATTCTTGATGTGGGGTAATAATAACGCCGATTTAAATGGCGCTCCTATTAATATTATGGTTGATATGAGTTCGGCAATGGGCAATCCAAGTTTAATAACTCAGGTGTCATTTACAGGAATTCCAAGAATTTGGAAGGTTGTTGAAACCGGTGGAGATGTCCCTAAGGTAGAAGTTTCAATTCCTAAGAGTATTGTTAGAACGGCAGCACCACCAGATGGGCGTTATTTAATGTTCATTTCTCAAAACGGTATATTCGACCCAACGGCTGGATATCGTGTTATGACAGAGGTTGGAGATACTCTTTATGCCGAATATGATTTTGATGGCACAGAATATATAACATTTGGATGGGCTCCAGAACAAACTTATGTGCGTTCAATACATTTCTTGCCTTCTAACGGTGATTACTTAGATGTTGGAGATCATTTAGAAGCAAACCCGGCTGGATTTACAATGTCTGCCTGGGCCAATAGATTCAACCTTTCAACCAATACAAGCATTCTATCAAAGCGAAATGACCTTTATACAGAAGGATATGATTTCAAAATTAATGCTTTAAATCGCTTTGAAGTATCTTGGTATGACTCAAGTAATAACTTGCAATTAATAACCTCATCGGTGGCCATTCCACGAGATGAATGGCATCAATTAGCAGTTATATATGACGGTTCTAGAGCAACCCTGTATATTGATGGTGTTGCCGATACTTCAGCAGTTTTAAGTCCGCCAGTAGACACTTCGGAATCCTTTTATATTGGAGCAGCAGGTACAGATACGCCTACAAATTTCTTTCACGGAAATGTTGACGAAGTTCGTGTATGGGACACAGCCCTTACTGAAGGACAGTTGCGATATATTATGAATCAAGAAATCATAGATAACTCAAATTTTGTTGCAGGTTCCTATTTTTATAACCGTGGAATTACACCAACAAAAGATGAGATCGCATCTATTCCTTGGTCTAAATTGTTAGGGTATTATCCTATGTCTACCTATACCTATACCAACGCAAAAGATGAGTCAGGAAACGGACATCAAGGTGCTTTAAGAAACTTGGTAACCGTCGATTGGCAAAGCGCTCCACTACCTTATTATTCTGATCAAAATGGGAATTGGGATACTAATAGCACTTGGCTAAATGGTACAGTTCAGACAATTCCAGGAACAACGTCGATTGTTGATAATACAAAGTCAATTGACTGGAATATTGTTGAGACCAACCATGATCTTACAATTGACGATGACTCTGATCTTCCTATTGAAAATTCAGGAAATAGGTCTGTTCTTGCTTTAATGGTTGACTCAAACGAAATAACTGTAAATGGAAGCAATATCGCTAAAACGGGTTACGGTTTAACGGTAACACACTATTTAAATCTTGATGGTGATATAGATCTTGAAGGAGAATCTCAACTGATCCAAACCTTAGATAGTGATCTGGCAGTTACAAGTGCTGGAAAAATTGAACGCGATCAGCAAGGTACAAGTGATGTCTATACTTATAATTATTGGTCATCACCAGTTGGTGTAAGCAATATAACTTCTAATAATAACAATTATACGGTTCCTGATGTGGTGCGTGACGGCAATCAAAATATCGACTGGATCACAACTGGATATGATGGAACGAATACAAGTCCGATAGGCATTGCAGATTATTGGATCTGGAAATTTAATAATCTTCCTGATGATGATTATGATTCTTGGGCTCATGTGCGAAGTACTGGAAATCTATTGGCTGGCGAAGGCTATACCATGAAAGGTCCTGGAACAGGATCCATTTTAACCGATCAAAATTACGTTTATACCGGAAAACCAAATAATGGAGTCATTAACTTACCATTAAATGCAGGCAACGATTATCTAGTTGGAAATCCTTACGCTTCGGCTCTTGATTCACATCAATTTATTTTAGATAACGCGCCCATCATCCAAGGTGGAGGTGCCACTACCGGAACCGTATATTTTTGGGAACATTGGGGCGGAGGCTCACACAATTTAGCCGAATATTTAGGTGGTTATGCCACTTATAACCTCTCGGGTGGAACGCCATCTGCATCACAGGGAACAAATGATCCTGATGTTGGAACAGGAGGAACTCCAGTAAAAACCCCAGGCCGATATATTCCTGTGGGTCAAGGCTTCTTCGTTATTGGCGAAGCCAATGGAACCATAAATTTCAACAACGGACAACGCGCCTTTCAACGAGAATCAGCGAATTCGGTCTTTGTTGAGATCAATCCAAATGGTGGTGAAAATTATTTCCCTGGTCGTGCAGCGGAATCACAATCTCAAACCACTGAAACAGTTGACCCGCGTACTAAAATAAGGTTAGGCTTTTACTCGGTTAACACGATAAGACGACAGTTATTATTGACCATAGATGAAAATGCTACAACTGGAATTGATTGGGGTTATGATGGACGCATGTTCGATAACCAAATTGATGACATGTACTGGATGATCGAAGGTGAAAAATTAAATATTCAAGGATCGAATAGTTTAGAATTACAAACCGTTATGTCTCTTGGTATTCATGTTGATGATCCTGGAATGAACAGTATTACTTTAGATAGTTTTGAAAACAATTATGATAACTTAGAAATTTACCTGTATGATAAGGAGCTGGGCATTTTCCACGATCTTAATTCTGGAAGCTATGACTTTTATTTAGAAGCAGGTGAACACTTCAATAGATTTGAAGTGACATTTACGAATGAAACATTGGGTAATGAGGAAGAAGAATTGAGTAGTGTTGATGTACACTATAATCTTGACCTTGAAAGCCTGGTTGTTATCAATCCAACATTAAAAAACATCAAGTCTATTGAGATTCTCAATATGCTTGGTCAGTCGATATATTCAGTAAGTATTGATTCTTTAGATACCTATGCTGAATACAAAGTGAGTAATTTTAGTAGTGGGACTTATATCCTGAAGATCAATACCGATAGCGGTACATTTTCAAAAAAGGTATTCATCGAACAGATATAATTTTTAAAAATTTCACTGAGTTTGGAAGAAGCTCCTGAGAGATCAGGGGCTTCTCTATTTTAGACGTGTAACAAGGTCATCAAGAGATATCTGAACCTGCTCGCCAGAAGACATTTCCTTTAAAGTATACTGTTGATTAGCGATCTCTTCATCACCTAATAAAATGACAAACGGAATATCGCGTTTATCAGCGTAATTCATCTGTTTCTTCACTTTTGCGGCATCAGGATACACTTCGGTGTTAATACCTTTATTCCTTAAGGCTTTAATGGCCTTCAGACAATGTAGCGCTTCCTTTTGTCCGAAATTAAGAAAAAGCGCTTTGACACTTTTAGAAACGGTTTTTGGGAATTTGTTCAATTCTTCCAAAACCAAATAAATACGGTCTAACCCAAAACTTATACCTACACCGCTCATACCCTTTAATCCGAAGATTCCTGTGAGATCATCATAGCGTCCTCCGCCACCAATAGACCCCATTTGAACACCTTCAGGAGCATCAACCTCCAAAATGGCACCAGTATAATAATTGAGCCCGCGAGCCAAGGTAACATTCAGTTGAAGCTGGCAAGCATCTAATTCTAGCTCATAAATTGCAGCAGCAATAAATTCAAGTTCTTTAATTCCTTCTAAACCTAATTCCGACGTGCCCAACATATCTTTCAAACCAGCTACTTGTGTTTTAAAATCACCTGACAATTTAAAAAGTGGTTCTAATTTTTTAATACTAGTTGCAGTAATCCCATTTGTGATCATTTCGGTTTTCACCTTCTCCTCTCCTATTTTATCCAGTTTATCCAGAGCCACGGTGAAAGCGATCAATTTATCTTGTGCACCAATGATTTCTGCTATTCCTGATAAGATCTTTCTATTATTAATCTTGATGCTCACATCCTGTAGCCCAAGATCATTAAAGACAGCATCATATAACTGTATAAAGGCCACTTCCTGCCATAAAGAGGTACTTCCTACAACATCGGCGTCACATTGGTAAAACTCTCTAAAACGGCCTTTCTGGGGTCTATCAGCACGCCAAACTGGTTGGATCTGATAGCGTTTAAAAGGAAACTCAATTTCATTTTGATGTTGAACGACATATCTTGCAAACGGTACGGTAAGATCATAGCGTAGCGCCTTTTCAGAAATTTTTGATGCTAATGTGTTTGCATCCTTCGCATTATAAACTGTGTCATCAACTTTACTTAAAAAATCACCTGAATTCAGAATCTTAAAGATCAAGCGATCGCCTTCTTCCCCATATTTCCCCATTAAGGTTTCCGACATTTCAAAGCTTGGTGTTTCTATTGGTTGAAAACCAAATTTTTCAAAATTGCTTTTGATCACATCGAAGATATAATTGCGTTTAGCAACTTCTGTTGGAGAAAAATCTCTGGTTCCTTTCGGAATTCTTGGTTTTTGTGACATAGGTATTCGTGAATAACAAATATCTTAATTTTTTAATAACCTATCCTACCAACTTTTCAAAATAAGTGAACAATTCGCCTTTTGTAATGTGGGCACCTTGTTGGATCAGTTCAAATTTATCTTTAAGAGGATCATTTGAATACTCTTTTTGAGCCGTGAATAATTCAACAGCATCATCCAGTAAATTATCACGCAGCCATCCAAAACCTTCTTTAGTAGTTAAATCAATACTATCATTGGTTAATTTTAGGCCTATCAAATCAATGTGTTTTTCTTTAAAATGAAACATATAAATATGTTGAGCCGATAGGTTTTCGATATATGTCGCCTGTGTTAAAACTCCTTGCCATACGAGATCACTAAACACATCCAGTTCTTGTTCTGCAATTTTTGGCTTGTTTTTTTTGATCTCGTCCCATTCTTCTACCGTAATGGATTGCGTGGCTAGGAAATTGATAAATTCCTGATGTAATTCTTCAAATTGTTCTTTTGTAAGTCTGGTGTACTTCATATGCTAAAAAAAATGCGCTCCTATAGAATAAGAGCGCAAATTTAAGAACTATTTCGGTTTATTAAAATATATATCGTAATCCGAATTGCATTTGCCATCTAGACGCCAAACTTGAATCAAATCCGAAAGTTTCGGTTTGATCAGGATTGAAAGAATAGGTAGGTACATTTGACGAATCAACTGTTACACCAATTGGCTGTACATTATTTGGCTGTTGGATCAAGCCCCATTCAGAACTGATCATATTTCCAACATTTAAAATATCAATACTGAATTGAATGGTGTTTGTCTTATCACCACCAACATTTATGTTATAATCTTGTAAGAACTTTAGATCCCAGCGACCTCTCCAAGGTGCCGTTGCACCATAACGCTCAGCATACTGACCTCTTCTTTCGCTTAGGTAGTCGTCTTGAGCGATATAAGCGTCAAAAGCTTCGGCTTGACCTGCTCCTGAAAATTGCATCTGACCGATCTCACTTGAAGTTGGTATATATATAAGGTCATTCAAATTAGAACCATCGCCATTAATGTCACCACCATAAGTATAACTGAATCGTCCGCCTTGAGCATATTCAAAAAATGTTGAAATTGTGGTTCCCCATTTATCGTTTCCATAAGTCCAGTTCTTACTCGCAACACCAATAATTCGGTGGGTATCACCATAACGTGAATTTGAAAGCGTTTCGTCATTAGCATTTCCAAGGATGGCATTACCAGCGAAGGCATCACCAGTGATCTCAGCTTCTATAGAGTTCACATCTTTCGAATCTAAATAACTATAGGCCAACATGGTGTAAAGTCCGTTACTAAAGGTCTTTTGCCCTTTAACAGACACATTCCAAATACGGCCTTTATCAGAATTTGAGAATACGTATGCATTGTTTATGACATCATCAGAAGTGTAAATCGGACGGTTATCAACTCCGGCTAATGTTCCGCTTGGAGGCAATAATCCCCAATTTTGAACATGAGCACCATTAATATCTTTTGTATACGCAACGTCACCAGTTAAGATAAGTCCGTTTTCAAATTTATAATCGGTTCCAATATTGGTTCTCCACACTTGTGGGAATTTATAATCTGGATCAACAGCTTGTAAGAAGAATACATTTGGATTGGCAATCTGGTTGCCCAACCATACAAATGGAAAACGTCCTGTGAACAATCCTGATCCACCTCTCAACTGAAATGTGTCATCACCTTTAACATCATAGTTGAAACCGACACGAGGTGAGATCAACCAATCGTTATTTGGTAATGTGCGCGTATCTATAAATACGGTTTCACCTGTATTTGGATTTACGTAAGGAATATCAGGAACGCTACAACATGCAACGTCTAATACATCTTGAGCTTTTTCGGCAGAATCAAAGAATAATGGCTTATCAAAACGAACGCCATAGGTTAATTTGAATCTATCTGTGGTATTCCATTCATCCTGAACATAGAATGACATCTGGCCTACATTTGTTTCGGCCAAAGCCCATCCACCTGCATTACCTTCGCCAGCCGCATTCAATGAGGCATTTGCTGCTATTGCTGCGTCGAATTGTGGTGTTAAGAAATCACCAATGGTACCATCATCAACCATACTTTGGAAATCAGACATTGTGGTTGTTGGGAAGAATACCCCTTGAGCGCCATAAACACCTAAATTAAATGAGTTATCAAATTGAAATTTCTCAAAGGCAAAACCAACAGTAAAGGTATGGTCGCCTTTATAAAAATTCAAGTTATTGGAAAACTGAAGTACTTTTTGATCCAATCTATTATTAATCGAAAATGGCTCGTGTCCCGCAATAATATAATTTGATCCATCCTTTGTGATTGTGATGGTAGGTGCAGGCGTAGATAATGGATTTCTAAAGTCATCAAAATGTGTATATCCGAATTGAAACTTATTTGAAGCCTCATCAGATAATTGAGAGTTTAGCTCGACTTGGATCGAACGTAAATTATTATTGATTTCATAACCAGCATTTTGAAATTGTAAGGTAGAAGCACTAGGGCCTCTAAAACCTAAAGCTGTTGGATGCGCTGGTTTTTGCTTTGATGCGTTTAAGAAATTGTAAATGACTGCCAATTGGTTCTTGTCATTAATATTCCAATCCAATTTAAAAATTCCTTTTTCAGAATTCGTTTTGTATATGAACCCTTCGTAAGATCCCGGATTATAACCAATATCTAATAAGGCATCCCTTACTGTGATGAGGTCAGATTCAAAAACACGTGATTCATTGATCGCTCCAGATCCTGTATTTGGTAACCAGGACGATCCAAGATCTTCTCGGTCATCTTTTTCAAAATTTGCAAAAAAGAACAATTTGTTTTTTACGATAGGTCCTCCTATACTAGCACCAACTTGTGTTTGAGTAAGTTCTGGCACAAAAATGTCATCCCCTTTTACTTTGCTACCTGTAAGGTCTTCATTTCTAAAGAACCCATAAACAGTTCCGTGAAAGTCATTGGTTCCACTTTTAGTAACGGCATTTACCGAAGCTCCGGTAAAACCAGATAGTCTAACATCATAAGGTGCCGTTGAAACTTGAATCTGATCAATGGCATCTAATGACACTGGTTGGGCATCGGTTTGACCTCCAGGAGTTGCTGCATCTAATCCAAAGGGATTATTAAAGATAGCACCATCAAGTGAAAAGTTATTGAATTGATCATTTCTACCGCCAAAGGAACCGTTACTAGCTGTTGGTTCTAATCTGGTGAAGTCGGCAGCAGATCTTGTAATTGTTGGCAGACGTTTTAAGTCTCTATTCCTTATACTTGTTTCTGCCCCAGTTCGGTCACTTCCAAAAGTACCACCAGCCGTGACTGATAATACAACAGCTTCAAGGGTTTCACTATCTGGTACCATAACCACATTAATGTTTTCTGTTTTACCTAATGTTAAGAAAACATCATCATAGGTCTGGGTTTTATAACCCACATATGAAATAGTAATTGAATATGGACCACCAACTCTCATATTGAGAATATTATAGCGTCCGTCAAAATTTGTTGCTGCACCGTATTTAGTACCAGTAGGTGTATGAATAGCAACAATATTGGCTACTGGTAGAGGTTCAGAATTTTCATCTAGTACGAGTCCTTTTATATTAGAGGTTGTCACTTGCCCATAAGCCATGACACCAAAAATCAAAAGAAAAAACGAAAGTGTAATTTTTTTCATTGAAAAGTGAATTTTGGATTAATTAGTAAATTGTTCAGTAAATTTAGCAAAAAAAAACCGCTCGATGAGCGGTTTTAATTTTGTAATGAAGATATTAATACTAATATTTCAATATTTAAGCTTGTGGTACAACTTCAAATGGCAGATCTACAGAGACTTCTCTGTGTAATCTTACCGTCGCATTGTACTTTCCTAAGCGTTTTACATTCCCACCAGTAACACTGATGTATTTTTTATCGATTTCGTGACCTTCTTTTTCTAAAGCCTCCGCAACATTAATGTTATTTACTGAACCAAATAATTTGTCTCCAGTTCCTACTTTTGCTGCGATTTTCAATTCTAATGCATTTATAGCTTCTGCTACTTTATTCGCATCATCAATGACCTTCTTTTCTTTAAAGGCACGTTGCTTTAAGTTTTCGGCTAAAACTTTCTTTGCAGAAATAGTTGCCAATGAAGCCACACCTTGAGGAATTAAAAAATTTCTACCATAACCGTTCTTAACCGTTACAATGTCGTCTTTAAATCCTAATCCTTCAACGTCTTGTTTTAATATAAGTTCCATAGTTATAATAGTTTATTTCATTAAGTCTGCTACGTACGGCATTAATGCTAAATGACGTGCTCTTTTCACTGCTACAGACACTTTTCTTTGGTATTTTAAAGAAGTTCCTGTTAAACGACGTGGTAGTAATTTACCTTGTTCGTTAACAAATTTCAATAAGAAATCTGGATCTTTATAATCGATATATTTAATACCTGATTTTTTAAAGCGACAGTATTTCTTTTGTTTTGTGGTCTCAATATTTAATGGAGTTAGATATCTGATCTCTCCATCTTTCTTTCCTTTTGCTTGTTGTTCAATTGTGGCCATAATTACGCTTTTGCTTTGTTTCTAGTTCTTCTTCTTTCTGCCCAAGCAACTGCATGCTTGTCTAATTTAACCGTTAAATAACGCATAAAACGTTCGTCACGTCTAAATTCTACCTCTAATGGGTTAATAGCGCTTCCGTCTACTTGATACTCAAATAGGTGATAAAAACCACTTTTCTTGTTTTGAATTGGGTAAGCCAGCTTTTTTAGGCCCCAATCTTCCTTGGCGATAAACTTTGCTCCTTGAGAAACAAGTTGATCTTCGTACTTTTTTACTGTTTCCTTTATCTGGTCTTCAGATAAAACGGGATTTAGAATGAAAACAGTTTCGTAATGATTCATACTTAATTGTTTGTTTGTTAATAAAATGGCTGCAAAAATAAGTATTTATAATAGTTTTGGCAACATTTTTGATTTAATTTTTTCAGTTAGATGTAAATGTTAAATTTTTGTTAAATCGTACACTTTGTCGATGTTTTTTGGTTTTTAACCGAATATTTTGTACTATTGTCGATATCTTAACCTAAAAATATTGAATGTTATGACTTTAAACTGTGTTGTTGTAGATGATTCCGCAATCCAACGCTTGTCTATTGTCAAGTTAATCGAAAATCACACTTCACTTAACTTGATCGCAGAATACAGCAGTGCCCTGGAGACCAAAAACGGACTTAATACTCACAAAGTAGATTTAATCTTCCTGGATATCGAAATGCCAGTGTTAAATGGATTCGAATTACTAGATGTACTTAATAATAAACCTCAAATTATTTTTGTAACTGGTAAAACTGAATATGCATTTAAGGCTTTTAATTACGATGCCACCGATTATCTGCAGAAACCTATCACAAGAGAACGTTTTAATACCGCCGTTGAAAAGGCCATAGAGCAACATAAGCTCAAATTGGACTTCAATGAAACGGATGGTGAACATATCTTTGTAAAAAGTAACCTTAAGAAAAGAAAGGTATACATCAAAGATATCAAATGGATCGAAGCTCTTGGTGATTACGTAAAATTAGTTACAGAAGAAAATAGCTTAGTTGTATTATCTACAATGAAAGCTTTTGAAGCTGAACTTCCAGAAGGAAAATTCTTAAGAATTCACAAATCCTATATTGTAAATTTAGATAAGATCGATCGTTTCAACAGTAAAAATGTTGAAGTTGGTGCTTTTGAAATTCCTTTAAGTAGGAATAAAAAGACACAGTTGGTTGATGCTTTGAATAATATTTAAGTCTCAATAATTATCGACATTTAATATTACTCTAATAGGTCGAAACTCTTTTATACTCAAGAAGCTGTTCTTTATTTTGAGAATGGCTTCTTTTGTTTTTCTTAGCGATTGTTTTTCTGGAATTTTTATCAGTATATTTTTGTTATACTGATTTCTGATTCTCGCTATAGGCGGAAATTCTGGCCCCAATACATGGCCTTGAAATATCTGTTTTAACGACCTGGCAAACCAATCAGCTCCAGTATTCACTTTATTATAATCTTTATGTTTTAAGGTGATCTTGATCAATCGATAAACTGGTGGATACTTATACTGATACCTATCTTCCATTTGATCTTTAAACATACTTTCGTAGTCATTTGAAGCGACCTGCTTTAGTATTTCATGATAAGGATTATACGTTTGTATAAGGACTTTACCCCGCTCATCTGTTCGTCCTGCTCTACCTGCTACTTGCTGAAGTAAATGGTAACTACGTTCATGAGCTCTGAAGTCAGGGAAATTCAATAAATTATCTGCATTCATTATGCCCACTAATTTTACATTCCTAAAATCTAGCCCTTTCGTTAACATTTGAGTACCTACAAGCACCTCAATCTCACCTTGTACAAATGAAGTAATGATCTTTTCATAGCTGTATTTCCCACGGGTGGTATCCAAATCCATCCTGGCAACCTTAGTATCTGGAAATAGGGCTTTTACCTCCTCTTCTACTTGTTCGGTACCAAATCCCTTACTATCTAAAGTCGGACTTCCGCAGGCATTACAAGCGACTTGCATGGCCATATGATAACCACAATAGTGACAACGTAATTGTTCTTTATACTGATGGAAGGTCAAACTCACATCACAATTAGGGCATTGTGGCGAATACCCACAGGTTTGACATTCAACAATTGGTGAAAATCCTCTTCGATTTTGAAATAAGATTATCTGAGATTTTTGATCTAGGGCTTCCGTCATCTCTTCAATCAATCGATCACTAAAATGCCCCTTCATTCGTTTTCTTTTATGCTTATCTTTTAAGTCAACTAATTCAATTTCTGGCATAAGGACATTATTAAAACGTCGTGTGAGTTCTACCATGCCATATTTCTCGAGCTGAACCGCGTTGTGATACGATTCAACACTAGGCGTAGCCGATCCTAAAAGCGTTTTAGCATTAAAGTGATTGGCTAAAACAATTGCGGTATCTCTAGCATGATAACGTGGCGCTGGATCGAATTGTTTATACGAAGTTTCATGTTCTTCGTCAACAATGATCAATCCTAGATTTTTAAAAGGAAGAAAAATTGATGAACGCGCACCAAGTACAATTTTTGACCTTGACGTTCCTTCAAGTACATGGTTCCAAACTTCAACGCGTTCATTTAAAGAATAACGTGAATGATACACCGAAATGTTGTCACCAAAATACACTTCTAGTCGCTGAACTAATTGAGAAGTCAAAGCAATTTCTGGTACCAGATATAAAACTTGTTTGCCAGATTTAAGAATATCCTCTATAAGTTTTACATAAATTTCTGTTTTACCCGATGACGTCACACCTTTCAATAATGTAACATTATGATTTTCATTATGTTTTGATATCTCATCTAATGCTTTAGTTTGATACTCGTTTAATACTTTAGATGCAGACTTTTCTGATGATTTTGGAGCAATTCTATCGGTTTGTAAGTAATATTCTTCTAAAATACCTTTAGTGATTAGGGCTCTTATTTGTGCAGAAGTTCCTTGGCTTTTTTCAAGCAGTTCTGAGACCTTTATAGGTTTTTTTGATTGAGATGAAAGGGTGAAATAACTAAGTATAATTTTCTGTTGTTTAGCTGCTCTTTTTAGGATGTTATCCAGAAGATCCTCTAAGGCAGGCTCAGTGGCATATTGATCATTTAATTTAACATAACGCAGCAATTTCGGTTTGTATTTGGCATAGAGCTCTTCATGAAGAGAAATAATTTGTTTTTCGAGCAATTGTTTGATCACCGATAATAATTTTTTCTGACTAAGAAACCCGCTGAGGTCTTCAACTTTTAAGGTGGATTGGTGTTCAAGCGCTTCTAAAACTAAAAATTCATCATCTGTTAAGTCGTCATCGTTGATTTGACGCTCGTTATTTAAACTGATGTTGGTTTCGCTTTCCAATAAAAAAGCACTAGGTAAAGCCGCTCTCATCGCATCACCAAGCGTACACATATAATAGCTTGCAATCCATTCCCACAATTTTAACTGCTGTTGAGTGACTATTGGCTTTTCATCTAAAATTTGATGAATGTCCTTAGCATCATAGGCCTCGGGAGTCTTTTGATGAATGTCATAGACTATTGCTGTGTATATTTTTTTCTTTCCGAAAGGCACAGCAACACGCATTCCTGGTTTTAGAAAGTCTGATTCTGCCTTTGTGATATGGTAGGTGAATAATTTTTCCAACGGAATTGGCAGTATGACATCTATAAAGTCTTGCATGGATTCAAAGGTAAAATGTTTCCATAAAAAAACCACCTGTGTTTAAGGTGGTTTGTTAACAATTCTATTCAGTATCATTCTATTCTAATCCAGTACTGAGTGGCGTATAAAAAAGCGACGTATCCTCGTACTTGAAGTATGTTTGGATCATCGGTTAGCAGGAGTCTGCATCGAAATTTTTTACCATACTCTGGATCGAAAATAGTTCCGCGCTTATAATAGTCTCCAACTTCCTCCATGTTTTTTATGAGCTCTAAACCCAAAACCGGTTGGTTTTTTTCTTCGCCTTCACATTTTTCACAAAGTGCATTTTTATGTTTCGGATTTAAGATCTCGACGATCTTCCCGAAAACTTTTCCGTTTTTCTCAAAGATCTCAACAATAGATTTCTCCTCTCCAGTTTGCCCATCAACTGTTTTCCATTTACCAAAAATGTTTTGACTTGATACTGTAAACGATAGTAACAGAACCAACAAAGCAAGTATATTATTCTTCCTCCTTAATTCCATGCTTTCTTAAACTATGAAGAGACATATTAAGTTCATATCCCAAAAGTAATATATTAGAATTTAACCATAAATAAAATAATAAAATAAGTAGAGCGCCAATAGACCCATAAAGTTCATTGTATTTAGAGAAGTTTTCTATATATATTCCGAACAAATAGGACGTTAACATTATAAGCAGTGTGGTTAGCAAAGCTCCTATTGAAAAGAATTTTGAATGCCTCCCTTCCTTAGTACCAAAATAATACAGTGTCGCTGTAACCAAATAGATCATAATTATGAAAAAAATATTCTTTGCAATCATAAGGCCAAATTGCTCCTGAGCCGTATCTATATACCCAAAATCTCTCAGATTCTGTACGACATAAATTTCAAAATAACCTAATACACCAATAGTTATTATTACTAATAATGATAAAATTAATGCTACCCCTATGGCGAATAGAAATTGTTTGAACACATTTCTGACGTATTGATCATGATAAGAGGTTTCAAATCCGGTGAAAACAGCACTCACACCAAAAGCCATCAATATGATCGATAAAATAAACACAGAATACAGGAATCCTCCTTGTTCATTTCCTTTGATATTTTCAAAAATATTATTGAAAAAAAAGTCTGAAGTTTGAGGTGGTAAAGAGGATTCTAAAAAGGTCATGAAATCTACTTGAAAATTCTCGAATGGGATATAGGGAATCACAATAATGATAAATAACAAGAATGGAAAAATGGCAGTGAAAAAACTAAAAGCAATAGCACTAGCTCGAGTCGTTAAAGCCCCTTTTGCAATGCCTATGACATACATCTCGAGAAGGTCATAGAAAGAAAGCCCTTCAAAACCTGGTAATTTGATTCGTTTTAAAAATCGCATCAACAGATTTATAACTGGGATTTTATCAAGTCTATCTTCAATTGCTTTGGACATGTTATACGGCTTTCAAACTAAGGTCCAAATTATGTACAGAATGCGTTAGCGCTCCTGATGAAATATAATCGACACCACATTCGGCATATTTTCTAAGCGTTTTCTCATTGATGCCTCCCGATGACTCGGTCAAACATTTATCTCCTATCAATTGCACTGCTTTACGCGTGTCTTCATAATTGAAATTATCTATTAAAATACGGTAAATGCCTTCACTCTTTAAGATTTCTTCGATCTCATCAAGACTTCTCGCCTCAACAATGATTTTAAGATCCCGTTCGGTGCTTTTTAAATATGCTTTTGTAAGATTTATAGC
>JABDMU010000038.1 GCA_013001285.1 Flavobacteriaceae bacterium
TGGAAACATGGTGATGTTTGGGACATCGAAGACAGCTCAAGTAACAAAGACTGGAGTATAGTACGTATTAACAGTAATGTGACCACAGACAAGTCTCATACGCAACTGGGAATGATCATAGAAGATAATCAATCGCTTACGGTCAATACAGATAGAGATATTAATAACACCTGGTATTTAGAGTTAAATGGAAGTTTAGAACTTAATGACGATGCACAGCTTATCCAGAGCATGACCAGTGATCTGGTAACAGGAGCAAATGGTCGCATATTAAGACGACAGGACGGTTCATCCAATGTATATTGGTATACCTATATGTCATCACCAGTAGGTGCGTTGGGTGTAACCACCTTAAGTGATAATAATGCAGCGACTAACAACACAAATAATACAGCCTTTCAGTTCAATAATTTAAAAGAAGGCGACGGATCATTAGTGCAGTTTACAAATGCTTATAACGAAGTAGGTAAGATCTCTACACGCTGGATGTATACCTTCCAAAATGGGCTGACGTATTATGACTGGGCACATTACACGCAGACAACAAATTTAGATCCAGGTGTTGGATATGTCCATAAAGGCACAGGAAATGCTGGAACAACACAGGAATACTTATTTGAAGGTAAGCCAAACAACGGTACGATCTTAATAGCAGCAGACGATGTTGATGGTGATTCTGGCAATGAGAGTCAGGCCGATGTAACGTTAACATCAACCTTAATAGGAAACCCTTATCCATCAGCTATAGATGCACACACCTTTATTGATGATAATGCAGGTGTAATAGAAGGCACGCTTTATCTATGGCAACAATGGGCAGGAGACAACCATATCTTAAGAGAATATGATGGGGGTTATGCTACCCTAAATTTAATGACCAAAATCAGAGCTTACCAGTTTGAAGGCTTGAATGGTGATAATAATGGTATTCAAAATGGTACAAAAACCCCAACACGATATTTACCTGTAGGTCAATCGTTTTTGACTGAGGTTATCGCTGATGGTAATATCGAGTTTAATAACGCACAACGTGTGTTCAAGAAAGAGGCTAATGGCGAGACCGTGTTCTTTAGAGACGCAGAGCGTAATACTAAAGGAAAAGAAGATAACAAGGAAACAATGGCCTTAATGCGATTAGATTTTTCAACGTCAAACGGACTTAAAAGAGAGATTGTATTAGGGTTTAGTAATTTCACTACAGAAGGTTATGACTATGGTTATGATGCTAAGATGTTTGAGACTAAGACTGAAGATATGTTCACGATGTGGAAAGGTCATGACATGATCGCACACGCTTATCCAAGCATCCACCCAACCAATGTGATACCAGTAGGGATCAATGTAACAGGTATTTATACCTATAAGATCAAGGCTACAGCTTTTGATAACATGGATCCTGCACAAAAGATTTATTTACGTGATAAATATACCGACACCTATTTCGATCTAAGATCAAAGGAGGCTTATGACTTTACCTCAGAACGGGGACGAATTGAAGATCGCTTTGAGATCGTCTTTATGGGACAAAAATCAAAGAACAGTTCTATAGATTTATCCGAGAGTATAAATATTTACTTTAATAACACAACAGACATGCTGTATGTAAAGGGCTTAGAGACGAGTGCTGAGTCATTAACACTAATAAATATTCTAGGGCAACAAGTCATGGTAATTAATACACCTTCAAAGGAAACATTAAGTAACGGTATTCACATGACCAATCTAAATACAGGTGTTTATATCGTAAGTATAACTACAACTAACAAGAATACCATAGAAAAGAAAATTAAAATAGATTAGATTTAATTATAAAGAAGAAATAACCAAAACGAAAGTTTTGGTTATTTTTTTTGTTATATAATTAAACTATTACTTAGAAATCATTAATTTCGCACTCTTGTTAGAAATGAGTGTAAAATGAGCCAAAAGTTTCCTGAATATAGAGGACTTAACTTGCCAAAAGTAGCTGACGAAATCCTAAAGTATTGGGAAGAGAATGCCATTTTTGAAAAAAGTGTGACTTCAAGAGAAGGGCAAGCGCCTTATGTGTTTTTTGAAGGACCACCTTCTGCCAATGGATTGCCTGGAATACATCATGTTATGGCTCGTGCGATCAAAGATATTTTTTGTCGCTATAAAACTCAAAAGGGATATCAAGTTAAACGTAAAGCGGGTTGGGATACACATGGACTTCCAATTGAACTAGGCGTTGAGAAAGAGCTTGGTATCACCAAAGAGGATATTGGAACCAAGATCACGGTTGAAGAATATAACGCAGCCTGTAAAAAGGCGGTTATGAGATATACCGATATCTGGAACGATCTCACGCAAAAGATGGGTTATTGGGTTAATATGGATGATCCATACATCACCTATAAGTCTAAATACATGGAAACAGTATGGTGGCTTTTGAAACAGATCTATTCTAAAGATCTGCTCTATAAAGGCTACACCATACAACCCTATTCCCCAAAGGCAGGAACCGGATTAAGTTCTCACGAATTGAATCAACCTGGTACCTACCAAGATGTCACTGATACAACGGTTGTTGCTCAATTCAAGGCAATTGAAAATACCTTACCTCAATTTCTGCAAAACGAAGGCACTATTTATTTCTTGGCCTGGACGACCACGCCATGGACCTTACCAAGTAACACGGCCTTAACTGTTGGGTCAAAGATTGACTATGTTCTCGTTGAAACATACAATCAATATACATTTCAGCCAATCAATGTTATTTTGGCCAGAAACTTGGTTACAAAACAATTTGAAGGGAAATTCACCAAAGTAGAGTCCAAACAAGACCTTTTATCTTATAATTCAGGAGACAAAAAGATTCCATATTTTCTAGTGAAAGCGTTTAAAGGCAAAGAATTGGAAGGCATCAAGTATGAACAATTATTGCCTTATGCACTTCCATATGATAATGCAGAACACGCATTTAGAGTAATTACGGGTGATTTTGTGACTACTGAAGACGGAACAGGGATTGTACATACAGCGCCTACCTTTGGTGCAGATGATGCAATGGTTGCAAAACAAGCCAAGCCAGAAGTTCCACCGCTTTTAGTGAAGGATGATCATGGAAACCTCGTGCCTCTTGTTGATCTCCAAGGTAAATTTCGCCCGGAAATGGATGATTTGGCAGGAAAATATGTCAAGAACGAATATTATAACGATGGTGAAGCTCCAGAACGCTCAGTTGACGTTGAATTAGCCATAAAACTGAAAGAAGAGAACAAAGCCTTCAAAGTTGAAAAATACAAGCATAGCTACCCCAATTGCTGGAGAACCGATAAGCCTATCTTATACTATCCTCTTGATTCGTGGTTTATAAAAGCCACTGAAGTGAAAGACCGGATGTTTCAACTTAATGAAACCATTAATTGGAAACCTAAATCAACGGGTGAAGGACGTTTTGGCAATTGGCTCGCAAACGCTAATGACTGGAACTTATCCAGATCGCGATTTTGGGGGATTCCTCTACCAATATGGCGAAGCGAAGATGGTACTGAAGAAATCTGTATTGGCTCCGTGGAAGAACTTAAAGCCGAAATGCATAAATCTATTACAAAGGGATTTATGTCGGATGATATATTTTCCGAATTTGAAGTCGGAAACATGTCGGAAGCGAATTACGATACCGTCGACCTTCATAAAAATGTAGTTGATAAGATCATTTTATGCTCTACTACCGGACAAAAGATGATGCGAGAATCAGATCTTATAGATGTATGGTTCGATTCAGGAAGTATGCCTTACGCCCAATGGCATTATCCTTTTGAAAATAAAGAGCTTATCGATAAGAAGGAAACCTTCCCGGCTGATTTCATTGCGGAAGGTGTTGATCAAACACGAGGTTGGTTCTATACCTTACACGCAATAGCAACCATGGTGTTTGATTCGGTAGCCTATAAAAATGTAGTATCAAATGGCCTGGTTTTGGATAAGAACGGACAAAAAATGTCAAAACGTCTTGGTAACGCTACCGACCCATTTGAAACAATAAGCACCTATGGTGCAGATGCCACACGATGGTACATGATCGCTAATGCGAATCCATGGGACAATTTAAAATTTGATCTTGACGGTATTGAGGAGGTAAAACGCAAATTCTTCGGAACTTTATATAACACCTATTCCTTTTTTCAATTATATGCAAACCTTGATAATTTTAATTATTCTGAAGATGATGTCCCTTTAAATGAACGTCCAGAAATTGATCGTTGGATCTTATCAGAATTGCACACACTAATCGAAAAAGTAGATGCATTTTATGCAGATTATGAACCTACAAAAGCAGCAAGAGCCATTTCCTTCTTTACACAAGAATATTTAAGTAACTGGTTTGTTCGTTTAAGTAGAAGACGGTTCTGGAAAGGCGATTATCAAAAAGATAAGATTTCAGCATATCAAACCCTATATACATGCATGGTGACTTTGGCAAAATTAGGAGCTCCAATTGCGCCATTTTATATGGACCGGTTGTACCTTGACTTGGTAAGTGTAACCAAGAAAGATGAACTTGAAAGCGTCCATATTGCAAAATTTCCAGTGTTTGAGAAAAGATATGTGGATAAGGCATTAGAACGAAAAATGGAGAATGCCCAAACAATATCCTCCCTAGTCCTGTCGTTAAGAGCAAAAGAAAAGATCAAAGTAAGACAGCCCTTGCAAAAGATCATGATTCCCGTTGATTCGCAAAGTCAGAAGGAAGAGATATTGGCTGTATCTGATCTTATCAAGCATGAAGTTAACGTGAAAACTATTGAATTGCTTGAAGATGCTTCAGATATATTAGTAAAACAAATAAAACCCAATTTTAAGGTCTTAGGACCTAAATTTGGGAAGGATATGAAGCTGATTTCCAGCGAAATAAATGGACTTTCAGCACAAGACATTAAAAATTTTGAGCAAAATGGTGTTTTTGACGTTGTAATTAGCGGAAAAAATATTACTTTGTATTTAGATGATGTTGAAATAACATCTCAAGATATCGAAGGATGGTTAGTTGCAAACGAAGGAGCTTTAACTGTAGCACTGGATGTAACTATCACTGAAGACTTGCGTAGAGAAGGGATTGCACGCGAACTCGTTAATCGTATTCAAAATTTACGGAAGGATTCAGGATTTGAAGTCACAGATAGAATTGATGTGAAACTTCAAAAAGACGATGACATTGTAAAAGCGGTCAACACGAATCTTGAGTATATTAAAACGGAAACCCTAACCGAAGAACTTGAAATCATGGATAAAGTAAATAATGGTATAGATATTGCCTTTGATGATATAAGTACTAAATTATTTATTACAAAACATTAATATTATGGCAGCAGATACCAACAACAGATATTCCGATGAAGATTTAGACATCTTCAAAGGATTGATACAAGAAAAAATTGATAAAGCGCAACACGATCTTGAGCTTATTAAAAGTGCATACATGAATGATCATAACAATGGCACTGAAGACACTTCACCAACCTTTAAGGCTTTTGATGAAGGAAGTGCGGTTATGAGCAAGGAAGCAAATTCTCAATTGGCGATCAGACAGGAAAAGTTTATTCGTGATCTAAAAAATGCATTGATTAGAATTGAAAATAAAACCTACGGGATCTGCCGTGTTACAGGAAAACTAATCAATAAAGATCGTCTGAAATTAGTGCCTCATGCCACCTTGAGTATCGAGGCTAAGAACATGCAGAAATAATAAATAAAAAGAAACATTCTTAAAACGTCTCACTTAAAGTTGAGACGTTTTTTTTAAAGGTATCTTTATATGTCCCTTAAAAAAGTATCGATTATAATTTTAAGCATTTTGATCATAGATCAGTGTTTAAAAATGTATATCAAAACACATTTTGAGTTACAAGAAAGCCTCCAAATATGGAGTAAATTCCAGATACTTTTTGTCGAAAATGATGGCATGGCTTGGGGAGCAAAACTCAGCGATTTTATACCATTTATTTCTGAAAGAACTGCCAAACTCATCTTAACCTTGTTCAGAATTTTTGCTGTTTCTGGAATAGGATATTGGCTTTACACAGCCATTCGAAACAAAGGATCTCGTGTTTTGATCGTCTCACTTTCATTAATTTTCTCAGGAGCCTTAGGCAATATAATAGATTCGGTTTTTTACGGGGTGATGTTTAGCGACAGTTACTCCCAAATTGCCACCTTCTTTCCTGAAAATGGGGGTTATGATACCGTATTTCATGGTAAAGTTGTAGATATGTTGCATTTTCCTATTTGGAAAGGCTATTTAGCCGACTGGATCCCCTATTACGGTGGAAAATACTTCACATTTTTTGAACCTGTTTTTAATATTGCCGATATTGCAATAAGCTCAGGTGTGGGATTATTAATATTCTTTAATAAACGTGCATTTTCAAAGAAGGAACATTATGAAAGAAGCCCATCATAAATTTTTAAAAGCAGCCATTTCCGAAGCTAAAAAAAGTGCTCTAGAAGGTGGAATTCCTATTGGATCGGTATTGGTTCATAATGGTAAAATAGTTGGTAGCGGTCATAACCGAAGGGTTCAAGAGGGCAGCGCCATTTTACACGGAGAAATGAGTGCCTTAGAAAATGCTGGCAGACGATCGGCAAAATTTTATCAAGATTGTGAGATCTATACAACGTTATCACCTTGCCCTATGTGCTCAGGAGCCATCATTTTATATGGTATTAAAAAAGTGATTATTGGAGAAAACTCAACGTTCTTAGGTGAAGAAACGCTACTAAGATCCAAAGGCATTGACGTTGTTGTTTTAGACGATAATGACTGCAAAGAGATGATGCAAGACTTTATCAATAAGCATCCAGAACTTTGGAATGAAGATATTGGAGAAGACTAATCTAAAACCTATAAATACCCTTCGGCGTCACACAATAATTTAATGCAACGTCCTGAACATGATGATCTTTGATGAGGTCTTCAGATTCAAAAAAAGAAACCCCAATTTTTAATGTATCCGGACGACATGAGCTTAAGAATTTATCATAATACCCTTTCCCATAACCAACCCGTTGCCCATGTTTGTCAAAGGCTAATAACGGGACTATGACCACGTCAATTTCAGAAACATTGAGCTCAATACCGTCAACTGGTTCAGGAATAGACCACGAATTCACTTCAATTTTAGTGTTGTCCGTTAACAAATAATGACGCATGGTTTGGTCCTTTAAATTACTTTTGGATACCACAATATTTTTATCTTTCCCATGTAGAATAGACATGATAGGTTCGGTATTCACCTCGTTAAATTTGTCAATACTTAAAAACACATGAAAAGAATGAGTATGCCAAATGGGTAGCTCGAGTAAATTATTGGCAATGTTTAAACTGCTATCTATTTTTTCGGAAGCGCTTAGCTGTGCCCTAAGCAATATGTATTTTTTTCGGAGTTCAGCCTTGGTCATTTTACAAGTTTGGTTGAAATATGAAATAAGGCATCACCTTGATAGACTATTGGCGATTCATTCACATTAAAAATATAGCCATTTAAAGGCGCTTTTACAAAATGATGGAATTTGCCATAAGGATCTGTAATATGTCCTATGACTTCTCCTTTTGCTACTTTTTGATTGATCTTAATGGAAGCGCGAAACATCCCCGAATAATTGGCTCTTATCCAAACACTTTCTTCAATGAACACACACTTTTTTTTCGGTTTAGAAACTTTGAATTTGTTGGCTAGCATTCCCTTATGATTCAATATGCGCTTGGCTCCATTAACTCCAGAATTGGTAATGGTTGGATCAATATAAAAGGATTTTCCGCCTTCAAATAACAGAATTGGGATACCTAGTTTATAGCAGGTATTTCGAAAGGATTTGCTTAAATTTTTGGAGAACAAAACAAAGGGAGCGCCAAAGATGATAGATAATTTTTTTAAACTAGGCTGGTTTTTTGCAATTCGAATTTGAGCAGCGTTGAAACGGTCTGCCCCTCCTGTATGAAAATCTAAGATTAGATCGGCATGAGGAACAACATCCTTGATTAATTTATGAGCTACTCTACTTGCCAATGACCCTGACTTACTTCCAGGGAATACACGATTGAGATCACGACCATCGGGAAACTCCCTATCCATACGAATGAATCCAAATACGTTTATCACAGGAATGCATATTATAGTACCTTTTTTTGGTTTATTAATGCCTTTTGCAATGATCTGCCTGACAATTTCAACGCCATTTACTTCATCCCCGTGAATTCCTGCAGTGATTAAAACAGTTGGCCCTGCATGTTTTGAACGCTCAATAATTACAGGAACATCAATAGTGCTCTGGGTATGTAATTTAGCCACACTAAAACTTACCTCTTTACTTTCCCCTGGCATGATTTTCTCGCCTAAGATCTCTAATACATCTGCTTTACTCATCTATTTTCTATTTCTTTCAATAAAAGTAATAATGGCCTTTGCAATATTTTTTTCGGTAGCCGCTTCAATACCTTCCAAACCAGGTGTTGAATTTACTTCCATAAGTAATGGACCTCTGTCTGATTGTAACATATCTACACCGCAAACAGGTAATTTCAAAACACGTGCTGCCTTAATGGCAAGTTTCAGTTCAGCATCACTCATTTTTATATAATTAGCAGATCCGCCCCGATGCAAATTTGATCTAAATTCTCCTTCTCGACCTTGTCTTTTCATGGCACCTATGACCTGACCGTCAACGATAAGGGCCCTGAGATCACTGCCTTTAGCTTCACCAATATATTCCTGTACCAATGCACGTGCCTGGAGCCCGTTAAAGGCTTCAAGTACCGATTCAGCCGCATTTTTAGTTTCGGCAAGTACTACCCCTAAACCTTGAGTTCCTTCTAATAATTTAATAATTACTGGAGTGCCACCTACCCGTTCAATAACCTCTTCAACATCCCTGGAATAATTTGTAAACACGGTTTTTGGCATCCCGATCCCAGCCTTAGATAGGCGTTGAAAACTTCGTAATTTATCACGGGATCGAATTATAGCATCTGAAGTGACCGTTGTAAAAACATTCATCATTTCAAATTGGCGAACCACAGCACAGCCAAAAAAAGTGACAGAAGCTCCAATTCTTGGTATTACGGCATCAACATAATCAAGTAGTCTGTCCTTATAATAAATGGTTGGTTTTTCTTGCTCAATTATAAGATCACATTGCAATGGATCAATGACTTCCATAAAATGATTTCTGGCTTCACCTTCGGCTAATAATCGTTTGGTTGAATACAGATTTGGATTTCGCGATAAAATGACAATATTCATAAAATGATGCCTTGAGCAAATGCAATATACTAAAAAAGCCAAACCAATTTTTACAATAGTAGTATTTAATATACCTTTGATCTAATGGGCAAATCGGCTATAGATATTCAACTAAAAACCCTTCCTAATTTACCTGGAGTTTATCAGTATTATGATGCTGATGGAAAGATCATTTATGTTGGGAAAGCCAAGGATCTGAAAAAACGTGTTAGTTCATATTTTAATAAAACCCATGATGATGGGAAAACTCGAATCTTAGTTCGAAAGATTGCCAATATAAAACATATCGTAGTAGCCACTGAAACAGATGCTCTTTTACTTGAGAACAACTTAATTAAGAAATATAAACCTAGATATAATGTACTTCTTAAAGATGACAAATCTTATCCCTGGATATGTATAAAAAAAGAGCGGTTTCCTAGGGTGTTTCAAACCCGTCGATTTATAAAAGATGGCAGCAGCTATTTTGGGCCTTACACGAGTGGTCGAACCGTACATACCTTGTTAGGATTAATTAGAGGACTTTACCCCTTACGCACCTGTAATTACGACCTGGCACCTGAAAAAATTGAAGCTGGGAAATATAAGGTCTGTCTTGAATATCACTTGGGCAATTGCAAAGGCGCGTGTGAAGGGCATGAAACCGAAGCTGAATATGATCAAAATATTAAGGCTATAAGACAGATTTTAAAAGGTAATTTTAAGGATTCCCTGCATAAGTTCAAGTTGCAAATGAAGGATCTTTCTGATGCTATGCATTTTGAAGAAGCACAAAAAATAAAAGAGAAGATTGAGATCTTAGAAAACTATCAGGCCAAATCAACTGTAGTAAACCCTAAGATCAGCAATGTAGATGTATTTTCAATAGTGAGCGATGAAAGCTATGGCTATATCAATTTTCTACAGTTATCATACGGCTCGATCATTAGGTCACATACTTTGGAACTCAAGAAAAAACTTCAGGAGACCGACCAAGAACTCCTAGAATTGGCTATAGTTGAGATTAGGCAGCGCTTCAATTCAAGATCGAAAGAAATCTATACGCCAATGCAACTTGATCTGGGGCCAGATATAAAAGTTACTGTACCGAAATTAGGTGACAAAAAACGGATCTTAGATCTATCTGAAAGAAATGCCAAATATTTTAGACTGGATCAGTTGAAGCAAATAAAAATTGTAGACCCAGATCGACATGTAAAACGAATTATGGCTCAAATGAAAGCCGACTTGAGATTGACAGAAGAGCCAAGGCATATTGAATGTTTTGATAATTCAAATATCCAAGGCAGTCATCCTGTTGCTGCTTGTGTAGTCTTTAGAAATGGTAAACCCAGTAAAAAAGACTATAGGCATTTTAATATAAAAACGGTAGATGGCCCTGACGATTTTGCTTCCATGGAAGAGGTCGTCTATAGACGCTACAAGCGTATGCTAGATGAGGAACAACCGTTACCACAGCTCATCATTATAGACGGTGGGAAAGGACAATTGTCCTCGGCATTAAAAAGCTTAAAGAAATTAGATTTGATTGGAAAAATAGCGATCATCGGTATTGCGAAACGTTTAGAAGAATTATTTTACCCAAATGATCCAATTCCATTATATTTAGATAAAAAAAGCGAAACCCTAAAGATCATTCAACAATTGAGAAACGAAGCGCATCGTTTTGGAATTGAACATCATAGAAATAAACGGAGCAAAAGTGCGTTGAATACTGAATTGGAAACCATTCCTGGAATAGGTGAAAAAACCGTGATCGATCTGTTGAAATATTTTAAATCAGCAAAGCGGGTTTCCTTTGCCAAAATAGATGAGCTGGAAGATGTAGTTGGTGTTTCGAAAGCTAAGAAAATTTATAACCATTATAATAAAAATTAATATTGAAAAAAGTAGTCCTTTTTATTTGCTTTTTTTCCTATATCCTATCGTTTGCCCAGCAAAATGATGAACCTAAAATTGGCTTGGTTTTGAGTGGAGGTGGTGCAAAAGGTTTGGCGCATATTGGTGCATTGAAGGTCATTGATAGTATGGGATTGAAAGTAGACTACATTGCAGGGACCAGTATGGGTGCAGTGGTAGGGGCGTTGTATGCTTCAGGCTATTCAGGGATGCAACTGGACTCGATTTTTAGACAGGTCGATTTTGACAGATTGATCAACGATGATATCCCAAGAAGTTCAAAATCATTTTTTGAGCGCGACAATAATGAGAAATATGCCATTGCCTTACCCTTTGATGGACTTAAGGTTAATTTGCCATCAGCCATTTCAAGAGGACAAAATGTTTTTAATCTTATTTCAAAATTAACCTTACATGTTAGTCATATTGAAGATTTTGAAAAATTACCCATTCCATTTTTTTGTATTGCGACTAACGTTGAAACCGGTGAAGCAATTCAATTAGAGAATGGCAACCTGGCACAATCCATACTAGCGAGTGGCGCATTTCCATCTTTATTTCAACCAGTAATCATAAATGATCAGATTCTAATTGATGGCGGTGTCGTAAATAATTACCCTATAGATGAATTAAAAGCCAAAGGTATGGACCTTATCATTGGTGTTGATGTTCAGGATGATCTAGCCTATCGCGAAGAATTACAATCAGCACCAGAAATTTTACTCCAAATCAATAATTTTAGGACCATCAGGGATATGAGAAAAAAGTCCTTGCAAACAGATATTTATATAAAGCCAGACATAAAAGAGTTTAATGTGATCTCTTTTAATGAAGGCAAAAAAATTATTAATAAAGGAAGAATAGCTGCCTTGGCAAAGGCCTTAGATATTGCAACAGTTGTAACAAATCAATCAACCAAGGAGGAACTAGGGGTTCCTAAACGAGAAGTGGACAGCCTTTATATCAAGAATATTCAAATTGATGGAAATGACAAATATACACGATCTTATATCTTAGGAAAATTAAAGTTAAAGACCAATGAAAAGGTCAGTTATGATAAATTTGAAAAGGGGATTAACAATCTCGTAGCTACCAATAACTTTGATAGTTTTCTTTACAAATTTGTGCCTAATGGAGATGGTTATGACCTACATACTACCTTACTGGAAACAGATATCACAACCTTCCTAAAACTTGGTTTACACTATGATAATCTCTATAAAAGTGCGGCACTTATCAATCTGACCAAGAAAAGAGCCCTTGTAAAAAATGACGTGGTTTCACTTGATATCATTTTAGGAGATAACGTGCGCTATAATTTCGATTATTTTATTGATAAAGGTTTCTATTGGAGTATTGGATTAAAATCACGATTTAATGATTTTCATAAAAATGTTAATGCTAGTTTATTATTGAGTGAAGAAGAAATTGCCCAATCTGGATTAAACAAGATCGATATTGAACTTAAAGATTTTACCAATCAGTTTTATTTACAAACCTTGTTTAGAAGAGATTTTGCACTTACCATTGGTATAGAG
Source organism: Flavobacteriaceae bacterium (assembly GCA_013001285.1). Taxonomy (GTDB): domain Bacteria; phylum Bacteroidota; class Bacteroidia; order Flavobacteriales; family Flavobacteriaceae; genus JABDMU01. The sequence continues at coordinate 12,701 of JABDMU010000038.1, forward strand.
CATAAACGATTAAATATTACTTCAGAGACATTTTCTACTGAAAATAATAAAGAGACCATTTTTGATAAAAGCGACTATTTTAGCTTGTTTGGAAGGCTGAAATTTGACACTTACAATAACAAATACTTCCCAAAGAAAGGATTTCTATTTGATGGGTTTTTTAATTTATACTTGAGTTCTTCAGATTTCAATAATAATTTTTCACAATTCTCATTGGCAAAAGCAAATATTGGCTATGCGATACCATTTTCAGATAAATTATCACTCCTTGTAGGCTCAGAAGGTGGGTTCAAAATTGGAGAAGATTCTAACAATTCGTTAAATTTTGCATTAGGAGGTTATGGGAATGATTTTATAAACAACTTCATTTCGTTTTATGGCTATGACTTCATATCATTAACCGGGAATAGTTTCGTAAAAGGCACTTTTCATATTGACTATGAGTGGTTGAAAAAACATCATATCATTTTGGCAGCCAACTATTCAAACATAGGAGAAGATATATTTGAAGATGGCGAATGGATAACGAATCCTGATTATTCAGGCTATGCTCTTGGCTACTCAGTAGAAACATTTTTAGGTCCTATTGAAGGGAAATACAGCTGGTCACCTGAAGGAGGCGAAGGCTTTTGGTTCATTAATCTCGGGTTTTGGTTTTAATCCTCAAAAACCTCTAATATTTTTCCGATATTTGTAGGACTATGAAGTATTTTTGGGCAAATCAACTAATAATATTACATACACTTATCAAGAGAAATCCTGAATAAGTAGAACTTTATAATGTCCTTTATATAAAGTTTAACTCAACTAATATTTTAAATATGCCATTTTATCACAAATTAGGTAAAATACCACCCAAACGACACACGCAATTCAAAAAACCAAATGGGGATTTTTATTACGAGCAACTTTTTGGAACAATTGGTTTTGACGGAATGTCCTCAAATATTTATCACGAACACAGACCAACCCAAGTTAAAGCTATTGAAGACCAATATAGTGTAGCACCTAAAATTGCCAGAGCCAATAATATGCATTCGCTTCGGCTCAAAGGTTTTCAAGTTGCACCCGAAAAAGATTATTTAAATAGTCGAAAAATAATACTAACCAATAGTGATTGTAGCATTGTTTTAGCGGCTCCCCAAGATTCGACCAGAGACTATTTTTACAAAAACACTGATGCTGATGAACTTATTTTCATCCATAAAGGAACAGGTAAATTGAGAACACACCTCGGCAATCTTGATTTTAAATATGGCGATTATTTATTGATCCCTAGAGGGATTATTTATAAAATTGATTTTGATACAGATGATAACAGATTATTTATTGTCGAATCAAATCGCCCGATTTACACACCTAAAAGATATAGAAATTGGTTTGGGCAATTATTAGAGCATTCTCCGTTTTGCGAACGTGATATTCGTCAACCTCAAGAACTTGAAACGCATAACGAAAAAGGAGACTTTTTAATTAAGGTAAAAAAAGGGAATGATATTTTTGATATGATTTATGCAACGCATCCATTTGATGTGGTAGGTTATGATGGTTTCAATTATCCTTATGCTTTTTCTATTCATGATTTTGAACCAATTACCGGCCGTATCCACCAACCACCACCTGTGCATCAAACGTTTGAGACCGATGCTTTTGTGGTTTGTAGTTTTGTACCGCGATTGTACGATTATCACCCAAAATCAGTTCCAGCACCGTATAACCATAGCAATATCGATAGTGATGAGGTTTTGTATTATGTTGATGGTGATTTTATGAGCCGAAATGATATAGATCAAGGCCATATTTCATTGCATCCGGCCGGAATTCCACACGGACCGCATCCTGGCGCCATGGAACGCAGTATCGGTAAAACCGAAACAGATGAATTGGCCGTAATGGTTGATACCTTTAAACCACTTCAAGTCACTGAAGAAGCCTTAAAAATTTCTGATGGGGATTATTTCAAGTCTTGGCTAGAATAACATTTAAAATTGAAAACAATGAGTAAAGAAATAAAATCAGTAGACTACGGTCTAGAAAAAATATTTGAAGGTGCGCAAGATTTCTTGCCACTTCTTGGAACAGATTATGTCGAGTTCTATGTTGGAAATGCCAAACAATCGGCTCATTTTTATAAAACAGCTTTCGGATTTCAATCCCACGCCTATTGTGGTTTAGAAACAGGGTCAAAGGATAAGACAAGTTATGTACTTAAACAAGATAAGATCAGATTAGTATTGACAACACCCTTGAACAGTCAGTCTAAGATCAATGATCATATTGTAAAACATGGTGATGGCGTTAAAGTCATTGCATTATGGGTTGATGATGCCCGAAGTGCGTATCAAGAAACCACCAGTCGCGGTGCAAAATCATATATGGAACCAGTTGTTGAAAAAGATGAATTTGGTGAAGTGGTCCGAGCAGGGATCTATACCTATGGTGAAACTGTACATATGTTTGTAGAGCGGAAAAATTATAAGGGGCCTTTTTTACCAGGATTTGAAGCATGGGAATCAGATTATAATCCGTCACCAACCGGTTTAAAATACATTGATCATATGGTAGGAAACGTTGGTTGGGGCCAAATGAATACTTGGGTTAAATGGTATGAAGATGTCATGGGATTTGAAAACTTCTTATCTTTTGATGACAAACAGATCCATACTGAATATTCGGCGCTGATGAGTAAAGTGATGAGTAATGGTAATGGACGTATTAAATTCCCAATAAATGAACCAGCAAAAGGAAATAAAAAATCACAAATTGAAGAATATTTAGATTTTTATGAAGGCTCAGGTGTTCAGCATATTGCTGTAGCTACAGATGATATTATTACAACGGTTAGTTTGTTAAAGGAACGCGGTGTTGAGTTTTTACCACCACCACCGCAAACGTATTATGATGAAATACCAAAGCGTCTAGGCGAACATAAGCACATGCTCAAGGAAGATATAAAAGCCTTACAGAAGCTTTCAATATTAGTGGATGCTGATGAAGAAGGGTATTTACTACAAATTTTCACAAAACCGGTTGAAGATAGACCAACCTTGTTTTTTGAAATAATTCAGCGCATGGGTGCTCGTGGTTTCGGAGCAGGAAACTTTAAAGCCCTTTTTGAATCTATAGAACGTGAACAGGCAAAAAGAGGCACGCTTTAACAAATATTTATCAGAAATTGATGAAAAAACTCTATCCTTCCTTTGATAGAGTTTTTGCGTTTTAATACATTTGGAACAGTAATTGTAAAATATACTTAAAAAGCAATAAATCATTGCGAAATAAGTTAATTTACAATGCAAATTGAAATGAAGAAAATACTACTTATTGTTATAGGACTAGTAATGGTACAGTTGATCTCAGCCCAAGAGGACTCTGCCTTTGATACTGGAGAATGGTTCAAGTTTAAAATGAGCTATAGTGGCTTCGTGAAAGCTGGAAATGCTACCTTAAGTGTAAAGGAGGATGTATTAAACGGAAAACCTGTTTATCACGTGGTTGGCAAAGGATGGACCACAGGAGCAATTAGATGGTTTTTTAAGGTTAAAGACCGTTATGAGAGTTATTTTGACAAGAGTACTGGACTGCCATATCGTTTTATTCGAGATATTAATGAAGGAGGGCACACAAAAAATATCGAGATCGATTTTGATCAGATAAATCATAAAGCCCTAATTTATAATAAAAAGCACAAAAAGAACACGATCGTAAATACGGTGCCGAACGTCCAAGATATGGTATCAACATTTTATTATTTGCGAAATAATTTGAATGTTGACAAACTAAAAATTGGTGATGAAATAAGAACAGATATGTTCTTTGATAATGAAAACTACGGATTTAAAATAAAATACCTTGGCGTAGAGGTAATTAACACCAATTTTGGAAAAGTAAAATGTTTAAAATTCAGACCTTATGTTATGGCTGGACGTGTATTTAAAGAAGAAGAAAGCCTTACCTTATGGGTAAGTGCAGATAAAAATAAAATTCCTTTAAGAATCAAGGCAGATCTTGCTGTTGGATCATTACGTGCCGACCTTGAATCATTTAAGGGGTTAAAACATCAATTTGAAATTCAATTTTAGGAAATAAAATGTCAGACCAACCCAATTATGATGATCTTTTACATAAGCTAAAAGATAAATATGACGCACAAAGTGAGGATACTGAAAATTATTTAGAAGGACTTCTTTACAGTAAATCTATAACATATTGGGACTATATTCATACTGATGCCCTGCTTAGTCTTCAAATTCAACGAACCACCTTCCCTGACGAAATGGTTTTTATTTCATACCATCAGATCAATGAACTCATTTTTAAAATGATTTTATGGGAAATATCTCAAGTAGCAGATAAAGAGAATTTAGAAATTGATTTTTTCGAAAACAAACTCATGCGCATAAGTCGATATTTCGATATGCTAACAACTTCTTTCAACATCATGAGAGAAGGTATGGATAGAGAACAATACAATAAATTTCGGCATACATTAACGCCAGCAAGTGGATTCCAAAGTGGTCAATATAGGCTTATTGAATTTGCTTCTACTGAACTAATTAATCTAATTGACCTCAGATTTAGAGCAACAATTGACCGAGATACGCCTTTTGAACATGCCCTTGAGCATTTGTATTGGCAAGCTGCAGGTAAAAATTTCAAAACAGGTGAAAAATCATCCTTACTCACCAATTTTGAGAAGAGATATAAAGAGGAATTTATAACCTTTATGAAAACCTATAACACTAAAAATCTTTGGTCTAGGTTCAAGGAGCTACCAGAAAGTGATCAAAATGATGCTGATCTTGTAAAAGCAATGCGACATTATGATTATACGGTTAATGTGACTTGGGTTATGGCGCATTATAATGCAGCAGTACATTATATTTTAGGCGAAGATGGAGATGGTGAAGCAACAGGTGGAAGTGATTGGCAAAAATACATGCATCCCAAATACCAAAAACGTGTTTTTTTTCCAGAACTTTGGAGCCAAAATGAATTAGATAATTGGGGAAAAGATCTTTAAATGAAACACATTAACTTAATATTCTTACTGTTTACAGTACTCCTTTTTCAAACGTGTAAAGATGATGTAAATATTGAAACGGCTCCCGATTTAAGTCAAATCATCAATGAAGAAAAGGAACTTTATGAATTTGGCTACAATCTGAACAATTTTACGGTCATTCGAGACACTATAAAAAGAGGGGATACCTTTGGCATTATCTTAGAACGCAATAATATCAGCTATCCAAAGATCTATGAGATCGCCGAAAAGGCAAAGGATACCTTCGATATTAGAAAACTTCAATTAGGAAAACCATACACCTTACTTTGTACAAAAGATGAACTAAAAGAACCACAAGCTTTTATTTATCAACCTAATAAATTGGAATATGTGGTCATTGAATTCTGTGATTCTATTTTGGCCTATAAAGAAAAGAAACCCATTAAGATCGTCGAAAAAGTAGCTTCCGGAATAATAAATGATAATCCTTCGGTGACCATGGAAGAACAAGGACTTCCTATTCAATTGGCCTATGACATGTCAGATATATATGCTTGGACCATCGATTTTTTTAGATTACAAAAAGGCGATCGGTTTAAATTGATTTATAAGCAACGCTTTATCGAGGATAGTATTTACGCTGGAATTGAAAGTATTGATGCTGCTTTTTTTGAGCATCGAGGTGAGGCTTTTTATGCCTTTAAATATGTTGTAGACAGCACAAAGAATATAGCCGATTACTTTGATGAAGAGACCAAGAGCTTAAGACGAACGTTTTTAAAAGCACCTGTGCAGTTTAGCCGAATTTCTTCGCGTTACAATTTAAATAGGAGAATTGCTTATTACGGCTACAAAAGACGACCTCATAAAGGCACTGATTTTGCAGCTCCAGTAGGAACAGAAATTTTGGCCACCGCAAATGGCACCGTAACCGAATCTACACGTCGAGGCGGAAATGGTAAATATGTAAAGATCAAACATAATGGAACCTATAGCACACAATATCTACACATGAGCAGAAGAAGCGTAAATGTTGGTGACTATGTGAAACAAGGTGATGTTATTGGTTATGTTGGCATGACCGGAAATACCGGAGGTCCGCATGTTTGTTATCGTTTCTGGAAAAATGGTAAACAAGTCGATCCATTTAGAGAAAAATTACCTGCAGCCGAATCAATTCCAGATTCACTATTAACAGATTATAGTCAGTTTATTATTCCTATAAAAACAAAACTCGACGGCATTGATTATGTCCAGCCAACACCCATAATTCCTGAAGTCATCGAAGATATAAAACCTCAAAATCAGTAATGGCCCTAAAAAGTATACATCCAAAATCAACTGCGGCCTGGTCAAAACTACAGGAACATTATGCAGCGATCAAAGATATTCATATGCTTGATTGGTTTAATAAAGACCCTAAAAGAGCCGATGAATTTAGAATCTTATGGGAAGATTTTTACATTGATTTCTCGAAAAACAGAATTGACAAAAGGGCATTAGAATTGCTGTTTGAATTGGCTGAAGAGGTTGATCTACAAGATGCCATATCGAAATATTTTTCTGGAGACCTTATTAATCAAACCGAAGGACGTGCCGTTGCTCATATGGCCCTTCGTGCTCAAGAGGGTGATACATATCTCATAAACCAACACGATGTAATGCCTGAAGTGAGACAGGTTAAAAAGCAAATAAAGACTTTTTCGGAAGACATAATTCAAGGTTCAAAACGCGGTGCTACCGGAAAGAAATTTACCGATATTGTAAATATAGGAATTGGTGGATCTGATCTTGGCCCCGCCATGGTTGTTGACGCCCTTAAATTTTATAGCAATCATCTCAATCCACATTTTATCAGTAATGTAGATGGAGATCATGTCAGTGAAATTATAAAAAACCTGAATCCAGAAACAACTCTTTTTGTTATTGTTTCCAAAACTTTTACAACTCAAGAAACCCTTTCAAATGCAATGACTGTTCGGAATTGGTTTTTGGAAAACATGTCAGAAAGCGCTGTCTCTAATCATTTCGTTGCAGTATCAACCAATGTAGAAAAAGTAAAAGATTTTGGCATTCATCCAGATAATATTTTTCCGATGTGGGATTGGGTTGGAGGTCGATATTCGCTATGGAGTGCAGTAGGATTAAGCATTGTGTTATCAGTTGGATATGCTAATTTCGAGAGGCTATTGGAAGGCGCGAATAAAATGGATCAGCATTTTAAGAAAACGCCTTTTGTCAATAACATCCCCGTTGTATTGGCATTAATCAGTATTTGGTACAATAATTTCTTCGAATGTGAGACTGAAGCCGTGATTCCTTATTCACAATATCTAAATCAATTTGCCACCTATCTTCAACAAGCCGATATGGAAAGCAATGGTAAAGGTGTTGATCGTAACGGCGATCCTATAGATTATCAAACAGGCCATATTGTTTGGGGCGAACCTGGCACAAATTCACAGCATGCGTTTTTTCAATTGATCCATCAAGGCACAAAACTCATACCCGCCGATTTTATTGGTTTTACCCAGTCGTTGCATAAGAACAAAGATCATCAAGATAAGTTAATGTCTAATTTCTTTGCACAAACAGAAGCATTACTAAAAGGGAAATCAATTGATG
>JABDMU010000032.1 GCA_013001285.1 Flavobacteriaceae bacterium
GCTTTTGCAATATTTAATTATTATCGCTTCACTAATGACTTCAGTTATATCCCTGAAAAAGGATTAGAAGTATTAATAGCTATATCAAGGTTTTGGCAACAACGCGCAACCTATTCTACCTTAAAAAATAAGTATGTCATTCTTGGAGTTACTGGTCCTAACGAATATGAGAACAATGTCAATAACAATTGGTATACAAATTATATAGCCAAATGGTGTATTCAATTCACATTAGATTGTATTGAGCGCATCAAAAATGAGTTTGATTCTGACCATACCAGAATATTGAACAAGGTAAAATTGTCTGCTGTTGAAATGGATAAATGGAAGGAAGTGGCTGATAATTTGTATTTTCCTTATTCCGAAGAGCACAATGTTTACCTACAACAAGATGGATTTCTTGATAAGGAGCAAATTACCGTGAGTGACCTACCTAAATCTCAACGACCTATTAATCAGTTTTGGTCTTGGGATCGCATTTTAAGGTCGCCTTATATAAAACAAGCCGATGTTCTTCAAGGATTTTACTTTTTTGAAGACCATTTCAGTCAAGAAGAATTGAAGAGGCATTTCGATTTTTACGAGCCTTTTACAGTTCATGAAAGCTCACTATCACCTTGTGTACATAGTGTGCAAGCTGCTAAATTGGGGCAAATGGAACAAGCTTATCAATTCTATTTAAGAACCTCAAGATTAGATCTTGATGATTATAACAAGGAAGTGCACGAAGGCTTACATATTACGAGTATGGCAGGCACATGGATGAGTATCGTTGAAGGCTTTGGAGGTATGCGTATTAAAAACAATATGCTGTGTTTTAAACCTCAGATCCCAAAGGAATGGAATGCTTATTCGTTTAAAATAAATTTTAGGGGTCAAATTTTAAAAGTGAATGTCACCAAACATGAAACTAATTTTGAACTAGATGGACATAAAGATCTTCAGATCTTAGTGAATGATAAATTGATTACGATTACACCGAATAACTTAATAACTGTTTGATCATGAAACGCATCAGCTTTTTTTTACTTGCCCTTTTCCTGTTGAGTTTAAATTCTTGCAAAAAAGATAATTCAAGTAATATATCTGATGCAAATACTCAAGTTTCCAATACTTTTTTAAATAAGGTTGAACCTCCACACTGGTGGATTGGCTTTAACAATTCGAGATTGCAATTATTAGTACATGAACCTAATATTGGCTCATATGCGCCCGAAATTTCCTATTCAGGTGTTTCTATTGAAGAAGTGCATAAAGCTAAAAGTCCAAATTACTTGTTCATAGATCTTCAGATTTCTGAAAGTACAAAAGCAGGACAGTTCGATATCGTTTTTAAAGGGGAAGATGGAGACGAAAAAACACATACCTATGAATTAAAAGATAGGATTAAAGCAGGTGACGATTATCAGGGCTTTGATAGTTCAGATGCCATTTTACTGATTACTCCAGATCGTTTTGCAAATGGCGACCCACTAAACGATGTCGTTGAAGAATTAAATGAAAATACTATAGACCGATCTGACGACTACGCACGTCATGGCGGTGATATCAGAGGTATGATCAACCACCTCGATTATATTAATGATTTAGGATATACTTCCATTTGGCCTAATCCATTATTAATTAATGATCAGCATGAAGGATCGTATCATGGCTATGCCATTACAGATTATTATCAAGTGGATCCTCGATTTGGAACTATGGCCGAATACAAAGAATTTGCAGTAAAAGCTAAAGAAAAAGGGATAAGCATCATCATGGATCAAATTGCCAATCATTGTGGTATTGAACATTGGTGGATGAAGGATCTGCCATTCGAAGATTGGGTGAATTACCAAGCAGATTTTGAAAAACTTGAAGTTCCAGTTGAAGAAATGAGAAAACCAAATGGGGAATATGACTGGGATCGCTTAAATCAGCACTTCACAAATTCCAATCACCGACGCACCACAAATCAAGATGGTTATGCTTCAGAGTATGATAGAAATTTAAATGCCGAAGGCTGGTTTGTTCCTTTTATGCCTGATCTTAATCAGAAGAATCCATTCATGGCGAAATACATTATTCAAAATAGCATTTGGTGGATTGAAACACTTGAATTGGGAGGTATTCGACAAGACACCTATCCTTATCCTGACAAATCATTTATGGCGGATTGGGCAGGAGCTATTATGGACGAATATCCTGGATTCAGCATCGTGGGCGAAGAATGGAGCTATAACCCTTTACTTATTGCCTATTGGCAAGATGGAAATGTCAACAAAGATGGCTATAAGTCAAACTTAAGGTCAACTATGGATTTCGCCATGCAAAGAAAGATAATCGAAGGTGTTTCAGAAGACGAAAAATGGGATGAAGGCTTGGTTAAAATTTATGAAGGTCTTTCAAATGATTTCGCATATGCAAGTCCGAAAGACATCATGCTGTTCCCAGATAATCATGATATGAGTCGCATTTTCACCCAATTGAATGGTGATGTGGTGAACACAAAAATGGCCCTAGCAACGGTATTGACCCTGCCAAGAATCCCACAATTATATTATGGTACGGAAATCTTAATGAATGATTTTGAAAAACCTGGCGATCATGGTTTGGTGCGAACTGATTTCCCAGGCGGTTTTGATGGAGATCCTGTTAATGCATTCACCGGTGAAGGGCTAACGGCAGAGCAATTAGATATGCAGAATTTTCTGAAAACCCTTCTGAATTTTAGAAAAAATAGTAGCGCTATTCATGACGGCGAAACGATTCATTTTTCACCATTTCTTGGCACCTATTTTTTATTTAGGATCCTAGAAGATGAAACTGTGGTTTTGATCCTTAACAAAAGTGAAGACCCTTTAACAATAGATCTAAAGCGTTATGCTGAAATTGGTTTGGATGGACAAACTCTAAGAAATGTGATTACTGGTGAATCCTTTACTTGGAAAAATGATATAACCTTCAACGAGAAGGGCGTTATTATAATGACTACAAAAACGGACTAACATGCGTTCAATAATTCTATTATTTTTTGTTTTAATTCTTTCATCTTGCGGGGAAGTAAAGCAGAGTAATGTTGAATCTGAAAGCAATAGAGAAATTAGTGTAGCAAATCTTAAAGAGGCGAATATCTCGAGTGGGCAACTCTTCAGAATCCAAAAGTTCCCATCCGAATTTATTGAAGATCGAGCTGTTGATATTTGGTTACCTGATGGCTATTCTCAAGATCAGAAATATGCTGTCCTTTATATGCATGACGGTCAAATGTTATTTGATAGTACATCAACCTGGAACAAACAAGAATGGCAAGTTGATGAGGTGGCTTCAAAGCTTATGAAATCGAATAAAGTTCAGGAGTTTATTGTGGTTGCACCTCATAATATATCTGAGATTAGACACAGCGATTACTTCCCTCAGAAACCTTTTGAATCACTTCCTAAAAAAACTCAAGATTCCATATTTGCTGAAGCGAAACAAAATAATATATCGTTTACAAAGCTCAATTCAGATAACTATTTGAAATTCTTGGTAGAAGAATTGAAGCCATTTATCGATAGTGTTTATCCAACTTATTCAAAAAAAGAAAGCACTTTTGTTATGGGTTCAAGTATGGGCGGATTGATCTCAATGTATGCCATTTGTGAATACCCCGAGATTTTTGGAGGTGCAGCCTGTTTATCGACCCATTGGATTGGAACATTTACAAATGAGAATAATCCAATTCCAAATGCTTTTTTTGAATACATGAAAGCACATCTACCGGATTCTAACACACATAAATTGTATTTTGATTATGGTACTGAAACCTTAGACGCGATGTATTTGTCGTATCAATCAAAGGTATCTAGTCTGTTGGAATCTAAAGGGTATGTACATAATTTAAAATATGATGGCGCGGCTCACGATGAGAGATCATGGGCAGCGCGATTAGATGTTCCCATTTCGTTTTTATTAAGGAAGGAAATTGAATAATAAAATGAATAAATGAAAAGAATTCTGCTCATAGCCTCTTTGATCATTTCACAAAGTATTTGTGCACAAATAACTTTTATAGTAAATGATCTTCCTGAAAATCACGATTATAATAATGATCTTTATATTTCAGGTAATTTTGAAGGCTGGTCTGGCGGAAACGATAGTTTTAAATTAGTTAAAACCGATAATGCCTATAGCATTACACTACCCTTAACAGAAAATGTTATCCTTTATAAATTCACTATGGGTTCTTGGGATACAGTCGAACGAAATGCAGATGGTAGCAATTCGGAAAATCGAACTTACAATCGCAAGAAAGAGCAGGATACAATATATGCCAAGATCATAAATTGGGATAAAGCGAGTAGTTCTGAAGTCGGAAAATCTACTGCTGCCAAAAACGTAAGTATATTATCCGAAGAATTTTCTATACCTGAGCTGAATAGAACGCGTCGCGTTTGGATGTATTTGCCTCCTGATTATCAGTCTTCCAATGAGCGTTACCCTGTTTTGTATATGCATGATGGGCAAAATGTTTTTGATGCACTGACCTCTTATGCAGGAGAATGGGGTGTGGATGAAACCCTTAATAATTTGTATAGTTTATACAATTTCAAACTAATTGTTGTTGCTATTGATAATGGTGGAGATAAACGTATGAATGAGTATTCTCCATGGGGAAATAAAGGATTTGGAAATGCTGAAGGGGAAGCCTATGTTAATTTTATTTCCAACACTTTAAAACCCTATATCGACACCAACTTTAGAACCCTAAAAAGTAGCGAACATACAGGAATTATGGGAAGTTCGATGGGTGGATTGATCTCTCATTATGCTGGAATTAAATATCCTGATATATTTGGTAAAGTAGGTGTGTTTTCACCATCATTCTGGTATGCAAATGAAGCTTTTGAATTCACTGCGAAGCATAGTAATTCAGATGAATTAAAAATGTATTTTTTAGTTGGTGGAAATGAAGGTGATTCCATGGTGCCTGATACCATTAAAATGGTTGACCTTATGAAAAAAGAAGGTTTCGACGAAAAGAACATCAATCGAAAAATTGTAGAACAAGGTATTCATAGTGAGTCTTTTTGGAAGGAAGAATTTGAAGAAGCCATACTTTGGTTATTTCCCGATGCTATTAAGAAGAGAGAATTCATCAGTTCAACCTTTGAAAAGAACCAGTTAGAAATGAAAGTGTCTGACGGCACCTATTACATACAATTTTACTCATCAGAAATTGTAGAAACGACCTTTGTTCCCGAGGGAGAAAAGCGAAACCTCCAGTCTCATGCGGTTGTCTTAAAACCAGAAAATACAAACATTGAACACTTAAATGAAGCAGATAATATTTCGGTTTCTACAGAAGGTATTGGCGTAATAATCAACAAGAAGCCTTTTGAAATTTCATATGAATTTAAAGGCAAACAAATCACTTCGGAAAGAAATGGCTACAGAAAAATAGACAGTTTAGAAACCATTCAATTCGATCTAAAACCCGACGAAATATTATTTGGTGGCGGTGCTCGTGCTTTAGGAATGAATAGAAGGGGTCATCGACTTGAACTTTATAACAAAGCGCATTACGGTTATGAAACCGAAAGTGAACTGATGAACTATACCTTGCCCATTGTGATATCTTCAGACAAGTATATGCTTCATTTTGACAATGCTCCGATTGGACATTTAGATCTGGACAGCAAAAGTAACAATACCTTGACCTATGAGACGATATCAGGTAGAAAAACGTATCAAGTTATCGCGGGTGATTCTTGGTTGGATCTGGTCAATAATTATACAGATCTAACAGGAAAACAACCCTTACCACCACGTTGGGCTTTTGGGAATTTTTCAAGTCGATTTGGTTATCATTCCGAAGCTGAGACCAGAGCTACAGTGCAAGCCTTTAAAGACAATAATATTCCAATTGATGCTGTAATTATTGATATTTATTGGTTTGGCAAAGATATTCAAGGTCATATGGGAAATTTAGAATTTTTAAGAGATTCGTTCCCTAATCCGAAGAAAATGATCTCCGATTTCAGAAAACAAGGGGTTAAAACCATATTGGTGACAGAACCTTTTATCCTAACAACCTCAAAACGATGGCAAGAAGCAGTTGATCAAGATATATTAGCCAAAGATGCAGAAGGGAATCCATTTACTTTCAATTTTTATTTTGGAAATACAGGATTGATCGATGTCTATAGTGAAAAAGGCAAACAATGGTTTTGGAACATTTATAAGGATCTCGCAAATATGGGTGTAAAAGGTGTTTGGGGGGATCTTGGTGAGCCTGAAGTACATCCTTCAAATCTCATTCATGCCACCGGTACCGCCGATGAAGTTCATAATACCTATGGACATGATTGGGCTAAATTGATCTTTGATGGTTATCGCAATGAATTTCCAAATGAAAGACCATTCATCTTGATGCGTTCTGGGGCTTCTGGCTCGCAACGTTATGGACTTATTCCTTGGTCAGGAGATGTTAATCGGACTTGGGGTGGATTACAATCACAAACTGAAATCGCTCTTCAAATGGGAATGCAAGGATTAGGATATATGCATTCAGATCTCGGTGGTTTTGCAGGAGCAAACCTTGATGACGAATTATACACGCGATGGTTACAATATGGCGTTTTTCAACCTATTTACAGACCGCATGCTCAGGAAGAAGTACCGAGTGAACCTGTGTTTAGGTCCACTAAAGCGAAAGCGCTTGCTAAAAGATCTATCGAATTGCGTTATAAGCTTCTTCCTTATAATTATACATTGGCCTTTGAGAACAGTAGATCGGGTGTGTCATTTATGAGACCATTGTTTTTTTACGAGCCTCAAACACCAGAGTTGCTCACAAATGATGACAGCTTCATGTGGGGAAATTCTATTTTAGTCACCCCTGTGGTTAGGCCCGATGTGCAAGAAAAAACCATATATTTTCCAAAAGACAGCTATTGGTTTGATCTCTATTCAGATGAAAAGATTAGAGGTGGACAAACAAAAATGGTGAAAGTGAATGAAAGTTCAATCCCTACATTCATAAAGGGAGGTGCTTTTATTCCGATGGCCAGACTTGTACAATCTACAGATGATTATAATGCCAACTTTTTTCAATTACATTATTATAAGGATGAACTAGAAGCCACGAGTCAAGGCCTAATGTACAATGATGATGGTTTTACCTTTGATGCTTATAATAAAGGCCAATATGAATTACATAAATTTAAAGGAGAGCTTGACAAACAATGTTTGGAGTTTGAATTTGAATCGGAAATCGGACAGAACTTTGAGGTGCAGTCTAAAACCATCGAATTCATAATTCATAATCTTGATACAGCACCAAAACGAGTAAAAGTAAATGGTAAAAAATCTGATTTCATCTGGAATGCTTCAAAAAAACAACTGACCATTGAATTGGCTTGGGTGACTTCAAAAAAATTAGATATTAATATTAAATTGAATAAGTGAAAAAAATCATTGTAATAAGCTTTGTTTGTATATCAATTTTTTGTTGTGGTCAACAATCAAAGGAAATCTCTGGAAAAATGACTAAGCAAGAACTTCCTTTTTTATGGGAAGCAGCTAATGTTTACTTTTTATTGACGGATAGGTTTAATAATGGCGACCCTTCAAACGACTTGAATTTTGAACGCCATATAAAATCTGGAAAATTACGCGGATTTGAAGGCGGTGATATAAAAGGGATCACAGAGAAAATAGAAGAGGATTATTTTACTGATCTTGGTGTGAATGCTATTTGGTTGACACCAATAGTTGAGCAAATTCATGGCAGTACTGATGAAGGAACAGGAATTACCTATGGGTATCATGGTTATTGGACCAAGGATTGGACGAATATCGATCCGAATTTTGGTACAAAAGAAGATTTAAAGAACATGGTTGAGGCTGCACACAATAAGGGTATTCGAATTCTTCTTGATGCGGTTATAAATCACACTGGGCCTGTTACTGACAAAGATCCTGTTTGGCCCGATTCCTGGGTAAGAACAGAACCACATTGTGCCTATAAAGACTATGAGTCTACCGTAACATGTACCTTGGTAAAAAATCTTCCCGATATAAAAACCGAAAGCAATGATGACGTGGAACTTCCGCCACAGCTGGTGGAAAAATGGAAATCGGAAGGACGATTTGAAGATGAAGTTTCCGAATTAAATGTATTTTTTGAACGCACAGGGCATCCACGTGCTCCACGATTTTACATTATGAAATGGTTAACAGATTACATCACAGAATTTGGAATAGATGGCTATCGTGTAGATACTGTTAAACATACTGAAGAATTTGTTTGGCAGGAATTTAAAGAAGAATGTGATTATGCTTTTAATGAATGGAAATTAAAAAATCCTTCCAAAATTTTAGATGATTCTGATTTCTATTTAGTTGGTGAAGTTTATAACTATGGAATAAGTTCAGGACAGTATTTTGATTTTGGAGATCATAAAGCGAATTATTTTGATAATGCCTTTAAGAGCCTTATAAATTTTGAATTTAAATGGAATGCAAAGCAAAAGAGCAATGAAACTAATTTTAAGCGATATTCTAACATACTGGAAAATGAATTGAAAGGTTATGGTATTCTTAATTATTTGAGTTCGCATGATGACGGTCAGCCCTTTGATCCGATGAGAAAAATTCCTCTTGAAACAGCAACAAAACTGCTGCTTTCACCAGGAGCATCACAAATTTATTATGGCGACGAATCTTCAAGAATGTTAGTTGTTGAAAATGCAATTGGAGATGCTAATTTAAGGTCATTTATGAATTGGGAAGATTTGGAAGCTCAAAAGGCCAATTTAGAACATTGGCAAAAACTAGGACAATTTAGAAAGGATCATCCAGCTATTGGTGCAGGAATTCATCAAATGATCACCGAAAGGCCTTATACTTTTTATAGATCTTATAATTATGGCCAATTAAAAGATCTTGTGGTAATTGGATTAGATATGAAAAAAGGAACCAAAGAAATTGATGTTTCAAAATTGTTCAAAAATGGAGATCGATTAAGAGATGCTTACTCCAATCAATTTGTTGCCGTTGAAAATGGGAAAGTAATTATTAAATCAGATTATAAGATTGTGCTGCTAGAATTAAACGAATACTAATATAGAAACCATAAACCAATGAAAAATTTATTAATACTTTTAATTGCTTCATCGCTTTTTATAGGTTGTAAAACCGAAAACAAAAACGAAGCAAAAACAGATGTAAAAGACACTAAAACAAATGTTGATCCAGTTTCGCCAGAAATGATGGAAACGGCGATCATATATGAAGCTAACATCCGACAGTATTCAGAAGATGGCAGTTTTTCGGCATTTACAAAGGACATTCCAGAACTTAAAAAACTGGGCGTCAAGGTCATTTGGCTCATGCCAATTTTTCCAATTTCTGAAACAAAACGAAAAGCCACTGGAGGCGATTTTGCAAGTTTAATTGAAGACGAAGCTACTCGAAATAAAATGCTCGGCAGTTATTATGCGGTTTCAGATTTTACTAAGATCAATCCAGAGTTTGGAACGCTTGAAGATTTTAGAGAATTGCTCAATACGGCTCACAATAATGGCATGTATGTGATACTTGATTGGGTTCCCAACCATACAGGATGGGACCATACCTGGTTAAAAACCAACCCCGAATTCTATACAAAAAATGCGAAAGGAGAAATCACTGATCCTTTGAATGAAGATGGTACTCCAATTGGTTGGGCTGATGTCGCTGATCTGAATTATGACAATAAAGAGCTCAGGGAAGAAATGATCAAGGATATGATGTATTGGGTAGCTGAGGAAAATATTGATGGTTTTAGATGTGATGTTGCTGGTGCAGTCCCAATTGATTTTTGGAAGGAAGCCATTCCTCAATTAAGAGCCAAAAAGGAGTTGTTTATGTTGGCGGAAGCTTGGGAGCCAGAATTATTAAAAGGGAATCTTTTTGATATGGCTTATGGCTGGGATCGCCACCACACGTTAAATGAAATGGCAAAAGGAGAAGGGGCCGTTAAGGCATGGAATGAAATTATGGCTAAAGATCAAAAACGCTATGAAGACGATGATATATTAATGACTTTCGTGACCAATCATGATGAAAATTCTTGGAATGGAACCATTAAAGAGCGCATGGGAGATGCTGCCGAAACCTTAACAGTTTTAAGTTATGTAGCACCTGGAATGCCATTGATCTATTCAGGACAAGAATATGACATGGATCATAGGCTAAAGTTTTTCGAGAAAGATCAAATTCCTAAGACTAAAGGAACTATGTGGGCGTTGTTAGAAAAGCTAGGCCGCTTAAAAACCACAAGTACAGCGCTTCATGGTGGAAAAAATGCAGCGAGTTATCAACCTATTGAAGTCAATAACGAAAACATTTTAATGTTTAAAAGACATAAAAACGGTGTTGGATTAACGTTTATAGCCAATGTCTCGGGAACAGCTCAGACTTACTCCAATAATCTCGATGGAGATTATTTAAATTATATGACTAATGAACTAGAAAGTTTTTCAAAAGCAACAGGCGATATAACTATGGCGCCATGGTCTTATAAAATTCTAATACACTGATCAACTAAAAAAACCTCCAGAGATTTGGAGGTTTTTTAGTTTTTAGTCGACATTTTATTATAGACCAAACTGGCAAGAACACCCATCACTATAAAAAACACAATGTAAATAAGGGCATTTGTTATCGTTCCTGTGAGATCCAATAAATTGGCTGTTGCATATTCAATTAATCCATTTCCTATTCCCAAAAAAATAGCGATCCATATACCAAATTGAGCACCCTGAGAAGAACTATGTGATCCTCTTGCCCATTTTGAATATAAGGTAGAAAAGGCAAAACCGGAAATGAGACAACCAAATGCTAGAGTTCCAAAATCTGGTGTTTCCTTTATTGTTCCCGTTGCAGTTCCTAAATGATCCTTCATAAAAGGATCACCTATGAGTCCCCATAATAAATAACCGCCCAAAAATCCCCAAAGGGCCGTTACTAAAGTTGAAATTAAATTTGTCTTAGAAAACATAACGTTTAGTTTTAGTTAGTACTTAAATTTAACTATAAATTTTTATAAACCGTTTATTTGTTAAGAATTAGTGCACTTGACGACTAAATCTAAATATTCACTAACTTTGCCGTTATTATTGAATTCTTATGAATATAAACGACCATTTTGAATCTCCAATGTTGCTAAAGATTAGCTTTAATAAACTCATTGAAAAGTATGAGCAAATGGTTGATCATGATGACGAATTTATTTCGAAAAAAGCGCAACGTGTTATAGATGCACAAAAACCATATCCAGAACTAAGAGAAGGTATTTGTGATGTGAAATTATTGGATAAATACAGAAAGGAGATCAAAATTATTTTAGAAGATTCCTTTAGTGAAGTACTGACACACAATGAAATTAAAACAGTTTCGGTTCCGTTTCACGATTTTATCTTTAATTCCTCAGAGCGGTTTAAAAAGATCATTAAAACTGCGGGTAAGGATTTTCATCTAAAGATCCTTAATATGCCAGAAGATGATCGTTACATTATTGCATGTACGATTATTTTGAATTTTTGTTATGGCTATGATTTGTCTTTTAAAAGGCCATTCTTTTATAAGATACCAGACGCTAATGGTATCATGAGGTACTATAAAATCTTGTACAATGCTGATTTCACAGAAATTATTCCAACGAAAAAAGCTAAAAAGATCACCCAAGACGATATTGATGATTTGCTAGATAATTTCGAGAATATCGACATGTGGAAAGAGAAGTTTCCGCCACACAGTTATATTTTTAAAGGCTTCGTCATCTCAAATATTTTTGATGTTACAGATGATCAGTCAATTTCAAATATCAAATCTAATTTAATTTCAGAAGGAAAACGAAAAGACAGTAATTTCATGAAAAATTTTCATGAAATATTTCAATCACTTCTTAATATTAAAAACCTTAAAGTTGGATTTTCAATTTATAATAAAGAAAATGACAGTTTCCTTAAAGTACACGGTGAAGGCATGGAGAGTTTTCTTTTAGATGCACAGGAAGCTTCAAAGTGTGATAAAACATTATGCAAATATTCTTATAAAACCTTATTAAAAGATAAAAAATACTATAGTATTTCCGACGTCGACAAATATTATAAAATGTCCAAAGGGAAGGCACCTCAATATAAAACATTAAAAGATCAAGGGATAAAAAGTGCTATTCTTGCACCTATTGCAAATGATACTGAATTGCTCGGTATTCTTGAATTGGTCTCATCAGAACCAAAGGTGCTTAACAGTGTTAACGCTAACAAACTGACTGATGTTATGCCCTATATTTTGGCAGCAGTTGAGCGTTCAAAAAAGGAGGAGGAGAATTTAATTGAAGCTGTTATCCAACAAGAATGTACATCAATTCATCCAAGTGTTCACTGGAAATTCAAAAGTGCTGCTCTTGAATTTATAAAGAATAACATCATCGAAAATAAATATATTCCTTTTCAAAAGATTGCATTCGAAAATGTGTATCCATTATTTGGTCAAATGGATGTTAAAGGATCATCTAATTCAAGAAATCAAGCAACTCAGAAAGATCTAACATCTCAACTATCATTAGCGGAGAAGATAATTTCCCAAGTATTAGAATTACATGAAATGCCTATTTATGAGCAGGCTCATTTTCAGATCACAAGCTTATTAAATGAGCTTAATAAAGACTTTAAGGTGGATAGTGAACATCAAACCAATAACTTTTTTAGCCAGGAATTAGACCCGTTATTAAAGCTCATTCAAAAGAATCATCCAGAACTTAATGAAGAAGTTGAAGGATATTTCAGCAAAGTTGACTCAGAATTGGGTGTGATCTATTTTTATAGGAAAAACTATGACGATACCATAAAGCTGATCAATGAGAATATGAGTTCAATGCTTGACAATGCACAAAAGAACGCCCAAGCCATGTACCCTCATTTCTTTGAACGCTATAAAACAGATGGTGTTGAGCATAATATGTACATCGGTGAAGCCATCACTAGAGAATCAAATTTTGAATTGATATATCTCTACAATTTAAGATTATGGCAAATTCAGATCATGTGTGAAATGGAGAATGCATTTTATCAAAATCAACATGAATACCCCTTATCACTAGATGTTGCCTCTATGATCCTAGTGTTTAATCAGCCTTTAACCATTGGTTTTAGAATGGATGAAAAGCAATTTGATGTTGATGGCACATATAATGCACGTTATGAAGTGGTAAAAAAACGCGTTGATAAAGCCTATATAAAAGGTAGCGAAGAGCGGGTTACTGAAAAAGGAAAATTAAGTATTGTTTATTCTCAAAAAGAAGACGAAGAAGAGTATATGAACTATGTACGATTCTTTCAGCATAAAAAGATGCTCAGCGACGATGCTGAAATCGTAGAACTTGAAGACCTTCAGGGTGTAACAGGACTAAAAGCTATAAAAGTAAGCATCCTCTATCACGATTTCGAAGAAACCTCGAATTACTATACTTATGATGATCTCGTTGAGATTATAAAAAATTAGATGACGGTTTGGGACTTAAAGAATACACCAAAAAGAATGACAGAGATAATTGTACCCAACATAAAAATGGTGTAGGTTAATCGTAAAATTCTATATTTTCTATCCAATACTTTTCCTAAAAAATATAAGTCCTTAGTTAGGGAATTATAGACATAATCTTTGTCTTGAATAAGTTCATTAACAGCCCATTCATATTCTTCCAGGCTCATTTTATGAAAATTCCCAAAAAAGGTAAGATTAACATTTTTATTAGCAACATCTTCTTTAGTAAATTCTCCGCGGGTGACATTTGGTCGTGTTGCTAAAATTGACAGGATCATGGAAGCAATACTGAACAAAATAAAAACTATGGTCGGAATGATCAAATAATCATTAGACGGATTATCAAGTTTTGAAATTAAGTTTGACAAGACCAAAGAAATAATGATCGCGTTTACAGATAACAAAATATTAGCTTTAGTATCGGCAATATCACTTAATTTAATATGGTTTCTTAAGGCAACTCTATAAAAGGTTTGAATGCCACGCTCAGGGCTCTCATTTTTATATCTAGATTTGTACTTGGCCTTAAGCTCTTCTGTCTTTAATTTCTTCTTGAGTTTTTGCTTTTCTTTTATGAGTTTTGCTAAATTTTTTTCTTTTCTAGATTGCCAATTTTGTAAAGCATAATCTGTGTAAAATTGATGTTTTTTTGATAAAACTTTGATGTTTTCATCAAGCCATTCAGTAGGCGAATATTTCTTGATGTTTTGAAGCTCTAGTTCTTTTCTTAAAAACTCACTGGCTTCTCTAAAATATTTTTTCCCGAAATGTGAAGCGTCAGCATCACGAATGATCTTGCCCAGTATTGTTTCAGGCTCAGAATTAAATTCTGTTGCAGCAATACATTTTGAAACGGCAGCAATGGTCTTTTCATCAACATTTTCATCTTTTAAAAATGATTCCGCAATTTTTATACTTTCTTTTTCATGATTTTCTCTGTCTTTTGTGTAACCCGTATCATGCAACAATGCACTTAAGCGAATGATCTCCTTCTCCTTATCATCCATCTCAATATTTTCTAAAATTTCATTGGTGCTTTTTAAAACACGTTGTGTATGTGTATAATTATGATATAGAAATGAATTATCAAGCTCATTTTTAAACAAATCAAATACAAACTTGTCAGTTTTTTCTACTAACTTTGACATATCTCATTAATTTTACATTAAAAGTAAAGATACTAAATTAGTCATACTTGAATTGCTGATTTAGCGGTAAAATTAATGGTGTTCAAAAGCTATTGGTGTATGATGAATAAAAAAGTAAGTCCCCTCATTATCGTCTTGTTTTTTATATGCTCTTGTGCTACTTATAAAGCTCAATATGCAAATGAAGGTGATCAAGCAGAGAGTGCACCTGATAAGGAAATTTCCCATACTGTGTATCTCATTGGTGATGCAGGAATCTCACCTGAAAATGAGCTTTCAAAGGGATTAAAACTATTTAAAAAGCATCTATCTCAAAATGGTACTAAGGAAGACGTTGTTCTTTTTTTGGGAGATAATATTTATGAAAAAGGACTTCCAAAAAAAAGTGATCCTTCTTATGAACAAGCCAAGTATTATCTCGATGCTCAAATTGAAAGTGTGCAGGATTTCAATGGTGAAGTTATTTTTATTCCGGGAAATCATGATTGGTATAGCAATGGTCTTAAGGGATTAAAACGACAGGAAAAATATGTGGAAGACGCTTTAGGTAAGAATAGTTTTCTTCCCGAGGATGGCTGTCCACTTAAAACCGTAGAAATAGGAGATTCAATCGAACTGATCATTATAGATTCTCAATGGTATTTAGAAAATTGGAACCACAATCCTACAATAAATGATGATTGTGAGATCAAAACCAGGCAACGCTTCTTTGAAGAAGTAGAAGGCGAGTTGAAAAAAGCCCAGCACAAAAAAGTCATTTTCGCAATGCACCATCCTATGTTCACAAATGGTGTGCATGGCGGCCAATATGCAGCTGCCAAGCATTTGTTTCCTAGTCAGAAAAAATGGCCACTACCCATTTTAGCTTCTTTGGCAGCACAAATTAGAACTCAAGGCGGTGTTTCTATTCAGGATCGTTATAATGAAAGATATAATGAATTAATGAATCGATTGAACACTTTAGCCTCTAGCTATAACAATGTGGTTTTTGCATCTGGTCATGAACATACCTTACAGTATATAGAAGATGAAAAAATTAAACAAATTGTTTCAGGTTCCGGTGGAAAAGCATCATATGCTACCTTAAGCAATAATGGTTTGTTTTCTTATGGGAAACAAGGCTTTGCTAAACTAAATTATTATGAGGATGGTAGTGTTTGGGTTCAATTTTTTGGCGAAAATGAAGGCGCTGAAACCTTACTTTTTCAGAAAGAAATATTTAGCTCAGAGAAAAGGTCCTTCGATGTTTCAACCTTACCAGATTCATTTCCTCCTTTCGTTGAAGCCTCTATTTATACAAAAGAAGAAACTGATGTTTCCGGATTTTACGAAGCCATTTGGGGCGATAAATATCGAGATCTTTACAGCACGAAAATAAATGCCCAGGTTGCAACACTTGATACACTTTATGGTGGACTCGAGATCGTGAGAGAAGGTGGTGGTCACCAGACACGATCTTTACGATTGAAATTAAAAGATGGTAGGGAATTAAATATGAGAGCACTCAAAAAAAGTGCAACACAATACCTTCAAACGGTTGTATTTAAAGATAATTATGTCAAAGATGCTTTCGAAAAAACAAAAGTTGAAAATTTAATTTTAGATTTTTACACGGCGGCACACCCTTATGCATTTATGGTTGTTCCTGATCTTTCGGATGCAGCCGAAGTCTATCATACGAACCCTAGACTTTTCTACATTCCGAAGCATAAGCACATGGGCGATTATAATCTGGACTATGGTGATGAGCTTTATCTAATTGAAGAACGTCCAGAAGAAAATTATTCGGAAACAAAAAACTTTGGATATGCTGACGACATTGAAAGCACTCACGATATCATTGCAAAGATCAGGCAAGATGAAAAGTACAAAATAGACGAAAACGCCTTTATTAGAGCGCGTTTATTTGATATGTTACTTGGTGATTGGGATCGTCATCAAGACCAATGGCGTTGGGCGCAATTTGATATGGATAATGGTGATAAATATTATAGACCAATTCCAAGAGATCGCGATCAGGTTTTTTCAAATTTTGATGGTGCTTTATTAGACATCATGCGTTTCATTTCGGGTTCGGTAAATCAATTACAAGTCTATGATGAAACCCTTGAGGATATTGAATGGATGAATGCTGCTGGCGTAAAATTAGACCGGATTCTAATACAAAAATTAGATAGAGATGCATGGTTAAAACATGCAGCATTTTTAAAAGATGCCATTACCGATGAGGTTGTAGAAAACGCATTTTCCAAGGTTCCGGAAGCTGTTAGCGATGATGACATTGCAGATATTAAACAAAAATTTAAGGGTCGTCGAGATAACATAATAGACATTGCTGAACGGTATTTTCTTTTTTTGAACGAACTGGTTATCCTTGCTGGAACCGATAAAGATGATGATATAAAAATTACGCGACTGGACGATGGAAAAACCAATATTAGAATTGCCAGAATTATTGATGGAGAGATCGGTGAAGTAATGGTTGATCGCACTTTTGATAGAGAGATCACCAAAGAAATATGGGTCTATGCTCTTGATGATAAAGATGTTTTTACCGTTTCAGGAAAAGGCAATAACTTAATATTTATTCGACTCATTGGAGGTCAAGAAAATGATATTTATAGACTTAATAATGGGCGACGTATAAAAGTCTATGATCATAAATCGAAAAAAAATACTATTGAAGTCAATAATGGTGGCGATATCAATTTAACCGACATCTATAATTTTAATTTATATGATTTCAACAAAAATATCACAAAAAATGCTGTCATTACGCCAACCATGGGGTTTAACCCAGATGATGGTTTCAAGCTCGGCCTTAATTTCACCAAAACGAAAAGTGGATTCGAAAGAAATCCGTTTTCGCAACAACATGATTTTAGTAGCGCTTATTATTTTGCAACCGAAGGATTTGAATTGAATTATCGCGGCGAATTTTCTAACATCTTTGAAAACTGGAATTTGCATTTGGCAGGAAAGATCACCTCAGAGAATTTCACGAATAATTTTTTCGGTTTCGGAAATGAAACGACCAACGATAACGATAATTTAGATTTTAATCGGGTAAAAACAAGTATTTATAACTTCAAAATAGGCGTTATAAAGAAATCATCGTTTGGTAGCGATTTTGTCATTCGTGCAGGAGTAGAAGGCATTGAGCTAGAAGCTTCAGAAGACAGGTTTATTACGGAGTATGTGCCATCAAGTGAAGGTGATTTCTATAAGCGACGTTTCTTTACTGACATTGAAGGCGCCTATAATTATAAAAGTTTTGATGATGCTATTAACCCTACTCGTGGGATGGTATTTAGTTTAAATATTGGTGCGCGGTCTGATATAAAAGATATTTCCGAAATTTATGGGTTTATAAACTCAAATCTCGGGTTTTATAATGCCCTTACACGCAACAGAAAATTAGTGTTAAGGACAAATGTGAATTCTCAGTTCAGAATAGGATCAAAATTCGAATTTTTTCAAGCCTCTACTATTGGAGGAAATACGGGCTTAAGAGGATTTAGGACTGAACGTTTTACTGGAAAAAGTGCACTAACTTCAAGTGCCGATCTGCGCTATAGTTTCAATGCAATAAAAACAAGGTTTGTGCCTTTACAATTTGGACTGTTTACAGGTCTGGATGTAGGTCGTGTCTGGTTGAAAAACGACGATTCCGATAAATGGCATAATGATTATGGAGGTGGCTTCTGGGTGGCTGCAGCTGAATCTATTTCTGGAACATTTAATTTTTTCAATAGTACTGAAGGCTTCCGATTTTCATTTGGATTCGGATTAAATTTCTAATCAATCTTAATATGATAAAGATTACCTCCTGCGCCTTGCGACTTTTCATCGGTGATATATAATTCATTGTCTGTTTTGAAGCAAACAGCTTCTTTTTGAGATTCATGCTCAAACAAATATTCCTTAACCACACCGTCAAAAAAACGATCTTCAGGAAAGTTAGTGAAAACTAGTGCAGATTTATGATTAAGGAGTACCACTTTTTTTCCATCATCACTGATATCTGCCGAAGTGATCCAACATTCAAGATCATCACATAGCGAATAAGATCCAATATAGGTTGCCGTATGTTGACCCCGTTTTGCAGGAATTTTATATAATTTAGTCTTTCCAAAAGCACCTCTCACTCGATTTTTAGTAAACAAGTAAAGACTGTCATTTAGGAAGAAAAATGATTCACAATCAAATCCCATGCTTTTTTTCTTTGGCGGATATTTAGTTTGATCAGGAAACCTAAAGGATATGCGTTCAATTGAAATTGGAGACTTTTTATCAAGGTCTTCATGTTTGACCTTTAAGATTGCCAGATTTTTTCGTTTATTGGCATTATTTCCAAAGTCACCTATATATAAATTACCATTTGAGTCGGATGCAAGGTCTTCCCAATCGTTATTTTTGGCATTTATTTCTAGCGCCTCTTTTATGTCACCATCTAAGTCTAAGCCATAAATTTCAGCAGAATTTCCACCGTCATTTAGCATCCAAATAAGATTGGAATCTTTCACTGTTTCAATACCAGATGCTTCCTTAAGTTTCCCTGGTAGATCAGCAAGAACGGTCAAATTTCCAGTATCGCAGGCCAGGGCTAAAACAAGTAATAAAAAACAATATTTTTTTAAGAAAAGCATCAATTAAAATATTGGTAAATTTACGCAGATTTTTAAGGAAATGAAATATTATGATGTCATAATTATTGGAGGTGGTGCTGCTGGATTCTTTGGTGCAATAAATATGGCTGAATTTAATTCCGAATTAAAAATTGCCATTTTAGAACGCGGTAAAGAAGTTCTTAATAAAGTGAAAGTCTCTGGAGGTGGTCGCTGTAATGTCACTCATGCCGAATTCATACCTCAAGATCTTGTAAAAAATTACCCGAGAGGTGAAAAAGAGCTCCTTGGGCCATTTCATAAATTCATGACTGGCGATACTATCACTTGGTTTGAAAACAGAGGTATTGAACTAAAAATTGAAGAAGATGGCCGTATGTTTCCAGTTTCAAATTCGTCTCAAACAATAATCGACTGCTTTTTGGACGAGGTTGAAAGGCATCAAATTGATTTGTTAAGAACCCAACCGGTACAAAGCATTGTTAAAGAAAATTCGGGATGGATCGCTCATACGAGATCAGAGACCTTTGCTTCCGATAAAATTCTTATTGCAACTGGGAGCAATCCGAAGATCTGGAGCATGTTAAGGGAACTCGGTCACACTATCATTCAACCAGTGCCCTCGTTGTTTACCTTCGATATACACGATGAACGCATCAAAGAATTACCTGGTGTTGTTGTAAAGCATGTTGACATTCAGGTTGTGGGAAGTCAATTGCAATCAGAAGGACCACTGCTGTTCACACATGTTGGAATGAGTGCGCCGGCCATTTTAAAGCTATCGGCTTTTGGTGCCTTAGAATTTGCCGAATGCAATTATAAATTTAAAATTAAGATCAATTTTATTGGATTAAATAATGACCAATGCTTAGACCATTTAAAATCACTTAGAGTTGCCCAGATTAAAAAAGCTGTTGTCAATTCTATTCAATTTGAACTTCCAAAACGTTTATGGAAGGCCCTAGTAATGACCTCAGGAATCTCGAGTGACCTGCGTTGGGCTGATCTCAACAATAAGCAATTTGATCGTCTTACAGAACAACTAACACAATCTGTTTTTAATGTTAATGGGAAAAGCACCTTTAAGGAAGAGTTTGTAACCGCAGGAGGTATAGATCTAAAAGAAGTCAATTTTAAAACATTTGAAAGCAAACTTCACGAAGGCCTGTTTTTTGCGGGTGAAGTATTGAACATTGATGCAGTTACTGGAGGCTTTAATTTTCAAAATGCCTGGACAGGAGCTTACCTTGCGGCCAAACATATAAGTTCTTCATTAACGAATGGCTAAATTCAAAATTGAAGTTATTATCTTTGGGCAATTATTGAGTAGTAAATGACTGAAAAAGACTTTATTTTAGAATCCTATCCCTTAACTTTATCTTCAGGTCAGTATTGTTGGTCGTCACCAAGCAATATTGCATTGGTCAAGTATTGGGGAAAAAAAGAAGAACAAATTCCAGAGAATCCTTCTGTAAGTTTTACGCTTGATGCCTGTAAAACAACGACTAAATTAAGTTTTAATAAAAAAGGAGGTTTAGATAATTCATATTCGTTTAGTGTAACCTTTGAGGGCGCAGAACAAGATAATTTCAAACCAAAAATTCAAACCTTCTTCGAGCGCGTCGAGTCATATCTACCTTTTTTGAAGGCTTATCATTTTGAAATCGAAACATCAAATACATTTCCACACAGTTCAGGAATTGCCTCATCTGCCTCTGGAATGAGCGCACTTGCTCTTTGTCTGATGTCTCTAGAAAAGGAACTTAATCCTGAAATGTCTTCTGAGTACTTTCGAAGAAAATCTTCATTTTTGGCGAGATTGGGTTCTGGAAGCGCAAGCCGAAGCATAGAAGGTGAGCTCGTAGTTTGGGGCGCCCATAAAGAGATTCCTGAAAGTTCAAATCTATATGGAACTAAGTATCCTTTTGAAGTTCATAATAATTTTAAAGACTTTCATGATACTATTTTATTGGTCGATAAAGGCGAAAAACAAGTCAGTAGTACGGTCGGGCATAAGTTAATGTTTGAGCATCCTTTTGCTGATGAGCGTTTTAAACAAGGCCATAAAAACCTAAGCAAGCTTATTAAAATATTTAAAAACGGAGATTTACCATCGTTTATAAAAATTGTTGAAAGCGAGGCACTTACTTTGCACGCCATGATGATGACGAGCCATCCTTATTTTATTTTAATGAAACCAAATACGCTTAAGATCATTAATAAAATATGGGAATTTCGTGAAGAAACTGGGCTGTACATTTGTTTTACATTAGATGCCGGTGCCAATGTTCATCTGTTATATCCAGAGAACCAAGCAGTTCAAATTTATGAATTCATTAAGAACGAGTTAGTTGCGTATTGTCAAAATGGTCACTATATTTGTGACAGAATTGGATTTGGTGCTAAACAATTACCAATTTAATATTTATGAAAGGCCCACTTTTTTACTCAAAAATACTGCTCTTCGGAGAGTATGGTATTATCAAGGACTCTAAAGGGTTGTCAATTCCTTATAACTTTTATAACGGTGCATTAAAAATGGACGGCAATACTTCTGATGAAGCTTTGTCATCTAATGAAGGTTTAAAGGCATTTGTTGATCATTTAAGGACGATTGATGGTGATTTAGTATCATTTGATTTTGACACCCTTCAAGATCATATTGATAACGGTATGTATTTCGATTCATCTATCCCTCAAGGATATGGTGTTGGAAGTAGTGGCGCTTTAGTAGCAGCTATTTATGATAAATATGCTAAAAATACCATTACTGTTCTTGAAAATCTAACACGTGAAAAGCTTTTAATATTAAAAAATATTTTTTCTGAAATGGAATCTTTTTTCCATGGGAAATCTTCTGGTTTAGATCCATTGAACAGTTATTTAAGCTTGCCAATTTTAATTAATTCGAAAGATAATATTGAAGCAACAGGAATTCCGTCTCAAGAATCTTCAGGTCTTGGTGCTGTGTTTTTATTAGATAGTGGCATTACTGGCGAGACTGCTCCAATGGTGCGAATTTTCATGGAAAATATGAAGCATGAAGGTTTTAGAAGTATGATCAAAGATCAATTTGTGAAGCATACAGATGCTTGCGTTGATGATTTCCTTAAAGGCGATATCAAGTCCTTATTTAAAAACACAAAAAGACTTTCTAAAGTGGTCTTGAACCATTTTAAACCCATGATCCCAAAACAGTTTCATGAGCTTTGGAAGAAAGGTATTGAAACCAATGAATATTATTTAAAACTTTGTGGATCTGGTGGCGGTGGCTATATTCTGGGGTTTACTCAAGACTTCAACAAAGCAAAATTAGCACTTGCCGATTATAAATTAGAGGTTGTCTATAACTTCTAATTCTCAAAACATGCTTTTCCGAAAACAAAAACATCTGATACTGAAATTTTTCAGTATGTTTTCTGTTGTCAGAGGCTATAATATTTTGATCATCGTCATTGCTCAATATTTGACGTCTATTTTCATTTTAGCCCATCATTTACCATTACGTGACGTGATTTTGGATCTTAACTTACTCATGTTGGTTCTGGCTTCTGCCGCAACAATTGCTGGTGGTTACATCATTAATAATTTTTACGATTATGAGAAGGACCTGATTAATCGTCCACACAAATCCATGTTAGATCGATTGGTTGGTCAAAATACGAAGCTAAGCTTCTATTTTATACTCAATTTTATAGCAGCAGTCATGGCCAGTTATGTTTCCTTTAGAGCTGTTGTTTTCTTTTCCATTTATATTTTCGCCATTTGGTTCTATTCACATAAATTAAAAAAATTACCAATTATTGGAAATTTGACCTCGGCAATCTTAACAATAACGCCGTTTTTCGCAGTATTTATCTATTACAAAAATTTCGAACAAGTCATTTTTGTTCATGCTATTTTTCTTTTCTTGATCATTTCTATGAGGGAACTCACGAAAGATCTTGAGAATATAAAAGGTGATCTTGCATTGAACTATAGAACAATACCAATTGTATATGGTGAACGCACTTCAAAAAAAATGCTGAGTATTCTCGTCATATTGACTTTAATACCATCTTTTTTACTCACTAATTATTTTAGAATTGGTCAAATGCATTATTTCTTCTACTTGAGCATTGCTTTACTGATCGTTTTTTTAATTTTATTGTGGCGTTCTAAACAAAGAATTCACTACCTAGCGCTTCATAATATTTTAAAATTTATCATTGTAGCTGGGGTATTCAGTATTGTTTTAATTGATGCTGATCTTGTATTAAACCGATTGTAATTATGAAAAACAAACTCAAAGTTGGATTAGCGCAAATTGCTCCGGTTTGGTTGAACAAGGAACAGACGCTTCAAAAAGTCAAGGATTCTATAAGTGAGGCCGCTGAAAAAGCTGTTGAATTACTTGTTTTTGGTGAAGGCTTAGTGCCAGGATATCCATTTTGGTTAGCTTTAATCGGTGGTGCCGAATGGAATACTAAAGTAAATAAGGAGTTACACGCACATTATGTAGCCAATGCTATTACAATTGAAAACAACGATTTGGCAGAGCTCTGTACCATGGCTAAAAGCCACAAGATGGCTATTTATTTGGGTGTGATCGAACGTCCAAAGGATCGAGGTGGTCATAGCATTTATGCGGCTTTGGTTTATATTGATCAAAAGGGAGAAATACAATCAGTACATAGAAAATTACAGCCAACTTATGATGAACGCTTAACCTGGGCATCTGGCGACGGTCATGGCTTAAAAGTACATCCTTTAAAGGCATTTACTGTAGGCGGTCTTAATTGTTGGGAAAATTGGATGCCTTTACCAAGAACAGCTCTTTATGGTCAAGGGGAGGATCTTCACGTGGCCGTATGGCCGGGAAGTAATCATAATACTAAGGATATCACAAGGTTCATTGCTCGTGAATCGCGGTCATATGTACTTTCTGTTTCAAGTTTGATGTCAAGATCTGATTTTCCCAAAGATACACCTCACTTAGAGAAAATCCTTAAAAATGCTCCTGAAGTATTAGCCAATGGTGGTAGCTGCATTGCTGGCCCTGATGGTGAATGGCTCGTTCCTCCAGTAATTGGAGAAGAAGGTATTATAATAAAAGAGCTTGATTTTAATCGTGTTCTTGAAGAACGTCAGAATTTTGATCCTGTAGGCCATTATTCACGGCCGGATGTAACAAAGTTGATCATAAACACCGAACGACAATCTACTGTAGAATTTGATAGTTAATGTAAACTTTTGTTCTACCTTTGCAAAAATTAAAAAATGAAAAGGAATACGGCAAAATCAGGTCAAGGGAAGCCTGGAGATAAAAAAGGTAAACGGGACGGAAAAAGTTTTAAGAAACATCCATCTCGAAAGCAATCGGCTGCAAAAAAAACAGCGGCTAACCCAAATGAAATGCGCTTGAACAAATACATTGCCAATTCTGGAATTTGTTCACGACGTGATGCCGACATGCATATAAGTATTGGTAGTGTCACTGTTAATGGTAAGGTGATCACCGAAATGGGTCATAAAGTAAAATTAGATGATGAGGTGCGATTTGATGGACAGCGAATAAATCCTGAGAAAAAAGCCTATGTTCTTTTAAATAAGCCAAAAGGCTTTGCTACAACAACAAGTGAAGGAAAAGGGCGAACTGTGATGGACCTGGTAGCCAATGCAACACCTTCAAGAATAAAGCCTATCGGTCGTTTGGGTCGAAATTCGACAGGGCTGATATTATTCACTAACGATGATCAAATCGTTAAGAAATTTACAAATTCAAAAAATGGAGTCGAGCGATTATTTCATATTGAATTAGATAAGAATTTACGTGCTGATGATTTTAAAAAGATCAAAGAAGGCTTCAAAATAGAAGGCAAACAAATTAACGTAGAGGAGATCAGTCATATTGATGGCGCTACAAAGAAGGAGATTGGATTAAAAATAAAAAACACGGGAAATTCTATCATAAGAAACATCTTTGATCATCTTAATTATGATATTATCAGATTGGATTGTGTGATGATCGCACATTTAACCAAAAAAGACATTCCAAGAGGGCATTGGAAGCATTTGACAACCCAAGAACTTAATGGGTTAATGATGCTTTAAAGAGCACCATAAAAAAATCATAAAAAATGTTTTTTATTTAAAAAAATGTATTTCATTTGTACTGCTTTTAGCTGAACAATTTGAAACGTGTTTTTACGTTCGGGTTTTTGAAAATTAGGAAGTCATATTCAAGAACAGCTTTTAGATTAAGCAACCGAATTTTAGAGCTAACTTCCGCCAAGACTATACTTGATAGTCAACATATTTATGGCTTTGTACCAACTACACAAAGTCAGATTCAGGTTTGATATTTATTCATTATTAGAAGAAGGATCTTTTACAGATTCATAACATTTGTAATTTTTTTACCCAATTTTTTAATTAATAATGAACACAAAATACATTGACTTAGTCAATCAAACTTTCGATTTTCCACAAGATGAATTCAGAATTGAGGCTAACGAGTTGCACTTTCATGAAGTTGATCTTATGCATTTGGTCAGAAATTACGGAGCACCGTTAAAATTTACCTATTTACCTCAAATATCAAATAATATTCAACGTGCTAAAAAATGGTTCAACGATGCCATTGTAAAGCATGATTATAAAGGCAAGTATTATTATAGCTATTGTACTAAAAGTTCTCATTTTAAACATGTACTTGATAAGGCTTTAACGAATGATATTCATATTGAAACGTCTTCAGCTTTTGATATTGATATTGTAGAAAGTTTGAAAAGAGAAGGCAAGATCACTAACGAAACCTATATCATAAGTAACGGTTTTAAACGCGCTCAATATGTCACTAATATTGCAAAACTTATAAATGAAGGTCATAAAAATGCGATCCCAATAATTGATAATTATGAAGAACTTGATCTGTTATCGGAGGAGATCACAGATAAGTTCCAGGTTGGTATTCGTATTGCCTCTGAAGAAGAACCAAAATTTGAATTCTATACATCAAGATTAGGAATAGGTTATAAGAACATTGTTCCGTTTTATAAGAATAAAATTCAAGGTAATAATAAGGTTGAACTTAAAATGTTACACTTTTTTATCAATACAGGGATTCGTGATAATGCCTATTACTGGAACGAATTATTAAAATGTCTTAAGGTTTATACAAGCCTGAAAAAGATCTGTCCAAGTCTAAATAGTTTAAACATAGGCGGTGGATTTCCCATTAAGAACTCTTTGAATTTCGATTTTGACTATGCTTATTTGGTTGATGAGATCGTGAATCAGATTAAAACATCATGTGAAGAAGAGGAAGTAGAAGTGCCTAATATATTTACCGAATTTGGAAGTTTTACAGTTGGTGAAAGTGGCGGTGCTATTTATGAAATTTTGTATCAGAAACAGCAGAATGATCGTGAAAAATGGAATATGATCAACTCATCATTTATTACGACACTTCCTGATACTTGGGCTATTAACAGACGATTTATTATGCTCCCATTAAACCGTTGGAAAGATTCCTATGAACGCGTGCTTTTAGGTGGTCTCACTTGTGATAGTGATGATTATTACAATAGTGAGCAACATATGAATGCCATTTATCTTCCAAAATATAATAAGGAAAGACCATTGTATATCGGATTTTTTAATACTGGTGCATATCAAGAAACAATCGGTGGATTTGGAGGCTTGCAACATTGTTTGATCCCTTCTCCAAAACACCTTTTGCTTGACAGAAATAAAGACGGTGAATTGTCAATAGAAGTTTTTTCTGAACAACAATCTAGTGAAGACTTATTGACAATATTGGGTTACCCTAAATACTCAAAGCAACATAAAGAAAACAAATATTCAATCGAGGCGGAATTAGCCACAACCATTACTAACTAATTATTTTAATTGAAATGAAAACATTTGCAGGAATTTCAGAAGATTTTGCAAGATTAGACCAATCAAAAATTGTATTGATCCCTGTGCCTTATGATGGCACTAGTACATGGCAAAAAGGAGCCGATAAAGGCCCAGAAGCTTTTTTAGAAGCAGCCAAAAACATGGAACTCTATGATATTGAAACCGAAACGGAAGTATACCGTCAAGGTGTATATATAGCTGATGCTGTAACTGAAAAGAGCTCACCAGAAGCCATGGTCGAGGCTGTTCATGAAATTACAAAGAAGTACATTAAGAAGAATAAATTTGTAACCATTTTTGGTGGAGAACATTCAGTTTCTATAGGAACGATAAGGGCTTTTAATGAAACGTTTAACAATTTAACTGTTTTACATATTGATGCACATGCTGATCTTCGAAAAAGCTACGGAGGTTCGAAATGCAATCATGCCTGTGCTGCTTATGAAGCAAGTCAGACTACCAATTTAATTCAAGTTGGAATTCGTTCAATGGACATTAAGGAAAAGTCAATCATGGATTTGGAAAAGACCTATTTTGCTCAGGAAATGGCGGTAGACCAATCTTGGATGGACAGTGCTATAGATCAAATGACCAATAATGTATTTATAACTTTTGATCTGGACGCTTTTGATCCTTCAATAATGCCAAGTACTGGTACACCAGAGCCAGGAGGATTATTATGGTATGAGACTATAGAATTTTTGAGGACTGTATTTGAAGAAAAGAACGTTGTAGGCTTTGATATTATGGAATTATGCCCAAATGAAAATGAAAAATCCTCTGATTTTTTAGCAGCCAAATTGTACTATAAAATGTTGAGCTATAAATTCATGAATGAAGATATCGATGATAATTTTGATAATACCTTGGATTTTCAATCAATAAAAAACAATAATTCAAAATTTGTTGAGGAAAATGACTACTAAAGGAACAATTTCCAATTTTATAGAATCTTATTTTTTACATTTTAATGCTGCTGCTTTGGTAGATGCTGCCATAGGCTATGAAGACCAATTAAAATCAGGCTCTAAAATGTTGGTATCACTTGCAGGTGCGATGAGTACCGCCGAGCTGGGTAAGATCTTTGCAGAGATCATCAGACAAGATAAAGTTCACATTATTTCTTGTACTGGAGCAAATTTAGAGGAGGATATTATGAATTTAGTTGCACATACACATTATGAGCGTGTCCCAAATTATCGCGATCTAACGCCTCAAGATGAGTGGGATTTACTTGAACGAGGCTTAAATCGTGTTACTGATACCTGTATTCCAGAACACGAGGCATTTAGACGTTTACAGGGGCATGTTTTTAAAATTTGGAAGGATGCTGAAAACAAGGGAGAACGTTTTTTTCCTCATGAATATATGTATAAAATGCTATTATCTGGAGTTTTGGAAGAATATTATGAAATTGATCTTAAGGATTCCTGGATGTATGCAGCCGCTGAAAAAAACTTGCCAATTGTAGTTCCAGGTTGGGAGGACAGTACAATGGGAAATATTTTCGCTAGCTATGTGCTGAAAGGTGAATTAAAAGCAAGCACTATGAAATCAGGTATTGAATACATGACCTTTTTAGCCGATTGGTACACTGAAAACTCTGAAAAGGGTATTGGATTTTTTCAAATTGGTGGTGGTATTGCAGGCGATTTTCCAATTTGTGTTGTACCAATGTTATATCAAGATATGGAGCGTACAAACACTCCATTTTGGAGTTATTTTTGCCAGATAAGTGATTCAACAACCAGTTATGGTTCTTATTCTGGAGCCGTTCCGAATGAAAAGATCACTTGGGGGAAACTCGATATTGAAACACCTAAATATATTATTGAAAGTGATGCAACAATTGTTGCGCCATTAATATTTGCATACTTACTCGGACTTTAATTATGGAAACAAGTAATATTGATAACATTGAACTGAGGTATTTAACATTAGGTGATTTTGAAGCGATAAAGGAAGCAACTTTAGAGTCTTACGAAGGTGTTTTAAATTCGTATTGGAAAAAACATCATATTGAAGATTTAACAACAATGTTTCCCGAAGGTCAGGTAATAATAAAAATAGATGGTGATATCGCAGGATGCGCCTTATCTTTAATTGTGGATTATGACAGTATTGACGATGAACATACCTATGAAGATATTATTGGTGGCAAATCTTTTAAAAATCATCATCCTGATGGCGATGTTCTTTACGGGATTGATATATTCATAAAACCCCAGTATAGAGGATTACGATTAGGAAGACGACTTTATGATTACAGAAAAGAACTCTGTGAAAAGCTAAATTTAAAGGGTATTGTATTTGGTGGTAGAATGCCAAATTATCATAAATATAAGGCGCTATCCCCTAAACAATACATAGAAAAAGTAAAACGTAAGGAAATTCATGACCCCGTTCTAAATTTTCAAATATCGAATGACTTTCACCCTGTTCGAATTCTAAAAGGATATTTAGAAGGTGACACAGCTTCATGTGAATATGCAGTACTTATGGAATGGGATAATATTTTTTACACTAAACCAAATAAAAAAGCAAGTTCTGTAAAAACAATAGTTAGGCTTGGCCTGATTCAGTGGCAAATGCGTTCATATAAAGATTTAGATGAGTTAATGCAACAAGTCGAATACTTCATCGATAGTGTTGCAGCATACAGATCTGATTTTGCCGTGTTCCCTGAGTTTTTCAATGCACCCTTAATGGCTAAATATAATCATTTACATGAGCCAGATGCCATACGAGAATTGGCTAAATATACTGAGCCCATTATTAATAGATTAAAGCAATTTTCGATTTCTTATAATATCAACATCATTTCAGGAAGTATGCCCGAAGTAGTTGATGACAAATTATTTAATGTTGGTTATTTGTGTCGACGCGATGGAAGTAGCGAACGCTATGAGAAACTTCATGTTACGCCTGATGAAGCTAAGGTCTGGGGAATGCAAAAAGGAAATAAACTTCAATCTTTTGATACAGACTGCGGTAAAATTGGCATTTTAATATGCTACGATTCTGAATTTCCAGAATTATCTCGCTTGTTATCTGATGAGGGAATGGATATTCTTTTTGTTCCTTTTTTAACTGACACTCAAAATGGATACTCCCGAGTGCGTTTATGTTCACAAGCACGAGCTGTTGAAAATGAATGCTATGTTGCCATTGCCGGAAGTGTTGGGAATTTACCTAATGTGAATAATATGGATATACAATATGCCCAATCTGCTGTTTTTACACCTTGCGACTTTTCTTTTCCAAGCAATGGAATCAAAGCTGAAGCTACCACAAATACAGAAATGATCTTAGTGGCTGATGTTGATTTAGGATTATTACGTGAATTGCATTCTTTTGGAGCCGTAAAAAATTTAAAAGATAGACGAAAAGATTTTTATAATGTTGTTCGTATGAATCAATCTAAGTAGTATCTTTATTGTAGGAAGCCACATTTTATTTTAAAAAAATGAATAAAAATATAGATAATCGGAAACGCGTTATTGTTGATTTCAAGAAACTAACTCCTGAAATCCTTAGTCTACTTGTAGAGAAATATCCAGATGGATATGATGAGGATCATATCATCAAATTTAGAAATGCACAGAATGAATTGGTTGAAGCCGTTCAAGTAGATACTGAAGACACTAAATATTTGGTAAAAGTGAGTACCAAACTGGTTGTGACCATGGAAAATTATGACGAAGATGATTACGAAGATTACGATGATGATGATCCTGAAGCTGTTCAAGATCCAGAAGAAATTGCCGATGATGGCGATGATGACTATTAACTATAATGCCTATGACTAATTTATTTCACATTTCATTACCATGCGTTGATGTTTTGGAAACTAAAAATTTTTACACTCAAGAAATTGGTGCAGAGATTGGAAGAAGTAGTGAAAATTGGGTCGATGTGAATTTATTTGGACATCAGCTTACGTTCACGAAGGCTGGAAAATTTAACTTTAATAATCCGAATTATGTCTTTGAGGGCAAGATTTTACCTTCATTTCATTTTGGGATCATTGTAGATGTAAAAACCTGGGGAGAGATGTATTCTCGCTTGAATGGAAAAGATCTGAGCTTAGTGACCCAAGCCACTTTTTTAAAAGATAAGTCGGGAGAACACCTGTCCTTTTTTGTAAAGGATCCGAATGAGTATATGTTGGAATTCAAGAGTTTTAAAGATCCTGAGAATATTTTCAAGGATTAGCATTTTAGGTTCATGTTAATTTATTGATGCGTGTTTTTGGCAATTTGAAGAGATTGAGTTTATTCCAAAAACTTTCCGCACGATACTAAGTGTGATTAATGTGAGCACAAACCCATTACACTTAATAACTTAAGGTATTTACTTTTATGGTTCCTGTAGTACTAAATTAGGTTTCTTCGATGGAATGCATTTGCTCATGAGCAAAGAGAAATGGAATCGATCGTTTCAGTAGAACTTCCCAGATAAAAACACCATAAACCAAAAGGTATTCAATAACAATAACATATAAGCTTTCATTAAATCCCTTTTCGCCGTAGGCCAAATAGCTGAGAATTATGACCGCAGTCCAAACCAAAGGAAATTTATAATTGGTAAATACGGATAAAAGCAATAGCGTGGCAATATACCATGGATGAACAGTTGTTGCGGTGAAATAATAAAATGTTAATCCTAATAACATGGCACTCACCAATTGAATGGTAGAGCGATTCGTTCTAAAAACACTTAATAAAATAATAACCAACACCACTAAAGCAGGGATGATCTTGCCAATGATCGCTATTTCATTCCATCCGCGGAACATATAGCCCAATGTCCTCATGAAATAATACAGACTTGCATTAAATTCGAAATTTTGAAACCATAAACCAACGGTTTCGGTATAGTTGATTATAAATTGATCGGTATAAAAAGGGAGGAATAGTATTAAAGTTATAAGACCTACAATTGCATAAAACCCAATACTCTTTTTCCAACCTAGTTTTTGAAAAAAAAGCGGTAAGAATATAAGTGGAATGAGCTTTACAGAAACGGAAAAGGCAAAAACTACTGCAGCCAATTGCCAACGGGATTTATGCAACAAATATAAGCTCCAAACCAAAAAGAATAGCATGACACCTTCAAAGTGTAAGTTTCCTGTTAATTCAATAATAATAAACGGATTTAGCAAATAAAGAAAAATCGATTTTACGGGAAGGCGTAGAGTTTTCAATAATTTCATGCCATAATGCATGATTCCAAAATCGGCTGCAATGATCAATAGACGCAACGTAATTACAGACCCTAAAATGCTTTTTCCTGAAAATAATCCAGCAATAATAAAACACAGTTGATTTATGGGTGGATAATTCGAATAATGACCTGAACTTAAGGCACCCATACCTTCAAATAATTCCTGAGCTTGGGCTATTGGAAATTTTCCGTTTAACATAAAATTATCTGGACTGAACAAATACGGATTTATCCCTTCTAGAATAAGTCGGCCATCCCAAATAAAACGGTAAAAATCCTGAGAGAGATTGGGAATAGAGAAAATAAAAATAGCGCGAAATCCGAACGCGATAAAAGCGTATGTTTTAAAACTAAGTTCAGTTTTAGAAAGAAGGATCAGAAATAAAAGAAACAGGGAAAAATAGGACAGTAATAAGTACGAATGCTGTGTTCTTTCAAGCGCGTAACCAAAATATAAATAGAGAACAATACTTATAATTGAAACAAGAATAGGAACCTTATGCAGCTTCCACAATTGCATTAGGCTTTAGAGGTTATGGATTTAAAAAAAACGTATCCAAATCCGAAGAACAACATTAAATGGAATGGGAATAACCCAAAGTCTCCACCTTGATCACCAACGATAAAAGCGCTATACATTCCAAAGCCAAAATACAGCATCAATAGGCCTTCTAGGATGACGTGAACCGAGATGTTCTTTTTGAGATATTTATTGCCTTTCCAGGAATCGTTTAAACTATTGATATTGAATTTAGGAGTTCGGATAAAATCACTTCGTTTCCCAAAATGCCCTTCCATTACAGCCACAGAATTATGCAAAGAAAAGCCCATTGCGATTGAAAAGAAGGTTACGAACATGACCATATATTGAACGAAATTTTTGATACTTGTGCCATAGGTTTTTTTGTACATAAACCAATAGCAAATAAAGAAGATCACCGTACTTATCACGAAGAAACTCATGACTATAAAATAGGTCTTTAGGTGTTCATATTCATTCTTGATATAAAGCATTGGAATGCTTAAAACAGCCACAACAAGTATACTTAAAAACATGGTGCTATTTAGTAAATGCAGTAAGCCATGAACTTTTGTTTTAAATGAAATATTCTTGCTTTTAATAACGCGCCACATCATTTTTCTGAAATTTTCGGCGCCACCCTTATTCCAGCGAAATTGCTGGGATCGTGCTGCACTGATTACTACCGGCAATTCGGCAGGTGTTTCTACCTCCTCCAAATATTTAAACTTCCATTTCTTTAATTGCGCACGATAGCTCAGATCAAGATCTTCGGTAAGGGTGTCACCCTCCCAATTTCCAGCATCGGTAATACAGGTCTTTCTCCATACGCCTGCGGTACCATTGAAATTAATAAAATGCCCTTTGCTATTACGTCCAACTTGTTCAAGTGTAAAGTGCGCATCCAGTGCGAATGCTTGAATTTTCGTAAGTAATGAATAATTTCTGTTGATATGTCCCCAACGGGTTTGAACAACTCCAATTTGTTCATCTTTGAAGTAAGGAATAGTACGTTTTAACCAATCTTTTTGCGGAAGGAAATCGGCATCAAAAATGGCAATGAATTCCCCTTTTGCAACTTTTAGGCCTTCTTTGAGTGCACCAGCTTTAAAGCCTTCACGATTATCTCGCAGTACATGTTTGATGTCCAGTCCGGTTTTCTTTAATTTTTCAATTTGGATCGCTGTGGTCTCAAAAGATTCATCGGTTGAATCATCCAAAACCTGAATCTCAAGTTTATTTTTTGGATAATCTATCAGGGCGATATTATCCAGAAGTCGCTCCATTACATACAATTCATTATAAACTGGTAATTGAATGGTCACGAATGGCACTTCCTCAGAATTGGTAAGATCGAATTTTGGTCCTTTTTGCTCCTTATTTTGAGCCGAGATGTAATTGAATAACAAATTCAATTGAGCGAGGGCATACAAAAAAATAAGCGCGAGTGCCGTAGAATAA
Source organism: Flavobacteriaceae bacterium (assembly GCA_013001285.1). Lineage (GTDB taxonomy): Bacteria > Bacteroidota > Bacteroidia > Flavobacteriales > Flavobacteriaceae > JABDMU01. Next base: position 34,446 of record JABDMU010000032.1, read on the forward strand.
ACTATTATAGTAATGGTTTCAAGAATCATTTTGAAAATCCGTATTTAAAGATCCAGCCTAATATTTTTATGCCTGCAAATATAGAACCTTTTACAGTGCCTGACACCTTAGAAACCCCTATTCTTTGTCGGTAGTGTACTGGAACTTCCATGTATTTTAATTTATGTTTAAGAGCCTTAAGCTGCATTTCAATGGTCCAGCCGTAAGTTTTATCATTCATTTTCAAGGCTAATAATTTATCGTATTTAATGGCTCGAAAAGGGCCAAGGTCGGTAAATTTAGCGCTATAAAACAATGTCATGAGTGTTGTTGCCAACCAATTTCCATAAATTTGCTGAGGTGTCATTGAATGTTTCTCGCGAAATTCTTTAACTCGGGCACCAATTACAAAATCATAATTATCTTCAATTATTGGTTGAATAAGTTTATGTAATTCATCCGGATGATCGCTATAATCACCATCAAGAAAAACAATTATATTTGGTTTTATCTTTTGATTTTCAACGTGTGCCATACCTTTTAAACAGGCATAACCATAACCCTTTCGTTCTTCGG
>JABDMU010000070.1 GCA_013001285.1 Flavobacteriaceae bacterium
AAATCACAGACAGCCGTTTCTTCACCAGTTGATTCTGGTAACACCAAAGTTAAGGCTTGTGCAGCCGAGTAAGTTGCTTCTGATCCTTCTCCAATAACAGATTTTAATCTGAAGGACACTTGTCCTGTATTTGGGTTTTCAGTTAGTGGGTCATTATCTAATCCTGCTTGAGAAGCATAACCTAATAAATCGCCTATTGTAACAGCAATTTCATTTGCACTTGTCACTCCTACAACTTCAATATCACTAAAATCTCCACTTAGTGATTTCTCTAATGTGAATGTGAAGTTAGTTGGTACACCAGCGTCAGGGGTATTCCAAGTAAAACGTTCACCTACATTTCCTGATGCTGCTGATGTTAGTATATATTCACTTAAAAAAGTATTTGTAAAGCTTAATGTTGTATCGCCTGCAACAAATACCACATCGTCATTCTGTTGGCATGCATTAAAGCCAATCAATAACATTAATAGTCCAATTATTTTTATTTTTTTCATTTTAATTATGTTTTAGTATCCTGGATTTTGAGTTAAGTTAGTATTTACACCGAGATCAGATGCCGGAATTGGCATGATATCTCTAAATGCTTCTGTTGGTGCTCCTTGCGGAACGTTACCTTTCCAAGGCCAGATGCCTTGGTCTGAGAATTGTCCGAAACGGATTAAATCTGTTCGTCTATGCCCTTCCCAGTATAGTTCACGTGAGCGCTCATCAAGAATAAAATCAAGAGTAAGATCGCCCGAAGTGATATCACCGAGATTGTTACCGTAAGCACGTTGTCTGATGGTATTTATATAATTTACAGCTTCAGAAATGCTTCCACCACCACCTCGAACAACTGCCTCGGCATACATTAAGTAAGCATCAGCTAGTCTAAACATAGGATAGTCGGTATCAGGATGATCTCCAGTCATATCTGATCCTGGATTTCCGTTCACATCAACATTTCTAAACTTTTCTACGGCATAACCATTGTTGAAAGGCGCCACATTGTCAATTTCTAAAGATTGACCATCTGTATAGAACATGGCACGTGAATCACCTTCAATCAAGGAAATTGAATAGGTTGAATTATTGGTATCTAATGTTATAAAATAAGTACCATCAGCATCAATGGCAATATTTGCTCCATCTTGTTCTAGTGAACCATCAGCATCATTATCTCCTAAATTTACAGTCCATGCATCATCTAATCGGAATTTTATCTCACCTGCAACTAAATTTAAATAAAGTGCGTATTGATTTGCTCCGGTTTCATACATATCTTCATCAGGATCAGCCCATCCATTTGGTGTAGCGCTTCCAATGATACCCCAATTTGAAAGTGTACCTAGAGCATCGTTAGCACCACTAATATCAATGGTTTGTGATGTAAATTTATCTACAAACGCAGAAGTTGTTCGTACACCGAACCATCCACCGTTAATTCCGAAATCTGCAGGATCCATACTTCCTCCAACAGGCGCATGAACCAAGAAGGTCATTCCACCAAAGGATTGTGTAGAAAGTCCATCGAACGGAATTGGGAATATGACCTCATCTTCAGCACCATTAGAATCATTGTCGGCAAGGAATAACTGATAATACGGATTAGAAGGAATCATATATCCAGCGTTGATCACATTATTTGTATAGGTAATTACTTCGGCATTTCTTGCTGTACCTGTGTAAACTTCAGCATTTAAGTATAATTTAGCAAGCAGCATCCAAACAGCAGCGCGATCGGCGCGACCATATTCATTTTGTCTTGCTCCTACTATTGAACCTTCAATATCGAGAAGTTCAGATTCAATATAGCTGAAAAGATCAGCTCTTTGAATTTGCTCAGGTAAAAATGCTCCAATAGGATCATCCTCTGTAACGAATGGAATGTTAGCAAAAAGATCCATTGCATGCCAATAACTTAGGGCTCTCATGAACCTTGCTTCAGCACGATAGTTCTGAATTTCTGCTCGCAGATCAGAATCTACACCTCTGGCATCTAGTTTATCATCAGTTGTTTGACGTAAGAATTCATTACATAATGCAGTTTGATATAATATTCTGCTATACATGGTTCGAATAAATTCGTTACCCGAAGTCCAGTTCTGTGCATGTAAATCCTTGATTGTTCCATCATCCCAACCGATAATGGCTTCATCGGTTGTTAATTCTTGCATTTTCCAATACAATCTTAAGTAGTTAGAAAAGCCTTCGTCTAATCCTGCAAGATCAGGATTACCAGCTGGACCTTCTTGACCACTAAGTGAAATCCCTGCATATATCTTAGCAAGGAAGGCTCTGTACGAAGCAGGATCTTCAAAGGCTGCATCAGCAGTCAGTCGATCATCTTCCGGGGATAAATCTAATTTGTTTTCACAGGATTGCGTAAAGCATACCACTGCTAAAACAATGAAGATTGATTTTAGTGTTCTTATCATAGCGTTGAGTTTAATTTTATTTTCCATTTTTAAAATGTGAAATTTAGTCCTAGTACATACGTTTGTGGTCTTGGATAGAAATTATTATCAATTCCACTAGAAATTTCTGGATCAAGACCTTCATAATCTGTTATTGTCAACAAATTGGTAGCAGTGAATGAAGCTCTTAGATCAACTTTTTCACCAGGGATCAAATATCCAATCGATACATTGTCTAATTTGACAAAGTCAGCACTTCTTATATAATAATCTGAAAACAACCGAGGTTCACCAAAATTAGTTGTCAAAACACTAGAGTGCGCATTTGGATAGTAATTACCTGGAGCATCATTAATAGTTGATGTGTTTCCACGATCTGAAGCAACATTATTATACATATAATTTCCAAAGCTTCCTCTAAAGGTAAAACTAAAATCTAAATTTTTATAAGATAAGTTACTTGTTAAACCGGCAAAGGCATCAGGTGTCGCTTTCTTATAAGCTTGTCTATCGGCCTCTGTAATTTGGTTATCACCATTTACATCTACGTAAGCGCCTTGGATAGGGTTTCCATTATCATCATATACTTGTCTGAATACAAAGAACGTTGTTGGATCTAATCCTGGTCTCCATAATTGGATGTTGTTACCAACACCTCCTGAAATTCCCCCTTGAGGAATAAAGAAATTAGAATCACCACTTAAGTTCAACTTAGTGATCTCAACATCTTGGAATGTGATGTTAAATCCGAGATCCCAGTTAAAATTTTCTTTTCTAACGACATCACCATTCAAGCTAAATTCAATACCACGACTCGTTGTAGACCCAACATTTGTTGTTAATAAATCTGAAAGGTTTGAACCTGCAGCGGTAGGAATTGTTGCTAGGAGATCATTAGTTTCTCTGTAATACGCATCAATTGTACCCGTTAAACGCTCGTCAAAAAAGCCAAAATCTAAAGCAAGGTTAAATTGTGAAGTTTCCTCCCATTTTAAATTTTCATCAAATTCTTCAGGACGCAAAGTATTCACGAATCCATTGCCAAATTGAACAGCAGCATCATCACGACCTGGTGTATAAATTCCTAAATAGCCATAGTTAGGTCCGATTTCCTGTTGACCTGTTTCTCCCCAACCAGCTCTTAATTTAAGATTAGAGAAGAAAGAATTTTCCATAAAGGTTTCATTGGAGATTTTCCAACCTAAAGAAACACCAGGGAAATTACCCCATCGGTTCTTTTCACTAAATCTTGATGAACCATCACGTCTATAGCTTAATGAGACAAGGTATCTATCCTTTATATCAAAACTAGCACGTGTGAAGTACGATTCTAGAGCATTTCTATTAATAGATTGCGGACGTGTAACCAAGTTGCCATTATCGGTTTCTCTTCGATTGGCGCTCACATAAAATTCCTGATAAGAATGTCCTGCGATTACATCAACAACAACGTCTAATGATTCAATATTTGTTTTATAGTTAAAGTAGAAATCCAATAAGGTGTTTCTATTCAAACCAGAATAAAAATTTTGATAATCAGCATCATTCGGTCGTGTTGGACTTGCTTCTGAGTATTGCTTTCCACTCAATTCAGAGTAGTCTACACCAGCATTCAAATTAAATCTTAAGCCTTCTAAAAATGGCAGTTTATAGTCAATATTGAAGTTGGAAATATTTCTTTTATTTCTTGCTCTGTTATTATCAGTTTCTAACCTCCAAACTGGATTTTGTGTAGCAAGGGTTTCTCCGAAATAATGAAAAAAGCTACCATCAGGATTATAAACTGATTGAGTTGGATCAAAAGCAACAGCAGCTCCAATTGCACCATTATTAGCAAATTTGTTGTCATCTAAAATGCCTTTTGATGTCAGTGTTAATTTTAGATCACCATCTAAAAGTCGCTTGACAAAAGATAAATTCAATGCATTGCGTTCGTAAAGATCACCTGTAAGCACACCTTGTTGTGACGTGTGGTTGTAATTCGCTCTAAAATTAAAGGTCTCCCAACCTTGAGACACCGTTAAATTATGAATAGCTCCAGATGCAGTTTGATAGATCTGATCTTGCCAATTGGTGTCGGAATTTCCAAGCAATGCAGGGTTAAAGTTGTCATCGGTTTCGGCGATGGCTCTAAATTGATCTGCGTTTAAAACATCTACTAAATCGGTTACTTCTTGAACAGATGCTTTTAAATCATATTCAACTTTTAGTGGGCGATTTGTGATTCCCTTTTTGGTCGTAATTAAAATGACACCATTTGATGCTCTAGACCCATAAATTGCCGTAGCAGACGCATCTTTTAAGATTACGAAATCTGCAATTTCATTTGGATTGATGGCATTTAGTTGATTTCTCACACCTTGCACACCACGTTGATCTAATGGAAGTCCGTCAACTACAATAAGCGGATCATTGTTAGCTGAAAGTGAGGCTCCACCACGAATTCGAATTTCTGCACCTTGTCCTGGTGCACCACCACCTGAAGTGATTCTCACACCTGCAGATTTACCAACTAACAGTTGTTCTGGTGACACGATGGCCCCTTTATTAAATTCTTCAACTGAAACTTTCTCAACAGCGCCCGTGGCGTCTTGTTTTGTTGTAGAACCGTATCCAATAAGAACGATTTCATCCAAAACCGCGGCATCCTCTACAAGTTGCACAGCAATGGTGCTTTGCCCGGTGTAGATTATTTCCTGAGTAACAAATCCAACATAAGAGAATACCAAGACATCACCGTTATTAACAGAAATTTGATAATTTCCATCAAAATCGGTAGCTGTACCTTGAGATGTTCCTTTAATGATGACGTTCACACCAGGTAATGGTTGTGCGGTCGATTGTTCGGTTACTGTTCCTGAAACGGTACCTTGCCCAAACATTAATGTTGGAATCAAAGCCAAAAGAAACAGTAAACTATTTAAGGTTGTTTTCATACAATACTTCTAATTAGATTTTAAATTAAATTGTTATATTTCCACTTCTCGTTGTTAAATCTATGTAAATTATATGTAAAGTTTTATATACATATTATATTATTGACAACGCAAACGTTTTCGTGTTGAAAACTTTTGATGGTATTCAGAAAAACTGCAATTAAAACTTATGAATTTCACATTTTTGATTCAAAAATAATGAAAAGAAAAGTAACATTAAAGCATATTGCAAAGGAACTTGATGTTTCGATATCTACAGTTTCAAAAGCGCTGAGGAATAGTGTTGAGATAAGTGAAGACACAAAAGAAAAAGTACAGGCCTTTGCCAAATTATATAATTACAAACCCAACAATATTGCACTTAGTTTAAAGAATAGAAAAACCAAAACTATTGGTGTGATCATCCCTGAAATAGTGCATTACTTTTTTTCAATGGTTATTAGAGGGATCGAAAGAATTGCATTGGAAAGGGGCTACAATGTTATTGTTGGGCTCTCAAATGAATCATTTGATAAAGAAGTGATCAATATGGAGACCTTAGCAAATGGCAGTATTGACGGCTTCATTCTTTCAATTTCAAAAGAAACGTTGTTTCAGCAAGATTATCATCATTTTAATGAAACCATTAATCAGGGCATGCCCATAGTCATGTTTGATCGTGTAATTAATGAGATTCCTTGTGACAAGGTGATTGTAGATGATCTCGATGGGTCAAAAAAGGCGATTAATAAGCTCGTTTCAAATGGGTGTAAAAATATTGCTCTTATTACTACAAAAGATTATGTGAGTGTAGGTCGATTACGAACACAGGGATACATGGAAGCATTAAGCGAAAACGGGATCGCTCCCAATGCTGAGCTCATTTTAAAAGTTGATGATAAGCTCGAAGCAGAAAATCATTTAGATGTTCTTGAACAAAGTATAGAACAACTAATCAGAAACAATGCGACCATTGATGGTATTTATGCGGTTAATGAACTTTATGCCATGACTTCCATGAAGGTTGCTCGAAAATTGGGTAAGAACATACCCGAAGATCTGCAAGTAATAGGATTTACTGATGGCGTACTCTCGCGACATAGCTCCCCAACATTAACAACGCTGAGTCAACATGGGCAACAAATGGGTGAAAAAGCTGCAGAATTGCTGTTTGACAGGCTTGAAAATGAAGAAGAAAATGAGATCTATCAGACTATTGTTATAAATACGGAATTGATAGAACGAGAATCTACAAAATAGAATTTTTCGTTTTTCGTTTTAAAAACTTTTATATCTTTACATCAAATCAAAACTTATATTTTCACTTCTCATAATAGGTTTTGATGAGTTTTTTCGCTTGTCAAAATAGTATTAATTTAAACATACTATTTATGAAAAAGCGCACGTTAGGTTTCTGGGAAATTTGGAACATGAGTTTTGGTTTCCTTGGGATTCAAATGGGTTTTGCTTTGCAAAATGCCAACGTTAGCAGAATATTTCAAACTTTAGGAGCTGAAATTGAAGACATACCCATTTTATGGGTTGCTGCACCTTTAACTGGATTGATAGTTCAGCCCATTATTGGTTATTTCAGTGACCGTACCTGGCATCCTAAACTAGGGCGTAGACGACCCTATTTCTTAATTGGTGCCATTCTGGCCTCTTTAGCCTTGTTTGTCATGCCGAATTCACCCGTACTTTGGTTTGCTGCGGGTATGCTGTGGATCATGGATGCTTCGATAAATGTTTCCATGGAGCCGTTTCGCGCATTTGTTGGTGATAATTTACCAGACCACCAAACCACAAAAGGTTTTGCAATGCAGAGTTTCTTCATAGGAATTGGAGCTTATGTGGCATCAAAACTTCCGCTCATCCTAACTTATTTTGGCGTTGCAAATACAGCACCTGAAGGCATAATTCCTGATTCGGTGAAATATTCATTTTACATAGGTGGACTAGTTTTTCTTATTGCCGTTTTATGGACTGTGATCAAATCGAAGGAATATTCACCTGAGGAAATGAAAGCTTTTGAGGAAGAAGAGAAAACTGATTTTGAAAAAGAAGAAAGAACCGAAAACTGGTACAAATCAAATGGAGGAATACATCTAAGAAATGGCATAATCGTGCTATTGGTAGGACTAATAGCAACCTATTTTATTTATTTCAATGATCTTAAAAAAGATCTCTATGTTTTG
>JABDMU010000051.1 GCA_013001285.1 Flavobacteriaceae bacterium
GGCCAAGAGACCGGCAACGTTGATGCTGTCATGGACGGACAAATTGAAGAGTTTCTAAAAGCATACTTAATGATGATGGGCCAAAAAAGCTCCGATGAATAATTATTGCTTATTTTCGCAGAAATCCCTAGCTAAAAAAATATGATCATTATTTATCACAATCCGCGCTGTCGCAAATCGAGAGATACCTTAGAAATTCTTGAAACCAAGAAGGCAGATTATAAGGTGATCAAATACTTAGACACCCCATTAAGTGAAGAGAAATTAGGAAAAATCATTAAGCTTTTAAAGATAAGACCAATTGAACTTATTCGCAAAAACGAATCCATTTGGAAAGAAAATTTTAAAGACCTTGATTTTTCAGATGAAGAGCTAATTCAAGTTATGGCGAAATATCCAAAACTTATTGAACGTCCAATTGTAATCAATGGTAACAAGGCCGTGATTGGGCGTCCTCCTGAGCTAATCCTTGATATTCTTTAATGATTGTTCATTCTATATTTATATTCATTTAACAAATAATTAGTTTCCACCTTAATTCTTTTAACACAACATTAACCAAAGTAAAATAAACCTTGGTCTATTTTTGGCATCTAAATTGGAAACTAATCTCATGAATAAAATATTACCAACCCTTATTTTATCTTTTGTTGCAAGCCTACTTTTGGCTCAACAAACTCCAGGTGGATCAACACCAATTGTACAAAACAATACCAAAGAAATTACCAGCCCAAACCTTCAAAAAGAGGTGATCGTATCTGGTTCAATTATCGAAAAAGATACCGGCGTTCCGTTGGAATATGCAACTGTTGCCTTTTTTAGTCAATTAGAAAACAGGATTGTAACTGGGGGGATTTCAGATGTTGATGGGAATTTTAGAATACCTGTTCCTGCCGGAGTCTATGATATCTCCATTGAATTTATTTCGTTTAAAAAAGTTACCATTTCAAACAAGAAATTGATTCAGGATGAAAACCTAGGATCTTTTGCACTAGAAATAGATGCCGAATCCTTAGATGAAGTAGAGATCATTGCCGAGCGAACAACCGTAGAGTTCAGATTAGATAAAAAAATATATAATATTGGAAAAGATCTCACAGTGCGCGGAGGTACCGTAAGCGATGTCTTGGATAATGTGCCTTCTGTTTCTGTCGATGTTGAAGGGAATGTGTCATTAAGAGGTAATGATGATGTTCGTATATTAATCAATGGAAAACCGTCCGGATTGGTGGGCTTAAACTCAACAGATGCCTTACGCCAATTGCCTGCAGAATCTATCGAACGTGTTGAAGTCATAACTTCACCTTCTGCTCGTTATGACGCTGAAGGAACAGCTGGAATTTTAAACATCATCCTTAGACGAAGTAAGTTGCAGGGCTTAAACGGAGCGATCACAGTTAATGGTGGCTACCCTACTTCAGCAGGTATTTCTGGGAATATAAATTACAGAACTGGCGATTTTAATTTCTTTAATACAACTGGATATAATTATAGAGAGGTTCCAGGAAATTCTTTCACTGAAACTGAATTTTTCAACGATGATGATCCGAGTACCTTCCTAACGGAAGATCGTGAATTCGATCGCATTAGAAAGGGCATTAACACAAATTTTGGCGTAGAATGGTATGTTAATGATACCTTCTCAATTACGAATTCTATTGTTTATAGAAATAGTGATAATGAAAGTAATACGATCAATTTGATTGACGAAACTGACGCCTTCGGAACAACAACTCGAACAACTAGATTTGATCCTGAACTTGAAGATGACAAGACCATTCAATATTCCTTAAACTTAGATAAACAATGGAATGGCAATAGCGACCACAGACTGACCTTTGAGTTTCAGTATGAGACCAGTGAAGAAGATGAAAGATCGTTCGTAAATCAAGATGGAACCGATGTTGAGGATGTAAGTACTGTTGAGGCGCAAGATCGAGTTTTAATACAAACAGATTTTGTACAACCATTAGGTGAAAACGGACAATTTGAATTGGGCTACAGAGGTAATTTCAATAAATTAGATACTGATTACAATGTTGCATTTAGTGATGACGGCATTAACTTCGAGCCGAGTTCGGCATTGAGTAATAACCTATTATATGATGAAAATGTAAATGCTTTTTATTCTCAATTTGGAAATAAACTTGGAGAAAAATTCTCTTATTTACTCGGGTTAAGAATGGAAAGTACGCGCATTACCATTAATCAAATAACCAGCGGTAATTTTGAAAAGAAAAATTACACGCAACTTTTTCCAACGGTGAATCTTGCTTATGAAATTACAGAAGATGAAAGTTTTACCATTGGTTATAGTAGGAGAATTAGACGTCCGCGTTCGCGTTTTATAAACCCATTTCCTTCAAGAAGTAGCCCCACGAGTCTCTTCCAAGGAGATCCAGACCTTGATCCAAGTATTTCAGATGCCTTTGACATTGGTTATTTAAACAGATTGGGCAAGCTAACTATAAGCGGATCGGTTTATTTTCAGCATGCGACAGATATTTTCTCATTTATTACAAGAGCCACAGATGATTTCTACAGTTTTGAAACTAATGAAACGGTGAACATCAATGATCCAGATTTTGACGAAATCAATGCCAACTATGATCTTGTACCTGTGGTAATAAGAGGACCAATAAATTTAGCAACAAATGACCGATATGGTGGTGAAATCACCTTTACCTACAGACCTAATAGAAAATTTAATGTCAATGCTAATTTCAATTTATTCCAATCTATTACAAAAGGAGATTATCAAGGTCAGAATTTTGATGCCGAAAATTTAAGTTGGTTTGCCAGACTTAATGCAAAATATACATTACCTGGAGCGATTGATTGGCAGACTCGCTTATTTTATCGTGGACCTAGTGAAACGGCCCAAAGTAAAAATAAAGGTATTTTCTCAACTGATCTTGCCTTTAGTAAGGATGTATTCAATGAAAATGGATCGTTGGCTTTTAGAGTAAGTGATCTATTTAACACACGAAAACGTGTAGGTGATTCATTTACACCAACATTTAATTCTACTGGAACTTTTCAATGGCGTCAGCGCAGCTATAATGTTTCATTTACCTATAGATTCAATCAAAAGAAAAAACGTGAACGTTCCAATGGACAAGGTGGTGATGATGATTTAGAGTTTGAAGGATAGAAAAAGTAAAAGAATAAAAAAAGGAAGCAATTGTGCTTCCTTTTTTTATATGAATTAGATTTTTTTAAGCTTCTCTTTTGGCTTTTTTCTCTTCACGTCTTTCTTTCATGCGTTCAATTAAAGAACCTCCTATCCAATAAGGAACAACGAACATTATCAAAAAAATCATTAACCAAAATCCTATGGTCAATATGGTTAAAAATGCTAAAAATCCTAAATATTGATCAAATTCGAACATTTAATACGTGTTTTAAAAGTTGTCACAAAGATAAGTTAACATTATGTGTTTTGCAACAGTCAATTTGAGATTTATTAACAGGTTTTCAAATGCTCATATTTATTAACATAAGGCTATTAATAATTAAGTGAGATTGCCTATTCACGAAGCTTAAAAATCGTAATTTTGTATTCTATAAAACAGCCTGGTGAATATGAGTTACAGAATAGAAAAAGATACAATGGGTGAGGTTAAAGTTCCTTCCGATAAACTTTGGGGCGCTCAAACAGAGCGATCACGAAATAATTTTAAAATAGGGCCTGCAGCATCTATGCCTTTAGAGATCATTTATGGGTTTGCATATTTAAAGAAAGCAGCAGCTTATACCAATTGTGAATTAGGTGTTTTAAATAATGAGAAACGCGATTTAATAGCAAAAGTATGTGATGAGATCCTGGCTGGTCAGCACGATGATCAATTCCCATTGGTTATATGGCAAACCGGTTCTGGAACCCAGAGCAATATGAACGTAAATGAGGTCATAGCCAATCGCGCTCAACAAATTTCTGGTAAAAAAATTGGGGAAGGTGAAAAAACAATTCAACCCAACGACGATGTGAACAAGTCACAATCATCTAATGACACCTTTCCTACTGGAATGCACATTGCAACTTATAAAATGATCGTTGAAAACACGATCCCAGGTGTTTCTCAACTTCGAGATACCCTTAAAAAGAAATCTGAAGATTTCAAAAATTGTGTAAAAATTGGACGCACCCATTTAATGGATGCAACTCCATTAACTTTAGGACAAGAATTTTCTGGCTATAGATCCCAATTAGATCATGGTTTGAAGGCCCTAGAAAACACACTGGATCATCTTAGTGAATTAGCCCTTGGCGGAACAGCTGTGGGAACTGGCCTGAACACACCAAATGGCTATGCAAAAAAAGTAGCAGCATATATTGCTGAATTTACAGGATTGCCGTTTATAACTGCTGAAAATAAGTTTGAAGCTCTTGCAGCTCATGATGCCATTGTTGAATCTCATGGCGCCTTAAAACAATTGGCCGTTTCTCTTAATAAGATTGCAAACGATATTCGTATGATGGCCTCCGGTCCTCGTAGTGGTATTGGTGAGATAATCATCCCTGCCAATGAACCTGGAAGTTCAATTATGCCTGGAAAAGTAAATCCAACCCAATGTGAGGCTCTTACTATGGTCTGTGCTCAAGTTATTGGGAATGATACCGCCATTGCCGTTGGTGGCATGCAGGGCCATTATGAATTAAATGTCTTTAAGCCAGTTATGGCCGCAAACTTATTAGAATCAGCACGATTGCTTGGAGATGCCTGCGTGAGTTTTGATGTGCATTGTGCATCTGGAATCGAACCTAATGAGCCCGTCATTAAAAAATTACTGAATAATTCGTTAATGTTAGTTACTGCTTTAAATACAAAAATAGGCTATTATAAAGCAGCTGAAATAGCTAATACAGCTCACAAAAATGGGACGACACTTCGAGAAGAAGCCATAAATTTGGGGTATGTCAGTGCTGAAGATTATGATAAATGGGTTCAACCTGAAGATATGGTGGGCGGATTAAAATAACGCTTAACTACAAAAAACATCGATATAATACCGGATTCGGAATTAATTTAATACCTTTGAAAAAACTAAATCTATTAAAAATGAAAAAAACTTTACTTACTTGTCTTTCAGTTATTTGTCTGACAACCTTTATGAATGCTCAAACTACCTTTGTTGCCAAACAAATCATTAATGGCTCAACAGGGAATAATCCTTATACCCTTGCAACAGGCGACATTGACGGTGATACTTATGCTGATATTATTGTTGGCACTGACGTGGACAATACCTTAATATGGTATAAAAATAATGGAGTCGAACCATTTACATTTACAGCACAAACCCCTGTTACCAATACGCTACTTACCGGTATTGGTGGACTTCAGTTGGTCGATTTAAATGGAGATACATTCCTAGATATTTTAGGAACAGGCTATTCCAGTGATAATGTCGTATGGTATTCAAATAATGGATCTGGTGTTTTTACAGAGCAACCAGCAATAGGGACTGTTAGCGGTGCAAGTGGCTTGGCTACTGGAACTATTGATGCAGGCGGAACAATAGATGTGGCGGTTACAGCTTATGACGGTGGTTCAGTCGTTTGGTTTTCAAATGATGGTTCAGGAAATTTTTCTGGCCCAACAACTATTGACAATACCTTGTCGTTTCCAGGTTCTATTCAATTAAAAAATTTAAGCGAACCCGCACCTGGTCCCCTGGACGCTGTTATTTCTACGGCTACTGCTTCTGGAAATGTTGATGTAGTCGAAATTTTTAGAAATGACGGAGCAGGTAATTTTACGAAAGATGGAACTTCTGTTACTACAGGTAAAAACTATATTTTCAATGCTTCTTTTGAAGATCTAGATGGTGATGCCTTTTTAGATATTCTGGTAACTGAAGTAGAAACCTCTCCTGGAGCAGGTGCTCTTTATTGGATTGAAGAAGATGGTGTTGGTGGCTATACAGAAACAGTCATTTCTACAACTATTGCAAATCCTGCTGTCGCACAACACGTAGATCTTGATGATGATGGTGATAATGATATTGTTCTAAGCAGCGGGACGCATACAGACCCCGGAGCTGGAGACCTTGTATGGTTCATTAATGACGGTTCTGGCAGTCAGAATCCTTATGGTCCACAAGTTATTATTGATGATTCACAAAGACAGGCTTTTGTGTTTTCGGCAGTAGATTTTGATAATGATGGCGATTTGGATATTGCACAATGTGCCTATGCAGATGATGACCTTAGTTGGTTTGAAAATTTAAAATATAATACTTTAAATATTGAAAGTTCAAACTTGACCTCTATTAGTATTTACCCTAATCCAACCTCAAACGTATTAAATTTTAAAGGTTTAAATAGCGACTTTACAGTTTCTATTTACGATATCTTAGGAAAAAAGATTTTACAGGCTGATCTTAATGTAGATCAAGTACTTGACGTTTCTCATATGGCTAGTGGTGTCTATATTTTAACTCTTAACGATCAGAAAAAGACATTCAAATTTGTAAAAGAATAGTTTTAATTGAATCTACACGCTTTGAAGCATTTTTTGAATTAATTTGAATGAGATGAGACTATATTTTTACTCATGGTTTTGCTTGCTTTTTACGATAGCACATGCATCTGGTCAAACCTCATTCAATTTATCACAATCCATCCCATTACCAGCCATTGGGGGTGATGCACCCTACAACGTAACTTCGGGCTTAATTGATAGTGATGAATACGTAGATATCGTCGTTGGAACAAGTGTTGGCAACTCCGTTTTTTGGCTGAAAAATGACACAACTGGTAATTTTATTTTACAAACAACACCCTTGAGCTCAACAATGAACAGTGTTGGCGGCGTTGCAATTGCTGATGTCAACAATGATGGTAATAACGACGTTATTGCAACTTCTTATTTTGATGGTAAATTAGTGTGGTTTCAAAATGATGGAGCGGGAAACTTTTCTGCAGAAACTGTAATCTCCTCAACTTTAGATGGCGCTGGACAAATTTATGCCGAAGATATGGACGGCAACTCCACCCTAGATCTGGCAGTATCTGCTTATTTGGGAAATGAGGTGGTTTGGTTTTCTAACAATGGAACGGGTAGCTTCGGTGGGAAAAATATAATTAACAATACTATAGTAAAACCAGGAGCATTCGCAATTGATGATATGGATGGCGATGGAGATATTGACGCGGTAATTGCAAATTCTATCGATTACGGGACACCTAATGACAGTCGCGTTGAATTGTTTTACAATGATGGTACTGGGGCGTTCACGGCTGATGTAAATCCAGTTGCTGATGACACTAAGGACTATATTTTTAGTATAATGGTGGCTGATGTCGATAATGATGCCAATCTCGATATTTTAGTAACAGACTTGGAAGGTGATCCATCATGGTTTAAGAGAACCCCTGTTGCCCCAGGAATAGCTACCTATGATGAAACAATATTGTCAACAAGTATTGCTAATCCAGCCTGCCTTGATTTTCGTGATTTAGATAATGATTCACTTGAAGATTTTGTGTTGTCAAGCGCCACCGCAGGCCCTGGGAATGATATTGTATGGTTTAAAAACGATGGTCTGGGTGGATTTGGATCAGAAACTGTGATCGACAATACACAGAGCCAAGCGTATACTTTTACTTTCGCAGATTTTGATCTTGATAATGACATAGATATTGCTTCAGTTGCCTATAATGATGATAAGATCAATATTTTTATCAACCAATTTTATACGCTATCATTAGAAAATAATGCGATGACTCAAATTGGAATTTTTCCAAATCCGAGTTCAGGCAAACTATATTTCAAAGGATTAAATTCAAGTATTATGATTTCGGTCTATGATATTCTTGGTAAGGAAATTCTTAAAACAAAGTTAGAACACTCCCAATCACTTGATGTTTCTAATATGACTAAGGGCGTTTATTTTTTAACGCTGCATGATCAGAAATTGACATTCAAGTTTATTAAGGAATAACAATTTTCATAAAAAAAGTAAAAAGCAGATGACAGATTCATCTGCTTTTTTTTTTGCTAGTTAATAATTCTCATGCCTACAGATATAATAATTTGGTAAAGTATAATTGGGTTCGAAAAAAAACGTCAACTTTTAATTTTATATTTTTACCAAAATTCGGTAACAGAATACTAAAATTCGCTAATGTCAAAACTCTTTATTAATATCAAAGAACTTTTACAAGTAAGAGATGAGCCTACTCTTTATATCGCTGGTTCTGAAATGAATATCCTTCCAACTCTTAAAAATGCCTATTTACTGATTGACCAAGACACTATTATAGATTACGGCTCAATGTCTAAACTAAATGGCATTACCGCTGAAGAAACCATAGATCTTGATCAAAAAATTGTCTTACCAACCTGGTGTGATAGCCATACTCATATCGTTTATGCTGGAAATAGAGAACAGGAATTTGTGGATCGAATTTATGGTTTAAGCTATGAGGAAATAGCAAATCGAGGCGGTGGAATTTTAAACTCGGCTAAAAAACTGCAAGACACTTCAGAAGACGACTTATACAATCAATCAATAAAGCGAATTGAAGAAGTCATTCTTATGGGTACCGGTGCCATAGAAATTAAATCTGGTTATGGACTAACGACAGATTCAGAACTAAAAATGCTGCGGGTTATCAAGCGCATTAAACAAGCGTATCCAATAAAAGTAAGATCTACTTTTTTGGGAGCCCATGCTGTACCAATGCAATTCAAAAATGATAAAGATGCTTATATCGATCTCATTATAGAAGAGATGATCCCGAAGATATCAAGTGAATCGTTAGCACAATATATTGACGTATTTTGCGAATCAGGATATTTTACAATCGAAGAAACAGATAAAATTCTATCTGCTGCAAAGCCTTATGGCTTAACACCAAAAATTCATGTGAATCAGTTTAATGTTTTAGGAGGTGTGGCCTTAGGTGTGAAACACAATGCACGATCTGTTGATCACCTGGAGGAACTTGATGAAAATGATATCATGGCACTCAAAGGCAGTAAAACAATGCCTGTTGCTCTACCCCTATGTTCTTATTTTTTAAGCATTCCTTATACGCCAGCACGTGCACTAATCGATGCCGGACTGCCTCTAGCCTTAGCTACTGACTATAATCCGGGATCTTCACCTAGCGGTAACATGAACTTAGTTGTTAGTTCGGCCTGCATAAAAATGAAAATGACACCTGAAGAAGCCATCAATGCAGCAACTATAAATGCTGCCTATGCAATGGGAATAGAAAATGAATATGGCAGTATATCACGCGGGAAAAGGGCTAATTTTATAATAACAAAAGCCATTCCTAGCTATCAGTTTTTACCCTATGCATTTGGAAGCGATCATATTGACCAAGTTTATATCAAAGGAAAGCTCATAAATAAAAAGCCTTAAATTAAAATTTAAGGCTTTTCGCTATTAATCAATTAATAAATTGCTATTAATCAATTTTATTTAAGTGAAAATTGTGAAGATGACACTAAGGTCCCTTCAGAGAAAACATTTACTGCATACATCCCTTTTTCAAAGGCGTCATCTGATTCAGAAATAAATTCACATACATCAAGATTTGCGTTTTCATAATTGAATTTACTCACTAAGCTGTAGTTCAATACTTTTTCATCAAATTGAATTTGCTGATTTAAACCAAGTACATTGTTTTTCGGATCGATGACCTGAACAAAAAATTCTTTATCTCCTGGAACCACAAGACTATTCTTCGGTACCGTATAACATATTCTAATTTTGTCTGTACGACGTGCACGTTCGGTAGGAATTAATTTTCCAGTGCTTCTAACAATGACCCCAAATCCTTTAAGATTTACAGTCGATAAAACTGCTGCTGTTTCAACAATATCGGCTAATTCTGTGTTCTGAGCCAATAATGAATCGTTGAATATTGTGCGTTCTTCCAATTGTACTTTAGTACTATCTAATGTGGTTGCCAACAATTTGTTTTCGACCTTTAATGAATCATTCTCGGCAAGTAGAAAATCCATCTCTTCTTGAAGTGCTAAAAATTTCTTTTTGTATCGCCATAGGCTTTTAACACTATTTTCAGAAACTTTTAATGAATCTATCAATCCTTTTAAACGCTCCCTCGCTTCTACCAGCTTGGCATTTGCAGATTGATTTTCGCCAATAGCAATATCATATTGCTCGGCCATGTTGTTAAGGTCCTTAAGTACTACAGATTTTTCTTCACGTAACTGTGCTTCAGTTGCCTTCCCATCATTGTACAGATTATAGGTGTAAAATGCAGTAGCTAAAAGTAAAGCCACTAAGATCCCTAAGACCACTTTTAAACTTCTATTTGAACTTTCAGTTTTGTTTTCCATAATTAAATATCCTGTTTATTTCGTTTTTGTTATTTAAATATTAAATTTAGTAAACCTTATATTTCCTTTAATCACCTGCAAAAAATTGTATATAATTTTTATTAACAATTCAAATTAATGCTCATTTCAAATACAAGTTCTAAATCTATATACGACCAATGCGCGAATTTGGATCACAGCTATGACGAATAATATTATATCTTTTGATCAACGGTTTGCTAAAGTATTTTATGAATTGAATATTGAATGGCTGCGAACTCATTTTTATGTTGAACCTTTTGATGAAGAAGTATTGAGCCAACCACTCACCTATATCATCAATAAAGGAGGTTATATATTCTTTATTCTTATGGATCAGAAGCCCGTTGGAACTGTGGCACTTATGCCTACTGATGAGCCAGAAATATTTGAACTGACTAAAATGGCGGTTCATACTGATAAGCGTGGACTGAAACTTGGTCAAAAATTAATGCAACATTGTATAGATTTTGCAAAAATCAAAGGATTTAAAGCTTTGATGCTCTATTCGAACACCAAACTTGAAAATGCCATTTATATCTATAGAAAATATGGCTTTAAAGAAATTCCATTAGAAGAAAAAAGCCCATATGTAAGAAGTAACATTAAAATGATCTTATATACTTCCTAATTGTTAATAGCTTTTAAAGAGTCGATTTTACGTTGTAAATCATCTATTATTTTCTGATTGGTATTTACCTTTGGAATGGATTTTAGAGAATCCATCGCCGTTTGTACTACATCGATCTGTTTTGTTGATTCCACATAATAGTGACCAATGCCTTCACTGGAGCGCCAGGCTTCATTTAATTGATCGTAAACCGTTTTATCCCATCGACTAGGATGCTTGACATCGATCCATATCACATCTCGATATTCACTATCTATCAACGCAAGATCAGGTGTAGCTGAGCCATCAAATTTTCCGGCATCATCTTCTCTTATTGAAGAAATAGTACCTAAGAAAAACATGCGTTTTCTTCCAGCAATGTCCTTTATGTATGGCCGAAATTCTACAGGTTTATTAACCGACCAGTCAAATTCTTTACGAGATTCGATGACTTTTAAAGGCATCGCCGAAACTCCAGCATATCCTTGACGTTTTGATGCATGATCATAATAGAACAATTTATTAGTGCCATCAGCTGGAATAAAAACACTGTAACTCAAACTAGTACGTTCATCACCAACTGGTTCTAACCCAAACCAGTGAAATAAGCCACTATAAGCACCCGAATTGGATTCAGAAAAATCGAAATCTGTCACAAAGGGTTGCTGATTCTGATCATCTGGTAAGTCAGGGATCTTTACAGCGGTTTCCATGTTCCATGGTAGTGGATCACTAAATCCGCCTAAGAACTTTAAAGATTCTGCCTGCAAGCGAGATACTTTTTCTGATAAGGTATTTTGACGCTGAAGAAATTCGTATGATTCCATATCATCTGGGCTCACATAGGTTCCTTTTCCTATAAGCAAGCGCTCGACATAATCCTTAAAATCATGTTCACCGTTATCTATGATCATAACACCTCCAAAAGTAGGGTAAGGAAAAAAGAATCCCTTCCAACGAATTAGGCTGACCACCTGAACCCATTTACCTGAATCGTCCTTCATATAGAACACATCTCCTGGTTCATAGGACAATAATTTCCAAATTCCAAAACGCTGTACAACAGCATTATAAGAATTACGGCTAAACTTTAAACTTTCGCCAATAGAAAAGGTAACTGGAATTCTGTTTTCGTTTGAAAAACGCGGAAATGGTGTCGTACTTGATACCGAAAATACCTCTTCGGTGTTGTCCGTAATACGCTGCCAAATGTATTTCACCGTTGGTTGAATGGCCATCGTCCATTTGTTCTCACCGTCTACCCTAACCAAATGAGGTAATGACACATCTTTGGTCTCACCTACCGATTCGTTAGCCATAGAAAACACATTGCGTAATGGTTGAATTCGTTCGTTTTGAGTTAGAGGCAATTCGTTTATTTCAATTTTATTAAGATCATTAAAGACATTGTATGTTTTCATAAAATCATACATTTTGAAATGCCAACCTACGGCATAAATTATTCCGAAGAAAACTATCAAAACTACAAGAATACCAAGTCGAGATGCTGAATTTGCCGTTCGTCTAAATTTTCTTAGACCTAACCAAAGCACTAAGGAACAAAATAAAATAACAAAGATGAATTTTCGAATAAAGAGTAATCCAGGCTGGTAATCATCACGCAGAATAAAAAGTGCAAAGAACAAAACTAAAGCTAATGCTATTGTCATTACTTTTTGCTTAGTTCCTTTTTGCCAATATCGTTTTATCATTCTTGAAATTTATTTAATTAGGAAGGTTAATTCTATTTTAAATACCCTTTATCTTTTAAACGCTCTCTGGCGCTTTTCTTCTCGTTAGGTTCAATTGGGGTATTCTCTTCTGGGACTTCATCTGAGCTCAATTCTTCAGCATCATCTTTAGAAGTGATATCCTCAATAAAGTCCTTTCCTTTTTCGAAAGTATCACTTACAATATCTTCAATAGAATCTCCTTTTTCTTCGATGATCTTTCCTGATTTCAGCACAAAAGTGGCCACATATGTTCCTATTATGGTTCCAACAATAAGGGAAGCAAAAATTGAAACCGTTGTATAATTTATTGGAATTAAGAATTTCATAATCAACATAAGAACTAAGAAAAGTGCTGTAACGTATACCAATCGGAGAATAAATTTCTGCTGATATACGAATCCCGTTTTATCATCAGCTTTCATTTGTAAGGCCTTTGAATTGACGATCTTATTCACAAAACGGTACATTCCATTGCCATTAGATTCCCTCCAGTATAAAAGAATCCCAAATAAAATAGCGCCAACAAATACAATGAGTTCAATAGTCATGATCTTGATTTATTATGTCTTTATAAAATTAGTCTAAAAAACTTAAATATTGTTACTAATAGTTTCAATTACCCAATCTTGAAAGCTCTCATCCCAAGCCTCAAATTGGGTATAAAACTCCTGTTTATCATACCAATACAAAAACAACACATCTCGAGGTGATACATTAACTAGGAGTTTCCAAATAAGATCTTGGTGTTTCACGTCTAGTGATGAATGCGGTTGATGTAAAGCATGGTAAAAATCTTGGGAAACCAGATCTGGTATTTTATAAGCATTACTTCGTTCAAGTCTTTCGAGATAAATCTCTACGCCATTGACACGCTTAAGAGCTTTTACCTCAATTTTATTCAGGTAGCTTTTAAATAGGATTTTACTTGATAAAATATCTTTTATTGGATGTTCTGTTTTAGCAAGTTCCTTATAAAACATAAACTTTTTTATACGCTCATATCTTTTTGTTTTAACCACGTCTTCCAACTCGCATTCAATAATGAGATGATCACGGAGCTTGTCCATTAATTCAGATTGAGAAATATGATAGATCAAAACGTCATGAGCTGTATCTTTTATGGCTTCTTTATGCGATTCTTCATCTATAAACACAATAATGGTAGATATAAAATCTCGCAATATAAAAACGCCACCAAATGCCCGAGTAAAGAAGGAATTGGTTTCAAAAAGAATCGGTGCTAAAACCAATTCTCTATTCCGGAGGTCGCCATGTTTTTTTGCCGACTGCAGCAGTTCTTCATGAATGGTTTCATCAATAAAGTTATTGTTTGATTTGAATTTTTCGATAAGATCTAATTGCTCTTGCTGAATTTTATCCAGATCATTTATGAGTCGAAAAGCAATTTTTACCTGATCGTATTTCAGCACATCCAAAGGCTCATAGAAGGCATCGATATTCTGATCGAAATCCAAACAAATGGCGCAATCTCGGGTGATATCGTTTATTTGCTTTTCATAGGTTTTAAATATGAATTTCATCATATCCTTATCAAAGGAATGAAAAGGAATATAAACAGGCTTCCCTTTTTGAAGCGGTGAAATTATTATGCCATGCGGATTAGCATCGCCATGATTCAAGTAATCCACATTTTTTCGTTCTTCGGCAATTTCTGGACTCCAACCAATGCCATCAATCGAAAAGTTTTTCAACTTGGTTGGCTTGAATCCAAGTGTTCTTAAACAGTCATTGTAACGGTCTACTAATTTCCCGCTAATTGGAATAAGCTCACTACGATAAAGATTGGCTGCCTGTAATTTTTGCATCTACCGCTTTATTAGTCGTTGTTAAGTTTATCAAACTGATCTCTCGCTTCCAATTCAATATTTAATTCATTGACACGCTTATCGACTTTACGTTTGAAGTCGGTGTCGGCAATGGTCGCTACATTGTCTAAATAGCGTATAACCTCCTGCTTTCTAATATCAGAAAAGTTCAGGCCTTTCATATTGGCTTTCATCAATTCTTGCAACATATTGAATTTGGTATCATAATCTTTTTTAAAATATTTCTCCGGATATTCGAACCAATCCGGTTCTAAGTCGAAATCGGTGAGACGCAAGGATATTGCTGATTGGATATTCCTGACGTCGCGAGATGAGAAGAACGGGAATATCTTTTGTATTTCTTTATAGAGATGTGCATAGAACATGTGATCATCGTCTTCATGCAATTTTTCGTTTTTATCGAAGGCTTCCAAAACACGTTCTTCGGTTGGTTTTTCAACAGCATTCAGTATTTCGCCCATATTTTTGGCCAACCCTTGATCGTCGAGATAATTATAACCTTCGGGGTCATCCATATTGACGAAACCAGGCATGGTCTTTTCAAGTTTTCGCCACCACAAATGATCTTGATCAAGAAAATCATGATCGGTACGAGCACCATCAATTTTAAATCGGCCCTGAACTCTAGAAATTACGGCTTTATCTAACATTTCAGGAAGGTTTGTAAAAAGACCTATGGAGCTGTTTCCATAATTAACCGCATAGGCACCTTCGGTATATCTTAAAAACACACCTATCACTTCTTTTACACCTGCTGATACACCTTGAGCGGTACGTTCCTGCAAATTGTTTTCGGCATCATCGATTGGTGCAAAAATAAGTCGGGTTGGGTCTTGCAATGGCTTCATCCATTCTACCATTTTCTCTGCCGATCCTCCTTGAAATGTACTGATCAGGGTGTCTGGCATAGGATGAAATAAAAACGGAATATCCAGTTCGGTACAGTGCTTTTTTAAGCGTGTAGCAATTGCAGCAATAAGCATACTTTTACCTGTTCCTGGAATTCCGTATCCCATAAATACAGGCATAAAGCCACCGAGTTCTTGAAACGGGTTCTTTTTTTCTGTAAAATCGTAGCTCAACATACGCTCAGTTAAACGTCGGGCAAAATGCTTGGCGTCACGGTTTCCTACAATTTGCTCAAACTGAATTTGATTGAATTCTATGCTTTTGGCTACGCCTGCAAAAACGTTATTCCATCCTGAGACGGCAAAATCTGAATTTTCAAGCTTATAGGTGCGATCTGTAATGGTCTCTGTATATTCCAGTGTGCTTTTCCGTAGTTGAATCTCATCGATGAGTGCCTCAAAATAAACAACGGTAAAATCCACAACATCCTTGTCTGATTTGATCATTTCTGGATGACTTAAATATTTATCGTAATAGAATAAAGCACAAGAGAAACTTTTTAAAGGTGACATTATGGATACTTCTGGAATGCCGGCAAACTTATTTTTCATAACACTAAGGTCATCGGAAGCAACGGGTTTAAGGTCATGCAATATTTTATATGCTGTTGAAAATAGCATGAAGGCCGATGCGGTTTGCATTTTACTTTCATATTCACGCTTTCCCGAATTATCTAAGGCCGATTTGCGCTCACTCAAACTTGATAATCCAGAAGCGTCATAATAGCTGTCCTTGATCCAAATACCAAGCGCTAACCCTTCTTGTACAGCATACAAGGTTTGGTTCAATAATATTGGTAGGGCCACAGATTCTGGCAATAAGCGTTTTTTTAATGATAAAATCGTTTTAGAAACGGAAACCACATCGGTGTTACCATTTGCGCCTTTGGCTCTTGACAAATACAATAAAATGGAATCCTCTTTGTCGTTGTCTTTATTTCGAGCACGCTGACCTTGTTCCCAGGTGATGTTCTTTATATACGAGGTCGCTTCTTCACGAAGCATGTCGATCTCGTTTTGTTTTATAGGAAAAGTTGAATTGTGTTCCATATTTTAATGTATTGCGTATTCTGCTTTATTCTTTTATATCAATATTAAGATCAGCGACCTGAATTGGTGGTTTCGCTAAATTATTCATGAGTTCGGGTGATTTACTGTACAGCATTTGAATGATACGATGCGGTGCAAATACATAATTTTCTTTGATCACATCTGACCATTTTTGAAGCGTTTGCTTACTGAAAAAACCACCTTCAGAAAACTCCCCTTTTGAGCGAACTTCTTCAATAGCCATTGATACGGCATAGGATTCTAAAGGAATGTCTTTTTTAGCGACGCCTTCAAGAATGGCATGGGTTATTTCATTTTCATCTTTTGCAAATACATTGTGTACAGGTCCTAGATCAATACGTTTTAGCACTTTTGGAAAAAGTTCTGGCACCTTTCGGTCCAGAGCATAAGCCATGGCGTCTAAAGACATTTCACGATCTGCTGCTTGTTTTAATGCTGTATAGACTTTTTCTTTTATTTTATTGATGTTATTTCCGTCGTAATTAAAATACATAAAGCACATGAATGGTCGGTTATGTGACACGTCATAAAAACTCCAACTTGTCATATATTCCTGATCTATCCCTTCTGGAGCTTGAATTACTTTGCCCTGTACGAATCGGTTAAAAATAAATTGTTTGTCTACCGAAGTGTAATAAACTATAGATGCTGCTTGAAACAGATCTCGTCTTTTGATATGCTTTTTCTGTCTTAGTAATACATCTAAAAATTGTTCTTTAAGATGGTCTACATCTGGTAATTTTTGAATGTATTGATCGCGTAGTTCCAGATCGTTGAAAAGGTATCTGAATTCTAAGTAATTCGGAAATCCTGAATCGGTGAGATCGATCTTCATATTGTCTTCTTCGTCATACATATATTTAACACGCATGGCTTCGATGGAATACAACAGAAGATCACAATATTGCTTAAAAAAAATAACTTCCTGAGCGTTACATAAGTGTTGACGTTGCGTGCTTACAATGAGTTCTTTAAGCGCAAAATCGACCATCTTGTGGTAAAAAATATATTGCTCTTTAGAATCAAGAATAGCCGAATCTAATGGTGTAACGATCATTAATTTTTCAATTTTCAATTAGTTGAAGAACGCCTTGCGTTAAGGATGGAGTCTTTGTTGGAGCTCCTTGCAAAGAGCGACTGACGAGAGCCTGACCCACTGAAGCCTGTTTGCTTTTATAGCCAGTTTTACGAGCTAGGGTGGCGTAAGTGGGTAACGCCCAAAAAACTAAGATAATAAATCGTCTTCTCCTTTTGGTTTAGCGTTGTCATCTTCTCCTCCGGTACTATCGTCATCACCTGAAGGTGCAGTAGCATCGGCTTTATAATATTCATCAAATATTTCTTTCATATCGATGCCGTAGCGTTCTGCAAAATTCTGTTGAATTTTCGCATCCTTAGCTCTGATCTCCTGAAGGGCTTCAGCATAGCTTTTATAAACCCCTTGCATCACTTTTTCGTGAACAGGAATATTGTCCATCATTTCCTGACGCGCTTTGGCACTAGCAGTATGCATAGCGGCCAAGGTCTCTCCAATATGCTCATCGGTTTTCACACCTAGATGCTCAAGAATGGCAGCGAATTCCTGATCGGTTCTCGCTTTTAAAGCCACCACATAGCCATCATAATATTTTAAGCGCTCTTCGGTATCCGACTTTAATTTAGCGCGATGGGTTTGTAAATTACTGCGTAGAGAGGTCAGTACCTTGATGGTTAAATTATGTTTATGCACAAAGCTATCTTTACTTGCGGCCAGCGTTGTATACGCATTTTTAAGACCTTCCAGTTCTTCTGCCTTTT
Organism: Flavobacteriaceae bacterium; assembly: GCA_013001285.1. Taxonomy (GTDB): domain Bacteria; phylum Bacteroidota; class Bacteroidia; order Flavobacteriales; family Flavobacteriaceae; genus JABDMU01. The sequence goes on from JABDMU010000051.1 coordinate 18,310, forward strand.
GTTCCAGCTGAGTGACCTTACCAATAGCTTGTGCGTATTCGGCCGATTGCTTATCGACGATCTCTTCCAGTTCAGTACGTGCTTGTTTGAGCAAGGCGTAGTTTTCTTCAAGTTTGGCCTCTACCTCTTTTTTCTTTTCAAGTGCTTTTGTGTGGTTTTTGGTGGCTTCAATAATAGCATCTTGCAGCTTGTCTTCGACTTCCTTTATTTCGATCTCACGATCTTTTAGGCGTTTTACAGCTGCTTGACTTTTAAACGATAGTTCATCAAGAAGTGTTTGAATATCGGCACTTTCAATACGTTGTTGAAACAGCGCTTTGGCCTTGGTATCGGCAGCGTCGCGTTCTTGCTGCGCTTTTTTCAATTCTTCGGCAGCTTTCTTTATTTTACTTTTGCGTCCCCAAAGATTATTCCACCAAGTGTCTGGTTTATTTTCGGCATCTTCAAGTTCAACTTTAGCGCGTTCTAAGCGTTTTATAGCATTGTCTATGATCTTTTGTTCATCGGCATTAAGCGATGAGAAATTCTCGAAAATTATACCTACCTCGTCTTGGTAATCGGTGAGATCTTTAATGGCGTCCAGAAGGGTTGTTCTGTCCTTTTCGGCCATATGTACAACATCGTCGAGAGTAGCATTTAATATTTTTTGACGAGATTCTGGATCGTCCTCCTGAGCCAATTTCGATTTCATTTGGTCAATGGCTTTTCCCCAATTAACATCTACTTTCTCTGTTTTCTCGCTTGAATTGGTTTCTAATAAATCAAAATCGTCTGACATATGTTGTGTGTATTAAGGTTTTATAAAATTTTGGATAAGCAATTTCGTTAAATTTTATGAGTATTAAAATTTATATAGCCTAAAATATATGTATATATTATGAACAAATAGTTACAGATTTTTTTAGCTAATTATTTTGATTAAATAAAAAAACGGCTTTCCATTTGGAAAGCCGTTTATCATATTACTTTAAAACTTAGTCCTGTTCAACTTCTTTAGCAATAAATGTATAGTTTAATCCTACCATGATCATAGAGGTTGTCATGTCATAAGCTACTTCACTTCCTGGAATCGCGCCGTAGGGAGGATACATTTCTATAAACATAGGATTTAATATTTGACCCGAAGTTTCCCCATTACTTGTTCCGTAGTGGAAAACACCGTTAAGGGTCACTCGGTCATTGGCTTCGTATCCAAAGCCAATTTGATATGCATTCTTAATAATAGCCGTTGCCGGTATATTGAAGAAGGCCACATCACTATTAATAGGATTGGTACTATAGGTATACCCAAATCGGATAGGTAATTTATCTACACCTTTATATTGTACACCTGCCGAAATAATTGAGATATTATCCCATCCAAATCCAGCAACAGATGCTGTTTGGGTCCAGCCTGTATTTGAGAAACCTTTAGTATTTTCATAGTTTACTAATCTGTAATCGACAGCAAGGTCAAAATCGCCTTCAGAGTATCCTAATCCAACAGAGAAGATAGCAGGATAGTCCATTCTGAATCTGTTCTTATCAGTAGAACCGTCAAGATAGGTATTATCAAATTTAAACTTTTTGAAGGACTGAGAAGTCTTATAAGCTACACCAGCCTTAAATCCAGATCCAGAATCAAAATATAGCCCGAATTGTCCACCGAATCCTATTGCTGAGGCGTTATTTGTAGATGGATATCCAGCGGCTGTAGGATTAGCTGTTGGATTTGGCATAAGTTCGAGTGATGCCCAGTTTAAATTTGGTTGAATCCCCACCGAGAACTGATCAGACAACTCATAGGCCCAAGTCAATCCGATTTGTAATAACATATAATTAGATTCTATACGACCAAAACCGCCTTCACTTTGAGGCATATTTATAGGATTGGTCATACTTTCAGGAAAGGTTACCCCGAATCCGCTAATACCAAATGCAGAAGCACCAAAAGTATGTTTACTATCTGGCTTACCCCAAACCATGGCTAAGGACGGCATTGGAGAAACCCCTTTGTCATCTTCTGTCGTCCCGCTAAAGAAGTTGCCTGTAGGTTGGCCCATATCATCAAATTCAGGAACCGTTGAGCTCAATTCTGGCGAAGAAAAGAACAAACCAATATCAAATTTTAAAATATTTTCATCAAAAACCGACACTGCTGCCGGATTCCATTGTAAAGCTCCGGAAATATCAAGTGGTTGCCCAGTGGCTGCACCACCCATTGACATATTTACAGATCCCACGCCCTGCATAATATGACCAGTTTGTGCATAAAGAATTGTTGAAAACAATAATGCTAATAGTTTTAAATAAGAGTGTCTCATAATACATATATTTACAGTGAAAAATTTGAAAAAAGTCGTGTCTAAATTGACTTTTTTAATGTTTTAAAATTACTCTTGAAGCGCCATGAAAACTATGATATTTATCACCATAAAATCCTTATGTAACTTGGGTTACACTTCACTTGTAACAGCGTTGGTGCTGTCATTCTATGGATGTAAAGTTGTATTAGAGTTTCAACCAAGAATTGTATATCCAATATTATTATAAGGTGCAAATGGGTGTAGTGAAATCGATAAGTTTCGGAAAATAATCGAGGATAATTCTGACGCTATTGACGTTCGTCTATTAAATTGGTATCCTAATCGTTGATTTTTGAACCTCGTCGATAATTTGCTCATTTTAAGATGATTAAAAATTATTTGAATTATATTTGAGAAGCTATTAACCCCTAAACTGCCGCTATTATGTTGATAATTACCCAATTTAAGAATCTCATCACAGTTCCACTGATTGAACAAATTAGCATTGTTACGATTTTGATAGTCACGGTTGCCTTTTTTTTCGTGCTTTTGATTTTAGGTATTTTACAATCGAAAAAATTAAGAGCTGAAAATGAGCGATTGAGTAAGCCTAAAGGCATGTCTATTCACGAGCAGAATAAAGTGTATCGTGATTTTAGAGAAGGTCACTTATACGATAACTACTAGTTATTAAATCGATTTAAATTTTACGAAGTTAATAGTGTAAAATTTTTATCTGATCAATTTTTTATACTTGATTCGTTTTGGGATGAGATCACCACCAAGGCGTTTACGTTTATTTTCTTCATAATCACTAAAGCTTCCTTCAAAGAAATAAACTTGGCTATCGCCTTCAAATGCTAAAATGTGCGTGCAAATCCGATCTAGGAACCAACGGTCATGAGATATAACCACAGCACATCCTGCAAAGTTCTCTAAGCCTTCTTCCAATGCTCTCAATGTATTGACATCAAGATCATTAGTAGGCTCATCTAAAAGTAATACATTACCTTCTTCCTTAAGGGTCATCGCTAAATGAAGTCGGTTGCGTTCACCACCGGAAAGCATAGATACTTTTTTATTTTGTTCACTTCCAGAGAAATTAAATCGGCTTAAATAAGCTCGAGAATTAACCTGGCGATTACCCATCATAATTAACTCTTGTTCATCACTAAAGTTTTGCCAAATAGATTTATCAGGATCAATATTAGAATGACTTTGATCAACGTAGGCGATCTTAGCGGTTTCCCCCACTTTGAATTCACCTTTATCTGGAGTCTCTTCACCCATGATCATTCTAAAAATAGTTGTTTTACCAGCGCCATTCGGGCCAATAACACCAACTATTCCGGCTTGAGGCAATTTAAAATTCAAATCTTCATAAAGTAATATATCATCAAACCCTTTACTCACACCAACGGCTTCAATAACATTGGTTCCAAGTCGCGGACCATTAGGAATATATATCTCCAACTTGTCATCAAGTTGTTTTTGATCTTGACTCATTAATTTCTCGTAATTATTTAAACGTGCCTTTTGTTTGGCCTGTCTTCCTTTGGGAGCCATTCTCACCCATTCTAATTCGCGTTCTAAGGTTTTTTGTCGTTTGCTTGCTTGCTTTTGCTCTTGGGCTAGTCGTTTGGATTTCTGATCGAGCCAAGACGAATAATTACCTTTCCATGGAATGCCTTCACCTCGATCGAGTTCTAAGATCCATCCAGCAACGTTATCAAGAAAATATCTATCGTGAGTAACGGCAATTACTGTTCCAGAATATTGAGCTAAATGATGTTCTAACCAATGTACCGATTCGGCATCTAAATGGTTAGTAGGTTCATCTAATAATAAAACATCAGGTTCTTGGAGTAGTAATCGGCATAGTGCCACACGCCTACGTTCACCACCAGATAGTACTTCAATCTTTTTATTGCTATCAGGAGTGCGCAATGCATCCATGGCGATCTCTAGTTTTGTATCAAGTTCCCATGCATTTGAAGCGTCGATCTTGTCCTGTAATTCGGCTTGTTTATCCATGAGCTTCTGCATTTTATCAGGATTCTCATAAACTTCGGGCAGACCAAACATATCGTTGATCTTATTGTATTCGTCTAAAATTCCTACCGTTTCAGCAACACCTTCCTTAACAACTTCGATAACAGTTTTGTTGGGATCTAATTGTGGTTCTTGTTCTAAATATCCAACAGAATAATCTTGAGAAAAAACGACGTCTCCCTGGTAGTTTTTTTCAACTCCTGCAATGATCTTGAGAAGGGTAGATTTACCAGAACCGTTTAATCCTAGAATACCGATTTTGGCTCCGTAGAAAAAACTTAAATATATATTTTTAAGTACTGGCGTGTTAGCACCTTGATAGGTCTTACTAACACCAGTCATAGAGAATATTATTTTTTTATCGTCACTCATTTTAAACGCGTCCTTTTAATGCATTGAATACCCAGGCTATTGCAAAAAACCCAATGCCAACAGCAGCGAAGCCCCATCCAGCTACATCATCATATCTAAAGGCACCAAGTGCTATTAGACCTAATCCAACGACGATCATAATTGTGGTGGCCCAGGCCAATACTGTATTTTTATTCATTGCCATAATTCTAAATTTTATAGGGATAGAAAGCAAATATCGTTTTTTTTAAAATAAAAAACACCCGATCGGGTGCTTTTTTAACGTACAGGTAAAAAGCCCATTTTACCTTGTTGATAGTCTCGCATGGCTTCCATGATCTCAGTTTGATTGTTCATTACATAAGGTCCCCAACTTTGTACAGATTCATTTAACGGTTCTCCAGACAATAACAGCAATTTGCTTTGCTGCTGACCAGATATTTTAAATCCTTCTCCATCTTGCTCGAAGTGAAGTAGTTGACTTTGATCCAACTCCAATTCGATGTCGTCATTTATACTCACTTTTCCATTTAGCAAATAGATCAGGCCTTGATGGCTTTTTGGAAATTTCAACTCATGAATACCTTCTTTTTCTATATCAATCATAAAAGCATTGACCGCGGTTTGCGTTTTTATCTTGCCTTTTACACCATCTAATTCTCCTGCTATGACTTGAATGGATACTTTCTCATCTACGGAGCGTATCACGTCAAAATCTTCATTTTTCACATGCTGATAATTAGCTGGAATCATTTTTTTTGATGCCGGCAAATTTAGCCACAGTTGTATGCCCTCTAAGGTCCCACCTTTTCTAACAAATTCCTGTGTTGGGCCTTCGGCGTGAATAATGCCACGTCCTGCAGTAGTCCATTGTACATCACCAGACCTTACAATGCTTTCATTATTTAGGGAATCACGATGTAATTGTTCACCCTGAATTAAAAAGGTGATCGGTTCAAATCCACGATGTGGATGCGGTCCAAGATCAAATGGGTTGTTTGCTTCATCAATATGATATGGTCCATAGTGATGTAAAAGCACGAATGGATCGATCATATTAATAGATGGCGTTGGTATGGGTTGTCTTAATTCGATTGGTCCCATCATGACATAATCACTTCTTCCTATCGCTTTTATTGAATTGTATTTCATTATTTTTTATTTTCCATGGAAACTAATATTCCAAATTTTTTTTATCTCATTTTGTCGAGCAAGTCACTTAATTGTTCTGCTTCGTTTTTATTTAATTTATCCATAAGGTTCAAATTCATATTTTCACCTATGGTTGCTAATAGGTCTATTCCTTTTTTTGTAATATCAATATGAACTACACGTCTATCATCGGGACACGGTATCCGAACGATCAGGTTCTTGATACACAATTTGTCCATTAATCGCGTTGCATTAGGAGCGCGTTCTATCATTCTATCCTTAATGGTTTGCACCTTTAGTGGTTCTTTTGCACCCTTCAGAATCCGTAAAATATTATATTGTTGTGGCGAAATTCCATACGGTTTAAAGAATTCATTCTGATGGCTTTTAATAAAATTAGCTGTGTAAATAATATTTAGAAGCGCCTTAACTTTAACACTAGGAAAATTAGAGTTTATATCTTTAGAAATATTCCCCATTTTAGCCTCTAAAGTCAATTTTACGGTGCTCACCATCACAATAGGGCTTGTTGCTTGAAGCCCCGCATCTGCAAAAGGCTGTTGCTTTACTTTTCATTTCTGAATCACCATTCGGCTTTTTTACTTCTAATGTTCCATGAATAAGTAATGGCCCATTTTCTAATACTTCTACTTTTATGTCTTTCATAATTTGATCGTTTTGAGTTTCATTTTGAGATTTATAGGTTAAAGCTCCAGATGGACATGCATCAATTTGAGTTTTCAGCGCTGCTTCAGATGCGTTTTCTGCTTTGATCCAAGGTTTTTCTTCTGGATTATAAACTTTCGGTAAGCGCTTGACACATTCTCCTGCATGGATACATAATTTCGGCTTCCATATAACCGTTAAGTCACCATTAGAGTATTTCTTTATAATTTCTTTTTCTGAGCTCATACTATTCAATTTAAAGCATTCTTAAATGTTTTAATTGCTTCCTTTAATTCAGATTCAAGCGCATCATCTTCGATGCCTGTTTTTGAAAAGTTCTTATTAAATGAAGGTAGTGAAAAATCGGCTACAATATTACCGCCCATATAGGGAAAACGATTTTTTGCAATTTCTAAAACTGAAGCTCCTCCTCTACCGCCAGGTGAAGTTGCCATGAGCAACATGGGTTTTTCACTCCATAGTTTGCCATCTATTCTAGACATCCAATCGAAAATATTCTTAAAAGCTGTTGAATAGGCGCCGTTGTGCTCAGCTAATGACAATACTATACCGTCTGCAGCTTTGATCAAATTTAAAAATTCGTTGGCATTATCAGGAATGCCTTGTTCATTTTCTAAGTCTATGCCATACAAGGGTAATTTGAAATCATTAAGATCTAAAATTTTAACATGTACATCATCAACCATACTTGCCGCATACATTGCCAATTGTTTATTAATTGAAGTTTTACTATTACTACCTCCAAAAGCTATTATTGTTTTCATATGCTTTATTTAGAAAGTAAAGATACAATATTAAAATATATATTCCAAGGAATATATTTCCTAGTAATATAATTATAGTATTGCAAACTCTATTATTAAAATCTATACTTTTGTACTTTAGCTCACAAACTACATTTAATGGATATAAAGTTTAACAAGAACGAAGATCATAACAAACTTTTACTTTCAGAACTGCATAAGCGATTTGCCAAAGTTAAGTTAGGTGGTGGTCAAAAACGTATTGAAAAGCATCATGCAAAGGGCAAATTAACCGCACGAGAACGTATTGATTATTTGCTTGATTCAAAGAAGGAGTCCATTGAAATTGGTGGTTTTGCTGGTGATCAGATGTATGAAGAACACGGTGGCTGCCCATCAGCTGGTGTGGTTGTAAAAATTGGTTATGTAAAAGGCAAACAATGTATTGTCGTTGCAAATGATGCCACTGTAAAAGCTGGTGCTTGGTTTCCCATTACCGCAAAGAAAAATTTAAGAGCACAAGAGATCTCTATTGAAAACCGACTACCGATCATTTACCTTGTTGATAGCGCAGGTGTGTATCTCCCACTCCAGGACGACATATTTCCTGATAAAGAACATTTCGGTCGCATATTCAGAAACAACGCTGTCATGAGTTCTATGGGAATTACACAAATTTCTGCCGTGATGGGCAGCTGCGTTGCAGGTGGTGCCTATCTTCCTATTATGAGCGATGAAGCTTTAATAGTTGATAAAACCGGAAGCATCTTTTTAGCAGGTAGCTATTTGGTAAAAGCAGCAATTGGAGAAAGCATAGATAATGAAACTTTAGGAGGTGCTACGACGCATTGCGAAATTTCGGGAGTGACCGATTATAAAGCAAAAGATGATAAGGACGCTCTTGATACTATAAAGAATATAGTTGATAAAATTGGTGATTATGACAAGGCTGGATTTAATCGTTTAAAAGCAGTTAAGCCGAAGGAAAACCCTGAGGATCTTTATGGATTAATACCAAGATCACGTGCGGAACAATATGACATGTATGAAGTCATAAAGCGTCTTGTCGATAACTCGGAATACGATGAATATAAGGCAGGGTTTGGAAAAACCATTATCACTGCTTATGCCCGAATCGATGGATGGGCTGTGGGCATTGTGGCGAATCAGCGAAAAATAGTAAAAACGACAAAGGGTGAAATGCAATTTGGTGGTGTCATCTATTCAGATTCTGCAGACAAGGCCACGCGCTTTATTGCCAATTGCAATCAGAAGAAAATTCCATTGCTCTTTTTACAGGATGTTTCTGGCTTTATGGTAGGCAGTAAAAGTGAGCATGGAGGTATTATAAAGGATGGTGCCAAAATGGTAAATGCTGTAAGTAATAGTGTGGTTCCGAAATTCACAATTATCATTGGGAATAGCTATGGTGCAGGAAACTACGCTATGTGTGGCAAGGCCTATGATCCACGATTGATCTGTGCATGGCCAAGTGCTGAGCTAGCGGTCATGAGTGGAAATTCTGCAGCCAAGGTGTTGTTACAAATAGAAAAAGCATCGTTAGAAAAAGCTGGAGAAAAAATCACTAAAGCTAAAGAAGACGAGTTATTCAACAAGATCAAGTCACGTTATGACGATCAAGTCTCACCGTATTACGCTGCTGCCCGATTATGGACCGATGCAATCATCGATCCCTTAGATACGAGAAAATGGATCTCTATGGGCATAGAAGCTGCTAACCATGCGCCAATTGAAAAGCCATTTAACTTAGGTGTTATTCAAGTTTAATTAAGCACCAATTTCGTTACGGTTTGTTCTATATCTTTTTCGTCTAATCGAATCACTTTTATAGATCTTGTCTCATTGGAAGATCCAAAGTTATTATAGGTCGTGATCTTTATAAAAGTTGGATTTTTGTCGTTTGACGTTTTACCGTAATACTTCATATTAAATTTCCATTCTCCCAAATCAGCCTCTGTGAGATAAAATTCTTCAAGCCCATAACCTTGCTGATGTTGCTGCAGAATACGCTGAGAATTTTCTGATTGAGTATGTGACCAGGTAAAAAAGCGATTCTGAGGATTGATAATGTTCAAATCGAATTCGGCATCAAGATCATTCCATTCAAATACAATTCTAGATTTATATTTAATTGGGCGCATAAATTTTTGATCTGTTCCAACAGTATTTAACTCCGACCCATGCTGGGCGATCAAGTTTTTTGTTTCGTTGAAGATCGTTTTATAAATCCCACTAAAATCGGCGTTTCCAACATTACTCTTTTTTTCCATCCTGTTGAAGAGATCTAAGGCTTTCTGGTATTGACCAGCATAGTGATAGGCAAGTGCAAGATCACGATACGACTGAGACATTTTTGGCTGAAGCTCAAGAACACGCTCTAAAGTTAAGACCGCATCTTCAAAATTGGAAGATTCTTGTTGCTTGTAAGCCATTGCCTTAAGCACTTTGGGATCATTGAATGAAATTTCATAAATATTAGACAAGATCCGTTCAGAAAGTATTGGATTATTCCATCCTTTAAAATATTCATAGGCATCTAAATAAAATATTGGCGAGTCACCATGGTCTTTTCTTAAACTTAGGTAAGTATCAAAAGCGTCTTCTATAGTTTGTGATTTAGTCAGCTCTTGAATGTATTGTACATTTGGTAATTTACTCATTATTTCAGCATTTCCAGAATAGGTAGCTGTAGTTCCTAGCGGTATTGCTTCAGCGTCACTTACACCTTCAGATATTTTCGCATTTTTTGTCGTGATCAAAAGCACGCCATTTCTACCAAGGGTTCCATATTTATTGGTTGCAGCCAATCCTTTTAAATAAGTGATACTTTCAATAAGGTCAGGATTCATTGTACTAACCGCACGACTTCGAAAACCTCCGAATTCTGAATTTGATTGTTCTTGGGGAACACCATCGACAACAACCAATCCATTTTGATTTAAAAGAATGGTCATATTTCTACCACGGCCCAAGAATTGACTCAGGTCAATATCATCTATGGCTGTATCATTCGGTAAGAATAAATTCGAAAATTGTCCTTTTACTGCTTGTTGCACGTCGGTATCCAAGGCCGAAATCTCATCAGCACTAATTGACTCTACGGCGTATCCAATGCTCCGTTCGCTAGTTGTGGTATTTCCGGTATTTACAAATTCCTCTTTTTCTGCTTCGGCTGTAAGTACAACTTCATCAAGGTTTTCTTTGATATCGGCCATCGAAATATTGATAATGTCTGCCTTACTCACTCTAACGCTCACCGTTTTTTTTCCGAGATAAGAAAAGATCAAGACATCACCTTCATCGGCTTTTATTTTATACTTCCCTTGGGGATCAGAGGCTGTTCCATTGTTAGACGACTGGTTGACAATGCTGACGTTGGCCAATTTTCCTTCAAACCCAGATATCGTACCTGCAATAAAGCCGTCATCTCTATTTGTAACCAATTCTTCTTTCTTTTCCTCTCCTTGAATTCCAAAATCATTTGAGAGATAGACAAATCGACCAGAACTCAAATCAGAAACCAATTTTAACTGTTTGGTATTGGTTTGATCTAAAGAGGAGACAATATGAATAGGTTTGGTTGTTGGCGGATTTAATTGGTCAAGATTTTGAACACCATCCGTAAATAATAAAAATTCATCGGCGTCATCCTTGAATAATTGTGCATAGGAACTTGCGCCATCATAAACCGTTTGCTGTAATTCGGTTTTAAGATCAGTCCATTGACTGCCACGAACCTTATATATTTCTTTCAATAGAATTTCATTACTAAAAACGTACAAAATAACATTCGCTTCTGTGTGTTTTTTAAAGTAATTGTCTAAGAATTTCAATTCCCGATCAAGATTCCGGTCTTTCATGGAATATGAAGCATCCCAATAAACAGCGACATTTTTTTGTGCAAATATGGTCTGAGATGCCAGACATATCAATAACAATATGATTAGCTTTTTCATAAATTTAATTTTTCTTCTGACTTCAATTTACGAAAATAATCAGTTACTAAATCTAAAAAGAATGCTAAATAATAACTGAGATCAGGCAGAAATAAACGATCTCAATAGTGGTGATTTGCAAAGTGCTAGGACAAAAATTGACTTATTTGGTATCCGTTTTTTTCTTTTTTTTCTTGCGCTTCTTTTTCTTTTCCTTGCGGTCCTCAGGTGTTTCTGAAAAGTCCATCACCTTATACTGGTTAATTTGTTCGACTGTGAAAATAGAAGTCAATTCTTCGAAGAATAAATTATTTCGATCTATGATCTTTTTCCTTCTGACTTCGCGTGTGTTTCTCTTATCGCTCAAAATCGCATTCTCATCTTCAAACTTCTTTTTCAGCATTCCTTTTAAGATTTGCTGCTGAAAATCATCAATAGCGAATTCTTCAATACACTTTTCTACGATACGATTGGTTTCTTCTTCCACATCTTTTAATTCAATATATGTAGAACTCGAATACTTTGGAGGTGGAATATAACCACGTTGTCCTCGCTGAACTCTATCGGCTTGTTGTGCTATACCCAATTGAGTTGAAGCGATTAATATCAATACGAAAAATACTATATTTTTAGGCATGCTTGTAGTTCTTAAAAAATTCAAATACTAACTATCAATAGTTGTGCCGCAATTTAACAAAATTGTATGGTCTTCTCTAATTTCCTTGATGATCTTTTAAACGTGGAATTGTCAGTAACTTGGTTTGTCTTCCGTTCACATATCTGAAACCATTTTCACCGAAAAATCCTGCTTCTTCCAGCATCACTCTAATATCACGTTGCCATTCTTTCAAGAAAACAGTTGTATTTAATTCAATGGCATAAACGGTGTTGGTATACAATCGATAATCCCCTACTCCTGGCAGTCCCTGTTGGGCATCCCACATCCCAATTGTTGGTCCTGAAGAATGTCCGTAACTTCCTAAAGGATGCGTATAAATTGAAGGTTTTAACCCTGCTTCTTTAGCTTCTTTTAATGATTTGAGCAAGATTTCGTTCCCACTAAGTCCTGCTTCAAAATTAGACGTGAAAATATCTTGTAATTGATTCCCTTTTTTGAGTGCATCAATTAGGAAATCGGGTGGTTTGGTTTCATTAGGTTTAAGAACATATGCCAATTCTTGACAATCTGTATTGAGTCGTAAATAGGTGATTCCGAAATCGCAATGTAGTAAATCACCTGGAAGAATGATCATATGATCTGGACGATTTGAGAATGAATATAAATGATTACCCATTTGCTCACTGCTGCGCTGCACATCAACACTTGGATGGAACCAGGTTTCTAAACCTAGGTCTGTTACTTTTTGTCGCATCCACCATTCTACATCTGTCGTCGATGTTATCCCTGGAGTTATCACCTGCTCTGAAAACGCTTCTGCAATGATATCATGTGTGATATCAACAAGCTGATTATAAATGACCATCTCACGTTCTGTTCGTGTTTCTATCCAACCTATGGCCAAATTCTCAGCCGATCTCACTTTTGTTTTGTATTGTTCAGGAAGAAAAGTCATGAATTCTTCATAATCTGTTTTATCTATTCCATCAGCAATATTAAAATGTGTTGAATAATTTAGGCCTATTGTATTTGGCTTACGTTCTTCAATAATTTCTACAAGCCGCTTCCATTGGTTCGGTTCTTTTTCCTTATCCCAAGCAGAGATGATATTATCTCCAAAGTTATATCGAGCTACAGCAAGCTTTTCAATTGTATTTTCAGCTTTATTTCTGTAAAAAACAATTATCGTCCTTCTTCGTGCGTTTAACCAGGTTGAAGGCAGCATGGTTTTTAGAACCGGATCTTCATTGTATTCTCGAGAGATCAGAATCCACATATCAATTCTAGCCCTATCCATTAATTTTGGTAACATATTATTGAATCTATCGGCGAGAATTTCATCAACAATTATGGCTCGCTTTTCTTCGGAAAGAATTTGCTGTGCACTTACATTAGAAGGGCTAAAATAAAGGATAAACGCTGCAATAAATATGGAAACTCTCATAGGGTAAAATTTTATCCCGCAATTTAAGAAAATTAATTATTGATATTTTACAATTTATTATCTCGCTAATTTTCAGTATCTTATTAGTGCAAAATTTTAATCTTGTTTATTATGGGACGCGTCAAAACTTTAAACAAGTGGGCCAATAAGCACAGTTATTATCCTCTTGACATTCTTAGAATTGCCCTTGGTGTCTTCTTATTTGTAAAAGGCATACATTTTATGGGTAACACTCAAATTCTTATTGATCTTTTTAAACCTATTCAAAATCTTGCTGGAGGCATGATTGCTATTCATTATGTAGCACCAGCACATTTGGTAGGCGGCTTGATGATCATTTTCGGATTGTTGACCCGCTGGGCTGTGATATCACAATTACCTATTTTGATAGGAGCAGTAATGATTAATTTTATTGGAGAAATGAATACTACTAATTTATTGCTTTCAAGTATAGCTTTACTCCTTTGTGTGTTTTTTATGTTCTACGGTTCTGGAAAACATTCGGCGGATTATTATCTTAAAATGCAGCAATAAAAAAGAGCGTTTATTAACGCTCTAAATTTATTATCATCACATTTGACTCATTGGTTATCGGTCAGGTTGATGCTATCTCCTGTTCCCGAAATTAATCTTTTATCAGGTTTATGATTTCCGGCAATAAGGCTAGTGCCGAGACCAAAAGCGCTCCTTTTTTCTTATTCTTTTTAGCCTTCGCTTCTTCCTTTTCAATATCAACAACAGTGTTCTCGGCTTTTTTGTTGATTCTAATCATTACTACTAAATTTGCAGCTGATTCGTCATAATTTTCTTGAGCTTGTTCATAAGCTAAACTGATCCCATCCTTGTAAAATTGAACTATACTTCCTTTAAGATCGGTTAGGGTATGAAGTATTAATTTTAACTCTTTGGCATTTGTTTTCGGCAGTGCCACGCCATTAAATGTACCATAGGTGACCAGTGAAACATGACTGTCTTCACTTAATCGTTCAGAAATTAATTTGAAGCCTTGTTTTAGCATGACAAGACTCTCACCATCCAATTCATCTGAATTGGCCTGAATTAAAAACGTTATGCTCGTGGCGTCAATGTCTTCGGCTTCAAAAGTTTCAACGACGAATGAAATAAGGTCGTTGATCTCAACCGATTTAGTTTCAATTTGAAATTCTGTTACCTGTGCTTTACTTGGTACTGTTATAAGTACTAAAAGTAAAAATGTGATGATTGTTTTCATTGGATTTAATTTTAAAGTTCGACATAAAGCTATGTCTAATCAATAAACTTTAAAACCAATAATGAGGGAAGACCCTTTTTCAATGAGTTAACGATTTGTTTTTAACAATTTAAGGGTGTCTTTGCGATGAATTTTACCTGTTGCTGTTCTAATGAATTTTGGAAGATGATATACCTGCTTAGGTTTTTCAAACGCTGAAAGACCTTTTATTTTTGACAGTGCGATCTTATTTTCTGAACCTTCTACAATAAGAATTAATTTTTCACCTAAGGTTTTGTCGGATTCAGATGAAACAATAAACGGGGACGATACAGTTGAAGCTATTTTTTCTTCTATACGCTCCGGATTTAATTTATGGCCGCCAGAATTAATAATATTATCAAAGCGCCCCAGCCATTCAAATTGAGTTTCTGAATGAAGTTTAACAATATCTTTTGTTTTCACCGTTCCTTTAAACAAATGCTCAGCATTTATCATAAGGCATCCATGTTTATCTTGTGATAACTGCACATTAGGAAGTGCATTAAATAAAGATGTTGCTTTGTCTTCATCTGATTTAAACTTGTTCAATTTTTTTACGGCGATGTGCGTAATTGTTTCGGTCATACCATAGGTTTCATAAATGCTGGTTCTTGAATCTTGTATGGCATTTATCAGTTGCGAATGCACGGGAGCACCACCAACAATAATGGTATGAAATTGGTTGATGTATTTTAAACTTTGCTGAAGTTGCATAGGAAGCATAGCACAAAATTTATATTTTTTTCGAGGAGCTAAAACTATGGTCGAAGCTGGTTGAATAGTATCTAATTCTAATCCTAACATGATGGCACGGACGAGCATCATTTTTCCAGCGATAAATCGTGCGGGTAAGCACATAAGGGCCGCATCGCCAGGACCCAATCCAAAATAGTTCCCTGTTTCAATGGCCGAATTGACCATACTTTGCTTACTTAATTTGATGCGCTTAGCCCTTCCTGTTGATCCAGATGTTTGTACGACGACATGATCTTTATGATCCAGCCAATCTAACAAGAAGTCTCCTATTTCTTTTTCAAACGGATCTCCTTCTTTTACCAAACTATAGGCCACTTCTTTAAGATGATCACGATCTGTAGATACATTATTAATCTTAAATCTATTATGGACTTTTGAATAGTCTGGATTCATTGTTTTTAATTTATATCGAAATTACATGCTACTGTTGAAACTTGCAAATACTATTTTTAAGAATTAAATTTATTCCGATTCTAAAATTTTATAGTCTTCTGCTCTCGGTTTTTCAACCGATCCAAATAGCTTTGATCTCCATCCACTCCATTTATATTTTTTAGAAAACACAAATAGGATGATCGGGTAAAAAATCAGTACAGGAATCACTATATCAGTCAGTGCATTTGATGTGGCTTCCTCTGCGGTATATCTAAATATTGCATCTGTTTGCAATGCAGACCAATCTGCGGTTATTAAAAGGGCAGCAATTAAATTATTCCCAAAATGAAAGCCTAATGCCAATTCTAAACCATCATCCATCAAGGTCATTATACCTAAGAGCAGTCCGGTCCCTATATAAAAAATCATGGTTATATAACCCATTTCAGCGACTTCAGGATTAGCGCTATGCGCTAAACCAAATAATACCGATGTAAACAGCAATGGAAACCATTTGTTTTTAACAATAATGCCAAGATGTTGCATCAGGTAGCCTCTGAATAAATATTCCTCCAGCCCGATTTGAAATGGAAAAAGAATGATACTAATAATAAAAAGTATGGCAAATTTTAAAGGATCGAACTGCAGTTCTATCTGTGAAGAATCACTGTAGTATGAAAATGCAAATGATCCTACGGTTAAGAACACTATTAAAAAAAACGAAAATGCTATTCGTGACCAATCAATTTTTGACCTGGCTGTTGTTAATGACAATAAGCTCCGTTGATGTACAAATTTTACAAAAACAAAGAGTAGGACAAGAAGAACTGCAAAGGGAATTAAATTGATAATAAGATTGATATTTGCCGGAATTTCATTCATCATGGCGTAGGCAGCTTCCATATCTTCTTCACTTGTGAAGAGATACAATATGAAGTTTAAAATAAAAATACCTGAGATTAAAAAGGCAGTTAAGATAAACATCCAGAGCTCAGTTTTTCCTTTATAAGCTTGTTGGATATAATTCATAGGTCCAGTGTATTTAGGTTCCATTCAATTTGCGATTCGTAGCGCAAGTTACCATTTTTAACTTGCAATGGTGATAAAAAATTATTGGTGAATAATCCACCAGTGCCTAAGCCTTGATGCATGTTGTTCTTCAAAGTATAGGTCCATTGTGCAATTGCATTCAATCCAATATTGCTCTCCAGCGCACTGGTGATCCACCATTTTATTTGGTTGTCTTCTGCGAGTGCAATCCATTCAAGGCTTCCTTTAAATCCACCCACAAAACTTGGCTTTAATATGATGTATTGGGGTTTGATCGATTGTATTAGCTCTTGTTTTTCCATCAAACCAAAAACGCCTATTAATTCTTCATCAAGAGCTATAGGCAAAGGAGAGGTTTCACATAGCATTGCCATCTTTTCATACTGTCTGGGTTTTATAGGTTGCTCGATAGAATGTAACTTAAATTCACTTAATTGCTTCAATTTGTCCAAGGCTTCACTAGGATGAAATGCTCCATTAGCATCAACACGTATTTCAATATCTGATTCTGAATATTCTTGTCTTAGTCTCTTCAACACTGCTATTTCCGAATTAAAATCGATAGCTCCAATTTTCATTTTTATGCAAGAGAAACCCTGTTCAATTTTTTCGCGGACTTGCATTTTCATGTCTTGAACGTCACCCATCCAAATCAATCCATTAATAGGAATTTCATCTTTTCCCGAGGTAAATTTAGAAGGAAACAAAACAAATTGATTGTCGTTTTCTAAAGATTTATATGCCATTTCTAATCCAAATTGGATTGAAGGAAAACTAGAGAGTTCTTGATAGAGTTTCGCCAGGCCAAGATTGATATTTTGGCAAGTCCAACGCATTTTTTCTTCATATTCTGGAACATCATCTATGCTGAGACCTCTAAGCAATCCGCATTCGCCTATGCCCTGTTTTCCATTATGAGAAAGTAAGATAAACCAGGTTTCTTTTTCGGTAAGAACGCCTCGTGAAGTACCACTTGGCTTTTTAAAATTTAAAATAAATTTTTTATAGGATGCTGTCATTTATAATTCAAGAGATTCTCCTATTTCAAGTAACATCAGATCTTTCTCTCTTGCAAAGAATTTACGCTTTGCCTCATCATGATCGATCTCTATATAACCAAAGGTGTCATAATGATAACCAAGAATTTTGTCACATTGCACAAAATCACTTGCAACAAGAGCATCCTCTATTCCCATGGTAAAATTATCACCAATTGGCAGAATGGCAAGATCGAGCTTTGTATGCAAAGGAATCAATTTCATATCATAGGTCAAGGCTGTATCGCCTGCTATATAAATGTTTTTATGCTCACCTTCAATAATAAATCCTCCTGGTTGTCCACCATAACTTCCATCAGGAAATGAAGATGTATGAATGGCATTGACATACTTTAATATACCAAATTCAAATTCCCATTTACCGCCGTGATTCATTGGATGACCTTCAAAATTCAAATTTTGATAATGTGTAACAATTTCATAATTGCTCACAATTGTTGCCCCTGTTATTTTGGCAATGGTTTCAACGTCTAAAATATGATCTTGATGCGCATGGGTCAATAAAATATAATCAGCTTTTAACGCTTCAATATTAATATGTGAAGCCTTTGGATTGCCTGATATAAATGGATCAATGATCAAATGAGTATCTCCTACCTCAATCTGAAGACAAGCATGCCCTAAAAAAGTAATTTTCATAGGATTAAATATTTAGACTAAAATACAAATTAAATTGCATTGTAAATATGACCAATCCCTAACAGTAATGCAAATGCAAAAGTAGAAAGTGCCAAAACCTTTAATTGACCGTCTAGTGCTTCAGGTTTACTTGTTTTGATCACAGTGAAAAGATGTTTTATAAGGGGAATATATGCAAATACAAAAATCAAATTTAATGGAGCTGTATAATATAAAACACCGAATAACAGTCCGATGATCAAGGCACTTATTATTAAGAATGCGTGATATTTCTTTGCCTTATCAAAACCAAGTTTGACTGCAACAGTGATCTTTTGGGAGGCAATATCACTATTGATGTCGCGCATGTTGTTCAAGTTCAATACACCAACACTCAACAGGCCAATAGCACACGCGGGTAAAACGGTGACATGATCGAGTTGTTTAGCAAATAAAAAATAAGACCCCATCACACTAAGTAATCCAAAAAAAAGAAAAACCATGAGATCCCCAAGGGCACGATAACCATAAGCTGATTTGCCCATTGTATATTTTATAGCGGCATAAACAGCTAGGCCACCTAGTACAATGAAAATAAATGAGTACAAAAAATAATGTAGTCCGAATGCTGCAAAAATTGTAGCGAAAACAAAGAATATAACAACGAGAATATTTATTCTTATGGCATGAAACATCTCTTGAGGGCTGATATTACCGCTTTGAATAGCACGTTCAGGTCCTATCCGTTCTTCATTATCAGTTCCTTTCATACCATCTCCATAATCATTGGCCAGATTTGAAAGGATCTGCAAACTCAAGGTTGTTATCAGTGCTAGAACAAAGATTGAAGTTTCGAAAACACCATTATAGTAGGCTAAAAACCCCCCAACAATAATACCGGAAACAGATAATGGTAAAGTTCTTATTCGGAAAGCCGAAAGCCAAAGTTTAATTTTATTCATTCACTTCAGTACTTTTTAAGGAATCCATTTTTTATCGAAGTTTGGTTTACGTTTTTCTAAGAAAGCATCTCGACCTTCTTTAGCTTCTTCTGTCATATAAGCTAATCGCGTTGCTTCGCCTGCAAAGACTTGTTGCCCAACCATGCCGTCATCGGTTAAATTCATAGCGAATTTGAGCATTTTAATCGACGTTGGTGATTTGGCCAATATTTCCTGAGCCCAATTAAAGGCGGTTGATTCTAATTCGTCGTGTGGTACAACAGCATTGACCATTCCCATTTCATAGGCTTCCTGTGCTGAATAGTTTCTACCTAAAAAGAAAATTTCACGTGCTTTCTTTTGCCCAACCATTTTCGCTAAATATGCCGAGCCATAACCACCATCAAAACTTGTTACATCGGCATCGGTTTGTTTAAATATAGCATGCTCTTTACTCGCTAAGCTAAGATCGCAAACCACATGTAAGCTATGGCCACCTCCTACTGCCCAACCAGGTACAACAGCAATTACCGCCTTTGGCATGAATCTAATCAAACGCTGAACTTCAAGAATATTTAGTCTGTGATATCCGTCTTCACCTACATAGCCTTGATGACCTCTAGCTTTTTGATCACCACCAGAGCAAAAGCTCCAAACACCGTCTTTTGTTGAAGGACCTTCAGCGCTTAACAGCACTACGCCTATTGATGTATCTTCTTGAGCATCGTAAAATGCTTCATACAATTCTTTGGTTGTTTTCGGTCGGAATGCATTTCGAACATTTGGTCGATTGAAAGCGATTCGCGCTACCCCATCACATTTTTTATAAGTGATGTCTTCAAATTCTTTGACCGATTTCCACTTTATGGACTTCATTTAAAAACTTTTATCAAAAATAGTATTTTTAGCTTACAATAGATTTTAATTTAAATGTATACCATCTTCTTTAATGGTAATCATTCGTTTTTTATACAATGCACCTATGGCCTTCTTAAAATTCTTCTTGCTCATTTGAAGTATTTCTTTAATGTCTTCAGGATCTGATTTGTCAGTTAAATTCAAAAAACCATTATTATCATTAAGCTCTTTTAAAACTAGTTCAGCATTTGGTTCGATATTTCGGTAACCGATCTGACTCAAAACAATATCAAGTTTATTATCAGGCCTGACTTTTTTCACAAGGCCTTTTAATTTATCGCCAATGCTAAGTTCTTGAAAAAGATCACTTTTATGAATTAGACCAGCATGTTTTTTATTGACGATAACATTCATGCCAATTTCAGAAGGATGCGAGACAATGAGGTCAACCTCATCAAATTTAGCAAGTGTTATTTCTTTATTATCGAGGAATCTATTTGTTTTACTCGATGCTACCAGACGTTCAGTTTCTTCGTCTATATAACAATAAACCAAATACCATTGTCCTTTTTTCATTTTAAAGGCTTGTTCCTTAAATGGACAAAACAATTCTTTTACGAGGCCGAAATCTAAAAACGCACCGAAATCATTCACCTGGTTACAGCGTAACACCGCAAATTCTCCTTTTGTAATATAAGGACGATCTGTGGTAGCCACCGGCCGTTCTTCATTATCTAAATAAACAAAAACCTCAAGCTCGTCATGAATTTTAAAAGACTCAGGAACATAGCGATTGGGAAGTAGAACTTCATTATTATCGTCATCACTTAAATAAAGACCTTGATCTCTTTCACGTATGATGGTAAGTGTATTGTATTCTCCAATTTTTAACATGGGACAAAAATACGTTTTTAGTCGTCATTTTCCTTTTAATAAATCGCTTCTTTATTAAAATGTTTTACCAGTAGATAATAGACCACAACTCTGTACTTAGTTCTATTAGTGACACCGTATTTAGAAAGTATCTCATTTAAAGGTCCTTCAAGATCATCATCTGGTTCCAGCTTTAATTTTTGAATTAAGAACTTATTTTTAACGTGTTCCAGTTCACTGGGTTCAGAACTTGAAATCGTTGCCGAATCTCTATTATAAATTGATGGCCCACAAGCAATGGTCACTTTTTTTAAAAGCTCCATATCGGCCTTTACATTAAATTTTTCTTTCAGGTCTTTGGCATATTTTACAATAAGTTTATCTCTTTGATTCATAAGATTTTACTTTATATAGTTGAAATAATTTAGTAACACAGTGGCGCTCAATTCACTCGGTGTTACGATTTCAAGCAGTTTTGGCTTTTCACTTTCAGAATAAAAATTACTCAGGGCAATATCAAGTTGATCTTTATCAGTGGCCTTCTGATACGATATTTGAAACATATCACATAAATGCTGCGCATTTAAATGATGTTTAGTTTCTAGAAAGGTATCAAAATTTTTGGTTTGCTTATGACCTGGTAAAATTCTAAATATACCACCACCACCATTGTTGATTAGAATGATTCGAAAGTTATTAGGAATATAGTTATTCCATAAAGCGTTGCTATCATAAAAAAAGCTTAGATCGCCTGTAATAAATAGGGTTTGCTCATTTGTGGTCACGGCAGCTCCTATAGCTGTGGATGTGCTTCCATCAATACCACTGGTGCCTCGATTGCAAAAGACCTTAAGCGTTGGGTTAAGATCGAATAGCTGCAAGTATCTTATTGCTGTACTATTCCCAACTTGAAACAAACAATTGTCAGGAATAGACCTTAAGACCTTGTCATATACCTTTAAATCAGAATGATCAATGGTTTTTAAATAGGCCTCATGCTTTTGGTTCCTTTTGAGTTTTACTGAATTCCAATGTCCATGGTAATTGCTTTGTGGTGCTTTAAGTAATGGACAAAATTGAGATAAAAATAAATTGATATTGGTATTGAGATGCTTGTTCAAGCAGAAGAATGTGTCATTTGCTGCGTTTTCACCAACGTGCCAATGTTGATCCGGTTTGTATTTTCTTAAAAATGCTTTGATCTTTTTTGAAACAATCATACCTCCAAATGTCAATAAGATCTCCGGTTGAAGTTCTTCAAATTCAGATTCATCTAATGGCGCTATGATCTTATCAATACTTGAAAAAAAAGATTCGTGATGAACATTTGACGTTGTTTCTGTAAAAACAATAATACTAGTATCCTTCGCCAATTCATCAAACCAATGTGGTTCAATCTGATCTGGGTAATTAACACCAATCAAGATCATTTTTTTTGATGCAGCGTTCCATTGTTCAGAGAGCATTTTTAAGGTGAGTTCATCTAGTTCGTTAATGACTTTTTTTACGGCAATATGCTCTGGACTTACTGTGAATTCTTCAATAGCTTCATAAAGCGGTTCACTAAACGGAATATTGATATGCACTGGACCTTTTTTCAGAGCTGCGGTATTTAGCGCCTGATTGATCAAGGCAACATTTTGATTTTGAATGGACTCTTGAATGCCTAAAAATTTTTCTAATTTATTTTCAAGGTTTTTTAAGATTTTAGGTTCATTGGGTTTCGAAAGTTTTTCCGGATAAATGTCTTCCTTTAAGTTGGCATGACATATACAATGATTGCCATAAACATTTTTTTGATCAATGGTTTGTCCATCGCCAATACCAACTAAATATTCAGGTCGGTCCGCCGAAAGTACCACTAGAGGAATGTTGCTATAATGCGCTTCTGCAACAGCAGGAAAATAATTAAGTAAGGCGCTACCTGAGGTACAAACCAATGCAACTGGTTCTTGGGTTTGTTGAGCAATTCCTAAGGCAAAAAAACCAGCGCAACGTTCATCTACAATACTGTAACATTTAAAAAAGGGGTGGTTTGTAAACCCAATAATTAATGGTGCATTTCTACTACCTGGAGAAATGACAATATGTTTAATTCCTTTGAGTTCACAAAGTTTTATAACGGTTTGAGCAAGAGGAATTTTTGGAAGTTTCATTAATTATACAAAGGTATCTAAGTTGGTTTAATATACAATGATGTCTTCCATGGTTTTGGCTTTTTCAACGGTTTCTTGCCATTCAGACAAGGGTTCGGAATCTGCTGTGATGCCACCACCTATATAAATAAAGGCCTGATTTGCTTTGCTTTGTAAACATCTGAGGTTGACAAAAAGTTCTGAATTTCGTCTTTGAATATTGTAAGCTCGTGATTCTATATTTCTTTTACTCGATCGTGTTTCAATTTTCACCTCCTTATTAAGTTCCCCTAGAAACCCAGTATAAAACTCTCGGTTATATCCTTCATTATCAATTAAGTATTGTCGTGATTCATTTTTCGGAGTTCCGCAAACTGCTGGTGTTGGATGTAACAATAAGATCAATTCTTGCAACGACGTATTGCCGGAGGAAATCGTTCCAGAGATGTCCGTTTTTAAGTGGAGTAATTGTCCTGCCCGAATGGTTTCCAAATCAGAATAAATGATATTATCAATCGTTTCCGAAATTTGAGTTAAGATGTAATCCGTAACAAATTGCTGTTCTTTTTTATCTTTATCCGACCATTCTACAGATAAGGAACCTGTAAACCGTTGTGTGCCTGCCAGGGCCATAGTAGTGAATCTGTTACCTTCAACCTTCATTAAAGTTTCTGGTGTTGCGCCTAACCATAAACCAACTTTTGGGTGGTACCAGCAATATACAAATGCCGATTTGTAGCTATTTAATAATCTTATAAGTGTTTGAATCACATTAATTTGACGAGGTATTGAAGCTTTACGTGACAAGACTATTTTTTGAAAACGCTTCCGTCTAATTTCAATTATGGCTTTTTGAACCAATTCAATATAGTCGTCCTTATTATCTTGATTTTGAAATGTATTCTTCACAGATGTACTTTCGGAAAACAATTCTCTTGAAATTGAAAACCCTGTTGACTTACTGTAAGGAATTAATAGGCTATCCTTTCTGAAGTCGAAGGGTGAAAAGACAAATCCGCTTTCAGAGTAATCATTAATCTTATACAATAGATCATCTTTTTGAAGCAATGCATGAACTTCGATTTCATTGGGCTTGCGATATACTACAAAGGGTAGTTCTGTCTTTAAATGATCTTGTATTCCTTTAAAAAAGGCTTCCTCTAACATATTTATTTAGATCTCGAGAGTGTTATGGTTGTTAGTTTACATATCGAAATTAGGTTATCATTGTCATCTGTAACCCGTATTTCCAACAATTGAGTCGTACGCCCTTTGTGTAAAAATTGTGCTCTGGCATAAACATGACCTTCTTTTACACTTTTTAAATGATTTCCAGTTATTTCAATGCCTCTAACAAATACTTTATCAGTATCAATAAATAAATGTGCAGCAAAACTTCCAACACTTTCGGCTAATGCAAGTGTTGCGCCACCATGTAAAATGCCATCTGGTTGATATACACGTCTGTTTACAGGCATCCTAGCCAGTATGAAATCATCTCCACAATCGATCATTTCAATACCAAGGGTTTCCATTAGGGTATCTTTACTTACCGCATTGGCTTTTGCTAAAATTTGTTCTTTAGACATTTGCATAGAATAGCGTGTTTTTAACTCGGAATGCAAAAGTACAAAACCCAAGCTTAATATGAATTCGATAGAAAAATAAATAGTATTTCAACTAAAAAAGGAAAAGCAGCCCAAAAGACTGCTTCTCCAAAAAATTAAATTTGCTATTAATCCAATTTTAACGTTTCCTATTTGTTGATATTATTTTCTTAATAACGTTACCACTATTCGTGGAAACTTTAACAAATAGTAATTGATCCTTAATTCTTGAAAGGTCAAATTGAGTGAGACCATTAGAATTTCTCAAGTATGAACTACTCGCCTTTTTCACTACAAATCCGTGTCGATCAAAAATTTCAATAGTAACATCTGTGTCAAAATCAAATTCATAGGCAATGTTAACGACATCTTTATAAGGAACTGGATAAACAGTAAAATCTACTGCATCACCAAAATCAGGAGCCAGATTGTCTACACAATCGATTGGATCATAATTATTTGGTTCATATGAATCACTTGTGCCTTCAGTAGCATCACAAGCACATAATATTTCGCATGTAACAGCATGTCCGATCATATAAAATGGACCATCAACTTCAATTGGACCAATGGTTAATTGAGAGACATTATCTAGCGTACCAGGTTTAAAATTATATTGCCCTGGAGCCACTGTTAAGTCGCCATTATTACCTACTGGATATTGTTCACATCCAATGTATAAGTGCGCCTCATTCATGACAAAATTATCATACATGTTATAAGTAACAGTAACTAGACCATCAATGTATTCTAGAATTAGGATTCCTGCTATGGTACCATTACTAATATCACATCTGCCTGCTCCTGCATAAAGATACATTTCATAAATGCCTTCAGTGGCAATGTAATTTGTCCAACCCCATCTACTGAAGTCTGGAATAAAGCATTCATTCAAGGTTTTATGACGAGCATAAGCAGTCTCACATTTGTCATAAAGCTCTATCTCCCTTTCTAACTTTAAGGTTTCTGTTTTGGTATTGCCACAATCATCTTCAACGGTGAAAACATAATCAGCTTGTTCAATACATTCCTTCATACTAATATTTGTAGGTCCGGCAGAAACATTGCCGCCTTGTGAACAATTATCAGTCCAAGTAGCTGTTAACTCAAGTGGGAAATCCTCATTACACAACATTTCAATTGAAGGTAGTTGAATTTCTGGATCAGTCATATCGTATTCTCTGGCTACGCGTGT
>JABDMU010000067.1 GCA_013001285.1 Flavobacteriaceae bacterium
TGTTCTTTACACCAAATGGAGATGGATATCATGACACTTGGAATATCGCAGGTATCGCGACGCAACCTAGTGCAAAAATTTATATATTTGACAGGTTTGGAAAATTGTTGAAGCAATTGAGTCCAACAAGTCAAGGATGGAATGGGACCTATAACGGTGCCTTGATGCCATCGGATGATTATTGGTTTATGGTAGAGTACAATGAACCAAGCGATCAATCAAGAAAAGAATTTAGAGCTCATTTTACGTTGAAAAGATAAAAGCAAAATATAAAAAAAGCCTGAAGTTTAACTTCAGGCTTTTTTTATGATATGATATTTTAATTAAAGCTTAAAACTTAAAGATAAAGTAACATCAGAATTCTTTGTATTGATCCTTGCGGCATCGGTCAAACCAACATTAAATAATTGATAATCTACCTCACGTTCAGAATTTTCATAGGCTAGATCTAATTTTGCGTTTCCAAAACTATAACCAACACCTAAGCTGTATCCAGTTAGGTCTCCATAGAATTGTTCATCTTCATAAGGGCTTTCCTCTTTTTTAAATCCAGCTCTAAAACTAAATTGATCATGACGTAATTCACCACCTATACGATACGTATTGGCTACTTTCAAATTTGAGCTAATGATATTATTCTGGTCAATAAAATGAGAATCAGATTCTGGTTTAAACTTCATTTTACTGTAGTCTTTCCTAGAATAATCAAAACTGATCAATCCCATTTTACTCAAAATAATGGCCGCACTACCAGTGACTTTGGCCGGTGTTTGTAATTTGTAATCGGGAAAAATATTTATAATTTGTGGATTAAGTGTTTTTGTTATGTTCCCACCATTATCATCCCTTACTGTGGCGAGATACTGAGTGGTTTCCTCACTAATTGTATACCATGTAGGTGAATCATAGGTTAATCCTAGACGCAATATGTCACTTAATTTCGCAATTCCCCCTAATTGGAATGAAAAGCCATTTCCAATTACGCTTAGGTTGTTTTCGAAACCAACTTCAGTTATTAACGATCCCGGATTGGAATTTCCTTCAAAAAGATAGGTTGATCTATTGTAATTGATAAAATGTGAATTCAAGTTTAAACCTAAGTACAGATTGTTTTCATGCTGAAAGGCTGCGTTTACAGTGAATTTTCCATTATATCCATTCGCCACATACGAATATTCCTGATTGAATGTTCCAGGAGCTATATTTGAAAAATATACTGTATTGGCATCATCATTGATGTCCTCAGGTTCTAAAATAAACGATTCAAACCCAAGGAAGGCTTGCTGATGTGGATATCCAAATGTAGCACCTATATCACCATATGCTTCCGAATCTGATTCACCCTCAAAGCGTGATATTTGATCCAGACGTTTGCCTTGCGCATTGGCTAGAAAGTAACTGTCAATTGAATTTGTATTTGTTCCTGAGGCAAAGAAGTCATTGTCAAAATTTGAAGTTTGTTCATAGGCTAGGCCGAGAACAAATTTTCGCCAAGGCGAATTGGAATTGGTATTTCTAAAAACAAAAGCGCCACCACCTTGACTGAGGTCAAAACTGGAATTTGATGATAAATTCGTATTGCCGAAATAACCAACTGTGTTTTCAGGATTAAAATTTGATAAAGTGACTGAGGCATGTGAATTATTGAATATTGCAGATCCAGCTGGATTGATGCTCACAGCAGACATATCGCCTCCTAGTGCTCCAAATGCACCACTCATGGCTCTAAAACGTGCTGTACCCTTTACTTCGTCGGTTGAATATCTTATAGCATCAGTAATATCCTGAGCAAATAAACTAGGCATAGCAATGACACCTATGAATAGTAAAACAAACTTTTTCATATTATTTTCTTTTTATTTATTAAATGTACTACAGCGTTCCTCCGCGACGAGATGATCCAGATCTACTTGAAGAAGATCGTGTTCCAGAACTACTTCTCGAAGAAGAAGATCTTGAAAAGCTAGATGATCGATTTGACGAACTACTTCTGTTAGAAGATGTATTATTTCTTCGTGTAGTTTTTGGACGTGAACGCGTCGATGTTGGCCTGTTTCGTTGTGTTGTCGTTGGACGATTTCGACTTGTTGTAGGACGATTTCGCGTTGTTGTTGTCGGTCTGCCACGTTGGGTTGTCGTTGGGCGATTCCGCGTTGTTGTTGGTCTACCGCGCTCTGTCGTTGTTGGTCTATTTCGTAGTGTTGTATTTGGTCTACCGCGTTGTGTAGTGTTTGGTCTGTAACGTTGCGTCGTCGATGGACGCGTTCGAAGTGTTGAATTATTTGAATTTCTTCTGCTTAAACTTGCTAGATTAGAATTTGAATTGCCAGGGTTTCTTCTTGAAGCATTATAGGCTAAAGCGCGTCTACCATAACTTCCGTAATGTGAATAGCCAAAATTATTTCCATAACCATAATAGAAGTTATTATAAAAACCTCCTCCATACCACCAAGGTCTGAATGGATTATAGAAAGGTCCGTAAAAAGGTGGGCAGAAGAACGGATCATAAAAACTTAATCCAAATCCATAACCGTATCCATAATTCCATCCCCAAGAATTATAAAATGGTCTGTTCCACCAGATACTATTAAAACGATGGCCTCCATATATATTGATAGTAACATCTTGATTGTGCTCCTGACCCCAACCTGCATAACCATCTTGATATTCTTGGTCCCCAGATTCATTATCATAATTTCCATAAGAATCAATATCAGTGAAAATCACATCGTCTTGTTCAACATTATCATATTGGGCAGATTTTTCTTTGAAATAATTTTTATAGTAGCCCGAATCATCGGATGATGCTTCTACAGTAGTTGATTGTTCAGAGTATTCAACACGTCTCTCAGAATCACCATAAATGGCATCGTCTTCATGTCCTGCATATTGATAAGAGCCACAAGAGGCCAATATCAATGCAAAACCAAACACGCCTAAAAGAGGTATTTTAGATTGAAGGTAGTTATTCGATTGCATATCTCTTATAAATTAATTGTTGAACATAACAAAAATAGTTAGTTTTGTCGAACTATTTTTTTATTTAACATAGTCACAATATTTGTGCCAAATTACGATATATGAGTAAAAATCTTACAAGTAGAAGCGAAGATTATTCGAAATGGTATAACGAACTTGTAGTAAAAGCTGATCTGGCTGAGAATTCGGCAGTTCGAGGCTGCATGGTTATAAAGCCATATGGATACGCAATTTGGGAGAAAATGCAGGCTGAATTGGATAGAATGTTCAAGGAAACTGGACATCAAAACGCCTATTTCCCGCTATTTGTGCCAAAAAGTTTGTTTGAGGCCGAAGAAAAAAATGCTGAAGGCTTTGCTAAAGAATGCGCCATTGTTACCCATTATCGTTTACAAAACGACCCTGATAAGGAAGGTAAACTCCGGGTTGACCCAGAAGCAAAGCTTGAAGAAGAACTCATTGTAAGACCAACAAGTGAAGCTATTATATGGAATACCTATAAAGGTTGGATTCAATCCTATAGAGATCTACCTATATTAATCAATCAGTGGGCTAATGTTGTACGTTGGGAAATGCGAACACGATTGTTCTTAAGAACAGCCGAGTTTTTGTGGCAAGAAGGTCATACGGCACATGCTACTCGTGAAGAGGCCATGAATGAAGCAGAACTCATGAATAACGTATATGCAGAATTCGCTGAAAAATACATGGCAATGCCGGTCATTAAAGGCTTAAAAACCGAAAGTGAGCGATTTGCAGGTGCAGAGGAGACCTTTTGCATTGAAGCATTGATGCAAGATGGAAAGGCTTTGCAAGCAGGAACTTCGCATTTCTTAGGTCAAAATTTTGCCAAAGCTTTTGATGTAAAATTCACCAATAAGGAGGGTAAACAGGATTATGTTTGGGCAACGTCTTGGGGTGTTTCAACACGATTGATGGGTGCACTAATAATGACCCATAGCGACGATAAAGGCCTCGTATTACCACCAAATTTAGCACCTTATCATGTGGTCATTGTACCTATTCATAAAACAGATGAGCAATTAGAAGCTATTGATGAACTTGCCAATAAGCTGAGAGCAGATCTTAAAGCAAAGGGTATTTCATCTAAATACGACAATCGTACAACGCATCGCCCTGGAGCCAAGTTCGCTCAATACGAATTACAAGGCGTACCTATGCGAATAGCCATTGGACCAAAAGATCTGGAGAATGGGACTGTTGAATTGGCGCGACGAGATACATTGACAAAAGAATTTGTAAAGGTTGATGAACTCATTCCAAAATTAGAATCCTTAATGAAGGAGATTCAAGATGACCTGTTTCAAAAGGCCTTCGATTATCGGGCTTCTCACATAACTGAAGTTGATAATTTTGAAGACTTTAAAACCGTTCTTGAAGAGAAAACTGGATTTATTTCGGCACATTGGGATGGTACTCCAGAAACTGAGGATAAGATCAAAGAAATAACAAAGGCTACCATTAGATGCATCCCAATTTATGAAGAAATAGAAGCCGGAAAATGTGTATATTCAGGAAATCCTTCAAAACGGCGTGTTTTGTTTGCAAAAGCCTACTAACCAACTTTTTTTAAAAAAAATGCTATAGGAGTTGTACCATTTAAAAATAGTTGTATTTTTGCATCCGCAATGGAAACATTGTAGAGCATTGTAAGTTTAATCGTAATATTTTAAATTTACTTGCTAAAATTAATATGGCCCGTTCGTCTATCGGCTAGGACGCCAGGTTTTCATCCTGGTAAGAGGGGTTCGATTCCCCTACGGGCTACAACATTTAATAAATAAAGACACATGGCAAATCATAAGTCAGCTTTAAAAAGAATTAGAAGTAACGAAGCGAAACGCGTTATAAACAGGTATCAGCATAAAACAACTCGTAATGCGATTAAGAAATTACGCGATATGACGAAAAAGAAAGATGCGGAAAAGATGTTTCCTGAAGTTGTATCTATGATCGATAGATTAGCTAAGAAGAACATCATTCATGATAACAAAGCTGCCAACCTTAAATCTGGTTTAGCTAAGCATATCGCTTCACTTTAAAATTCTTTTTAAAAATAAAATCCAACCTCTCATAGCGATATGAGAGGTTTTTTTGTGACAAAAAAAACACCTTAATTTCTTAAGGTGTTTGTATTTTATAAACTGTCTTAATGTCTAGCTATTCATAGAAATTAAAAATTCTTCATTGTTTTGAGTGCGTTTAAAACGATCGTTTATGAATTCCATCGCTTCAACAGGATTCATATCGGCTAGATACTTTCTCATAACCCACATACGTTGAATGGTATTATCATCCAATAACAGATCATCACGACGCGTACTTGAAGATGTCAAATCGATAGCAGGGAAAATTCTGCGGTTCGAAATTTTTCTGTCGAGTTGCAGTTCCATGTTACCTGTACCCTTAAATTCTTCAAATATCACTTCATCCATTTTTGATCCTGTTTCGGTTAAAGCAGTTGCAATAATGGTTAATGATCCACCGTTTTCAATATTTCTTGCAGCACCAAAAAAGCGTTTTGGTTTGTGTAATGCATTAGCATCAACACCACCACTTAAGATCTTTCCTGAAGCTGGTTGTACTGTATTATAAGCTCTTGCCAATCGGGTAATAGAGTCTAAAAGGATAACCACATCATGTCCACATTCAACCAGACGTTTTGCTTTTTCTAAAACGATATTCGCAATCTTTACATGCTCATGAGCTTCTTTATCAAAAGTTGAAGCAATCACCTCACCACGTACATTACGTTGCATATCAGTAACTTCTTCAGGGCGCTCATCAATGAGCAAGATCATTTGATATACTTCTGGATGATTGGCTGCAATAGCGTTTGCAACATCCTTTAGCAACATGGTTTTACCCGTCTTTGGTTGTGAAACGATCATACCACGTTGTCCTTTTCCAATAGGAGAGAACAAGTCCATGATTCGTGTAGATATAGTACTTTGTTTTTCTGCGATGGTAAATTTTTCCTGCGGAAAAAGCGGTGTTAAATGTTCAAAAGAAACGCGATCTCTTACAATTTGCGGGCTTAGACCATTGATCAAATTAACTTTGATAAGTGGAAAATACTTTTCACCTTCTTTTGGAGGTCGCACATTACCATGAACGGTATCTCCGGTTTTAAGTCCGAATAAGCGTATCTGAGATTGCGACACATAAATGTCGTCTGGTGAAGACAAGTAATTGTAATCAGATGATCTTAAAAATCCATAACCATCACTCATAATGTCTAAGACACCTTCACTTTCAATGATCGCATCAAATTCAAAATCCGGTTCACGATAGCGATTTCTACTATCCTTGTTACCGTTATTGTCTTGTTTTTTATGGTCCTTGTTTTGATAATCCTTTTTCTGTGGACGATTTTTATTTTGATTTCTGTTTTGAGCCTGACGATCGTTTTGGTTTCGCTGGTTCTTTTTGCCTTCATTAGAAGCTTGTGCTTTTGGATTCGCTTCTTGCTTTTGAGCTGGTTTAGCTACAGGAGCA
Organism: Flavobacteriaceae bacterium; assembly: GCA_013001285.1. Classification (GTDB taxonomy): domain Bacteria; phylum Bacteroidota; class Bacteroidia; order Flavobacteriales; family Flavobacteriaceae; genus JABDMU01. The sequence continues at coordinate 6,499 of JABDMU010000067.1, forward strand.
GGTTTTTCCTCTCTTTTTTTATCCGTCATTTCCGTCGGTTTTTGCTTGGTATTTTCTTTGCCACGTTGAACACGTTGAACACGTTCACGTTGTGGTTTACCTGCAGGCTTAGCCGGTTCGGCGGCAGATGGATTGGCGGCTTGATGATCTAGTATTTGGTATACGAGATCTAGTTTTTTGAGAGATCTATATTTAGAAATCTTAAGTTGTTTAGCGATTTCCTGTAATTCAGGAAGCTTTTTTTCTTTTAATTGTGAAATTTCAAACATTGTTGAATGAATATGTTATTATTTTTTGAAATTAAATAATCTGGAGTTTCCTTAATTGGAAGCGTAGAAAATTTGAATTGATATGTCAGAAGATTTACAAAGCGGAGTTTTACCGTATGGCTTTGTTACTGCAATTATACGACTTTATTTTTAATAAATAATATTCATTTTCAAAAAGAAACTATTATTTTTGTGCCTCAAATATTATGATACAAAGAATTCAGACCATATATTTATTGATCGCAGCCGGGATTTCCGCAGGCCTTATTTTTGTATTTCCGCTATGGTCAATGAATGAAGGCACTGAGTTTTTTGCTCAAATGGATATCATCTATTTTGGATTGTTCTTAGGGTCTGCAGCATTGTCTCTTATTTCAATTTTTATGTTTAGCAATAGAAAGTCGCAATTTGTATTAGGCCGACTTAACATCATATTAAACTTTATTTTACTAGGATTATTTGTGTATCGATCACTAAACTTATCTGGAGAAACCGATGTTTCTGAGAAAGGTATTGGGATTCTTCTTCCTATTTTTTCTATCGTATTTTTGGTTTTAGCTAATAAAGCCATTAAAAAGGATGAAGATCTCGTAAAATCTGTTGATCGACTTAGATAAACCTATCATCTTAGTAGTATTAGTGCGTGAAGGCTCAAAGTTAAATCTTTGAGCCTTCTTTTTTAACGCTTATATTCAATCACTTCTAAGTTCGTAATCGAGCTGCCGTCAATGATAAACCGGAGCATGGTTCGAGATTTATGGAAACCATGTTTACCTATCGCTCCTGGATTCATATGCAACAACTTCAACTTTTTATCAGGCATTACCTTAAGAATATGAGAATGACCACAAATAAAGATATCAGGTGGGTTCTGCTCTAATTCTCCCTTTACTCGTGAACTATAACGTTTCGGATAACCACCTATATGTGTGATCCATACATCTAAATCTTCACATTTAAATCGGTTATGCTCTGGAAACTCGCCTCTAATTTTTGAATTATCAATATTGCCATAAACCGCCTTAATTGGCTTAAGCTTTTTAATGGCATCAGTCACTTTTAGGTCGCCTATATCACCTGCATGCCAGACCTCATCAGCTTGCTTGACATACTTTAAGATGTCCTCACCAATATAACTATGCGTATCTGAGAGTAATAAGATTTTTGTCATATAATATTGTTAAGACAATGTGTGAAGAATCAAAACTATTTATCTTTGCTCTTTGTCCAACAAAAGTACCAAATTTTAGATTGAGATATTTTATTGAATTATCATATAATGGCAAGGCTTATCATGGCTGGCAAATTCAACCCAACGCAATTTCAGTACAAGAGGTTCTTGAAAATGCATTGACCATGTTGTTAAACGAAAAGATTGCCGTTCTTGGTGCTGGCCGAACAGATACAGGTGTTCATGCGAAACAAATGTTTGCTCATTTTGATTTAAATAATGACTTTGATGAAGATCAATTGATTTATAAACTTAATGCCTTTCTTCCGAAAGATATTGCTATTCAACAAATAAGACCGGTTCAATCAAATGCTCATGCAAGATTTGATGCGCTAAGCCGAACGTATTCCTATCAAATATCGCTTAAAAAAGATCCGTTTACATTTGAGAGTGCCTATTTATTTAAACAAGACTTGGATATTGAAAAAATGAATGAAGCTTCTCATCTTCTATTCAACTATAAAAATTTTAAATCATTTTCCAGAAGCAATACTGATGTAAAAACGTATAATTGTAAGATTATGCAGGCAAATTGGATTTTAAAAAAGGATCATCTTACATTTACCATAAAGGCTGATCGGTTTTTAAGGAATATGGTAAGAGCAATAGTTGGAACCTTACTGGATGTTGGTATGGGAAAAGTAACGCTTGACGAATTCAAAGCAATTATAGAATCAGAGGACAGAACAAAAGCTGGAGCTTCGGCACCAGGTCAAGCCTTATATTTAACTGAAATAGAATACCCAGAATATATATACAATTTATGAGTGATTCGAAGGACATAGCATTTGATATGACGCTTTTTAAGCGAATTTTGCAATATATCAGACCCTATCGCTGGATCTTTCTTTTGTCGTTCCTCACCGTTGTGGGACTTTCAGTATTTGGAGCGGCAAGACCCTATGTGCTGCAGCAAGCCATTGATAATAATATTGAAAGCAAGACCTATGAAGGCTTTATGCTTTACATCGTTATCATGATCGTGTTGTTGGTGCTTGAGGTGATCTGTAATCTTCTTTTTATTTATTATGCCAGTTGGCTTGGGCAGTCGGTTGTACGTGATATTCGAGTGAAACTCTTTAAACACATTTTGCGGTTTAAAATGAAGTATTATGACAACTCATCGGTGGGTGTCTTGATCACAAGAGCCGTCACTGATATGGAGCGAATTGCCGATATTTTTGGCGAAGGCTTATTCATGATCTTTAGTGATCTTTTAAAAATGCTCATTGTTGGTAGCGTTATGTTTTATATGAATTGGCGCTTATCCATCATTGTAATTTGTACACTTCCAATAGTTGTATTTGCCACGAAAATCTTTCAGAAGTATATGAAAAAGGCTTTTGAAGAGGTGCGAACTGAAGTCGCTAAATTGAATTCCTTTGTTCAAGAACGGGTTACAGGAATGAAGATCCTTCAATTGTTCACTCGTGAAAAAACGGAGTACAAGAATTTTATGGCCATCAATGAACGTCATAAAAAAGCATGGCTTAAAACTGTTTGGTACAATTCCATTTTCTTTCCAATTGCCGAATTGTTGTCTTCCATTACCTTAGGACTTGTGGTCTGGTATGGTGGCATGAACGTGGTCTTAAATGAAACCGCTACTATTGGTGATCTTACCGCATTTATCATGATGATTCCAATGATGTTCAGACCATTGTATCAAATCGCGAATAAATTCAATACACTTCAAATGGGTATGGTTGCGGCCGATCGTGTTTTTAAAGTTTTAGATACTACGTCCAATATAGACGATTCAGGTTTAAAAGTTGCTTCTCATTTTAAGGGAGAGCTTTCCTTTAATAATGTGCGTTTTTCATATGTTCAAAATGAAGAAGTAATTAAAGGGATCTCTTTTAATGTAAAGGCTGGTGATACTGTGGCCATAGTTGGTGCTACCGGAGCGGGTAAATCAACCATCATAAACCTGCTTAGTCGATTTTACACGATCAATTCTGGAGAAATTAAAATTGATCAGACCAATATTAATGATTTCACGTTGGAATCTCTTCGGAAGCAAATTGCGGTCGTATTACAAGATGTATTCCTTTTTGCGGATACAATTTTGAACAACATCAACCTTAATAATCCAGATATTTCGGAAGAAGAGGTGAAACGTGCCGCGAAACAAATCGGTATTCACGACTTTATCATGAGTTTGCCAAATGGTTATCATTATAACGTTAAAGAACGCGGCGTAATGCTTTCTTCAGGACAGCGACAATTGATCTCGTTTTTGAGAGCCTATGTTACCAATCCTAGTATCCTGATACTTGATGAAGCTACATCTTCTGTAGATTCATATTCAGAACAACTCATTCAAGATGCAACCGATCTCATTACCAAAGGCCGGACTTCTATCGTCATTGCTCATAGACTGGCCACCGTAAAGAAGGCCGATAACATTATTGTAATGGATGCGGGTAAAATTGTAGAGCAAGGCACTCATAAAGATTTACTTAAAAAGAAAGACGGATACTACCGCAACCTTTATGAAGTGCAATTTATGCAAGAGGAAGTTGCTTAGGACTTTGGTGGTTGGGCAAAATCTTGTAAGCTAATATCGGTAAAGGCTATTAAAACAAAAACCAATAAAATCGAAAATATTACATAACCTATTCCAAAAATCACAAGGAATATAAATGTCTTCAATAGAAGTTCTGGTCCTTTCAATTTAAAAACACGTTTTAGCAAATAGCAATGATAAATGAATAGTCCTAAATTAGAAATTAGACTAAAATAAATAACATGTTCAGGAACTATTAATAGCATTAATAAAGCTATAATGGAAGTCAAAACGGCACCTAAGGACATGGTATAGAGGTAGATGACAATATGCTCTGTGTAATTGAATTTTTTATTATAAAATACAATCAATGACACCAATGCTAAAAGCGGAATAATTGCAAAATAGAATAAAGAATTGTAATCAAATAATACACTTGAGATTTTTTCGGCAACTCTGAGAGAGGCTTGATTTTGTTCCATTACAGAAGAAAAATCAACCACGTCTGAAAAGAATCGTTGTAAAATAAATAAATATAATCCTGAAATGGTTAGGGAGATGGCAAAAAAACTAACGGGATTGATATATTTTTTTCTAACCCCATTAACATAACCTACTATGACGTCTTCAGGGCGCATAATTAATCCCTGAATTGTTTGGATGAATTGATTATCGTAATTTAAAAATTGCTCGCTAAAATTAGCAAAGAGATTTCGTAAGGTCAGGCGATTTCGTATAACTTTTGCACCACATACATGACAAAAGTCGCTTTTTTCAGTAAGGGGTGTTTGGCAATTTTTACAATGCATTTAAATAAGATCCTTTTTGATGATATTTTTGAGCTCTTCAGTATTCTCAAACATGACAAATTGCCCATTTTTAATATAAGAAATCTGTCCTGTTTCTTCTGAAACCACTATGGCCACAGCATCTGTTCTTTCAGTAATACCAATGGCTGCGCGATGTCGTAGACCAAATCGCTGAGGAATATTTTGTTCATTACTCACAGGTAGTATAACTCGAGTGGCTTTTATGATATCACTTGATATGACAACTGCACCGTCATGCAATGGGCTATTCTTAAAAAATATACTTTCTATGATAGGTTGGGTCACGGCAATATTCATAGCATCACCAGATTTGGCAATTATATCAAGATTATTATTACGCTCAATAACAATGAGTGCACCTGTTTTGGAACTGCCCATTTTTATACAGGCGTCAATTACGGCGTCGACGTTAGTTTCGGCAAAACCTTCATTTTTTAAAAACTTCAATTGTTTAAAGAATTTTTTTCGACCTCCAATATTAGAAGATCCAACCATAAGGAGGAATTTTCGAATTTCTTGCTGGAATACTACAATCAATGCAAACATACCCACATTGATAAATCCACCAAGAATACTGCTAAACAGTGTCATCTGTAAGGCCTGGGTCACCTTAAAAACCAAATAAATGATAACAATACCTATGAAGATGTTGATGGCAACCGTACCTTTAACTAGCTTGTAAAAATAATAGAGTAGTGTGGCTACAAGAATAATATCAATGATATCAGCAACGCTAAAATTAAAAGTTTCAAAGATTTCCAATAACTGTTATTTAAAATTTTATTAAATATACTATTTATATATAAATTCCTCTTGAGAAACCTCAAGTTCTGTGCCTTTTATCTCAAGAAGAATCGACTTAAAACTGATATAATCTTGAAAGGAAAGATCTTCGTTGAAATTCAAATAAAGATAATCGGTGAGCGCTTCGCTTCGGCTCAACTGTAAAAGGTCTGATTCAAAATTGGTCATATCCGATGATTTCACCATTAATTTTTTTCCAATATCAATAGCGCCATCTTTTTTGAAATTAATAAATACTTGAACTTTAGTGTTATCATTAAATGGATTTGTAATCAAATAATCTGTTATGGATTCGGTACGATAGGTGATGTTGGTAAAATCGATAAAAGCCAGATTCTGAATATCGGGATTTGAACATGTAAAATAATTTCGGGCTGATTCGTTTTTATGCATGCCATCCTTTCTTCTTTTTTTCTGTAAATCATTTAGATCTGGAAGAATTTGCTCCAGAGTTAATCGTTTGTCAATATTGACCAACCAGTTTGTGGTTCCAATAAGGTTATTTCTATTAAATTTCATTTCACCTGATTCTTCATTATAAAAGAAATAGACTGGAGATACATCGCTTATTTCAAGGATGGTTTGGTTTGTGGTCTCAGGTAATTGAACGCTACGTTCATTACAAGAAAGGAAAGTAATAAGTACTAATACAAGAAGAGGATTAAGCTTCATTTAATTGCTCAGTTAGTTTTATACATTCTAGGGCTTCCTTAACATCATGTACTCGCAATATATTTGCGCCTTTAATTAAGGCAATGGTGTTTAATGCAGTTGTGCCATTAAGTGCTTCATCTGATGTAGTTAATAGCGTTTTATATATCATAGATTTTCTAGATAAACCAATTAATATGGGAACATCTGAAATTTTTAAATGCTCTAATTTCTTGAGCAATTCGAAATTTTGAGATCTTGTTTTTGCAAATCCAAAACCTGGGTCTATGATCAAGTCCTTGATTTGATACGATCGCGCTTCCGCAAGGCGTTGTGAAAAATAGAAATTGATATCTTTTATAAGGTCGTCATATTGGGTTAGGTCTTTCATAGTCTTTGGCGTTCCCTTCATATGCATCATAATATAAGGCACTCCTAATTCACCAACAGTCTGCATCATATTTGGGTCTAATTGGCCAGCAGAAATATCGTTGATCAATGCGGCTCCTGCAGCAATGCTTTCTGCTGCAACCTTACTTTGAAACGTATCAACCGAAATCAAACATTCTGGAAACTCCTTCAGTACCAGTTGAATTGTAGGGATCACTCTTTTGAGTTCGTCCTTCAAGCTGACTTCATCAGCACCAGGTCTTGAACTGTAACCACCAATATCAATAAAAGTTGCACCTTCCAAGAGCATGTTTTCAACTGCGCTTAATATGGCGGTATCATTTGGGTAGGCTGCGCCATCATAAAATGAATCAGGAGTCACATTTAAAATTCCCATGACCTTAGGATCAGTAATATCGATGAGTTTTCCTTTGCAATTCAATGTCATTTGTAAGGGCATTCGAGTTGTTTGTAAATGCATTTAAAACTTTAAACTCTAAACTTTGACTGTTTAAAAATTTTAAGCGAAATTTACGCAAAATTCAATTGATTTTATGCAAAATACCTCAAAACAATATGACGATGTCGTCGAAATATGCCGAAGCTTGTTTGTGAATAAAATGAAGGATTATGGAAGTGCATGGCGCATCTTAAGATTGCCTTCGCTTACCGATCAGATCTATATAAAAGCTCAACGCATAAGAGGTTTGCAGCAAAATGAAGTTCAGAAAGTTGATGAGGATCAAGAAAGTGAATTTGTCGGGATCATCAATTATTGCGTGATGGCATTGATCCAATTAGAAAAAGGAGTGGTTGAACAACCGGATCTATCAGTAGATGAAGCCATTGCGTTATATGACGATAAAATTGCACTGACCAAGCAACTTATGTCGGATAAGAATCATGATTATGGTGAAGCTTGGCGAGATATGCGCGTGAGTTCGTTAACCGATCTTATTCTACAGAAATTATTGCGCGTCAAACAAATAGAAGATAATGCAGGAAAAACGATCGTAAGCGAGGGTATCGATGCCAATTATCAAGATATGATCAATTATGCCATCTTTGCCTTGATCCATTTAAACTAACAAATCTCAATTCAAATGAAAATATTTTTAGCCATAGCAAGACTCATTGTAGGAAGTCTGTTTATTGTTTCCGGATTAATAAAATGCAATGATGCCATTGGATTCTCTTATAAACTCAATGATTATTTTGCGCATGACGTATTAAATGTAGAATTTTTAATTCCGTTTTCACTTGCACTGGCGGTCATCATTTGCGTTGTTGAGATCGTTCTTGGAATTGCCGTACTATTCGGATTAAAAAGTAAGCTTTCAACCGTTTTGATCTTATTGATGATGTTGTTTTTTACGTGGTTGACCTGGTATACCTCAAGTTGTTTACAAGATCAAGAGATCGCTGCGAAATTGGGTGAAGAATTTTCAAAGAATTGTGTCACAGATTGCGGATGTTTTGGAGATGCCTTAAAACTTGAACCTATTGAATCATTTTATAAAGATCTGTTCTTGCTGATTTTTACAATTCCGTTATTTATTTTCAGTTTGAAAAATAAGATCACCAAGAACTCAAAAAAGGAAGATCTACAATATATCGTCATATCAACATTGCTCATCGTTGCCTTTGGAGTTGGTGTGATCAAATGGTGGTTTACTGTCATATTTGCTGTCATTCTATTTGCAATAGTATATCTTATAAAAAATAGAACTAAAAATGATTGGTATCCATTGATTGCCACATTTATCATATCCCTCGGCTTTACTATTTATTGTTTACAAAACTTACCCATAAAAGATTTTAGGGCTTATAAGATTGGAAGCAATATTGTAGAAAACATGTCGACTCCAGAAGATGCTCCAAAACCTGTTATAGATTACCATTGGAAATTTAATGTCAATGGCGAAGAAAAGATCATTACCACGAATGGAAGTTATCCCACAGTTGATGGCGAACTTGTTGGATATGAAACCGAAATTATTGAAGAAGGTTACGAGCCATCCATCTTAGATTTTTCCATCGAAACCATGGAAGAGAACTTTACAGAGCGATTCCTTTCTGAAGAAAAACTCATCATTATCATTTCTTACGATCTCGAAAAATTTAACGCAAAAAGTATAAAAACCATCAAAGACTTTTCTGAAAGTGCGCTTAAAAAGGGCTATACAGTAATTGGTTTATCTGCGTCAGGAGAAGAAACCAAGGCGTCGTTTAAAACCACCAATGATCTGAAGTTTGATTGGTACTTATGTGATGAGAAAGCCCTAAAAACGGTGGTGCGTTCTAATCCGGGTATCTTAGAATTAAATAAAGGCACCATTAATCAAAAAGTGCATTGGAAAAATATTGACGATCTAATCTTGAACTAATTGCTGAACTATTTATTTAATAAACTCTTTTATGCACTGCTCACTTTATTTGGTGTTGTAACCGTCATCTTCTTTTTATTTAATGTACTTCCTGGAGATCCTGCCCAAATGATGCTAGGGCAAAATGAAGATAGTGAGCAATTGGCTATTGTAAAACAGAAATATGGGTTCGATAAGCCTTTGAGCACACAATATCTTTATTATTTAAATGATCTATCACCAGTCTCGTTTCATTCTAAAAATGAAAACGATTACACGTTTTTAAGGCATGACAAATATGATGCAAAGACCTTGTTTTCAATAGGTAATACAGCAGTCGCCATTAAATTTCCATACCTACGGGAATCGTTTACCAAACAAGGAAAAAAGGTTTCTGAAGTTCTTGGTGAAACGCTTCCAAATACCTTTGTATTGGCTATTTCAGCTATAATTATTGCCATGATACTTGGGATTTTTCTCGGAGTAGTATCGGCCTTAAAGAAGGATACATGGCTAGATAGGGTCATTCAAATATTTAGCACCTTTGGGATGAGCGTTCCTTCATTTTTTAGTGCGATATTATTTGCATGGATCTTCGGATATTTGCTGCATAGTTATACCAATTTGGAAATGACAGGTAGCTTATATGAATTAGATGATTTTGGTGAAAAAATGACTATCAAATGGAAGAATTTAATTTTACCCGCCATAGTATTGGGTATTCGTCCGTTAGCTGTTATTATTCAACTCATGAGAAATTCATTGTTAGAAGTTTTTAATCAGGATTTTATCAGAACGGCAAGAGCTAAAGGTTTGACAGAGTTTCAAGTCATAAAAAGTCATGCTTTAAAAAACGCCATGAATCCAGTTATTACAGCCATTTCAGGATGGTTTGCATCTATGCTAGCAGGTGCCGTATTTGTTGAATATGTTTTTGGATGGAATGGCCTTGGAAAAGAAATAGTCAATGCCTTAAATACTCTAGATCTTCCGGTTATTATGGGATCGGTATTGATAATTGCCTTATTATTCATCATTATTAATATTTTTGTCGATATTATCTATGCCTACCTGGATCCGAAAGTAAAACTTAACTAAATGAAACGTTGGATTTATATTTTTTCAATATTCATATTCATGAATTGTAGTTTTGAGAAGCCAACCCTGTTTTCGGAGGAAGCACTTAACGATACATTTAAAGAACTTGATGGGAACGAAATTATATTTCAACAGATATTAGATAAACACGAAGGGAAGACCATTCTTATAGATGTTTGGGCATCTTGGTGTGCTGATTGCATCACCGGAATACCAACAGTAAAAACTTTACAACAAGAGTTTCCAGAAGTGGTTTTTCTGTTTTTATCTGAAGATAGGACTGAGGCAGCCTGGAAACGGGCGATTGAAAAATATAAGATTGAAGGCGAGCATTACTATATGATCACAGGACACGATGGACCCTTTGGAGAATTTTTGAATTCGAATTGGATCCCACGTTATATGGTCATCGATAAAAACGGAAACATAAAACTATTTAAGGCGAAATCAGCCAAAGATAAACGTATAAAAGAAGCATTAAAATGAGACAAAAAATTGTAGCAGGTAACTGGAAAATGAACAATGACCTTTCGCAAACGGAAGCATTGCTAACAAAACTTAAAAAAGCAACTAAAACCTCAGATTCAGAGGTAGTGGTAGCACCTTCATTCACCAATCTTTGGCATGCCTTCGAGGCTTTAAGATTGAGTGATATTGAGGTGGCCGCTCAAAATATGCATTATGCAGAAAAAGGAGCTTTTACAGGCGAAGTAAGCGCGAAAATGTTGAGATCGATTGGTGTTGGAACTGTTATTCTTGGTCATAGTGAACGTCGCGCTTATTTTAATGAGACCGATGCACTTTTAGCTAAAAAAGTAGATGCCGCATTGAACGAGAATATGCGTGTCATCTTTTGCTTTGGAGAAGAACTGAAAGACAGACAAGCAGGAAACCAGGAAAATATTGTAGCATCACAAATTAAAAATGCACTTTTTCATTTGAAATCTTCGCAGTGGAAACACATTATTCTGGCCTACGAACCAGTCTGGGCGATTGGAACCGGTGAAACTGCATCTCCAGAACAGGCCCAAGACATGCATGCGTTTATACGATCATTATTAAGAGATAATTATTCGGACGCTCTTGCCGATAATACTTCAATTCTCTATGGTGGCAGTGTCAAACCTGACAATGCTAAAGAAATATTTTCAAAGCCCGATGTTGATGGTGGACTTATTGGTGGTGCATCCTTAAATGCCAAGGACTTTTTTGCTATTGTCAATGCATTTTAATGGCTTCCGAAAACCTTTATATTGGCTACTCTTTTAAGGTTGAACCAAGGCAGCCAGGTAATGAAATATTAATAGCCGAATTAGGTTTTGCTGGATTCGAAAGTTTTGTGGAAACTCCCGAAGGTGTTTCGGCATATATTCAGAAAATAGATTGGAACGAAGATATTCTAAGTGATATTCAAATTTTAAGGTCTGAAGAATTCAAGATCAGCTATACCTTTGAAACCATAGAACAGGTCAACTGGAATGCGGAATGGGAAAAAAGTTTTGAACCCATTATTGTGGATCAATTATGTGCTGTAAGGGCACCTTTCCATGAAAAGTTCGATACCCAATATGATATCATCATAGAGCCTAAAATGAGCTTTGGTACTGGACATCACGAAACTACTCACATGATGATTCAACTTATATTGAATACTGATCTTTCCAATAAATCGATTTTAGACATGGGCTGCGGCACTGGCGTTCTAGCTATTCTTGCGGAACAAAAAGGAGGCTTACCAATTGATGCCATTGATATCGATAATTGGTGCTATCTCAACAGCCTTGAAAATGTTGAACGCAATAATTGCAATCATATTACGGTTTATGAAGGAGATGCTTCTCTAATAGAATTGAAAAAATATGACGTCATTATCGCAAATATCAATAGAAATACTTTATTGAAGGACTTACCAAAGTATGCCAAAAGTTTAAAACAGAAAGGCACCTTGCTATTAAGTGGATTTTATGATTCTGATATCCCGGTAATTGAAGAAAAATGTAATGCCCTAATGTTAAATCTTCATGAAAAGTTAGAACGAAACAGTTGGGTTGCCTTAAAATTTTTAAATTAGTAAAAAAGTTAGCATGAGCTCGAAAGAAAAAACATTAATCAAAGTTGAAATTAAGGAAGAAACCCTTAAGCAAAACGAGATCGTTCTTTACAATGATGATGTAAATACCTTTGATCATGTCATTGAAACATTAGTATTTGCATGTGATCATACTGCTGAGCAAGCCGAACAATGCGCTATCATCGTGCATTATAAAGGACGATGTACAGTAAAAACTGGAGTGTATAAGGAACTGGAGCCACGGTGCACCATGCTCTTAGACGCAGGCTTAAGTGCGGAGATCGTTTAGTCAATAAATCTACCCATTGCACAACTCATATAAGATCTTATTTTTTTTCTCCTAGAATTGGCATCTCCTAAAACAGGATACCCTAGATTTTCTAAAACATGTTTAACCCGATCGATATCTGATTCATTTTCATGAGAAAATGAAACAGCGTCGAAGTCAGGATCCACTTGAATTTCAGAAATTTCTTCGAGCTGCTTCAGTTTTGAGTTTATGGTCTTTGCACATCCTCCGCATTTTAAATTTTGTATAATGAAGGTTGTTGTCATTTCTTTAGTTTACATGTATTTATTCCTAAAACTTTATAAAGCGGACAAAAATTTATTAAACTGGTCACTAATAAAATTATAGCTACAGCCATAAGAACATAAGCCAATGTACCTTGAATTTTGTCAAAATAATACAACAATGCAATTGCTACTGCAATTAAGACACGAATACCTTTATCGGTATTACTCATATTTTTATTCATAATTCTATATTTTTTGTTACAAGGTAGTTGGGCACACAAAATCTGTAGTGGCAAGACCAGTTTTTTTAATGGCTCCAAATCCACCTGCAACATCAATTACTTTGTTAAATCCGCGAGCCTTTAATATAGAGGCCGCTATTACCGAACGATACCCACCAGCGCAATGCAGGTAATAAGTTTTGTCACTGCTTATGTCGTTCATATGGCTGTTAATATAATCAAGTGAAAAATGTTGTGCATTTTCGAGATGCATACTTTTGTATTCACCTTCTCTGCGCACATCTAATACATTAATTTCGCCTGTATTCATATCATGTTCAAATTCCTCAGCCGAAATAGATTTTAGGGTTTCTATATCCTTACCCGCTTTTTTCCATGCTTCAATACCACCTTCCAAATAGCCTAAGGTATTATCATAACCTACTCGTGAAAGTCGTGTAACAGCTTCGGCCGATTTCCCTTCAGGAACAACTAATAATATGGGTTGCTTGAGGTCAGTGATCAAAGCACCAACCCATGGCGCAAAGGTTCCATGTAATCCGATGAAAATTGAGTTTGGGATATGTCCTTTGACAAAATCCTTTTCATGACGCACATCCAAAATCAAGGCTTCTTCATGATTGGCCAGTGCTTCAAATGCTTCATGATCTAAAGGAATATTTCCAGTTTTAAGTACTGTTTCAAAAGCATCATAACCTGTTTTATTCATCATGGCATTTTTTGCAAAATATTGAGGTGGCGGAGGCATTCCATCGAGAACCTCTTTTACAAACTCTTCCTTGCTCATATCGGCTCTTAAAGCATAATTTGTTTTTTTCTGATCACCAATCGTGCCTACTGTTTCCTTGCTCAGATTCTTTCCACATGCCGAACCTGCACCGTGCGCAGGATATACAATAACATCGTCTGCAAGCGTCATGATCTTATTACGTAAAGAGTCATAAAGCATACCAGCGAGATCTTCTTTAGTGAGATCAGATTTAATGGCTAGATCAGGTCTTCCAACATCACCTAAAAATAAGGTGTCCCCTGAAAAAATAGCATGATCCTTTCCATTCTCATCAATGAGTAAATACGTGACAGATTCTAATGTATGTCCAGGCGTATGCAGCACCTTAATCGTGACTTCGCCTAATTTAAATTCTTCATTGTCTTTAGCCGAGTGAATTTCATAGTCTGTTTCTGCATTAGGGCCATAAACTATAGTTGCTCCCGTTTTTCGAGCTAGATCTACATGACCAGACACGAAATCGGCGTGAAAATGTGTTTCAAACACATATTTTATTTTTGCATTATTTTCGGCCGCTCTATCAATATAATTTTGAGTTTCTCTCAACGGATCAATAATAGCAACTTCGCCATTTGATTCGATATAATAAGCTCCTTGAGCTAAGCATCCTGTATAAATTTGTTCTATTTTCATTTCAATTAAAGTGTTTTACAAAGTTAATAAGTAATCTTTTTTTATAGACTGATTAAAATCATAGTTCTATTAATGTGGTAATTTATCCTTTAATACACCATAAATAAAGGTGCCAAAAGTTGCGGCTAGCAAAACAATGAGCATTGAATAAACTCCAGTTCCAATTAAAACATACATTGGCCCTGGACAAGCGCCAATCAAAGCCCAGCCAAAACCAAAAATGGTTCCTCCAATTATATATCTGTACATACCTCTATCTTTTTTAGGCACATAAATGTCTGCTCCTTCATCTGATTTTATCAAACCTCTTTTAGATAGTTGAAGAAATAGAATCCCAGATGCAATTGCAGTTCCAATAATGCCATACATGTGAAATGATTGGAATCTGAACATTTCATAAATACGATACCACGAAACAGCTTCTGATTTCACCAACACAATTCCGAAGAAAACCCCGACAAGAATAAATTTTAAATATTTCATAATTAAAAAATTAAGGGTAAAAGAAAATTGGTCATGATCAATCCACCGATAAAGAATCCGATAACAGCCACCAATGAAGGTCGCTGTAAACTACTCAATCCGGTAATGGCATGTCCTGAGGTACATCCTCCTGCATACCGTGTTCCAAACCCAACTAACATGCCTCCAATGATAAGTAAAGCAAGTCCTTTAAGTGAACTTAAATTTTCTAAGGCATAAATTTCATCTGGCACAAGGGTTTGACCAACATTATCAAATCCAAGCGTGTTTAATTCAGCAACGGTTGTCGGATTGATAGCAGATGTGCTTCCGTTAGATAAAAATTGTACGGCAATAAAACCACCAACTACAGCACCTAAAACCACCAAGAGACTCCATAAATAATCACGCCATCTGATCTTAAAAAAATTGGCGTATTTTCCAGCGCCTCCAATTGCACAGAAGGTTCTAAGATTTGACGACATCCCAAATGTTTTCCCAAAATATAATAGCAAGGCCATGACGAAGGCAATCAGAGGTCCAGATACGTACCACGGCCAAGGATTTAATATAAAGTCCATATAAAATATTTTTGCAAATGTATATTGTAAAGTTAGTTCATTGTGTAATAAAAGTTACACTTTAGAATATTGAATTATCAATCATTTATTAAAATTTCTATGGACCAGAGCCTTTTTTCTTTATTAAAAGCGTTGACAAAATGGCCACGATTCCAGCAATTATGAATGTTAAAAGTCGAGAAGTGATTAGCTTATCCATTCCCGAGCTGATCCAAACAATCGTGAAAATTAAGCCTACAACAATGGTGAGCAAAGCGGGTATACCATGAAAACGTTTCCAAAATAGCGTGCAAAGAATAACAACAGAGAATGTAGATCCAATGCCAGCCCAAACATAGCCAACCACTGTATAAATAAGGTCGCTTGGTGAGAAAAAAGCGAGGAGTAAGGCTATCACTGATAAAACCGCTGTAATCAGTCGTGATTGGGTTAAACTGGATCTATTTGAGGTTGCACCTCCTTTTAGTGGTTTTACGATATTTTCGGATAATTCTGTGGCTGATAATATGAGCAAAGAATTAGCTGTAGATATTATGGCGGCTAGAACTCCCGTAATTAAAATTCCAGAGACTACAGGGTTAAAAACGGTGGTAAGGACCTCTGGCATAACAGTTTCTTGATCTTGAAGCCCTGAAGGTCCGAAGATGGCAATACCGATCCAACCAACTAAAAGTGCGCCAGAGTAGGCAATGAGCGTCCAAACTATACCAATGTTTCGTGCAATTTTAGCATTCTTTTTATCTTTTATGGCCATAAAACGCATACTCAATTGAGGCTGCCCACCCAAGTAGCCAAAGAACCACGAAAAAGCGCCGGCAATTATAATTCCTGACCCAATGCCTTCAACTGTTTTCAAGGCATCAGGGAATATAGAATTAAGCGATGCAAACAATTCAGAATCATGGTCTAAAACCGCACCTCCCATCATGGTTGAGAATTCTGGTCCCGCTAAGGACAAGGCCTCGGATATGCTCGAAGCAAAGATGACTCCTTCAGGAGCTTCATTTATATAGAGGATGCCGGCAATGGGAGCAACTATGAGCGTGATGATCATTAATAGGGCTTGAATCACATCGGTGTAGGTCACTGAGCGGAAGCCACCATAAATGGTGTAGGGGATCACTAATAAAACAATAATGATCATGGCAAAATTCTGATCGATATCGAACAGGTTATTGAGCGTTTTTCCTCCTCCGAGAAATTGTGCTCCAACATAGAAAAAGAAGAAAAACACAATGGTAAAACTTCCTACGATTCGAATCCATTTTCCAACTTCACCATGACGTTTAGCAATATAATCGGTAAAGGTTTCTACGTCATATTTATCGGCTTCATCTCGAAGGCGAGAAGCAATAAAGATCCACGCAATGAGAATTCCCATGACACATCCAATGGCAGTCCATATTTCCATGAGTCCAGTAGCATAAGCTGCGCCTGGCAACCCGAGTAATGCCCATGACGATTCTCCTGTTGCGCGTTCAGACAAGGCTGCGATCCATCCCGGTAGTTTGCGTCCGGCAATAGAAAAATCTGTTTCAGTTTTCACATGACGCCCTTGATAAATCCCAAAGGTGATGAGTGCGACCATGTAAATGCACATGACGATAAGAATGATGCTGCTATTATCCATGTATAATTCGAATTTGATTATGCTGAATGGCTGATCGAATAATCTGAATTTTGGTATTCGAAATTAAGTAATTTATGATAATCCATAACATCAGAGATCTGATCGATTCGGCATAAATAGGAGATGACTGCACTTAAACCTTTGAATTGTATATGCTTATCGGAAGGGTTTAATGGTCGTACACCGTTATGATCTAGTGGCAAACTGTATCCACAAGCTTTAAGGAAAATGGCCTCTATATCTAATAATTCTTGAGGAGAATAACCATTGAACTTACGTCCGAATGATTGATTGACCTTCCCTACATAATTTAGGTGGATACTACCATGTTGATCACTAAAATGTTTCCAAAAGTCTCTGCCGTCACAAATTGAACCAACGGCACACTGCATGGCACACTCAGGGTGAAGGCTATTATTATGAAAAGCTTGATATAGTTTATCAACAGCCTGATCAAAACGTTTGGTGGTCATCATTTTAATGAGAACTTTTAGTATGGAAAAGTTAAGAAATATTCTGGATTAAAAAAAGGGGATGTTATTTCCTGACAAAGCTCCGCTTTGAAAAACAGCAGGATTGAATTTCCTGACAAAGCTCTGCTTTGAAAGAACAGCAGGATTGGATTTCCTAACAAAGCTCCGCTTTGAAAGAACAGCAGGATTGGATTTCCTGACAAAGCTCCGCTTTGAAAATAGTTCAAACAAAAAAACGCTCAAGCGAGCTTGGCGTTTTTTCTAATTGAACTATTTATTCGTGACCTCGGCAGGATTCAAACCTGCAACCTCTTGAGCCGTAATCAAGTGCACTATTCAGTTATGCTACGAGGCCATTTTTGAGGTGGCAAATATATTTCTTTTTGCCATTACTGACAAAGATAATCGAAAATTTAATTTTAGTGTTGGGTCAACAGAAAATGTGACAGATTAATCTAAGGCATTTTTTGTCACAAACCAACGCCAACCAATGAGCGCCATTTGAAATTTACTGGCTTTAGCAAGATCTAATTGTCGTTTTGAATAACTGGGAAGTATAGCCTTATTTAATTTGGCTAAAGTTTTAAAGAGTGCCTTTTTCATATCGTTCATTTACATACGTATCAAAAATAGTAAAACTCAATCATATGATTGAGCTTTACAGGTTGGTTGGTTGGTTGGATAGGGTTTTAAGATCATCCTAAGGAACTTAAAAGTTCTATAATTATTAGAGCTAATGCGATCATTATTTTTGCGAGTGTAATCATGATAATTTGTTTTTAAGTGGTTGAAAAATAGACGTTTTGTGTAATTGATAGCCAAATATATATTTTTCGAATATTGCTAACCAAATGAAATACAAAAAAAGGATGAAAGTGACTTTAATATATATAGTAAAAAGATGAAATAAATAACAATCTATCGTTACTTGCCTACAATTAACTTAATAAATGTAATTATTATGTTTATTTAAAGTAATAAATTATAAGAGTTATAGGTCTTTTTTTTGTCTTATTTTGTATTTCTAGGGATAAAATGATCGAAAAACTTAAAAAATAGCCATTTTCATCTTTTTTATATGAAAAAACAATTAATCGGTGCTGTTTCTTTCTTTAAAGAAAAAGCATCCTATTTGATGTGCTAAACGTTAATCAATTTGATTTTAATTGTTTAAAACTTTATCCTTTAATGGTAGAGAAGATAACTACATTTGTAAAAATAATGCCTTATGAGAAACCTAAGTTCTGTATTCTTAATGATCGCAATAACTCAAGTTGGTTTTGGGCAGCTTGTGATCAATGAATTAGATTGTGATACCCCTGGTGTAGATAATAAAGAATTTATTGAGATAAAATCGAATAGTCCAGATTTTCCGCTAGATGGCTATGTCATTGTATTTTTTAATGGCTCAACAAATGGTGATGATCGAAGCTATATGACCATTGATCTTGATGGGTATACAACAGATGTCAACGGACTTCTTTTAATTGCTAGTTCGTCAGTTACACCATTTCCACAACTATTAATTCCTGAAAATGTCATTCAAAATGGTGCTGATGCTATCGGTATTTATTTAGGAAGTGATTTTGATTTTCCGGAGGGAACCTTAGCTACGACAACAAACTTAATAGATGCCTTAGCTTATGATACAAGTGATGCTGACGACGTTGTTTTAATGGGCTTACTTGGTCTCACAGAGCAAATAAATGAAGGATCGGGTAATAATACGAATTCTATTCAGCGAAATAATGATGGAACTTACTTTACTGGAACGCCAACGCCGCGACAACTTAATGATGGTAGCGGTGTTTTGTACAATGCCATTAGTATGAGCACAGAGACAAATATTTATGATGAAGGTCAGAGTTTTAATATAACATTTACAGCAGAACAGAACGTCACTTCAGATCTCATGTTTGATATTAGTTTAAATAATGGAACATTTAATACTTCCGATTTTACTGGGAATACAAGCTTAACCATTCCGAATGGTCAAAATTCTGTAATGACAACCATTAGCACAGTTGATGATGCACTTGATGAAGGCGATGAGGAGTTGATTATTAGATTTACAAACCTTCAAACACCTTATATTCCATTTAATAGCGACCTGTTAGTGAGAATTGTTGATAATGATTTTACAGTTGCTACCTGGGGAACACCTATTTCACCAACTTTCGGAGTTGTATCAAGTACCCAACCAGATGGATATTATGATAGTCTTGATGGCTTATCTGGAGCGGCTCTAGAACAAGAAATTCAGGATATTATTGCAGATCCAGTAACTGTAAGAGCTCAAACCTATGCCGATGTCATCGACATTTTGAAGGAGGCTGATGAAAATCCGGCCCATAGTAATCAGGTATGGCTTGTTTATACAGAGCAAGGACGACCAAAATTAGACCTTCAAACCGGTTCAAATAACAATGGGAAGTGGAATAGAGAGCATACATTTCCGAGATCAAGAGGAGGATTTTTTGATATTGAAGAGGACGAAATCGCCGATGGCATAAATGTGTGGTGGACCACTGAAGCAGATTCACTAAGGCATGGAAATTCCGATGCCCATGCACTTCGTGCTGCAGATGGTCCAGAGAATAGCTTGCGAGGCAATCAGCACTATGGTCAATACACTGGCCCTGCAGGGAATCAAGGGAGTTTTAAGGGTGATGTTGCTCGTAGCGTTCTTTATATGCAAATAAGATATAACGGATTAAGTATTGAAAATGGTTTTCCGGAAGTTCAAGGACAACTGGGAGATCTTGTAACCCTCTTAGACTGGCATAGAAATGATCCACCTGATGATTTTGAGATGAATAGAAACAACATCATTTACAATTGGCAAATGAACAGAAACCCGTTTATTGATCAACCTGATATGGTGGAATATATCTGGGGAATTCATATTGGTGAAGTTTGGAATCAACCATTAAACGTAGAAGAAAGTGTGGCTCAGCCAGTAAGAATATATCCGATCCCTGCTCGTGATCATATACAAATACGCGGATTAAAAGAGCCCTCTGAGATCATTGTGATCTCCTCAGATGGAAGGACTTTATTTTCAAAAGAAATGATTACCGATGGGCGTTTGGATTTGAGCCTTAGTGCTGGCCTGTATTTTTTACATATTAAAAATACTAACCAATCTTCAACACATAAATTTATTATAAAATAAAAAGGTCCGAATAACATATATTCAGACCTTCACAATTCTAAATGAACTTCTTCTAATTATCCTTGGTTGTGATTTCTACAACGCCATTTTTGCCCTTATCTCCATATTTCTCAGATGCACTTTTTCCTTTAAACACATTTATAGTTTTAATGTTGTCCCGGTCTAAGGCTTCATATTGATCATTTGTTACCTCTTTGCCGTCAATTATGATCAGGGGTTGAGCATCTCCATCATAAGAGAAAAATAATTTGTTTTTCCCTTTGATCTCGAAAATGTTGTCTTCGTCCTCATCACTTGAGATCCAGATATTATCGCCTCCTGTTTTTATTACTTCTTTAATCTTTTTTCCGTCCTTATCTTTTTTAATAATAATAGATTTGCCTTCATCATCACCTTTTATCTCGATGATCTCATGATCGTCATCGTCATCATCTGATATAAAAATAGCGCTACCTTCTCCTTTGGTAATGATTTTTTCTTTATTATTTTTTTTGATAATGATTTTCTCTCCATCCTCACTAACTTCATGAATTTCCACCTCATGTTCGTCATCATGATCACCTGAACTATGTACGAATACATTTCCAGATCCTGAAATTTTATGAACTTTTTGGTTCTCGTCCTTCGTCTCATAAACATAATCGCGATGTCCTGTATCCATTCCAGTTCCAATTGAAATTGACTTACCATCGGTTATTCGAATGGTAATTGACTTGATACCATTGTCATCTTGTGATTCAGAAAAGGTTGCATTGCTGTTTTTAGTTTTTGCCACGATGTCGATAGACGTAATTTCATTTTTCACATTGCGTTTAACATTTTTAAATTTTAAGGTCACGCCTTTATCCGCCATTTTTTTACTCAAGTCTTTAAGATCCTTGTCACTGTTATCTTTTGTAACGACAACAACTATCACATCTTTATCAGGCATTGAAAATAAGCCCGAATTCGTCATTGGTGTTGGCGAATCATAGGTAATGATCTCTTTAGTATTAAAACTCATAAGAAATAAGGCTAACAATGGTAAAACGATTAATGCTTTCCATTGCTTTGTTTTTTTTGATCTGTTTTTGTGTAACATAACTATTCGTTTTTTGATTAATGAATTATAAAAATTGTTTGCCAATACTATTTTATAGTTCGACATTGTTGATTTTAAAATTAAATGCTGATAATCTTTTTCTGAAGGCGCTAATCGCTGAGCAGACTCATCGGCTATAAATTCAAGATTTTGTTCCATTTGATTTTTATAAAACCACATAAACGGATTAAACCATTGGAAAATAAATACAAGTTGCGCGATAAGAAGGTCTAAAGAATGCCATTGATTAGCATGAACCTTTTCATGTTTTATAATTTGATCTAACTCTGTTTTATTGAATTGATTCGGATTAAAAACGATATAATTGAAAAATGAAAATGGAGAAACGGTTTCGTCAGTAGTTACCATTACATAAACTCCTTCGGATTTTCTTTTCCCACTAACAATTATACGTATCAAAGAGGCCAGTTGAATTAAAAATTGTACTCCAAAATATATTATACCAATCGTATAAAGCGAAAAAAGTAAATTCGTGAATGAATAATCAGCGAGAATTTCAGGTTGATTTATGATAGATGCTTCAATAGGGTTGAATGCGCTAGAAGAGGTTCCTGAAGTCACCATTGGCTCAGGCAAAGTGATATATTTTGGAATGACTATCGATGGAATAACTAAAGATAGTAGTAATCCGAAATTAAAGAACCAACGATTACTTTGAAAGAAAGTTTCGTTCTTTAAAAAGAGATTATAACTGAAATAGAACAGTAATATAACGGCTGAGGATTTGATTAAATAGTCCATAATTAGTTTTTCTTTTCAATTAATGCAATGATTTCTTTGAGATCTTCAACGCTGATCTTTTCCTCCTTTGCAAAAAAGGAAACGACATTTTTGTAGGAGCTGTTGAAATAATTATCGATAACGCGATTAAAGTATCGCTTGCGATAGTCTTCTTTGCTTATAATAGGGTAGTATTGATGTGTTTTACCGTATGCTTTATAGCCAACATAACCTTTATCTTCCAAATTTCTAATTATCGTAGATAAGGTGTTATAATGGGGTTTGTCTTCCGAAACTTCTGCGAGAACCTCTTTTACGAAGGCTTTTTCAAGTCGCCAAATGATCTGCATAATCTCTTCTTCCTTGTTTGTCAATTTTTGCATAGTTATTTATCTTAGGGTTTTTAATGCTTCTTTTGCTGATTCTAAATCAGGTCTTATTTCTAGTGCTTTTTCATAGGCACGAATAGCTGCTTCGAGGTCTCCTTTTTCTTTTAAAGCCTCGCCGTAACTATCCCAACAATTGGCCACATCTGGGAACATCTCAGTATTGAGTTTGAATATTTGAATGGCTTTATCACTATTATTAGCGCCGTACAGATAAGCATATCCTAGCATGTTTAAAATAAAATCTTTTGGGTCAGTTGGATGAAAATTTACAGTGAGTTCTTCAAAATTTGCTTTCACATATTCGGCTCCATGAGATTCGAAAGCTATCCTCACATTTTGTACGGCAGGTAATTGTGGTTTATCAACCGTCTTGTCTTTGTAAAGGGATAAGATGTCGAATCCTATTTTTTCTGCAACTGGTTCATCCATATTCGCAAAAACTATTATTGATAAGTCGTCACTTGGAACATAGAGCATGACCGAATTAAAGCCGTCAAATCCTCCAGCTGCACCAGTTGCCTGACCCTCTGGAATTGTCTTCAATTCTTGAAATAAGGGATCTTTTTCTTTGATGTCTTCAGACAGTAATAGGGTATCATTATAATATGAATGGTAAAATTTAAATATGTCTAAAGTGGTAGAAAGGAAACCACCGTCAGGATTTGGAAGGTCTTGCCTTGTGTCATTTACTTCTAACTCACCTAATGGCGTATAAAGATATCCTTTGGCAATTCTGTCATCAAGGCCATCAAAATTTTGGAGGTAGGTATCTTCTAGCTTTAATGGTTTAACAATTCTTTCATGAACATTATCGAAATAGGATTTTTCACTCACCTTTTCAATTACGGCACCAAGAATGACATATCCTAAATTGGAATATTCATCTCCACTTCCAGGCTCAAATAGTAATCTATAATTTTTTGCTCTTTCAACTATGGCGTCCAAGGTTTTTTCGCTTTTTGGTAAATCGAAGTATTCACCTGTATGGTAATCACCAAATCCTGAAGTATGATTTAAAAGTTGTCTGATTGTAATTTTTGAAACTTGAGGGTCGTTAAATCCAGGAATATGATCGATCAATTTATCATCAAAATTTAATTTCCCTTCGTTTTCTAATTGTTTCACAACAATTGATGTAAAGGTTTTGTTCATAGATCCGATATCAAAAAGAGTATTTAGATTATTTGGCGTTTTGGTAGAGCGATCTGCCAACCCAAAGGCTTTGTGGTAAACTGGAGCGCCTTTTTCGGCAACCATGACGACTCCTGAAAAAATATCAAGAGCAATGTAATGTTGAATTTGAGCTTCGATCTTATCGGTAAGCGCATACGATGATTGGTCCACCTGATTAGCTCCGGTTGTCTTAGATTCTTGTTTGCATGAAACAATAAGTAATGCCGAAAGTAAAATTAAGGTTCTCATAGGATACTAGATTGATTGATAGTTCAAACATATAACTAAATTTATAGTTATACAACTAGAGATATAGTTATTTAACGAAACTTTTAGTTTTTATTGTGAATTATTAAGAAATACTATCTTCGTAGAAATTTATTTATATGAGTTTAGTTTGGTTAATCTTAGGATTGATATTATTGGTCGTTGGAGGAGAATTTTTAGTGAGGTCTTCGGTAGCTTTATCATTTAAACTTAAACTTTCAAAATTAGTCATTGGAATGACCGTTGTGTCCTTCGCAACTTCTGCACCTGAATTATTAGTTAGTTTGAATGCGGCCTTGAATGATGCGCCAGCTATTGCCATAAACAATGTTATAGGTTCTAATATCGCCAATATAGGCTTGGTTTTAGGGATAACGGCTCTTGTGGGAACAATAGGCGTAGACCGTTCATTTTATAAATTGAATTGGCCAGTGATGATGTTATTTTCATTAGCCTTATTCTATTTCTTAACAAATGATAATAAACTTGGCGCTTTAGAAGGCGGTATTTTATTTACGAGCTTATTGGTCTTTATTGTTGTTTTAATACGTTCATCTAGAAATGCCATTATGAGTGATGATGCTGTTGATGAAACCTTATCATTAGTGTCTAATTTTAAGATTGTTGTTTGGCTCTTAATAGGTGCTACTGCCTTGTACTTCGGATCAGAATGGTTGGTAGATGGTGCTAAAGATCTCGCCAAAGCATTAGGTGTTAGTGATGCAGTCATCGCAGCAACAGTAATTGCTATAGGCACGAGTGTACCAGAACTAGCAGCTTCAGTAATAGCTGCCGCCAAAAAGGAGAAGGCTATATCTCTTGGGAATTTAATTGGATCTAATATTTTTAATATAGGTTCTGTACTTGGACTTACCTCCATAGTGACTGAAATCCCAGTTACTGATGCGGCAATTTTAACTCGAGACATTTATTGGATGCTCGCATTTGCAGCGGTACTTATACCTCTTATATTAATTCCGAAACGCTTCCAAATTAGCCGTTATAAAGGCTTGATCTTAGTAACAGGGTACGGCTTTTTTATATTCCTTGTTTTTTATCAATAAAAAAACCGATCGCAGGGATCGGTTTTAATTTATTGGGTTAAAATGAGCCTATGCCATAACAGAAATATCAGCGTTTTTTACGGTTTTAATTATACGTCCCGCAATTTTATATGGATCACCATTTGAAGCTGGACGACGATCTTCTAACCATCCTTTCCATCCATTCTCAACAGTAATTATAGGAATGCGTATTGATGCACCTCTGTCTGAAACACCATAACTAAAATCATTGATCGATGCGGTTTCATGCTGACCTGTTAATCGTTGATCATTGAATTCACCATAAACGGAAATATGTTCTTTAGTTACTGGTCTGAAAGCTTCACAAATTTGCTCATAAACTTCACGACTACCACAGGTTCTTAATGTGGTATTTGAGAAATTTGCGTGCATTCCTGAGCCATTCCAATCTCCTTTTACTGGTTTAGGATGATACTCAATATAATAGCCGTATTTCTCAGTTAATCGATCTAATAAATAGCGTGCGATCCAAATTTCATCTCCTGCTTTTTTTGCTCCTTTTGCAAATAATTGAAACTCCCATTGTCCACTGGCCACTTCTTGATTTATTCCTTCAAAGTTAAGTCCGGTGGCAATACAAAGGTCTGCATGTTCTTCTACAAAATCTCGACCCCAAGTATTACGACCTCCAACTGAACAATAATACATTCCTTGTGGTCCAGGATAACCTCCAACTGGAAAGCCAAGTGGCAATTGGGTCTTGCGATCCATTATAAAATATTCTTGCTCAAATCCGAACCAAAAATCATTATCATCATCATCAATAGATGCTCTCGCATTTGATTCATGTGCAGAACCATCTGCATTTAAAACTTCTGTCATTACCAAATAACCATTTATTCTAGTAGGATCTGGATAAATTGCGACAGGTTTTAATAAGCAGTCTGAAGAATTACCTTCGGCTTGACGCGTAGAACTCCCATCAAATGACCAAATTGGACAATCTTCTAGCTTTCCGCTGAAATCATCTTCTATTTTCGTTTTACTTCTCATGTTTTGAGTTGGTTTGTATCCGTCTAACCATATGTACTCAAGTTTCGATTTTGCCATGTTTAATTTTTTATGTGTTATAAATTTTAAAGTTGTAAATATAAATTTTTTAAATTCTACATATAAAAAAAGAGGGCATAATTATCAACAATTCGATAAAACGCACAAATACCCCAAAAAAAAAGGGGGTATAGGCCTAATAAAGGTGTAATTTAACGTAATTTTGTTCCTTTATTAACAAAAAATGTTGAATTAACTCAAATAACTGTATAATTCGGCAAAAGTGAAACTTAAAAAAAAAGAAATGTCAACACTCCGCTTTCATTCCATCAAGGAATCGCTTAACAGAAAACCAGTGAAAATCAAAGAAGTTGAAAAGCGTTCAACCCTCTTTGGTGAAAATGTTTTTAATAACACTACAATGAGGCAATCCTTAACTAAAGATGCTTATACAAGTGTATTAGATGCTATCGATAAAGGGTCAAAAATTAACCGAAGCACTGCCGATCAAATTGCTTCAGCAATGAAAGATTGGGCATTACTAAAAGGTGCCACCCATTATACACATTGGTTTCAGCCATTAACCGGTGCAACTGCAGAAAAACATGATGCGTTCTTCGAAACTGTTGGTGATGGTTTGGCGATTGAAAAATTTGATGGCGGACAGCTAGTACAACAGGAACCAGACGCCTCAAGTTTTCCACACGGCGGCATTCGCAATACTTTTGAAGCACGTGGTTATACTGCTTGGGACCCGTCATCTCCGGCGTTTATTTATGGAACCACTTTATGTGTTCCAACAATATTTGTGGCCTATACTGGTGAAGCCTTAGATTATAAAACACCTCTATTAAGAGCACTTCAAGCTGTAGATCAATCTGCGGTAGCTGTCGCAAAATATTTTGATAAAAATGTAAAAAAAGTGAATGCATCTCTGGGTTGGGAGCAAGAGTATTTTTTAATAGATAGTGCCTTAGCAGCTTCACGACCAGACATCGTTCTAACTGGAAGAACACTTCTTGGACATTCACCGGCAAAAGGTCAGCAATTAGACGACCATTATTTTGGAAGTATTCCGTCACGCGCCTTGGCATTTATGAGAGATTTGGAAAAAGAATGCATGTTATTAGGTATACCTGTAAAAACAAGACATAATGAAGTAGCGCCAAATCAATTTGAACTCGCACCTATTTATGATGAAGCCAATCTTGCAGTTGATCACAATTCATTGATCATGGATATTATGGATAAAGTAGGAGAACGTCATAATTTCAATGTGCTTCTTCATGAAAAACCCTTTTCTGGTGTTAACGGCTCAGGAAAACATAATAACTGGAGTTTGAGTACAAATACTGGAGTGAACCTCTTAAGCCCTGGAAAAACACCTATGAGTAATTTACAATTTCTCACCTTTTTTATTAATACAATTAAAGCGGTTCATCAATATGAAGAATTACTTAGAGCTTCCATTGCCAGTGCCAGTAATGACCATCGATTAGGGGCGAATGAAGCACCTCCAGCAATCATTTCGGTGTTTATTGGAGAACAGTTAACAAAAGTGTTGGAAGAACTGGAAGGTGTGACTAAAGGGAAATTGTCACCAAAAGAAAAAACAGACCTTAAATTAAACGTAGTTGGAAAAATACCTGAAATCTTATTGGATAATACCGATAGAAACAGAACCTCTCCATTTGCATTTACTGGAAATAAGTTTGAGTTTCGTGCGGTTGGATCAAAGGCAAATTGCGCAAATCCAATGACCGTTTTAAATTCAATTGTGGCTAAGCAGTTAATTGAATTTAAGAGCGAAGTAGATACACTGATCGACAAAAAGGATATGAAAAAGGATGATGCTATATTTAATGTGCTAAGAGAATATATTAAGTCCTTAAAAGACATATTATTTGAGGGCAATGGCTATGGAGACGAATGGCAAAAAGAGGCGAAGAAACGGGGATTGAGCAATAACAAAACAACGCCTGATGCCTTAAAAGCACGCGTTTCAAAAAAGACCATCAGTTTATTTGAAGAGCTGGAGGTAATGAACAAGGTTGAGATTCAAGCCCGTTATGAAATAGAAGTCGAGGAATACACCATGCACATTCAAATAGAAAGTAGAGTATTGGGGGATATTGCTAGAAATCATATTGTTCCAACTGCTGTTAATTATCAGAATGTTTTGATCGCGAATGTCAAGGGTCTCAAGGATATTTATGGCGCGGGTTTTAAGAAGTATGCGAAACAACAATTGGAACTCATACAAGAAATTTCATCCCGAATTGAGGCCATAAATTCTGGCGTTACTGCGATGATAAATGAAAGAAAAAAGGCCAATATCTTGAAAGATTCTGAAAAGAAAGCTGCTGCGTATTGCAACAAGATCAAGCCTTTCTTTGATGAAATTCGATATCACTGTGATAAGCTGGAGTTGCTGGTTGATGATGAACTGTGGCCACTTACCAAGTATCGTGAGCTTTTATTTACGCGATAGATGTTGATTAAAAAATGAACTAGAGCCTCAAGTTTTGAGGCTTTTTTCGCCTTAAGTCACAAAAAATAGATGCAGCCGTTGTTTATCGAATATTTTTGCAATTTTCACGTGTCTTCGATGTAAATTAGCACATAAAAATTACAACTTATCGAAATCTTATAAATTCCATCAATTTTTTTTTCTTCAATCTCAGACATACTTTGATATTTTATTAGGTTTGTAAGGTATGTTTTGTAAAAACTTACAGCTTTCCCTCATATAATCAATGCCATAAAAAAGCATTGAAACCATCATTAACCATTGTAATTATTAAAGAATCATCTTCAAAAGAGGTGACTTAATTGAAATACTAACAATAATTGAAGGATTATGACATTAACCTTAAAAAAACAACATTGGAGTCTGCTTATCCTAATGGCTTTTATATGTTTTAATTTTAGTCATGGACAGGAAAGCAGACGGGGTAAAAATGTGATCGTTCCTGCTGCTGGATCAGCTTTTATCAATGGAGACTATGCAAATCCGAGATATGAGAATTTTGGACAACTTGGATTCAAGCGATTCATTAATTCTCATGTGAATTTAAATTTGAACTACAGAAAATTCAATCTGGATTCCCAAAGGTTATTTGATTTTGGGTTTCAGTCGTTTGATCTGAGTATTGAATATTATGTTTTTCCAGACAGTCCGTTTTCGCCTTATGTTTTTTTAGGAAGCGGCTTGATTTTGTCTAACGATTTTCAGAGCCCAAATAATAAGTTTCAAGCAGGATTCGGATTGGAGTATTTAGTGACCAAACAAATTGGATTGACCTTAATGACCAATGGAAATTATCATTTCATCAATGCCATTGATCAAACGGTGTATCCTGATGTTGATGAATTTTATTTGTCTGCAGGTTTTGGATTAAATTTTTACTTTAATTCTATTTTCAAAAGTAAGGAGAAAGGTAATCTAAAGAAGTCAAAAACTAGTGCGGCTGCTGACACGGTAATTTCTACTAACCCAATTAATGAAAACAGGTGATTTTTAAAATCGTCGTTTGAATTAAACTGTAATATGAGTTTTGAGAATTAAAAGGGCTATGCCTGTTAAATTGTGTTAATAATTCTTACGTAACTACACGTATTCCTTTGTTTTATTCATACAATTCTTACATTTCAA
This sequence comes from Flavobacteriaceae bacterium, assembly GCA_013001285.1. Taxonomy (GTDB): domain Bacteria; phylum Bacteroidota; class Bacteroidia; order Flavobacteriales; family Flavobacteriaceae; genus JABDMU01. The sequence continues at coordinate 36,601 of JABDMU010000067.1, forward strand.
CTAATTATTTAACGGCTTATCGATTTTAACAGAAAATTCTTACTATATCACGTTATACAACTGTGAAACTGACACTTTTTTTGCTTAAATTTGTTATGCTATTAATCAATTTTTGTAAAAATGAAAAAGTTACTACTAAGTGTAGTTGCCTTGATGGCTGCCACACTTTTGTTCTCTTTGGATGACGCTAAAGATGTCAAAGAAGGAGTGACACAAGACAATCCTATTGAAGTAGTGAATGATGCTGAGATAGCATCTTTAACAAA
>JABDMU010000086.1 GCA_013001285.1 Flavobacteriaceae bacterium
TATCTTCTATGATCATTCCCAGTTGCGTATGAGACTTGTCTGTGGTCACATTACTGTTAATACGTACTATACTCCAGTCTTTGTTACTTGAGCTGTCTTCGATGTCCCAAACATCACCATGTTTCCAAGTATTTGTGTTATTCCATGCACCATCTGTATCTGACTCATATGGCATTGGTGCCGTTTGTTCCTGAACAGAAGTAATATTCCATAAGGTCACATGTCTGTTATTCCCTGAGTAATCCAGTGTTCTACTACTTACAATATCGGTCATGGGGTAATATGCTATTAGATCATTCCAAAGAACTTTTGTATTTGAACTCATATCAACAACATCTTTGCCTATAACAGTTCCTTGTACATTCCCAGAATTAGCCTGGATCTCTTGATATACCATACGCTGGATCTGATCATCTGTTAGAACTGTATCAAATACGCGTACTTCATCTATAGCGCCTTTAAAGTACTCTTTATTAGACAGCGTACTTGACGCTCGTCCTATTTCGAAAGTATTTGTACCCGATGCAGCAGATTCAATTGGAAAACCTGTACTTCCAGTAATGTTATGTGTAGATAACACACCATCTACATAAATTTTTAATTTTCCGGTTACATTTGAATAACTACCTGTAAGGTGATGCCATTCATTTTTTGTTATGCTATTTGCTAAAACTGATGATGTCGTATTATCTGAAGTCCTTATTGTAAACCAGGGTCTATCTCCATTTTTTAACCATAGCTTACAACCGTAATCCTCACCAGCAATAACCATTGTGCCAGTAGCACTATTGTCTATCTTGACCCAAGCCATCAAGGTCACATCTGTCAAGCCTTCTATAAACTCAGGTGTTGATAAATAATCATCTACACCATCAAAATCTAAAAGTGCGCTCGATGGCGGGTTCGTATTAAATAAATCTCTGTAATCTACATCTCCTCCACTGAAAACATCACCATCTAAATCCGGTAAAATAGAGGCTGAAGGCGTGTCTATCTCGTCATTAACGTCTAATGGATCTGTTACATTAGAACCTTCGAATAAAACATCAAGACCATCATTATCACTATCTGAGAATACGGTAATAGCATCGGCCATCCCATTCTCTTCTATATCTAACAATCCATCATTATCTGAATCCAGGTCTAATACATCTGGAGTATTATCTGTATCGGTATCAATAACGCTAAGACCATCAGTGCCATAGTTAAGATCAATTCCTGTTTTACCGTGAACAGAATAACTCGGTGCAATATATCCAATTGTTGGTTGAGCTTCCACGTTATCTGGAATACCATCATTATCGCTATCAAGATCTAAATGGTTGTATTTTCCGTCGCCGTCAAAATCTTCTCCGGTGATGATGATCAATGAATTGGCATTAAAATCTAAAAACTCACATTGCGTAAAAGACATTCCAAATTGTCTTAAGTTCGATCCAGAGGTGGTCTTGTTTTTAAGTTGCATACGCATTTCAAAAGAATTCCCAATAAACTGGTAGTATGCTCTTAAGATCATCAAATTTGAAAATCCAGGTCCTTCCTGCTCTCCATTGGCTGTTATTTCTATATTATTTCCACCAAGATCAGCAACTTCTAAAGCTGTTGGATTCTCTGTTCCATAGGCTGCAACATCATAATAAACGTGAGATTCCTGATATGATGATCCACCATCAACGTCCCATGAGATACCATTAATTCTATAAACCTCAACAGAGGGTGTCGTTGTTCCAGCATCGACTATTGTAAATTTAAATCGGGCGCCAGGTGTTCCCGTTCCGGTCATTACTAACTGAGTTTGAAGGAAAGTAGGATTATCAACCGTATCCACATCAATATTGTCTATGGTGGTATTATCAAGCTCCAAAACTTCCATTAGGACGTCCTTGCCTTCAATAGCATTACCAAATCGGTATACTGCTCCAACGGTACCAATAGCCGAACTACTAGCGGCAGCATCATATGCGCCATTTTCAAAAACTAATGGCGGTAAAGTACACTCAAATCTGTCTTCACCCATATTTTCTGCACCATCAGTGATCCCATCACCATCATCATCATAATCAAGATAATCGGCTATCCCGTCCTGATCCATATCAGGCTCAGAACTACATTCAGCGTTCCCGCCTGAAACGTTAAAATAAATCGTTTGACCAGCTGAAGTCGCTCCTGATCCGTCATCATTGATAACTTCTACACCGGCAACATTAACCTTGACTTGGCTATTGTCCCAACCGTTGTTATCGTAATCGTATAATTTTATATAGTAATTGTTACCATCAGCAACGCAGCCTAGGTTGTATTTAACAACATAAACGTCTGTACCACCTATCTGAGTACCAGTATAACATTGGGTATCATCACAAATGCTTAAAACCAAATCATTGGCAGCATTATAAAGTTCTAGTTTATGATCATACGATTTATCCTTCCATTTTACCTTTAAGAATACTTTCGAATTCTGACCTAAAGTAAGGTTGAATGAAAATATGGTAATAAGGATACCATAAAGTAGTTTTGTTTTCATAAGTAGGTGTATTAATAGTTTGGGACTATTAAATTAACGTGGTAAAACTAACTCTATCTCAACTATTTATAAGTTAAAACCGATAAACTGTAAGATTATTCGATGTTCATATTATCTACTCGATGTTCAGTTCAAAATCATCGATAATCTACTATGAGTTAATTTGTTTAGTCTCCTCTATTTAGACACAGAAATATAATCAGGTCACTTTTCGTCTAAAAAATTGATAATGTGATGGTTAGTATTTTAATTACTAAAACAGTTCTTGAAGTAAATCTTCAATTTTTGAGATCATTCGTATGTTGATCTTCGGATTCTTTAAAGAAATTTTGTTGAATTTTGAAACATAAATGGTTGTAAACCCTAATTTTTCGGCCTCAGAAATGCGTTGATCGATTCGTTGAACAGGTCTTATTTCGCCAGAAAGTCCAATTTCTCCCGCAAAGCAAATACGTTCTTGAAGTGCTTCGTCTTCATTAGAAGACAAAATCGCTGCCATTACAGCTAAGTCAATAGCTGGATCGTCAACGTTAATGCCTCCGGTTATGTTGAGAAATACATCTTTCATTCCTAATTTGAAGCCTGCACGCTTTTCTAGCACGGCCAAAAGCATATTCAATCGCTTGGCATTAAAACCTGTAGCGCTGCGTTGTGGTGTGCCGTAAACAGCCGAACTTACTAAGGCCTGAACTTCAATCAGCAATGGTCTAATGCCTTCTAAAGTAACAGCTATGGCATTACCACTGAGATTACTGTCTTTTTTTGAGATCAAGATCTCCGACGGGTTTGACACCTCTCTTAAGCCAGAGCCCATCATTTCATATATACCGATCTCGTTGGTAGACCCGAATCTGTTTTTGTGCGCCCGAAGTATACGAAACACATGATTTCGATCTCCTTCAAATTGCAAGACCGTATCAACCATGTGCTCAAGTATCTTTGGACCTGCAATATGTCCGTCCTTGGTGATGTGACCAATAAGTAATACCGGAATGTTGGTTTCTTTAGCAAATTTAATAAGCTCACTCGTTGATTCCTTTATTTGACTTATGCTGCCTGCGGAAGATTCAATATGATCACTATGCAATGTTTGGATGGAATCTATGATTACAATTTCAGGCGCAATACTCTCGATCTGTTTAAAGATATTTTGAGTTTTGGTTTCTGCAAGGACGAAACAGTTGTCGTTTTCTGGAAATATGCGAAGCGCACGCATTTTTATTTGTTTTTGACTTTCCTCCCCTGAAACATATAGGGTTCTGAATGGCAATTTAAGCGCAATTTGAAGTAAAAGTGTGCTTTTTCCAATCCCTGGTTCACCACCTAAGAGCACAAGTGATCCTGGAACAATACCTCCACCTAAGACCCTGTTGAATTCTGAGTCGGACGTTTTTAACCGAGCTTCTTGAGAGGCGTCTATGTCTTTAATAGTAAGGGGTTTTGAGGTGCGTTGCTTGCTCGTGCCATTGACCTTCCAGTCTTTTTTGTCCGGTTTTTGAACCAATTCCTCAACTATGGTGTTCCATGATTTACAAGCTGTACATTGCCCTTGCCATTTGGGGTATTGATTGCCACAATTCTGGCAAAAAAAAGAGGTTTTTACTTTTGTCATCTAGAACCCAAAATCTGCTTTAATCTCATCTGCTTTTTCAAGCATAAGATCTTTGGTTAATCCTGCAATTTCTTCAAGAATATAAGCTGATCTATAGGTTCGCATGGCTTTCTTTGGTTCGCCTGTTTCTTCATAAAATCTAGCCAAATAATAACTTCCTAAGATCGTATCTGGATAATGTTTCCGAGCCAATTTGCCAAGAGCTTCATAATATTCAAAAGTTTCGTTCTTTTCTATGGCTGCTGAGATGGCCTTAAAATCGTTGATCAGGATTTGTTTTTCTAATCCGAATAACTGATCTATCATCTCGTATTTTTCCTGTAAATAATCTACTGGAGATGTCTTTAATGTGAGAATTTCTTCTTTATATTCAGTTCTACTAATAGGTTGAAAAACAAAAAATATACTTTCAAGTGCGCGAGGTAAGGCATAGGCCGGATTGGTATAATGCGTAGCCCCTTCAAAGCTATTGAAATTATATAATAAATTCTTGTTTTCAATCCCTGAAAGCGATGTATTCAAGGCCTCAGCGTCTTCCTTAACGGCATTGATGTCATTATCGCCTGCAGCTAAATAATAAAAAGTTTTTGATTGAATTTTACTTAGACGCTCTGGAATATAAGTTAATAGATCAGGTGCGAAGAACGGACTTATAGAAATATAGGCTCGAAATATGGGTTGATCCTTCAACAAATAATAATTGATAAAACTAGCGGTCTCACCGTGACCAACGGCAACCTTGAAATTTGCTATTCTATAAGTGCTAATCATGTACGGAATAAGTTCCATGCCGATGAATTCAAAAAATTTCGCGCCGGTTTCAATGGGCAATGAATTTTGGCCAGAATACAAATTATCTGCATCTCTGGTTTCCACTTGATTCACACCAACAATAATGGCCTCGGGCATATCTTCCCAATAGGAATAATAATCGACATTTCCAGCAACGGCCTCAAATAAATAATCGCCATCAAATACTACGAATAAAGGATATAATTTATCCTCATTATCTTCATAATTACGCGGTAATTGAATTTTGATCTGACGATTTTCACCTAATTTATAGGAATCAAATTCTTCATAAATCGTTTGGGCATTAACCCCATTGGAAAGCAATAAAATAAAGGCAATTAGGAAGTTTACTTTAGTTTTCATACTAATTAGATTTGAGCTGACAAGTTAAGTAAATAAGACCATAAATTAAAGTTGGTCTGGAGATTGTTTTACAGTATTTTTTGGGTTTAATCGATTATAAATTGGCAGATAGATCAATGAAAGCCCACCAAAAATAATGATCATTATTGTTTGCGAAGACCACATGATCCAACCAAAGGCGATACTGGGTTCTTTTGCAATTCCAAAAATTGAAAAAGCAGCATAAACTGCAACTGGATAAGAACCAATGCCTCCATTGGTTGCGGCGATACTGAAACTTGCAGAAATAAATCCTATCAGTACAGCAGCCATTGGAATTCCCGTGGTCTCTTCTAAAGCAAATGTGGTGATATAAAACATAAGTACATACATCCCCCAAATGAACAAAGTATGACCTATGAAGGCCCATTTTTGTTTCATTTTAAAAATACTTAAAACCCCTTCTATCAAACCATTTAAGAATCCTTTTATTTTCGTTGCAATTTTGGAATGGCTTTTTCGAAAATATAGTATTAATCCTATCAATAATCCCGTAATTATAGCAAGTGCTAAAATGATATTTAAACTGTCAAATCGATCCGAAAAAAACTGATAAATAAAATCAAATTCAAGAAATAAGGTGACCAGAATGATCCCTAACATGACCACCAAATCGGCTACACGTTCGGCAACTATAGTTCCAAAGCCCTTTTCAAAGGGAACGCCTTCATAATTAGTAATTATAGATGCTCTTGTAATCTCACCTGCTCGAGGTATGGTATAATTCACCAAATAGGTTGCAAAAACTGCCATCATACTATTGGGAAACCGCAGTTTATAACCCAATGGTTCTATCATATATTTCCATCTGTAAGCTCGAGATAAATGGCTTAAAAAGCCAAAAAATACACCCAACCCAATCCATGCATAATTAGCATTTTTAAAATATTGAACCAATTCAGAAATGGAGATCTTCGACAAAGAATACCACACAAGGACGATACCTAATACTAAAGGAAGACTAATTTTTAGAACCGTTTTAAACTTGGTATTCAATAGGAATATTTAAGGATTTAGTAAAATACAGGGATTGCTTATTAAAGTTCTAAAGTTAATTAATTTAGAGCGATATTATCTATTAATCTGATGTCGTCAGCAAAAACGGCAATAAATGCTCTATATTTTTGCTTAGGTGATTTTCTTTTTAACGTTTTTAAGGACTTAACATTGGCGATATTAAAATATTCTAACTTTAAAAGTTCATGTTTTGCAAATTGTGCTTCAACCCATTTGGTCACTTTTTGAGCGCTCATTTTTCTAAACTTTTTCTTGGCTTCATTTAAGGTTTTATAAATGAAGGGAGCCGCTTCTAAATATTCCTTTTTTAGCCTTGAATTCCTGGAACTCATAGCTAAACCGCTAGCCTCTCTGTGAATTTTACAGCCTATGATCTTCACGTTTAAATGCTGCTTTTCGACAAGTTTCCTAATGATCTGAAGCTGCTGAAAATCCTTCTCTCCAAAATAAGCAAATTCAGGTTGTACAATTTCAAAGAGGCGTTTCACGATGGTCCCAACACCATCAAAATGACCCTTTCTGAATTTCCCCTCCATTTCGTTTTCTAATCCATCAAAAGAAAATGAAACCGATGAAACAGAAGCGCCATAGATATCCTCAACTGTGGGTGCATAAACAATGATCTTATCTTTTGAGACTTTTTTTAGCAATTTAATATCGCTTTCTAAATTGCGCGGATATTTATCAAGATCCTTCTTATTATCAAATTGAGTAGGGTTGACAAAAATGCTTACCACCATAATAGAATTATCCTTGAAACCACGTTCTACCAGAGAAAGATGCCCATCATGAAGCGCACCCATTGTTGGGACGAAACCAATTGAATTTTTCTTTGCTTTCAACTGATCTATGATCTCTGTTAAATCTTCTTTTGAGCTTACAACTTTCACTTTAGTAAAAAATTAACGCGTGCAAACTTAATTATAATACTGTTAATCTGCATAATTTTTGTAATTTTGCATGTTTTTTATTCTAAAATAAAAGCATAATCGTTTATGAAAGATAAGAGAATATTATATGTGTCTTCTGAAGTAGTTCCGTATTTGCCAGAGACTGAAATATCATCAATGTCATTTGAAGCTCCGCGAATGGTGAACAAACAAGGAGGACAGATACGAATATTCATGCCTCGTTATGGCAATATAAATGAGCGAAGACATCAATTGCATGAGGTCATCAGACTTTCGGGAATTAATTTGGTCATAAACGATCTTGATATGCCCTTGATCATCAAGGTAGCGTCTATTCCAAAAGAAAGAATTCAGGTCTATTTTATTGATAACGAAGAGTATTTTAAAAGAAAGGCAACCTTAACCGATGAAGAAGGAAATTTGTTTCCTGACAACGATGAGCGCGCCATCTTTTTTGCTAAAGGTGTTATTGAAACCGTCAAGAAACTGAACTGGGCTCCTGATATTATTCATGTGCACGGATGGTTAGCAAGTTTACTCCCGCTTTATTTGAAAGCGTATTATAAAGATGAGCCCTTATTTTCAAGTAGTAAAATTGTGACCTCTGTATACAATCAAAGCTTTGATGATACGTTAAACAAGGACATGGTGAAAAAGATACAATTTGATAATATTGATCAAGATGCCATTAAAGGGTTGAGTGACCCTTCATATAATAATATTATGAAAGTGGCTATTGATTATTCAGATGCGCTCATCATAGGTTCAGAAGATATTCCGAAGGAATTACAAGACCATTTGAAAAATTGCAAGAAACCAGTATTAGATTACTACGATCTGGATTCGTTCGCCGAAGCCTACACCGAATTTTACAACTCCCAAGTTTTAAGTTAAAATAAATGAAGAACATTAAAATTACCATTAGTCATATTGCATTCTTATCAATTATAAGTATCGGATTCTACGCATGTGAAAATGACTTCGCAACCATTGGTTCAGGTATTGTTGGAAATGCAAATTTCTCAACCAACAGCCAAGCGTTTCCAGTGATCACCTATAATCATGACATTGGGGCGGTTCAATCTAATGCGCTTCCTGTTAGCATATTCGGATTTAATAACGATCCTTTATACGGTTCTTATTCCGCTAGTATAGTGTCTCAAATGTCGGCAGCAGTGTACGATCCCGTATTCGGAGAAAATATTGTCCTGGATTCTGTTGTGCTTACAATTCCTTATTTCAGCCGAAATATTGAAACCGATGAGGATGGAAATAGCACCTATGAGCTCGATTCTATTTTTGGAAATACACCGATTAAAATTTCGGTTTTTGAAAATAAATTTTTCCTAAGAGATTTCAATCCAAATCTTGAATTCAATGACGCTTTAAAGTATTACTCTGATCGAACCACTTCAGATGGCACCATGATCATGACATCCGACCTTGAGGGACAACTGCTTTATGAAGATGAAGCTTTTCTACCTAGCAATGAACAAATTAATCTTGAAGGTGAAGATGACGAAGGCGAAACAATTGTAACGGCAAAACTAGCGCCAGCATTGAGAGTAAAATTGGATAACCCAGGGGGAACTTACTGGCAAGATCTAATATTAAACCGTGAAGATCAACCCGAACTCAGTAATGAAAGTAATTTTCAAAATCACTTTCGCGGACTTTATCTTAAAGCAGAAGCTATGGATGTAGACGGAACTATGCTATTGTTTGGTTTGACTGGAAATGCTAATGTTACCTTATATTACTCCAACGAATTTGATGATGGTGATGAAGATGGCGATGGTATTCCAAATCACGCCGATGTTGATATTGATGGTGATGGCACAGATGATAACGGAACAGATACGGATTTGGATGGTATTAATGACGCCAATGACGTAGATCAAACGGGAGGCATAGATGAAGATGGTGATGGAATTGATGACGCACTCATTTCGGGAGATGGCACTTATGTGCTTAATTTCTCTGGTAACACAGTCAATTTTATTGACGACACCTTTATAGATATCCCAGATGGAAATCAATTAGATGGTGATGAAAAATTGTACTTAAAAGGTGGCCAAGGTGCCATGGCAGTGATCAATTTATTCAATGGCGACGAAGATGGAAATTCTGCTGAGTTAGAAGATTTTAAATCTAAGAATTGGTTGATCAATCAAGCGCAATTGACATTTTTTGTAGATCAAGAATCAATTCTTGGTGAAGAACCAGATCGGGTGTTTTTATACGATTTAAATAACAACACACCACTGTTTGATTACTTTATAGATCAATCGGTAAGTGACACTCAGGTTAATGCAAAAATTGACCATTTACAACCGTTAGTGCGTGTAGACGAAGACCCTGATGGTGCTGGAATAAAATATAAAATCGAAATTACAGAACATATCAATAATATCTTTTTAAGAGATTCAACAAATGTGAAACTTGGTTTGGTTGTTACCACAAATGTTAATGCTATTGGAGCCTATGATCTGAAAGATAGTACTGAAGACGTGGAGCAAGTTGTTTCGGGTTCAATCCTTTCAACTCGAGGTACCGTACTCTATGGAAACAACACCCCAGTTGAAGAGAAAAAAGTAAAATTTGAAATATTTTATACCGAACCAGATAATTAAAATCCTATGTGTGGAATAGTTGGATATATCGGCCATCGTGAAGCTTACCCTATCATCTTAAAAGGCTTAAAACGCCTTGAGTACAGAGGTTATGATAGCGCAGGTATTGCCCTCTTTGATGGTAACGATATCAAACTATGTAAAACAAAAGGAAAGGTAGATGATCTTGAAAAAAAGATCACAAAAGAGATCAGTACAACTGGTAGTTTAGGCATTGGTCACACACGATGGGCAACCCATGGTGTTCCAAATGATGTTAATTCTCACCCTCATTACTCTAACTCGGGAAATTTAGTGATCATTCACAATGGGATTATCGAAAATTATGAGCCTTTAAAAAAAGAGCTGTTAAAGCGAGGTTATAAATTTACTTCTGATACTGATACCGAAGTGTTAGTAAACTTAATTGAAGACATTAAGGATAATGAAAATATCAAACTAGGAAAAGCGGTTCAAATTGCACTTAATCAGGTTGTTGGTGCTTATGCTATTGCTGTTTTCGATAAGAACAAACCTAATGAGATCGTGGTTGCACGCTTAGGTAGTCCACTAGCAATTGGTATTGGTGATGATGAATTTTTTATTGCAAGCGATGCTTCACCATTTATAGAATATACTAATAATGCCATTTATTTGGAAGATGAAGAAATGGCTATTGTTAGACGCCATAAAGAAGTGAATATCCGAAAGATCAAAGATGATTCTTTGGTCAATCCATACGTTCAAGAACTACAGATAAATTTAGAGCAAATTGAGAAAGGTGGTTACGACCACTTTATGCTAAAGGAGATCTATGAGCAGCCTCACGCTATAAAGGACACCTATCGTGGCCGTTTATTAACTGATAAGGCCATAATTAAAATGGCCGGCATCGAGGATAATATGAAAAAATTTCTCAATGCTAACCGCATTGTTGTTGTAGCTTGTGGTACCTCCTGGCATGCAGGATTGGTCTCAGAATATATTTTTGAAGACCTGGCAAGAATTCCTGTGGAAGTTGAATATGCCTCTGAATTTAGATATCGAAATCCTGTCATTACTGAAAATGATGTGGTTATTGCTATTTCACAATCAGGTGAAACTGCCGATACTCTAGCTGCAATTAAATTGGCCAAATCAAAAGGTGCTTTTGTCTTTGGAGTTTGTAATGTTGTTGGCTCATCTATAGCTCGGGAAACTGATGCTGGAGCTTATACACATGCTGGCCCAGAAATTGGAGTGGCCTCAACCAAAGCGTTCACTACGCAAATTACTGTTCTTACACTTATTGCACTTCGATTAGCAAGAGCTAAGGGAACCATATCAAGTTCTGACTATAGGCATCATTTATTGGAGCTCGAGATGATCCCTGATAAAGTTGCAAAAGCTTTAAAATCTGACGAAAAGGTTAAGGAAATTGCTAATATTTATAAGGATGCCAAAAACTTCCTTTATTTAGGTCGAGGTTATAATTTCCCTGTGGCCCTAGAAGGTGCATTAAAGTTAAAAGAGATTTCTTATATCCATGCCGAAGGGTATCCTGCTGCCGAAATGAAACATGGTCCTATTGCCTTGATCGATGAAAATATGCCCATCGTAGTCATTGCGACCAAAAAAGGTCACTATGATAAAATTGTCAGTAATATACAAGAGATCAAATCTCGTAAAGGTATTATCATTGGTATTGTGACCAAAGGTGATACAATGGTAAAGGCATTGGCAGATCACGTTATTGAAGTTCCTGAAACAATGGAATCTCTTAGTCCACTAGTCACTACAATACCGTTGCAATTACTGTCATATCACATCGCTGTGATGTTGAATAAAAATGTTGATCAACCTAGAAATTTGGCCAAATCAGTGACGGTTGAATAGTCAAGAACTTATTGGTTTTCAGGATAATATTGACTACTATCATTAAATAATTCATAATTATTCTTTGTATTTTTAGCCTTTATTTAATTTTTCGATACGAATTTTGTTAATTGTTTGTTATGCATGCATATTTTAACACTTAATATATTCCTGTCTTTTCATATATTTATTTATATTGCTCACCAATAAAATTAACTAATCCTAATATGAGAACTATTCTAAAGATTTTTTTAATGTTTTTTTGCGTGTATTCCTATGCGCAAACAACAGTAAAGGGAACCGTTAAAGATGACACAGGTCTGTCTATGCCAGGTGCTAATGTTATAGTTGAAGGTACATCTACAGGCGTATCTACAGATTTTGACGGTAGCTTTGAACTAACAGTTGATCTGAGTCCTCCGTTTACATTAATAATTAGTAGTATCGGGTTTGAAACTGTTAGACAAGAAGTAACAGCAAACAATCAAACTTTTGATATTGTTTTAAATTATGGATCCGAATTAGATGAAGTGGTTATTTCGGCTTCAAGAACGCCCGAGCGTATCTTTGAATCGCCCGTAACCGTAGAACGCTTCGGATTGAAAGAAATTAAAAATACGGCTTCTGCTGATTTTTACGACGGACTAGAAAACCTTAAAGGTGTTGATATCAACACCAACAGTTTAACCTTTAAGTCGATCAACACAAGAGGTTTTGCCACATTTTCCAACACGCGTTTCATGCAGTTGGTAGATGGAATGGACAACTCGGCTCCAGCACTTAACTTTCCACTAGGTAACCTTTTGGGAATGATCGAGACCGACATTCAAAGCGTAGAATTGCTGCCAGGTGCAGCATCTGCACTTTATGGGGCAAACGCCTTTAACGGTATTTTATTTATGAGAAGTAAAAGTCCGTTTGACCACGCAGGAATTAGTGGTTATTATAAACAAGGCATTACGTCACAAGAGGCTGCAGGCGATAATAATTATACCGATTTTGGTATGCGAGCAGCCTATAAATTTAGTGAGTATTTTGCGGCAAAAATTAACTTCGGTTACCTAAGAGGTACGGATTGGGCCGCAACTAGTGAAGTTGATAAGAACTCAAATGGAGGCACGCGCCAATCAAACATCAATTATAATGGTGTTAATGTTTATGGTGATCTTGTGTCAACGAATATTCGAGCTGCTTCTGGCGGATTAGGAATTATTCCTGACGTAAATGTAAGTAGAACGGGATATTTAGAAAGTGACCTTACCGATTATAAAGCCGAAAGTATTAAAGCTGACTGGGGTCTTTACTTTCGACCGTGGGCTAATGATTTTGAAATTCAATATGTTGGTAAATACGGAACTGGTAATACTATTTACCAAGGTACGAACAGATATAATATAGATCACTTCAATATGCAACAGCATAAATTAGAAGTCAGAAGTGATAATTTCTTTGTACGAGGATATATGACTGTCGATCAGGCCGGTGATTCCTATGATATGGTATTTACTGCTGTAAACATTAATCGTAAATGGAAATCAGACGAAGACTGGTTTGGAGAATACATTAACACTTATGCAGGTGCTACATTGAGTGGGGCTACAGATGCCGAAGCTCATGCTGCCGCAAGAGCACAGGCCGAATCTGGACGCTACGTGCCAGGAACGCCTGAATTTCAAAATGCATTTAATCAAGTAATTAACGATCCAGATCTCTTAACAGGATCGAAATTCCAAGATAATTCAAAGATCTATCACGCCGATGCTAATTACAATTTCAGTCATTTGACCGATTTTGCCGAAATTCAGGTTGGTGGATCATTCAGACGTTATGAATTGAATTCTTTTGGAACGATCTATACTGATGCAGATGGCCCAATTGATTATTCTGAAGTTGGTGTTTACACGCAAATACAAAAATCATTTGACCTAAGTGAATCTGTAGATATGAAATTAACAGGATCTGTTCGTTATGACAAATCTGAATTATTCGATGGCTTTTTCTCTCCAAGAATTTCCGCAGGTTTTACTGTAAATGAAACACATAATATTAGAGGATCTTTCCAAACTGGTTTTAGAAACCCAACGACACAAGATCTTTATATTGGGTTAAATGCTGGTCCAGCTGTACTTGTTGGTTCTGCACCTGACAACCCAGAACGCTATTCAAGAGTATACCCTGTAAGTGCTTCAGGACAATTATTAGGAGCACCTTCAAATGTGACTCAAACAGGAGCTGCTGCTTATACTAATTCGTATTCTGCGCAATCGGTATTGGCATTTTCTCAATCAGGAAATCCAGCCGACTTAGTTGAAGGAAATTCTTCTATTGTAAAACCAGAACAAGTGACTTCTTTTGAAGTTGGATATAGAGGAAAACTAGACAGAACAATTGTTGACATGAGTGTGTACTACAATAAGTATAGTGACTTCTTAGCAAATGAGCAGGTAATCGCACCTCTTTATGGAACAGTTGGTGATAACTCACTTTCGGTTGCTGCATTAGCAAATGGAGATAGAGTCACTTATCAAACCTATACAAATTCTGAAGTAGACGTGAATTCTTATGGTGGATCAATTGGTGTTTCAACCAAGGTATTGGGTGATTTTGATTTAAGTGCAAACTACACCTACACTAAAGAAGATTTTGATAAGGCTGCATTCCCTGATTTTAGAACTAATTTCAATACACCAGAGCACAAAGTAAAAGCGAGTTTTGGCAATACAGATTTGTTCCAGAATTTCGGATTCAATGTGTCATGGAGATGGAGTGATACCTATTTCTGGCAAGCTGCTTTTGGCGACGGACAAGTCCCTGCCTTTAATGTGGTTGATGCTCAGATCAATTTAAGAGTTCCTAGTGTGAAGTCAACGTTTAAGGTTGGTGCCACTAACATTCTTGGAGATGAGTATTTCACTGCATTTGGAACTGGATTTATCGGATCGATGTATTATGCATCAATTGTTATCAATAATTTATAAAAACAACACTAATTAACTAATAGTTATGAAAATTAAATATATATGGATATTGTTACTTTTTATAGGCTTCACCGCTTGTCAAAATGACGATGATTCAACACCTATGCAACCCGCTGTTGAACTTACAGCAGGCTCTGCCAATTTTACAAAATTTGTTTCCATTGGAAATTCATTAACAGCTGGATTTACTGACAATGCCCTGTTCATTGCTGGGCAAGAAAATTCATTCCCTAATTTATTATCACAGAAATTCGGACTTGTAGGTGGTGGTGCATTCACCCAGCCTTTGATGAACGATAATGTTGGTGGACTTCTATTTGGAGGACAACAAGATCCTTTGGGACGTTTTGGCCCAAGATTGTATTTTGATGGTTCAGGACCTGCGCAATTACCAGGAGTGCCAACCACAGAAGTTTTTGGACCTACAACTGGGGCGACAAATAATATGGCTGTTCCAGGTGCTGCTAGTTTTCACTTATTATTTGACGGTTATGGAAATCCAGCAAATTTACCTGCTGGCTTAGCTAACCCTTATTATGTCCGTATGGCGTCTGCACCTAATGCAACTGTTTTAGGAGATGCATTATCCCAGGCACCTACATTTGTATCACTATGGATTGGAAATAACGATGTACTAGGTTATGCCACATCTGGTGGAGATACAAACTTAGGTGCAATTACACCTCAGGCAACTTTCGATTTCTCTATTAATACGATCATGAGTTCTTTACAAAATGCAGGCGTGCAAGGTGTTATGGCTAACGTTCCTTATGTAACATCTATACCTCATTTTACAACGATTCCTTATAACCCAATACCCTTAGATGGATCTACAGCAGGATTACTAAATGGAGCGTATGCTCAATATAATGGCGGATTACAATTAGCTTTAGCAGGAGGATTTATCTCTGCTGAAGAAGCTGAGGCAAGAACGATTTCTTTTGAAGCTTCTGAAACAAATACTATGGTATTGGTAGATGAGACACTTACAGATTTATCTGGTTTAGGCTTGCCTAGTTATAGACAGTCTACAGCTGATGATCTTTTTGTATTGCCTTTACTTCCTTTACTGTCAGCTGGATATGGAACTCAAATACCATTAGAAGATAAATGGGTTTTATTACCTAGTGAACAAATGGAAATTCGAAATGCAATAGATGCCTTTAATGTAACTCTAGAGGCTGCAGCTACATCTGCAGGATTTGCTTTTGTTGACGCTAATGCATTGCTGATACAATTAGATGCTGGTAGTTTTTCTGATGGCAATTTCACTTTGACTTCTGAACTCGTCCTAGGCGGTGCCTTTTCTCTAGATGGTGTTCACCCTACCTCAAGAGGTTATGCCTTGATAGCAAATGAATTTTTAAGAGCGATTGATGCGACTTACGGTTCAACGTTTATCGAGTCTGGAAACACCTTTGATATTGGTGCTTATCCAACAAATTTTTCTCCTTTTTTACAATAAAAGAAGATCTATAATATAGCTCAAAACCCAGATTTATATCTGGGTTTTTTGTTTTTTAAAACATTCTCCTTCCTTTGAATTTCGTCTTAAAAAAAACCTCTAATTTTTTGAAGCTATTTATACCTTATTTTTAATTAAAAAATATATCTTTGCAGCGCGAAAAACAGATTGTTTTTCCATTTTATATAAAGCATAATAATAAACACAATAGTAATGTCAAAAGTTACAGGTAAAGTTGCTCAAATTGTAGGTCCGGTTATCGATGTAAGTTTCGAAGCTGGTGCTGAACTTCCAAAAATTTATGATTCGTTAGAAATAAATAGACCCGATGGTTCTATTTTAGTTCTTGAAGTACAATCTCACATTGGTGAGGATACGGTGAGAACAATTGCTATGGATTCTACCGATGGTTTAAGTAGAGGTACTGATGTGATTTCAACAGGAGCACCGATTCAAATGCCAATTGGTGAAGATATATACGGACGTCTTTTTAATGTTATTGGTGATGCCATTGACGGATTAGGAAACTTGCCAAAAGCAGGTGATAAAGGATTACCGATTCACCGAGAGGCACCAAAATTTGAAGATCTATCAACGTCAACTGAAGTTCTTTTTACGGGAATTAAGGTGATTGACTTAGTAGAACCGTATGCAAAAGGTGGTAAGATTGGATTATTTGGTGGTGCTGGAGTTGGTAAGACTGTACTTTTGATGGAACTGATTAACAATATTGCAAAGGCCCATGGTGGACTTTCAGTATTTGCTGGTGTAGGTGAAAGAACTCGTGAAGGTAATGACCTTCTTAGAGAAATGTTAGAATCAGGCATTATCAAATACGGTGAAGACTTTATGCATTCTATGGAAGAAGGCGGATGGGATCTTAAGAAAGTTGATAAAAAGGCTATGAAAGAATCTAAAGCTGCTTTCGTATTCGGACAAATGAACGAACCTCCTGGGGCACGTGCTCGTGTAGCGCTTTCGGGATTGACCGTTGCAGAATATTTCCGTGATGGTGCTGGAGACGGACAAGGAAAAGATGTGCTTTTCTTCGTTGATAATATCTTCCGATTTACGCAAGCTGGTTCTGAGGTATCCGCACTTTTAGGTCGTATGCCTTCAGCGGTAGGTTATCAACCAACATTAGCAACTGAAATGGGTGCGATGCAAGAACGTATTACCTCAACTAAAAAAGGATCGATCACATCTGTACAAGCAGTTTATGTACCTGCAGATGATTTAACTGACCCTGCACCTGCTACAACCTTTGCTCACTTAGATGCAACAACAGTACTCTCGAGAAAAATTGCTGAGTTAGGTATTTATCCTGCTGTGGATCCATTAGATTCGACATCTCGTATTTTAACAGCAGATATTTTAGGAGCCGAACATTACGAATGTGCACAACGTGTAAAAGAGTTACTGCAACGCTATAAAGAATTACAAGATATTATTGCCATCTTAGGTATGGAAGAATTATCTGAAGAAGATAAAATGGCTGTAGGACGTGCTCGTCGAGTACAACGTTTCCTTTCACAACCATTCCATGTTGCTGAGCAGTTTACTGGTATCCCAGGGGTATTGGTTGATATTAAAGACACCATTAAAGGATTTAACATGATCATGGATGGTGAATTAGATCACTTACCTGAAGCAGGATTCAACCTTAAAGGTACGATTGAAGAAGCTATTGAAGCTGGTGAAAAAATGCTTGCTGAAGCTTAATTAATTAAAACAGAATTATGATTCTAGAGATAGTCAGTCCAGAAGCTACATTATTTAAAGGTGAGGTCACAAGCGTGGCCGTACCTGGTGTAAATGGTGAATTTGAAATGCTGAAAGATCACGCACCCATAGTTTCATTGCTTAAAGCTGGTCACGTTAAATTATATGGCGAGAACGTTCAATTTGAAGAAGAAGTTGAAGATCG
Organism: Flavobacteriaceae bacterium; assembly: GCA_013001285.1. Classification (GTDB taxonomy): domain Bacteria; phylum Bacteroidota; class Bacteroidia; order Flavobacteriales; family Flavobacteriaceae; genus JABDMU01. The sequence continues at coordinate 18,095 of JABDMU010000086.1, forward strand.
ATTTACTTCTGAAGATCGTGGCTATTGGTTAGCCATTAATTCAGGGACTATTGAAATGAAAGATAATAAGATCATAGTCCTAGCAGATTAAGATCTAATAATATAAAACAGAAACCCGAAGTTATTGCTTCGGGTTTTTTATTTATAGCACATTCGCCTTGATCTTTTTCCAAAGGTTTCGAAGCACTAGAGCCGAACTTAATGCCAACCCTGCTAAACCTAAAGCCGAAGTGTATTCGCCATAAATTAATTTTCCAGTAGCAAACATGATGCTATAAATAAGCAAACATCCTACAAGCATGGCTAAAATACCTGATGGCACACTCCAGCCTTCATTCTGATCAACTAACTCAATATCCTCCCGGTTTGCCTCGCTTATAACTTTAGACCATCCTGGACCTCCTGGTTGTATCCTCTTATAAAAATTCTGAAGTACATCCTTAGTTTCTGCTTGTGTCATATAAGTAACTGCAATCCAAACAACGGTTGTAATCAGAACAACAAAAGGGAATTTCGCCCAAGATGGCATAACGCCAGCGTCTCCAAAAAGTGTTTCCCCTAAGGATGTGAAATTTAAAACGATGGAAACAATACCTGAAACAAACATGGCCGATATCTCACTCCACGCATTGATGCGCCACCAGAACCATCTTAAGATAAAGATAAGCCCTGTTCCTGCACCAAACATTAAGATGATGTCGAACAATTGCAATGCATTGGTGAGAACAAGCGCTAATAAGGCGCTAAATATCATAAGTACTACTGTTGAAATTCGGCCCACATTAACCAATTCCTTTTCAGAGGCATTTTTGTTGACTTGCTGTTTATAGAAATCATTCACAATATAGGAAGAGCCCCAATTTAAATGCGTTGATATAGTCGACATATAGGCGGCAACTAGAGATGCTAGAACTAAACCTAAAAGTCCGTGTGGCAATTTAGTAAGCATGGCCGAATACGCAAGGTCATGTCCTAATTTATCATCGGCTACATTTGGAAAGGTTTCCTGAATACTTGCAAGGTCTGGAAACACGACAAGAGATGCCAATGCAACAATTATCCAAGGCCAAGGACGCAATGCATAATGCATGATATTGAAAAAGAAGGTCGCGCCTATAGCATGATTTTCATCCTTTGCAGCCAGCATACGTTGCGCTATGTAGCCGCCACCTCCTGGTTCTGCTCCTGGATACCAGGAGCTCCACCATTGTACAGCCAACGGAATTATAAGCAAGGTTATTAAGGCTTCCGTATTACTAAAATCTGGAAGAATATTGAGTTTATCAGCAACGTTTTCATGAGTTAATAAAGCTTCCAATCCGCCAACTTCTGGCAATCCAACAAGGTAATAGGCAGCGCCTATTGCTCCTGCCATCGCAGTAAAGAATAAAATGAAATCGGTGTAAACCACACCTTTGAATCCGCCTAAGGCACTAAACACAACCGTTATGAAACCCGCATAAATTACGGTTTCCCAAGGTTGTAAGCCTAGCATGATCCCACCTATTTTTATAGCAGCTAATGTTACGCCAGCCATGGCTAGAATATTAAAAATGATGCCGAGATATATGGCTCTAAAGCCTCGTAGAAATCGCGCAGGCGCACCGCCGTAGCGCAATTCATAAAATTCGATATCGGTATTGACTTTCGATTTTCGCCATAGTTTCGCATAGACAAAAACAGTAAGAAGTCCCGTAATTAAAAAGGCCCACCATACCCAGTTGCCTGAAACACCATTGTTTCTAACGATATCGGTTACTAAATTTGGTGTGTCGGTAGAAAAGGTTGTGGCTACCATTGAAACACCCAAGAGCCACCATGGCATATTTCGATTGGACAAAAAATAGGCTGCCGAGCTTTTCCCTGATTGTTTTGAGACATATATTCCGATAAATAAAGTGATGGCGAAAAAGGCGATAATGAGCACAAAATCGAAGGTGGATAAATCAACCATTTTAAGATGTTTAGTTGTTGGTATTAGTTCAAGTTCCAATGTACAATTTCCCAATCGTGGTTTTTAGAACGATATGAATATAAGATTTTAAATCCAATTGCCAGATGTGCATGAAGCGAGCGTTTATTCGATGTATCAACTTCAGTTATGATCTGATCATATTGCGATTTAAGTTCTGATCTCATATGTTGGTATAAGCCTCTAAAAACACCTTGTTTTCGAAAATCCTTATCTACACAAACCTGACCCATTATCATAAACGAACTGTCTATTGGCAATATCGTATCTAGCTTATCAAACATGGGTTTTAATACTGGGATCACATTTCTAAAGGATTTATCCATACATAGTGCATAACCAATAACCTTGTGGTCATGAACCGCAATAATATGTGCGCAGGTATCATTAAGTGATTTAAGGGTCTCAAAATTATGATGAACCGTTACAAAACCTTCTGTTTGTTTTTCTGCTTCGGAAAGCGATGCCGGTAAATTGATGCGTTGGAGTTCAAGAATTTGTTCTAATTCCGTATTGGTTTCAGCGCGTTTGAAGACAATGGTACTCATGTGATTCTAAATTCTATGTTCCAGTTGCTTTATCGATCGCAATTCGACTTTTAGGTCTTGGAACATATTGACAATACTGCTTAGTTTCAGTTCGCTTTCATCATATTCCTGAGTATTGATGCAACAGGTGAATTCCCAAAGCTCCAGCACGTCTTCCATCTTAACTGAATATGGTTCATATATTTTATTATCGGAATGCAACCAGAGGCAACCATCCTCTTCAGTTTTATCATAAACTCGTTTATAAACCAGGCCATCATCTTTGGTCAATACAATATAGGTGCGTCCATTTTTGATGTCATGACTGTCTTCAACATACTTTGCGACTACAAAAGAACCGTCTTTTACAGGCAGCATAGAATCGCCTTTTATAGGAAACGCGCGATGTGTTCCAGTTGGTAAGAAAGGGAGTTTGATCTTTTGCAATTGCTCAATATACTCTGGATCGGCATAGCCTTGTAAATAACCTGCAGATGCTTTTGCAGGAATGATCTCTATCAGGTCTTCATTAGATTCATTGACCGTAATTGGAAATAATACACGTTTGCTTCCAATTTCAATAAATGAGGTGTCGGTTGCTAAACGAAGATCATTTTTTACCAATATATCTATAGGAATGTCAAAATAATTAGAGAGATCGATAAGGCGTTCAATAGACGGTTCGGAGCGTCCTTCTTCGTAAGAGCCAACCACAGAGCGCGTCCAACCCAGTTCTTCTGCAAACTGTTCTTGAGAAAAACCCTTTGCTGTTCTGAGATGCCGAATATTGTTTTGAATATTTCTCATATTGCTACAAATATAAGCAACATGAACTACATATTGTAGTTATTTTTGTTAAACTTATTTTATGTATCTCAACTGCCACACATATTACAGTCTGCGTTATGGCTCTATAAAGCCAGAGCGCCTCCTTGCCATCGCTTCAGAAAATGATGTGCAAACGCTTGCGCTAACCGATATTAATAATACGTCTGCTTGCCTTGATTTTGTGCGGTTATCACCAAAATACAAAATCAAGCCTGTGCTTGGCGTTGATTTTAGAAATGGCGCAGAGCAGCAATTCATCATCATTGCAAAAAACAACACAGGCTTTCATGAGATCAATACCTATTTATCGCAGTTTCTACATGACCACGATCTGAAGATCCCCGAAACTCCAGAGGTCAATTTTAAGGATTGCTTCGTCATCTATCCGTATCAGCATCATAAAGATTATACGCTAAAAGCCAATGAATTCTTGGGCATAAAACCTCAGGACCTCAATAAATTGAAGTTCTCTAAATGGAATGCCCATCGCTCTAAATTGGTGGTCTTACAAACGGTGTCCTTCGAAAACAAAAAAGGCTTCAATACACACCGTTTGCTTCGTGCCATAGACAACAACACCTTATTGAGTAAACTCCCAAAAAGCGAACAAGGTCTGGAGACCGATACCATGCTTCCGTATAACGAGCTTTGCGAGACCTATCAGGAATTCCCGGAACTCATCACCAACACCACGCGACTTTTGAAGCATTGCAGTATCGATTTCGACTTTTCGCAGCGCATTCCAAATAACCAAAGGTCCTATACCAATAATGAGATCTTGGATTATAAACTCTTGGAAAGATTAACCTACCAAGGCTTGAATTACCGTTACAAAGATCCTAATAAGACCGTTTATGATCGCATTAAAAAAGAACTGAACATCATTAAAGAAAAAGGCTTTGTCTCTTATTTCTTGATCAACTGGAAAATTTTGAAATATGCCCGAAGCAAAGGTTATTTTTACGTGGGTCGTGGCAGTGGCGCCAATAGTATCGTGGCTTATTTGCTACGCATTACCGATGTAGATCCGGTTGAGCTTGATCTGTACTTCGAGCGTTTTATAAATTTATACCGCACAAATCCACCCGATTTCGATATTGATTTTTCATGGACAGATCGCGATGACATCACCCAATTCATCTTCAAGCGTTTTAAAAATACCGCACTCATTGCTGTGTATAACACCTTTAAGTTTAGAGCTTCTATTAGAGAATTGGGAAAGGTATTTGGTTTGCCAAAGTCTGAAATGGATGTACTTACACGAGGAAAATTTGATTTCAAGCGTTTAGATCAACTCTCACAATTGGTAGTGGTTTACAGTCAGTACATACAAGGTTTTCCTAACTATTTAGGGATCCATGCCGGAGGGATCATCATTTCCGAAAAACCCATTCATTATTATACAGCTACTTTCATGCCGCCAAAGGGTTTTGCCACAACACAATTTGATATGGTGGTTGCCGAAGATATCGGATTGTATAAGTTTGATATTTTAAGTCAGCGTGGCTTGGGCAAAATAAAAGATGCTGTAGACATTGTAACCTACAACCATCCTGAAAAATCGCCTATAGACATTCATGACATCAAGCGTTTTAAAGAAGATAAACGCATCAAGTACTTGCTGCGAAATGCAAAGGCCATAGGTTGTTTTTATGTTGAATCGCCAGCCATGCGTATGTTGCTTAAGAAACTACAGGTCGATAATTATTTGGGCTTAGTTGCTGCCAGCTCAGTAATTCGGCCTGGCGTTTCTAAATCAGGAATGATGCGTGAGTACATTATGCGGTACCGTTATCCGGAGCGTCGGAATGATGCGCATCCTGTTTTGTTAAACATTATGCCCGACACTTATGGTGTTATGGTGTATCAGGAAGATGTGATCAAGGTAGCGCATCATTTTGGCGGCTTGAACCTGGGAGAAGCCGACATGTTGCGTCGCGGGATGTCAGGGAAATTTAGATCCAGAGCAGAGTTCCTTAAAGTGAAGGAACAGTTTTTTGAAAATTGCAAACGCGACGGCAAACCCGACGCGCTCACTACAGATATTTGGCGACAAATTGAAAGTTTTGCAGGCTATGCTTTCGCCAAAGGACACTCAGCATCCTATGCTGTGGAAAGCTATCAAAGTCTTTTTTTGAAAGCCTATTTCCCATTGGAATATATGGTGGCTACCATCAATAATTTTGGTGGTTTTTATCGAACCGAACTCTATGTACACGAAGCCAGAATGCATGACGGTATTATTGAAGCGCCTTGTGTAAACAACAGTTTCAACCAAACCATCATCAAAGGGAAAACCATTTATTTAGGTTTTATGTTTCTGCATGCCTTTGAATCGAAAACCATTAAAAAATTACTGACTGAACGTGAGCGTGATGGCGTCTTTAAAAACCTGGATGATTTTATTGAACGCGTGCCTATTTCTATTGAACAAATAGCGACCTTGATCAAGATCAATGCATTTCGGTTTACACAGATCAACAAGCGTGAATTGCTCTGGGAAGCGCATTTAAAGATCAGTAAAACTGTTGTTCAAGAACATAAGATCACCTTGTTTAAAACCCGACGTATCAATTATAAAACCCCCAAGTTGCCAAGCACGATTTTAGAAAATGCCTTTGATGAGATCGAGCTGCTAGGTTTCCCTTTATGCAATCCGTTTAGTTTGTTATTAAAACCTCAGCAAAGCGCCTTAAGAGCTAATGATCTTTTAACCTATAAGAACAAAGTGGTGACCATTGAAGGGTATTTAGTGACCACAAAAACCACCCAAACCTCAAATCATAAGTCAATGCATTTTGGCACCTTCTTAGATCGGGATGGCGATTTCATTGATACGGTTCATTTCCCACCTGTTGCCGCTAAATTTCCTTTTCGAGGAAAAGGCATCTACAAAATCACAGGGCGTGTTCTGGAAGAATTTGATTGTGTTAATATTGAAGTCATATCTATGTATAGATTAGCTATTGTTGAAGATCCTAGATATTCCGAAACCTCAAAACCCTTAACGGCATGATTCTTAACAACCGCGCTATAGTCCATATGGATCTGGATACCTTTTTTGTGTCCTGTGAACGCTTGCTTGACAGTCGGCTTTTAGGTAAACCCGTACTTATTGGAGGTACTTCCGATCGTGGCGTGGTGGCTTCCTGCAGTTATGAAGCCCGTAAATTTGGTATTCATTCGGCCATGCCTATGCGCATGGCGAAACAGCTTTGTCCTGAAGCCGTTATTTTAAGAGGGAATTCTGGTGTCTATACCAATTTTTCAAAAGACGTTACCGATGTCATTAAAGAAAGTGTCCCGCTTTACGAAAAGTCTTCTATAGACGAATTTTATATTGATCTTACCGGAATGGATAAGTTCTTTGGCTGTCATAAACTGGCTTCCGAATTACGGCAACGCATCATGAAAGAAACCGGTTTGCCCATTTCGTTTGGCTTATCTATAAACAAAACCGTTTCTAAGATCGCCACTGGGGAAGCCAAACCCAATAACCAGATACAAATCACGAAAGGGACCGAAAAACCTTTTTTAGCGCCTCTATCTGTTCGGAAAATTCCTATGGTTGGGGAAGTGACCTATAAATCGCTCTGTGATCTTGGTGTGAAACGCATTCAAACGGTGCAGGACATGCCTATGGAATTGATGCATAAAGTGCTAGGGAAAAATGGCTTGAGCATTTGGAAAAAAGCCAATGGTATAGACAATACGCCCGTCATTCAATACCATGAACGAAAATCCATTTCTACAGAACGCACTTTTGATAAAGACACGACCGATGTGTATAAGCTCAAAAGCATTCTTATGGCTATGGCCGAGAACTTGGCTTATCAGTTGCGTCGTGGCAACAAGCTTACGGCTTGCATCACGTTTAAAATTCGCTACTCCGATTTTCAAACCTATACCCAACAGCAACGCATTCCTTATAGTGCCATGGATCATAACATCATTCCTGTGGTCTTAGATCTGTTTAGAAAACTCTATAATCGACGTTTATTGGTTCGACTCATTGGCGTTAAGTTCAGCCATTTGGTTGAAGGTGGTCATCAGGTAAACCTGTTTGAAGACAACGAAAAATTCCTCAACTTAAGTCAGGCTATCGATAAAATGCGTGAGCGTTATGGCGATCGTGTGGTCATTAATGCAGCAGGTATGGATGCCAAAAGCATCAGCAGATGGAATCCGTTTACGGGAGAACCCCCACCATTATTGGCGAATAGAAGGCGTTAAGATTACTTTCTTATCTTTGTAATACATGCAAGTTGATCTTAACATAAAAGGTGAAAAACCATCATTATTATCTAAAGTAATGGTTTCAATTCTATTTGCAGGATTTATAGCATATGTTATTTATCTAATTCGTGTTAAGGTTCAAATCGAAGAAATGGATGTTATATATATCGTAATATATATCATATTTCTTTTTGCACTTACAATGTTGATTGCTCTATCTAGAATGGCCGTACACCATATTCAATTCGATTTTAAAGCCATGAAATTTCGACACACATACGATATTGGAATAATGCATTACAAAAAATCATGGCGACATTTAAATCGTGTAAAATACATTTCCGTTTTTAAAGTTGCCAACACATACGAACTAAATATGTGGCATGAATATAATAATAGAACAAGTCTCATGGCAGTACTTAATTATAACCACGCCATGCAAAATGCGTATGCCATTGCCGAAAAACTAGACACACGCATACTTGACGCCACTAAAAAAGAAGGTCAAAATTGGGTAGATAAAGATGCTTTAGGAAGATCTTTGGAAGCAAATGAATAATCCACTTATTCTACTACTCTAGGATTCAACCAACTATCTCGAGCAAGTTTTTGAACATCACTCAAGGCTCTTCCGTTTGCTTCAACTAAAGCAATACTATATCTAGGATCTTGAGCAAAGGTAATTTCGGTTTCACGCTGTTTCCCCAGGCGTTCGTAAACAACCTTAGCCTTGTCATTAGGTTTGAATTTCTTTAAGATCTCTTCAAAACTATAGCTCTCAGAAAGGATGTGTTCACCAATAGCGATCACTAGGTCTCCATTTTCTAACCCCGCTTTATAAGCAGGTGATCCAATTAAGGTGTTTCTGGTGATCATTCCATTACTTGGTGAAGATCCAAACCAAGCCTTTTCTGTATCTCTGGAAAGTTCAACACCAACAGTACCTAACAAACGTTGCATGTCTGGCATATTGCTCTCGTAGATGAAATTTTTAAAAAACGCATCGCTAAATTCTTGGCTTGCATATTCGGATAATAAGTTTTGAAGATCAGTAATCGTATATGGAAGCTCAGATTTTCCGAATTTAGTCCAAACCGATTTCATATAATCATCAAGATTCAATCCTTGTTCTCGTAAGGAGAGATCTAAAGCCAATCCGAGGGCGCTTCCATAGGAATAATAAGAGATAAAGGTGTTGTCTCGATTAACAGGGTCAACTGATCGTGCGGCGTCTACAAATGGTGCCTGGTAGCTCATTTCAATAGGATTGAAAAATTGCCGTCCGGGTGAATTCCAGACATAATTAAGAGTTCCTGACAATCCGGTTATATACTGTTCAGGAGTACTTATTCCAGCACGACAGAGGATCAATCCCGTATAATAGCTCGTAAATCCTTCAGCAAACCACAATTCCCCACTCATATTAGCTTCTTCAAAATCGAATGGTTCTAAAGATTGCGGTCTGATGCGCTCGACATTCCAGGCATGAAAAAATTCATGCGAAACCGTTCCAATATTGCGATCCATGCCACCATCAGCTAAAGCACGAGTTGAAGTTAAAATGGTTGAATTACGATGTTCCATTCCGTCTCCAGAGGCATTCGGAATATAGCATGCTAAAAAATAATATGCACCATAGTCAAACTGTGGTAATTCGCCATAGACCGCTTTTTGTTCATAAACAATGGGTTTTACCTGTTCAAAAAAGGCATCAAATTCGGCGTCTGTGCCATTATGATGGAGAACAAAATTTATGCTTTGTCCATCAAGCTCAAAAGTTCGAATGGCATGATCACTAATTTCAGTAGGGCTATCCATGAAATACTGTAAGTTAGGTGCATAATAAGTATTTCCTTTAAGTGGTTTCAATTGCGTAGCCACTTTCCAGTTAAGATCATCGCGTTTATTAAAAGTAACCTCAATACCTTCATCAGCCAGGATTGGAGCATACATAAAGGTTGCTGGAATATTTAAATGCGCATGGGTTTCGTCAATTTGTGCATAAGTACCTCCTCCGCGATTTGCAAATAGTGTATACGATAAATTTATAGTGCCATCATGCCCACTCACGATCCAAGAGTATGGATCAGCTCTTATTGCTTCAAGAGAGTTTCCCGATCCGTCGGTATAGTTGACATTATATATATTCTTTACAAATTCATGTAATGCATAGCGCCCGGGTGAAGTACGACTCATTCTAATTTCAACTTCCTTTTCGGTTAAATTAGAAAAGGTCACCTTTACTGTAGCCTCATGATGAACTGCATTTTCAAAGCTAATATCATACTGTGTAGAAATGCGCTCGGCTATGGCCTTGGCACCTTTATTTTCTTGTTTGCAAGCAATACTCATTGCTAAAAGAAGAACTAAAATTAATCTGTTCATAGTTTTGTTAATTACCTTCCAATGCTTTATCAAGTAAATTAATAGTTTCTTGAGTATCCTTTATGGTCACATATAGTTTTTCGTAGGTCCAGATGCCATCTTCTTTTTCGCCTTTCACAAAAACAGTGGCTTCACCATTGGGGCCTTTCAATGGGACTCTAATATCTACACGTCCTGAATTATTCTTAAAATTGATGGTCCCTTGCATGATCCCATTTGTTTCAATGGGTTCTCCAACTGCAGTAATAAGCGCTTCATCTTGAGAGGCCACTTCAATAGCATACTCATAAGGCTCAGAACTTTTTAATGCTTCAGATACTCCAAAAATGGCAGCGCCAATCCCGAAAATAAACAATAAAATAATGGTCAGACATCCTCCAACAGGAACCACCCAAATCCAATTCCTTCCAAACCAACTTTTCTGATCATTATGTTCTTCCATGGGATTTATTTTTTCGGATTCTTAGGGTAATACTAAGTTGGTATATATGAATTTCATTGAAATAACATTCGTTCTGACATGTTAAAAGCCAACTTACTACTATGATTGTCCCTTAAAAATAAAGGTATGAAGAATAAATTCTAAAAAAAAAGAAATGTTATAGGTGCTTCAAACCCCATGCTCAATAATTACATATCTCATACGTTTTATTAACTTTGAATAGCTAAACGATAAAGTTTGTGAAATTAAACCTTCAAGAAATTCCTCGAATCGAAACGATCACAAAAAAGGATTTTATAAAGTCCTATTTTGAGCCACAGAAGCCTGTGGTCATCACACGATTTATTGAAGATTGGCCGGCGAAAGATAAATGGAGTTTAGATTACATGAAGGCTATTGCGGGTGAAAAGTTAGTCCCGCTTTATGATGATAGGCCTGTTGATTACAAAGATGGTTTTAATGAACCTCACGCCAAAATGAAAATGAATGATTATGTTGAATTACTCAAGCGTGAGCCTACAAAATATAGAATTTTTCTGTGGAATATTTTAAAGGAAGTCCCAGAATTACAAAACGACTTTAGGTATCCTGATTTCGGACTCCGCCTTATGAAAGGCCTTCCAATGTTGTTTTTTGGTGGCCGAGATTCACACACTTTTATGCATTACGATATTGATCTTGCAAACATTTTTCATTTTCATTTTGATGGAAAAAAGCAATGTATCTTATTTGATCAAAAGCAAAACAAACATTTATATAAAGTACCGCATTCTTTAATTACTAGAGAAGATATTGATTTCGCAGATCCTGATCTTGAAAAATGGCCAGCTTTAAAAAATGCAAAAGGATGGAAATGTGAACTTGATCATGGGGAAGTACTTTATATGCCAGAAGGCTATTGGCATTATATGCGTTATATCACCCCTGGATTTTCAATGAGTTTAAGAGCTATTCCGAGAAATCCTAAAAATTTAGGTAAAGCTATTTACAACGTGTTTATTATGCGAAATATCGATAATCTTATGCGTAAGATCAAAGGGCAAAAATGGATCGATTGGAAAAATCAACAAGCCATTAACAAAACGCATAGGGCACTTTCTTAATGGTCTGACCAGCCCCATGGCGGTCCAGGATTTTCAACAGTCTTATTTAAATCAAATACAACTTTAAAGACACGATCTGTTCCTAGACGTCTTAAATTATAAGTAAACTGTTTTTCATTTAAAGTGATCCACCAAACGTTTGTTGAGGCTGCTGGAATTAAGAGTTTGGTCTCTTCATCTGCGGGAAACATTTGAATGGTTGCTTGTCCTGCATTGCTAGAGGTGCCGCCGTACATTGTAATCTCATCATCTGTTCCATCCTTATGCCTATGATCATGTTTGAGTTCTATGCGATCATTTTCTAAGGTCAGCACCCATGTGCGTGATCTATCATCACCCACAAAAAATGGAATTTTAATTATTGAATCATTGCAGGACCTGACGTGCATGACTAATTTTTTACCACCAAAATCTTCATCATTTTTGGGTAGTTCAAGTCGACCTTCATAAGCATTACCGCAAAGGGATTGAAGTTGGTTCCAGAACTTCTGGGCTTCGCTTTTTTCCTGAGAAAAAGAAAAGCTTAGGCAAAAGATGGCGAATAATAAGATGTAATTTTTCATAGCGTAGTTTTAGAAAAAGAAGATAGTTATTTAATCAGTTCATTGACCTTTTTATAGACCAAATCTGATTCCCAACCGCGATAAAGTAAATAATCGGCAAATTTCCTTTTTTTCTTCAGGAGATTGGGTTCTTTTAGCACACTTGCCTTTTTTTCGGCTAAATCATTGAAAACTTCAATATATTCAATATCCGAAATTTCACTAAGTGCCTGATTTATATTATATTTATTTATGCCTTTTTTGGTCAATTCCATTTTAAGGCGATGTTTACCCCACTTCTTTATTCTGAACTTACCACGTACGAATGTTTTGGCAAAACGTGTTTCATTGAGATAATTGTCTTGGATCAAAGACACTATAATTGTGTCAATGGCCTGCGGAATCATACGCATGCCTTTTAATTTCTGGGTTACTTCCTGATGAGATCGTTCTTGATATGAACAATAGTGTTGCAGCTTTTTTAAAGCTTCATCAAGGGTGTATGTTTTATTAGAAATCATATGGCAATTTAAGAACAATTTGTTAATAACTGAAACACTCTAACTAATTGATTTATAGCTAAATTAAATGTATATTTGCAGGGTTTGCTGAAAAAATATTAATTACTCCCTTATGATAAAGAAATACGCCCTCTTCTTAATTGTTTTTCTATGTCTTACCAGTATTGGCTATGGTCAGTGTCTAACTGATGATTTTAACTCTGGTTATGGGAATTGGACTGAATCCGGAACCTACCAAAACGGTACTGCCGGAGTTACTGGAAATGGTACTGGTTTTAATAGTACTGGAGATGAAATAATCACAACAACAGTATTGACCAATCCAGATGTAATTACTTTCTGGTTGGCACGATCCTCAAGTACAGAAAACAAAACTTTTAGTATTCAATATTCACTTTCAAATACTGGTCCATGGACAACTGTTCGTGACATACTCAATGGAGAAGTTACGACAACTCATCAAGAATTCACGACTAATTTAGGGCTTACTGGAGATTATTACATAAGATTGGCCATGACCCAAAGAACTGGTGGCTCCTATTATTTAGATGACATTACCGTTACCTGTTCTGCTGGATGTTCTGATGCTATGGATTATGCTAATATTCAGTTTCCAACTGCATCTCCTCAAAACATTACTGTTGGTGATGCTTTTGATGTTTACACCCAAGCCGTAGAACCAGGAGTGACAAATGCAAATGCTACAGCACCTGGAATTGGCGTTGAAGCCTGGATTGGTTATAGCACAACGAATGACGATCCAGGTTCGGGGACTGGATGGAATTGGATTGTCGCAAATTATAATACCGATGTAGGTGCAAACGATGAATTCGTAGCAGAAATTGGTTCAGGCCTACCTGTAGGCACCTATTATTATGCTAGCCGATATAGACTAAATGGATGTGACTTCACATATGGAGGAACTGGTGGTAATTGGAGCAACGATTCCGTTCAACTTAATGTTAATCCGCATGTTTTAGATTGGTGTAATTTACAATCGCCTCCAAATGGAGCTATTACTACAGGTTCGATCTTTGACGTTTATGGGCAAGTCTATGAGCTGGGAGTAACTGATACCCCTGGAGCACAAGGGGCTAATATTGAAGGATGGATTGGTTATAGTACGGCCGATACCGACCCAAGTGGTGGTGGATGGACATGGATTGTAGCAGGGTATAATAATTTGTGCGGTGCCAACTGTGGTACCCCTGAAAATAATGACGAGTATTTTGTGGATATCGGTTCCGGGCTTTCAGCAGGTACCTATTATTATGCCAGCCGATTTAGAATAGATAATGATGTCTTTTATTACGGCGGTTATAACCCTGGCGGTGGTGGATTTTGGGATGGAATAGCAAATGTAAATGGCGTTTTAACAATTACAGATCCAATAATTGCCGATGTTGTCATAACAGAGATCATGTATAATACCACTGGCATTGATGACGAATGGATAGAAATATGTAATATTTCTGGAAGTACTCAAGATATTAGTAATTATATTATAGATGTAGGCGGCACAACTGAATTTACTTTCCCTGCAAGTACACTCCTTGCTGATGGTGTTTGTATCACAATTGATATAGGCGACGGCGGCGGGTCTGAATATAATGTTGATTGTCCATTTACTCCTGATTATTCAAGCGGATCAGGAAATGGTACATTAAGTAATACTAATCCTGAAACCATTACCCTATACGCGGCAAATGGATCAACAGTTGCGGATGTTGTCACCTTTGACGATTCCGACGGTGCTGATGGTAATACAGCCTCACTTCACGTGACAGATGCCACTATGGATAATTCAAATGCAAACACGAATTGGCAAGAAGTAATTGATGGAGGAACTCCGGGCAGTAATACCCTTATTTCTTCTTGTACGCCATTAATTCCAGAAATTAATGTGGAAGGCGTTATTGGTGGATTCCCGGATATTATGGATGAGGATGTTACGCCTCAAGGAACTGATAACACATTATTCGCCCAACAGATAATTGGAAACTCACAACTTAAATCATATCGCATTCAAAATTTAGGCGCAGTCAACCTAATTGTAGATAATATTTATATTAATGGTCCGGGGGGTGAATTGGCCGATTTTACTGTTGGGACATATAGTTACCCAATTACGATTGCTCCTGGCGCAGATTTTACTTTTGATATCACATTTTCGCCTCTTGGTCAAGGGCCAAGAAATGCTACGCTTTATATTGACAATAATGATGCAGATGAAGACCCCTATAATTTTGCCATACAAGGTAGCGGTATATGTGCAGCCGGAGCCATCTCGATATCTCCAACTTCAGGCCCAGCCGGAACGATTGTAACTGTGACTGGTTCCAATTTTGGCACTGTTAATACATCAGCATCAATTGATGGCTTTGCTGTTGCTGTAACTTATATTTCCCCAACAGTAATTGAGGTGACTATTCCAGCAGGAGCAGATGCTGATAATCTCGAAATAACAGATGAATCAAATTGTCTTGCCATTTCATTTTTCACTGTTTTAACCTCTGATGTTACAAACTGTGAAGGTGCAAGTGGTGTCATACCTCCCAATTGGAACGATCTATTAATTACTGGTGTTTATGACAACTCGAGCGGCTCATGTCATTATCTCGAATTATTTAATCCAACTGGCTCACCAATTGTATTGACAGGTAATTATGAAATAGGGCTTTCTAATAATTTTGCAACAACAACATCTACTCCTTTCACTTTTAATGCAGGACGGGAACCTTTGGATGGAACTGTTCAGCCATTTACAACTTATGTGGTTCGATTTGGAAATCAAGGCGACACTTGTAATGATTGTCCTACAATTGTTCCAGATGAAACAATTGAAGATCCAGGATTTGGTATTAACGGAAATAGCCCAGATGGTGTTGACAGAATTGTTTTGATCAAAAATTTTGTGAATGTGGACCTCTGGGGGAATAATCTTTATGGAAGTCCAGGATATGTTTATACAAGAAGCCCAGAAGATGGATTAGGAAATCCAGTAACTACGACAGCACCAACAATGTCTTGGGACACTAATGACTGGGCCAGCCAAGGAACTGCCGATTGTTTTGCGTTTCAGTATGTACCTGCTTCTCCTCCAATGGTAAACACAAATCCAAGTTATACGCCAGATTGTAATATTTTAACCGCAACATTAAGTGTTTCAGCTACAGAAGGTTATAATTTAGGTGATGATACTCAGGAATTAGCTTATCAATGGTATTATAGCATGCCTGGTGATCCAGGTTGGACTGCAGTTACAAACAATGCTACATATAGTGGCGCAACTACAGTTAACTTAACAATTTCAGATATTCTTAATACTGTGGATTTTCAGTTTTATTGTCAGATTCGTGAGGATGACAGCAGTTGCTCTACGGCAAGTGATGCCATACGAATAGATGTCCCACGAACAATATGGTATTTCAATGGAACTGTAGTCGATTGGAGTGATGGTGCTCCTACTACTGGAATGATTGCAGTCATTGATGAAGATTACAATACAGTTACAAATGGCAATATTGACGCTTGTAATTTGGTTGTTTACGTTGGGCGTAACTTTAGTGTAGGCAATTCTTCCTATGTCCGCGTCGTCAATAATGTTGTAAATAATGGAACAATTACTGTTGAAACCCAAGGGTCTTTTGTACAAGATGGAAATGGAGGATTGGCAGGTACTTTTACTAACAACGGTGCTGGAATTGCAAATGTTAGTAAACATACCGCAACATTTGATTCTAATATTTCTGAAATTAATTACACCTATTGGAGTTCCCCAGTGAATGACCCAAGTAATTCTGGATTTGGAGAGGATATTTCTACCGTATTCCCAACACCAGTTGGAAATAGAAAATACTATTTTAGAGCTCAAAATTATATTGACTCTTTTATTGAGACCAATAACAATAATGATGTCACAACCAATCCAGGACAAGATGATATAGATGATAATTTTAACGATTGGATGCCTGCAAGTGGAGCGCTAGAAATTGGTAGAGGCTATGCCGTTACTACGAGTGGTCTGCCTCCAACTCCAGGCAATTATTCAGACAATAGCACCGTTTTTTCTGGTGCTTTTAATACTGGAGATATTACAGTTCCACTTTATAAAAACAATAATGAAGTAAACGATAATAACTGGAATTTTATTGGTAATCCTTACCCTTCTGCAATTAGTGTTGACGATTTCTTTAGCGCAAATGTTGCAGATGTACCATTGAATCCTCCGGTAAATACGTTAACTGAAGGCGCTATATTTTTATGGTCACAGTCACAACCGGCTGATGCTCTCAATAATGGTAATGAAAACTTGAATTTTGCCCAATCTGATTATGCTATTATTAACCGAGCTACTCAAACTGCTGGGACCAGTGGAACACTCCCACTTAGATTTATTCCTTCTGGTCAAGGATTCTTTGTTGCCTATACCGAAAACCTAGTGACTCCAGTAAATTCAGTAACATCTGGTAATGTGGTATTTACAAACAGCATGAGAAGAACTTTAAATAATACCCAGTTTTTTGAAGCCTTTGACAATTCTCAAAATTTTAATCCTATTGCTTCAAACAACGCTAACGAAAAGAATGTCTTATGGCTGAATTTAATATCTGATAATGGTGTTTTTAGTCAAATAGCAATTGCCTACGTTAACGGTGCCACAAATGAATATGATGGTTGGAGCTATGACACGCCTAGAAATTTATCAACTGGCACATACGCTGCGCTCTTTTCTGTTATAGACTCTTCAGACAGGCAATTTGCTATTCAAGGTAAAAGCCCTGAAAGTTTAAACTTAAATGAAGTAGTACCGCTCGGTTTTTATACCTCTATTGATGAAGCAACATTATATACTATTTCAATTGCTCAATTAGAAGGTGAATTCTTAGAAACGAACAGCATATTTGTTAAGGATTACCTGATGAATATCACACATAATTTATCTGATTCAGATTATGTATTTACCTCAGATGTAGGCGATTTTAGAGAACGTTTTGAAATTGTATTTACAGAAGATGCGCTTTCATTAGGAGAAAATGAATTTGATCCAGATGACCTTTCAATTATAGAGCTTTCTAATGGTGATGTGAAGTTTAAACTTAATGGCAATCACCTGATGCAGCGTATTGAAATTATTGATCTGCTAGGGCGTTCTTTATATATCCTCGATGCTGAAGATAGCTCTGATAATACCTATAATTTATCTAATCTAAGTCAGGCCGCTTATATCGCCAAAGTAACTCTAGACAATGGTTATATCATTACTAAAAAGGCAGTCAAAAGAAAATAATTTAAGTTCTTTAAAAAATTAAAAATCAAGCCACTTTCTTAGAGTGGCTTTTTTTATAAACTGTATTTTACAGCTACTATTACATTTGTTCCAGGTGCAGAAATACCGGAAGAGTAAGGTCGGTAACGTTGATTGGTTAAGTTTTCAATTGTAGCCGTAATCGAAAATGAATCATTTACTTCATATTGTGATCTGAAATTCAAGGTGTACCATGCAGGAGCATATGGATTCCCATTGGAATCTAAAGCGTATAAATAGTCCTTTTCTGCTTCAGAAGGTGCTAGTTGATCAAAAGACAATTCACTATTATAGATAATAAATCCATCAAGTTTCAACTTTCCCTTGGTCCAGATCAAATGCACATTTCCAAACGTTGGAGCAACATGTCTTACAGGAACTTCAATACCATTTAATTCTTCTTCAGAACCGCCAATAACACTAATTTGTGAAGTGAGCTTCAAATGCTCAGTCAACAATACTTTTGCACCAGCTTCGAATCCATAAATCCAAGCTTTTGAGGCATTTTGTATGGCCTGAACAGTACTCAATTCGCCGTCATAAATAATTTGGGGCTGCCCATCTAAACTGAAATCACGACGGACTAATGCATTGTCTAAATACGTGTAATAGGTGGAAAAGTCAAAAACCACATTGTTCTCAAAATTTAAAGTAACCCCAAGTTCTGCGCCATAAGCATGCTCTGGTTTTAAATTAGCATTTGGCACAACGACAGCTCCTGGTTCAGAATCAAATAGTTTACCGACATCGTCTATATTAGGCGCTCTAAATGCCGTTGAAGCATTGAACTTCCATTGAATTCTGTCGTTTGGTGCCCAACTTAAGCCAGCCGTTCCGGTCAAGGCTCCAGTACTTAAATTGGCATTACTGAATGGAAAATTATAATAGGTATTATTCTCTGAAAGATCAGCATTTATTAAAATGTGATTATATCGTATACCAGATTGAATGGTCAGCTTTTTATTAGGTCTGTATTTATAACTGAAATATGCAGCAGCCGATTGCCATGTGGAACCGTCTGGATATCGGGAAGCAATAGTTTGGCTTTCATTAGTTGTAATGTTTGTGGTGATTCCAGAAGACCCTACGCGATTGTATAAATACTCAGCACCATAAAATATTTTCGACCGGTCTGATATTGATTTTTCAAAATCGATATTCGCTGAAATTGCATCAACATTTTCTTTCCTAGTTCTTCTATCTTCCGAATTCAAGTTTCTATCTATGCGGCCTTCCTTAAAATTCTGATAAGCAAGCGTGAATTTTATCTGATCGAACAAATTAGAATTACTATTGCGTACGGTCATTTGTAGATTTCCAAGGAACCAGCGCTGTGGTCCATATGACCATTCAGCAGACCTCAGCAAATCATTTTCATAGCGTATTAATCGGTCATACCTCGGATAATCGGATGTAGATGTATAATGTAATCCTAAATCAAAGCTCATTTTTTCATCCATTTTATAATGTGCCTTCTGTAAAAAGTTGATCTGATCATATCCAGTAAATCGCTGTATTCTTGGGTCGCTATTAGTGATAATTTGATCTTCCCCATCAACCGTTTCCACATATTCAGGTCTTAGGTAATCATCTGGGCCAAATTTCCCCATTTTTAGGTCGTCAAAATCGGTATAGCTTATACTACTGTAAAAGGCCCATTTTTCATAGCCGAGATTCACATCGACATGAGCTGTCTTTTCCTGGCTTGCTGAAGCGTAACGCGTCAAGACATTAAGATCGAGCGCAAGCGTATCGGCATCTGAAAGATTTGGTTTCTGAGAATAAAAATTCATGACACCACCAATAGCATCACTTCCATAGATCACTGATCCAGCGCCTAAAATAACCTCTGTATTTTGAATTGAAAATGGGTCTATAGAAATAACATTTTGAACATTTCCACCCCGAAAAATAGCATTGTTCATTCTTACGCCGTCCACAGAAAGTAACAGTCGGTTTGTTGAAAATCCTCTAATCATTGGGCTTCCACCACCTAATTGACTTTTTTGTATAAAGACTTGACCGCTATTTTGCAAAAGATCTGCACTAGTTTGAGGTGTGGCAAATAAAATATCTTCGGTCTTTAAGCTGATAATCTTTTGAGGTACTTCTTTTTTGCTTTGCTCAAATTTAGAAGCAGAAATTACCACCTGATCTAAACTAAACTCTTTCGCATTAAGCCTTAGTATGGAGGGAATATTCCTCTTGATCATTGTTCTAGACACAAAGGCTACATGCTGAAAAGTAAGGCGTTCATTGTCTTCAAACTTATCTAAAGACAGTTTCCCATCAAAATCTGAAATTTCACTTTTTGTTTTTAAGGCATTAAAGACAGCAACACCAATTATGGGTTCTTCTGTGGTTGCATCAATTATTGTGATTTCTTGTGCCCAAGCAGTAGATACCAGAAAATATACTAATAAAGTAAATAAATACTTGATCATTTTAATTAAAAACTTGATTTAAAACCACGAGAGATTTGGGCTCTTTAAAACCGTCCAAATGTAATTTAAAATACGTTAAAATCATATCTAAAAAGTCTCGTTTTTGGTTGGTGTTTAAATTGAGTTTTATATTATCATCAAATTTTATACCTAATAGGGTTTTTAGAAATATTAAATTTTCACCTGATATACAATACATATCGGTGTTTGTGCCTTGAAATTTTCCTTCCAGCAAATTGAAATAAGGAGCATCCTGCTTTAATTCAGGATAAAATCCGAGATATTTTGTCAATTCTATTAAAAACTGGAAATGAAAGGACCTGTTTGTTTCGTGTGCTTCAAACCATTGAATTGCCGTTGCAATAAAATCGTATAATTCGAAATTTTGTTCCTCCTCTTTTAATATATTCGAAGTAATTTCGGCCAAGAAAATGACTATCGAGCTTTTAATAATTTGTGTGTGAATGGTTTCAGTTTTATAACCAACTTTGACGTCGCGAATATATTGCAAAGAACGATTTTCTCTATGGTCAGCTTCAATTTCTAATAAAGAAAATAATTGAAAATAGGCTGGTTTTAAATTGCCTTTTTTAGACTTCAATATGTTTTTGAGAAGATAACTTTTAATTCCAAAATCTCTAGTGTAACATTTTACGATGAGATCATGATCTTGATATCGAATTTTTGATAATACGATGGCCTTAGTAGAAACTTGCATTACCTCACGACCATTAACTTGAGTACTCTGGTTTCTAAAGTATCTAAATCTGATAACATTATAAGATAGACTCCAGAGGCGACCGCATTATTGGCCAAATTTCTTCCATTCCAATAAGCTGTTCCACCGTCGATCTCTAGATTGTAGCCTTTATATCTTAAGTTGGTATTAGATTGTGCTTCTGCAACCAAATTCCCTTCGATATCTGTGATCTTGATATTAACATTCTCGCTAATGTCTTTAATTTTTATTTTTTTATCGAAGTCATTAAAGTTTGGTCTTACTGGATTTGGATAAATATAGGCATCCGACAAACTTTCTTGAGGTTTAGAGCTCCCAGACTTAAAGGATACTAGGCCTCTTTCTGTACCAATGTAAATGATTCCCTTTTCACTATCTATTGACAAATCAGTAACATTATTTGACGGCAAAGGAGAATTATCTTTTGTAAAATGAAAAATGGTTTCTTGACCATCTGAAGTAAAATAGAAAACTCCTGAACCAATCGTTGCGATCCATTTATTGTTAGCACCATCAACTTTTATATCAGAAATATATTGAAATTGTAGAAGTTCCTTAGGAATACCATCTTCTAGAATAATAATAGGTTGTGTACGGATAGTTACATTGTCGAAGAAATTACTGGTATTGTAAAGCACCCTCAGCCCTCTAATTGTACCTATCCATAATTGATTCCTATTATCCATTGCCAATGATTTTACTGCAGGATCTGGAAGGTTTGCTACTTCTTCGTCAAAAATATTCTTTATTAAATGGTTGCCTCCGTTTTCATTAAATCCAATAACTCCTGAGCGAAGAGCGCCAATCCATTTAGTGCCATTATTATCTGCAACCACATCACTAAAGCCTAATTCATCAAACAGACCATCTGGAATAACTTCGCTAAAATCAAAACCTTGCCACTGTCCTGTAGACGGATTATACGATTTTAGAGGGCGATCAACCCTGCAGGTCATTGACCATAATAGTCCGTTTGAATCAAAGGTTGATCCTGAGACCCTGATACTGACAAAATTTGGATTATTTGGCAATACAATTGATTCTAGACCGCTATTATTTTGGTCATATTTAATCGTTGGAATATCATTATTTATCTCTACAATGCCCTGGCCAAATGAACTGATAAATACCTGGTTTGGGTCTAAAGGATTGATCGATATTGCGTTTAAGTTTCGACCATTAAGTAAGCTGTCATAGGGAATATTATTCCATTGTTCATCTCTTAAATGACTCACGCCATAGCGGCGTTCGGGTGCAGGATTATATGATAGGGTGTAATCTCCGTAGGACACCCATAAATTGCCGGCTTCGGCTTGAAGCGAAAAAGCATCATTTCTGAGTGGGCCATCAGGGAAAATATCAACATAATCCAGAGGATTCACAAAATTTGCAGCCAAAATCCCAAATCCTTCTGTACCAATAAACACTTCGTCTTCTGTGCTTACTGCCGAAGTAAAAAGTGTTTCATAATCAGGGCTAATGCCATGAATAGAAAGTAAATTAAAGGCCTCATCATATATATATACTTCATCTTCAAGGGTAATTACCAGACGATCATTAGCGCTTTTCATGTCTACAGGTCCGCTTCCGTAATTGCCAACTTGATTAAAAGAATTATTAATGAACTCGAAGATCGAGCCATTGCTCCTTGCGACATATAACCTTTCGCCTATCCCTTCTATACCTAAATAATTACCTGGAAATATTTGATTCCATTCCTGAAAATCAATAAGGTCATCACTTGCAACCAAAGCTCTTCTTATCCCGTTGTTTTCTTGACAAGCCGCATAAATATAATCGCCAAATACTTCAGATTGAACGACTTTGATCTGCTCGCCAGCATTTCCAATAAAATAAGTGTCTCCAAACTCTAAGCGATCAAGGTCATAAACTGAAATGCCATAATCTGTAGAAATATATATTAAATTATTATACTCATTAAAATGATTGATACGCTTGGCGTCGGGAGGTATTGTAGGCTTGTCAATTATATCGACTACTGTCGTAACCTCCTGATCAATATTTGAATAGAATTCTAAAAGTCCACTTTCATATCCAATAATTAGTAATTCATATGCTTCACTATAAAGGATAGTGGAAATAAAATCGCCAGATAAACCTTCAACGGTGGTTATGGTTTGAATATCATTGGTCATGATATCATAGCTGAACAATACATTTTCTGAAGCCACATAGATCTTTCCATTACCTTCAACCACATCAACTATATTCAAATATGAAAAATGCCCTTGCCACTCATTTGAAAAATTCTGAGCGTGAATAAAGCAAGTACATAGGGTAATTATTATTAATCCTAATTTCTTTTTCATCGGTTCAAATATATTTAATAGTAACGACAAATACTTTAAAATCATATGCATTTAAAAAGAAAAAGCTTCCTTTTAAGGGAAGCTTTATAACTATGAGATATTTATTTTTATACGACTCCTTGTGCTAGCATAGCATCGGCCACCTTTACGAAACCAGCGATATTTGCACCTTTCACGTAATCGATATATCCATCATCTTCTTTACCATACTCGATACACGCATCATGTATATCTTCCATGATATCTTTTAATTTTGAATCTACTTCTTCACGGCTCCAATTGTATCGTAAGGAATTTTGAGTCATTTCAAGTCCCGAAGTGGCAACGCCTCCCGCATTGGAAGCCTTTCCGGGAGCAAATAATATTTTTGCCTTATGAAATTCTGAAATAGCCTCTTTTGTAGATGGCATATTTGCCCCTTCACTTACGCAAATACAGCCGTTTTTTAGTAGGTTTTTTGCGTCTTCACCGTTTAGCTCATTTTGGGTTGCACATGGTAAGGCAACGTCACATTTCTCATTCCAAGGGGTTTCTCCTTTTACAAATTTGGCATTAGGATATTCATCAACATATTCACTTATGCGTCCGCGTTTGACATTTTTAAGATCCATTATAAATTTCAGTTTGTCTTCGTCAATTCCATCTTCATCATAAATATATCCAGAAGAATCTGATAAGGTTACGACTTTTCCCTCAAGATGGATTGATTTCTCTGCTGCATACTGCGCTACATTACCTGAACCTGATATCACAACAGTTTTGCCTTCTAAGCTATCTCCTTTCGATTCAAGCATCTTTTGGGCGAAATAAACGGTGCCATAACCAGTAGCTTCAGGTCGAATTTTTGATCCACCCCAACTCATGCCTTTTCCGGTTAGAACGCCTGTGAATTCATTTCTAAGTTTCTTGTACATTCCAAATAAGAATCCAATTTCTCGACCACCAACACCAATATCCCCTGCAGGAACATCTGTATTTGGCCCTATATGTCTACTCAATTCACTCATAAAAGCATGGCAAAAACGCATGATCTCATTATCGCTTTTTCCTTTAGGATCAAAATCACTACCTCCTTTACCTCCACCCATTGGCAAGGTCGTTAAACTGTTTTTAAAGACCTGTTCGAACGCGAGGAATTTCAAAATACTTAAATTCACAGATGGATGAAATCGCAATCCACCTTTATAAGGGCCAATTGCTGAATTCATTTGAATTCTGTATCCTCTATTAACTTGAATCTCTCCATCATCATCAACCCAGCACACCCTAAAACTAATTACACGCTCTGGTTCAACCATACGCAATAAAATATTCTTACCATTATATATTTCATGCTTGGCTATATACGGTAAGACGGTTTCGGCGACTTCTTCTACGGCTTGCATAAATTCCGGTTCGTGGGCGTTTCGCACTTTCACCTGCTCAAGAAATGCATCAATTTTTTCTTTCATAAATTGAATTGTATTAAGATTGTTTTTATTAACGAAATTATGGTCACAAATATACGTTAACTTTAAAAGATTAATCCTATTTTTTTTACTTATACAATAGGGATTGAATAATAAATTATTAGATTTAGAGTTATAAGATGATATGTGCTTATAAATGCATTTTATCGGATATATTTGTTGTTTTATCGAGTTTTTATATATTTGTGGAACATTAAGCTCTAATTACTGAAATCATACCATGCTCAAATTGAAACAATTACCCATTTATGTTGCCTTGTTTTTAGTGACCAGTTTTAGTTATTCACAACTTGGTTTTTCTCATGAAATCGGTGTTATAGCTGGTCCTGTGGCATTTCAGTCTGATTTTGGAGTACGTTATGATTTAGAAACTAATGCAGGAAATACAGGTGTTGGTGTTGGTATTGTTCATTATATCAACTTTTCTTATCGAGCCGATTGTAATTGTTATACTACAGACACCTTCTTTAATGATCATTTTAAATTACGAAGTGAAATTTCTTGGAATAAAACCGTATTAGATCATTTTGGAAAATGGGTAGATCCTGATAGAACTAGCCCAAATGCAGACCGATTACGCGCACATCACGGAGAAGCGAATAATTTTGATATTGGCATGCAACTTGAATTTTTTCCGAAAAGTATTCGAGCATTTCAGGCCTTTGCCTATAAATTTGCTCCCTTTATTAGCTTGGGTGTACACTATACATCTTATAATCCCAAGGCTAGCACGGATTATGGCGATGGGAATATATTAAATTCGTCTAATTTCTATTCGTATTGGGAACCTGGATCAATCGATCCCTCTAGCGGGTCAACTTGGTCTATTGTTGGCAGTATAGGAACACGTTATAAATTAACAGTGCTTTCTGACCTGATGTTAGATCTCAGGTGGCAGTACTTTGGAAACAACTGGATTGATGGCCTCAATCATCAATTAGACTCAAATAAGGCTAACGATTGGTTAGTTTGGTTAAATTTTGGGTATATCTACTACCTTGATTAAATTAAGCTAGGGCTTGATTAAGATCTTCTATAAGGTCATCTATATCTTCAATCCCCACACTCAATCTTATCAGTGAATCTACAACACCGGTCTTCTCTCGTTCTTCTTTTGGAATACTTGCATGAGTCATACTTGCTGGGTGACCCGACAGAGATTCTACACCACCTAATGATTCAGCTAAAACAAAAAGCTTTAGCCGCTCTACAATGCGTACAGATTCATCGTAATTATTATCTTTTGTGGTAAACGAAATCATGCCTCCAAAATCGCGCATTTGAGATTTTGCTGTATTATGGTTTGGATGATCTTCAAATCCAGGCCAGTAAACGTTTTCAATTTTTGGGTGATTTTTTAAATATTCGGCTACAACTTTAGCGTTCTCACAATGGCGTTGCATTCTTAAATGTAAGGTCTTAATTCCTCTCAACATTAAAAAACAGTCTTGCGGACCACTAACAGCGCCACTTGCGTTTTGAAGAAAGCTCAATTTTTCTGCTAATTTCGGACTATTCACAATTAGTGCTCCCATAACTACATCACTATGTCCGCCTAAATATTTTGTGGCAGAATGCATGACGATATCCGCTCCTAAATTCAAAGGCTGTTGCAAATAAGGTGTTGCAAATGTGTTATCAACAGCAAGTAGGACATCATGTTTTTTAGCAATATTTGCTGTACTTGCGATATCAATAATGTTTAACATTGGATTAGTAGGTGTCTCCACCCATATCAATTTTGTGTTTGCATTGACATAAGATTCAATATGCTTCGCATTTTCCATTCCTATAAAGTGAAATTTGATTCCAAATTTCTCATAAACCTTTGTAAATAATCGGTAGGTACCTCCATAAAGATCATTTGTTGAAATGACCTCATCACCAGGTTTTAAAAGTTTGATAACCGCATCGATCGCTGCCATTCCGGAAGCAAATGCCAATCCATATTTTCCATTCTCCAGACTTGCGAAAGATTTTTCTAAAGCAGTTCGAGTTGGATTATGTGTACGTGAATATTCATATCCTTTATGACCACCAGGTGTGCTTTGTGCATAGGTGGATGTTTGATATATAGGAGGCATCACAGCGCCATAAGCAGGATCAATCTCCTGACCGCCATGAATAGTTTTAGTGTTAAATTTCATATTGCTTTGAATTATTGCAACAAATGTAGTTTTTAATTCGTTGTATTCAAATGTATTGTGATATCTTTAATTCTACACGCTTAAAATCTCGAAATTCATGAAAAATGTTTTGCTTTTGTCAGCCATTATGGTCGCTTTTTTTTCTTGTGAGGAAGAACTCCATTTGACATTTTCCGAGGTCAATTCCTTAATTGAAGAAGGGGCTGTAGTTGAAATCAATATGCCCATAGCTAATGGAGAAGGTGTTGCAAGCAAGTCGATTAATTCAACACTTGATAACCATATAGCTAATATTTTAAATTTCAGCGAAGATCAATCAGCATCCCTCACTATGGATGAAGCCATCGCGATCTTCCAAAAGGCATACAGTGATTTTAAAATTGAAATGGATGAAAATTCAATACCGTGGGAGGCTACTTTTGATGGTGACCTTATTTATCAGTCTTCAGAAATAATATGTATTGCGGTCAACGCCTATACAAACACGGGCGGCGCTCATGGAAATATGAACATTACGCTTTTTAATTTCAATGCGCAATCAGGAAAACCCCTTGAATTGAAGGATCTTGTCAATGATGAAGACGAATTCACAAAAATCGTTGAATCACATTTCAAAAAGGAAATTCAGGGAGAAGATGAAGCCTCAATGAAAGATTATTTCTTTGGTGAAGGGTTTCATCTCCCAGCAAATATAGGATTTAATGATGACGGTGTTTTAATCCTCTATAATGTGTACGAGATAGCATCTTACGCCAACGGAATTACTGAATTTACCATTCCTTTTGAGGACTTAATATCTGTTTTAAACAGCTATTAGTGATAATTTTTCGTGAGCCGTTTAACAATAGGCTCTACTGTTAACCCTTGGCCAATTATTGAAAAGACTACGATAATATATGTGATGACCAAAAATAGCTCGCGATGCATGATTTCAGTTAAACTTAATGCTAAAGCAATTGAAATTCCTCCTCTTAAACCGCCCCAGGTCATTATCAAATTGGTTTTAGGAACAAAATCAAGTCGTTTTGAAAAAAACTTTATTGGTAACCAAAGTGACATATAACGACAGGCCAAAACTATAGGAACCGCCAACAGACCAGCAATTATGTAGTTCCCTTCAAAGGTTAGAACCAGTATTTCCATACCAATCATCACAAATAAGATAGTATTTAATAACACATCTATAAGTTCCCAAAACTTATCGACATAAGACTCGGTAATTTCAGACATTGCCGAAATTCTTACTGTATCGTTTCCAACCATCAAACCGGCAGTGACCATAGCCAATGGCGCTGATAAATGCCAAGTATGAGCGAGTATTGTGCCACCCATGACCGCAGCCAAAGTTAAAATGACCTCCACTTCATAATTATCGATTGATCTCATTAGTCTGTAGGTAATCCATCCCAAAATAAGCCCTAGAATAATTCCACCAACTACCTCTTGACCAAACAAGGTTAAAATATCAACTGCTTCTATTTTGGAATCGGTTGAGTTCGCTATGGAATAAATGGTTAAGAAAACTACTACTCCCACACCATCATTGAATAGAGACTCGCCTACGATCTTCGTTTCTAATTTCTTCGGAGCACCTGCTTCTTTTAAAATACCGAGTACAGCGATAGGATCTGTTGGAGAAATTAAGGCTCCAAATAACAAGCAGTAAATAAAACCCACGTTCAGCCCAAGTATTTGAAGCACATAAAACATGATAATTCCAACTAAAAATGTTGACACTAGAACACCAAGTGTCGCGAACATAAGGACAGGCCAGCGTTGAACTTTCAACTGATTAAAATTCGTATGCAACGCCCCTGCAAAAAGCAGAAAACTCAACATGATGTCAAGAAGTACTGTATGGAAATCTATGTTTCGAATAAATTCCTTCTCAGTAACCAAAAGCGTGTCGTCAAATTGAGCGATAGCTATTATTATTAGTGTAAACAGCAAGGTGATGATCATCAATCCAATAGTAATCGGCATTTTTAAAAATCGAACATTGATATAGCCGAAAATCGCCGATAATACAACCAATACTGTTGCAATTGAGAAGTAATCCATAAACTCTAAAATTTACCTAAAAGTACTTATTTTTATATTTAAATGATCTTTATTTGTAGAGTAAAAGTAACGATTAGCTTCGAGTGAAATGAAAAAAATATACTATTTAAAAACATGTAATACATGCATGCGTATCTTAAAGGAATTACGTCCGGATAAGGATTTCGTACTTCAGGATATTAAAGAACAAGAACTTACAGTTCAACAATTAGAACTCATGCACAATTTGGCAGGAAGTTATGAAGCTCTATTTAGTAGACGTGCAAAATTATATAAAGAAATGGGGCTTAAAGAAATGACCTTAACAGAAGAAGATTATAAGTATTATCTCTTGAAGCACTATACTTTTTTACAGCGTCCTGTTGTTATTTTCAACGAAAAAATATTTATTGGAAATTCTAAAAAGTCAGTCTCAGCTGCAAAACAAGCAATAAATAACCTTTAAACATGTAAGGAAGTTGACTTTGTAATGACAAATTCAATAATTTTTGTTAAAAAATTTTCAGGTCATTCTAATATTATTAGCTTGACACATCAAATTCAACCAGAACTCCAAAAATGAGTGATTTTAAAGCAAAATTCTATACTAATGTTAACGATATTGAATCAAAACATTGGGAGAGTTTAGCATGTGGGTCCAACGTTTATTACACGCCTGAATTCCTTAATGCCTTTGAAATTGCAAATTCTGATATTGAATTCAATTATATTCTAATTTTCAAAAATGATGAGCCTGTAGCATTTGCCAATACACAAATAGTGACCATAGGAGTTGAAACCATTACAAAAAACATTAAAATATCGGAAGGTATAAAGGGATTTATCAATAGATCGCTACGTAATAAACATATTCGGGTATTATTCTGCGGTAATGTCTTCCTTAGTGGCGAATATGGTACCTTCCTCAAACAAGGTGAAGATAAAATTACAACCTTTAAAGCCATAGCAGAAGCAGTAAAGGAGTTATCCTTAAACACGAAAAGACTAAATGCCATTTTCATCAAGGATTTTGAGGATGATTCCCTTTTTATCACGAATCATCTTCACGACTATGATTATTCGTCCATGCATGTTGAACCAAACATGATTATTCATTTAGACCCGTCTTGGCAAAATTTTGATCAATTTAAAAATGATCTTAAGTCAAAATATCGTGTAAAAGCGAACAAGGCTGATAGGGATGGTGCTTTATTAGTTACTAAAAGATTTGATAAGAACGACATAATTTACTTCAAAAAAGACTTGCAAGAATTATATGAAAACACTATTGCTAATGCTAATTTTAATGCCCAAATTCTTAATCTAAATACCTATATCCATTTGAAATCTCAATATGGAGATCACTTTATTGTGCAAGGTTATTTTCTTGAGGACAAACTTGTTGGTTTTTTATCGGCCATGCAAAATCAGGATCATTTGGATGCCCATTTTATAGGGTTGGATTATTCCTTAAATAAGGAATATGCCATCTATCCGCGAATTTTAAATGATTATGTAAGAATTGGCATAGAGTGTAAAGCGACTCAAATTAATTTAGGTAGGACAGCGTCAGAAATTAAAAGCACACTGGGAGCGGTTCCAGAAGAACTCACTTGTTATATAAGACACAAACGAAAATTTCCAAATAAATTGATGAAGCCATTTATCAAAAATGTGAAAATAAAGTCTTTTAAGCAACACAAACCTTTCAAAACAAAAAAAGAGACAGTAAATACCGTCTCTTAATTTAGTTTATTTTTATTTTCTTAAGTCCAAGCGTTAATGATTCCACCCATTAAAGCCATTGTAACAATCCAATAACCTGCATTAATTATCACATACTTAAATGATTTTTGTTCAAATAATGCATTGGTTGCCAAAATAGGTAAGGCAAGAAATACGCCTAATAATGCGCCATGAAAGGCACCGTGCTGAAAGGTCATAAATTCACCTTCAGGTCCATGAGGCATTCCGGGGCCACCTCCAGTCATCACTTCGGGCCAAATAGCGAAAGCAATTAAAAAAGCCATTACAACCGCTAAACCATAGGTCTTAGCAGGATTCATTTGCTGGGCTTTTTCCATCGTCATACCAGATTCCTTCATCCAGACAGTACCAAATACTTTTGGATTATACCAGATAAATCCAGTAACAAGAGGCAAGATAGAGGCTGCAATTATTGCCAGCCAATTAATATCAAATTCTTCCATAATTGATTAATTTAAGTTAGTTTATAGTCTCAATGTACAAAATTCTACTAAAAAGGACTTTGGTTAATTTAAATCTTGGGGCCTTTTCCCATACTTACGGGTATCTTCTTTTGTAAGTATTTTAAAGTGCGCTGCTTTTGGAAAAGTCTTGATCTTTTCTAATAAATTTTCCGAGACATTGCCGAGTTTTCTTGTTTTTAGATCGATCCATGAAAATAGCATTTCGCTATAGGCAAGATTTCTTCCGTTTTGATTATAAAAATTATGTTCAAATTTAATGAAGCGTCCATCTTCACTCATGCCAGCGACTTCCAAACTTACCCGAACTGGTTGGCCGAGACGCAACTCTTTGAAATAATAAATGTGTTCATAAAATACGATTGGCCCTAATCCCATGGACTTCATAGTGCTTAAATCTAAGCCCATTTCAATTAAAAAAGTCATTCTAGTATGGCTCATGAAATCTACATAAGATGAATTGCCGAGGTGCATGTTGGCATCAATGTCTCTCCATCTAATATCAAATTCTTTTAAGTACATGTCTATTGGTTTTAGGATGCCAAAGGTAATATTTTGATCATTTTAGGTTTCATTATTTATGATTAAATAACTGAGGGGTTTTAATTATCTTTGTGCAACTTTAAATTTTTCGGATGATACATTCCATGACCGGTTATGGCAAGACAGTTTTACAGTTGCCAAACAAAAAGATTTCAATCGAGATAAAATCATTAAACAGTAAAAACCTTGACCTGAATGCAAGAATGCCTTCCATTTATCGGGAGAAAGAGCTCGAAATTCGAAAAATTATGGCTTCAAAATTGGTTAGGGGAAAGGTAGATTTCTCTTTATTTCTTGAAACTACTGGTGAGGTCACTTCGTCTCAACTTAATGAGTTAGTCGTTAAGGCCTACATGAAACAATTGAAAAATGTGGTTGACACCGATCCAGTTGAGTTGTTAAAAATGGCAATTAAAATGCCGGATGCAGTCACAACTGATCGAGATGATATCGATGAGGAGGAATGGCAGGCTATTTTGGAAGGTATACATGCAGCGATTGATAAAATTGAGGCCTACAGACTACAAGAAGGTAAAGCCTTAGAGGCCGATTTTAACACCAGAATACAAAATATAGATGCATTGTTAGCTGAGGTCATAGCGATGGATCCCGAGCGCATAGAATCAGTTCGTGATAGACTCAACAGAGGCATTGCAGATATTAAAGAAAAGGTTGATGAGAACCGCTTTGAACAAGAACTTGTGTATTACATTGAAAAATTTGATATCACTGAAGAAAAAGTTCGTCTTCACAATCATTTAGAATATTTTGCAAAATCTTTGAATTCTGGTGATTCAAATGGGAAAAAATTAGGGTTCATCGGGCAAGAAATAGGTCGCGAGATTAACACAATAGGTTCTAAAGCCAATTATGCGCCAATGCAGAAATTAGTGGTCCAGATGAAAGATGAACTCGAGAAGATCAAGGAACAATTGTTAAATGTACTATAAATGAATAAGGGAAAACTTATTGTTTTTTCGGCACCTTCCGGATCTGGTAAAACAACAATTGTTCGAAATTTATTAGCGAAAGAAGAGCTTAATCTGGAATTTTCCATTTCGGCTACCTCCAGAGCAAAAAGAGGTGAAGAAATTGATGGTCAGGATTATTATTTTCTGAGTACCCAAGAATTCAAAAATAAAATTAAGGCAGGTGATTTTCTTGAATGGGAAGAAGTCTATAGAGATAATTTTTATGGTACTTTAAAATCTGAGATCGATCGTATCTGGAAACTTGGGAAGCATGTGATCTTTGACATAGATGTATCTGGAGGTCTTCGAATAAAGCGTAAATACCCTGATGAAACCTTGGCTGTTTTTGTGAAACCTCCTAGTATTGATGAGTTAAAAATAAGGTTGAAGAAACGCAAGACAGAAAGTGATGATAAGATCAATATGCGTATTGCCAAAGCATCCGCAGAATTAGCCACTGCACCATTATTTGATGTAGTTATTGAAAATGACGATCTTGATAAAGCCTTGGTGGAAGCCTATGGATTGGTTTCGAAATTCGTCCATTTCAAAAAAAAAGAACACTAGGCATGAAGAAAAAAAAGGTTGGACTCTTTTTTGGCACATTTAATCCTATTCATGTAGGTCATCTCACTATAGCGAATCATTTAGTTGAATTTAGCACACTAGATCAAGTTTGGTTTGTTGTTACACCACATAGCCCTTTTAAGAAGAAATCATCGCTTCTCGATAATAACCACCGCTATCAAATGGTATTTCGAGCTGTAGAGCCCTATTCGAAATTAAAGGCTAGTGATATCGAGTTTAACTTACCTCAGCCCAATTACACAATAAACACGCTTGCCTACCTGGAAGAAAAATATCCAGACCTAGAATTTGCACTAATTATGGGTGAGGATAATCTCAAAGGATTTCATAAGTGGAAAAATTATGAGTTGATTCTTGAAAATTATGATCTATATATATATCCAAGAATTGGTAATGGTAAAGTTGAATCTCAACTCAAGGATCATCCTAGAATACATAATGTAGATGCTCCAATAATGGAACTATCAGCTACGTTCATAAGAAAAGCAATTAAGGAAGGTAAAAATATTCGTCCAATGCTTCCTGAGCATGTCTGGACATATCTTGATGAAATGAATTTTTACAAATAAAAAAGGCCAGCTTTTGAAGCTGGCCTTGTTTATTAAGTTATTCGTATTTACTAGAAGCATTCTTTTAGAAATGATTCAATAAAGTTGTCATCATAATTCTGACTTCCCTTCGCAAGGCTAAATACAGCCTCGCTCTGAGTATCATTTGTAATGTTTAAATGAGCAGATATTCCAAAATCGGATTTAATATCATTTATAGCAAATACATAACTTGCTGTATAAACATTATTTTCAAATGTTTCAAAATACTGATATTTTCCACTTTCAAATAATCCTGGTTTATCCGAATCTAAGCCGTTTTTAGTACCAATATAAACTTTTGAAGTATTAATTTTCCAATCGATAGTTGTAAACTGAATTATTACAACCTTTTTATGATAATCAACAAATGGAATAATCGTTCCTCTAGATTCACCATTAAGGTTCGATAGCTTAACTTCATTACAACCATTGTTGTAAACTGGTCCTTTTGAGATAATTTCGTCAAGTAAGATTGAATTTTCATCTTGTAGAGAATCTACGCTGCAAGAAGTTAGAGCGAGAGCAAACGCTGCAATGTAAAGTAGGTTTTTCATTGTAATATAAATTTGGGGTTTGAAAAACAAATGTATGTTTGTGATATTACTTAAAATAAATTTTTCGATGAAATGTATGAAATCATCGATAAAGTGTTAAAAATCGCGTTTAAAAACTGACAAAATCCGTTAAAAAACAGAAAAATCTGATGAAATGTCGTTATATTTGATCCATTCACAACCAAAAAAAACCAAGCGAAATGGGTAAAAGAATAAGCCAATTAACACCCAAACTTATAGATTTTATAAGCCTGCAAAAGGTGTTTTTTGTTGGAACAGCCATGAAAGAGGGCACAATTAATGTATCTCCTAAAGGCATGGATTCGTTTAGAGTTCTGGATGAAAAGCACATTTTGTGGCTAAATTTAACGGGGAGTGGTAATGAAACTGCTACACATTTAATAGAAAGTGAACGCATGACCATAATGTTTTGCGCTTTTGAAGGTAATCCGCTTATATTGCGCTTATATGGCCAAGCTAAAGCTTTCCATCCCAGAGATGAAGCATATAAAAGATTTGAACATCATTTCCCTAATTACCATGGCAAACGGCAAATTATTAAGATGCAGATAGAATTGGTGCAAACCTCATGCGGTTTTGGAGTCCCTTTAATGCATTTTGACCAAGAGCGCAACTTACTGAGCACTTGGGCTGAAAAAAAAGGCCCTGAAGGCATTGAAGATTACTGGAAAGAAAAAAACACAACCAGCTTAGATGGTCATGAAACACAAATATTAAATCCATAAAAAAAGAGCTAAATCAATTCTTTAGCTCTTTTTATTCTTAATTATTTTAATCAGTGGTCTTACTCTTCATCAGATCCGCCACCGCCTTCTTCTTCTTCTTCATTCGGATTACAATCACTTAGCAAGGCTTCAACATACATGGCCCAACTATTACCATCAAAACCCGTTCCTTCTCCCCAAGCGGTTTCTCCACCTGTAGGACCTTGAACTTCGGCATGCACTGCAAAGCAATAAGCCTCTGGAATCACTTCTAAATTTATCATATAAACCACTTCATTTGTTCCTGCTGAATGTGGTTCGGTATGTTCAAAATGCCCTATTTTAGGGTTTCCTGATCCTGTTGTTGGTACCCATTGCTCCTCACAATCTCCAATACTCATATGAGTAAGGTCAATGGTCCAATCTTCATTGGTCATATAGGTAAGGATCAAATTTGCGCCATCAGAGGAAACTGTAACTGTTCCAGCTATATGGTGTTGCCCAGCAATTAAGTTTACTGAAAAGCATTCGTCGCCGATAAGAGCTTTGTCTCCTGTTGTTGTTGAATTTCCGTCTTTTGGCGATGATTCAAAAACTCGAAAATTTGGGTTCATCCCTGTGTTTTCAATGTTTTCCGAATCAGGACTACAACCAACAATTAATAAAAAAGTAAATACAAATAGACTAAGGGTGATTTTTTTCATGATATTTTATTTAATTAGGTTAATGGTCTAAACATACAATTAAATCGGCATATCAAGATATTTATTCGATAAACTGTATATTTGAGTAAGTTTTATCTTACTTTTATTAAAAGAATAAGCATAAAAAAACCTGCAATATGCAGGTTCCTTTGTAATTTTTATATAAAATTAACCTTCGAGGTGTGGTATTCTTAATACTTGTCCTGGGTAAATCTTGTCAGGGTCGGTAAGCATAGGCTTATTGGCCTCAAAGATCTTCGGGTATTTCATAGCATCACCATAATATTTTTTAGCGATCTTACTTAATGAATCACCCCCAACCACAGTATGAAACTGAGCTTCAGGCTCAGTATGTTCAACGGTCATTAAATCTTCAACTGAGGCAATGCCTTCAGAATTTCCTACAACCAAAACCACTTTCTCCTTTGTGGCTTGATCATGGGCCATACCACTTATTGTTGCACGATCGTCATCTATATGTACTTTAAGATTTTCAACATCTAACTGCAAATCTGTTATGGTTTCTTCTAATCTTGCTGCTGCAGCTGCTTCTGCTTTTAATTCGGCAGCATTGACCTCAGCGGCTTTTTCTGCTTCAGACTTTTTACCACCAAAAATAGAGGCTCCAGCGGTTTTAATAAATGAAAATAAACTCATTGTTTTTAATTGTTTTAAAGGGTTAATGTTTAACTGAGGTTAAAGTTCTCAAAAAATTGAATAACATGCAATTATTGTTAACAACTAATAGTCACGATTTTCATAAAAAAGAAACTGCTTAAAGCGAGAGCCTTAAGCAGTTGTATAACTAAAATAACCAACCAAAATTTTAGTTTCTTGTATTTACCCGTGGGTTATCTTTTGTTTCCGTTTTTTTCTTTCTCAATTTATCTCCAGATGTTTTACTTTTATCAAAGCTCCCATCAGGCAATCGAACATATTGTATATATCCTCTTCCACTAAACTCATAAAACGTTCCTGAAGACGGATGGTAAAGTTCTATTATTTCATCATTTATAACGCTTAACTCAAAATGTTCATTGTCGAAATAATCATAATCTAAGGTTAACGTTTTTAGATACATATTTCCTTGTACATTCCCAACGCCATAGACGCCAGTATAATCCCAGTAAATATTATCGACATTCGAAATGTTATAATCTTGTGAGCTTCTGAATACAGAATCATTTCCCCCCGGTAAGAATTGTAAATAATTCTCATTGTCAAATTCATTTAATTCTCCTTCTTCACTTGTATAAATCTTTTCCCATGCTTCATACTCCTGCAGGAAATAATGAATATTATCATAAAACACATAATCATAATCGAAATTACTTCTCTGATATCCATCTAGAAAATATGATGTATCATTAAAAGGATTATACAATTCTATGGTATTATTATCAATTTGATAAACATCAAAGGTCTCAAATCCATCAAAGTCGTGGTAAACATCTAAGATCATGTTATAAGCATCATAGGTGCCTACTGAAATTCCAAAGCCTCCGCCTTGACTACCAAATCCTACGAGATTGTTATTGGCATAAACATTCCCATTTCTAAAGGAAACTGTAAATGCTTTTTGTAGGAAAGGTGTCTGGCCATTTCCTAATGTTTGGTTTATATCGACATACCATAATTCGTATGAGTTCAACA
The DNA here is from genome assembly GCA_013001285.1 of Flavobacteriaceae bacterium. Classification (GTDB taxonomy): domain Bacteria; phylum Bacteroidota; class Bacteroidia; order Flavobacteriales; family Flavobacteriaceae; genus JABDMU01. The sequence continues at coordinate 55,684 of JABDMU010000086.1, forward strand.
ATTGGTTCAATGTTATTGATGGGGTATCATCAAAATCATCAACAATGACTTCGGTATAGCACGATGTGAATAATACTGTAACCAAAGCAAATCCTGAAAGTAGTTTAAATGTTTTCATCTGTTCGTCTTTTATTGATTTTACAATTCGCTTTATTCGATTGATATTAATCTGGTTTCAAATTGCGTGCCAAAATCTTATACCCCTCGTTTTCAGACAGATATAAACCACTATATTTTATGTATTTTTGATAGTCTGATTTAAAAATTCAATATGTCATTAGATTTAAAATATGCGGTTTTTGGTAGTGGAAGTTGGGCTACCGCTATCGTAAAAATGCTTTGCGAGAATCAGAATAAGGTAGGTTGGTATATGCGAAGTGTTTATGTAAAAGAGCACTTAATAAAACATCAACATAATCCTAGTTATTTGAGTTCTGTAGAGTTTCAGCTTGATCAACTCAACCTTTCAAACGATATCAATAGCATGGTAAACTATGCCGATGTTCTCATATTTGTGATCCCTTCGGCATTTATTCACGCGGAATTAGAAAAAATAACGGAAGATATTTCTAACAAGATCGTTGTTTCAGCCGTAAAAGGTATAATTCCTGAATCAGGCCTTTTGGTTGGCGAGCATTTTCATGACCTTTATAAGATCCCATTCGAAAATATTGCCGTCATTGCTGGTCCTTGTCATGCCGAAGAAGTTGCCCTTGAGCGCTTATCCTATCTCACGATTTCCTGTGCAGACCCTGGAAAGGCGCAGGCCATTGCTGATGCCTTATCAAGCGATTATATAAAAACTAAAATTAGTGACGATATTATCGGAACTGAATACGCAGTTATGCTGAAGAATATTTATGCTATCGCGGCCGGTATCGCGCACGGATTAGGATATGGTGATAACTTTCAAAGTGTTCTTATGAGTAATGCTATACGAGAAATGAAGCGGTTTATAAAGAAAATGCATAAAATGAAGCGCAATATCAATAACTCGGCTTATCTAGGAGACCTCTTAGTAACAGGATATTCAGTTTTTTCAAGAAATCGCATGTTTGGAAACATGATTGGTAAAGGATATACCGTGAAATCGGCTCAAATGGAAATGAATATGGTTGCCGAAGGGTATTATGCTACAAAAAGTGCGCATTTGCTTAATGAAAAAAACGCAAAAAAAACCAGATTGCCTATTATCAATGCTGTTTATGACATTTTGTATGAAGGTAAAGATGCTAAAAAGGTATTTAAAAAGTTAACAGAACTGCTAGATTGATCATTGTTTTAAAACACCTTTTATTTTCATTAAAGGGATGGTCTGAAAAGCCTGTTCATTAATGCTGTTCTTACTAAAAATAAATTTCTTTTCGAACATTTTGTTTGATTCAAAAAAAGTGACATCGAAACTATTGTTCAGTTGTAGAACATTGTCTTGCATCAGTTCAATTTTAGCGTAACTCTTTGCTGGAAGTTGTTCTAATTTATGACGCATTAAAGAAGTTTCTTTACTTTCGGAATACCCTTTCGATACTATGAGAATCATATCAAGGGTTACCTGCTTATCGTTAATGATATAAGCGTTCCAGTCTTTTGTTTTGTAGATCTCATTGAATTCCTGAACCACGGCAACATAGACCCCTTCAACAGCTGGAATAGAAATATCCTTTTTCAAGTTAAAGCGCCGACTTAAATTGTTCTAAAAAGCGGACGTCATTTTCGCTCAGCAATCTAATATCACTGATCTGATGAAGTAAAAGCGCGATACGATCGATGCCCATCCCAAATGCAAATCCAGAATATGTTTCCGAATCAATACCGCAGTTATCTAAAACATTAGGATCAACCATTCCACAACCCATGATCTCCAACCATCCGGTTCCTTTGGTCATTTTGTAATCAGTTTCTGTTTCCAATCCCCAATACACATCAACCTCAGCACTTGGTTCTGTAAACGGAAAATAGGAAGGTCTGAGTCTTATCTTGGACTTGCCGAACATTTCGGTAGTAAAATACTGCAAGGTTTGTTTCAGATCGGCAAAACTTACATTCTTATCAATATAAAGCCCTTCCACCTGATGGAAAAAACAATGCGAACGTGCCGATATCGCCTCATTCCTATAAACACGTCCAGGAGAAATGGTACGAATTGGCGGTTGGTTGTTCTCCATATAACGTACTTGAACAGAACTTGTATGGGTTCTCAATAAAATATCCGGATCTGTTTGAATGAAAAAAGTATCCTGCATATCTCGAGCAGGATGGTACTCAGGAAGATTTAGTGCCGTAAAATTATGCCAATCATCTTCAATTTCTGGTCCTTCACTTACATTGAACCCAATTCGAGAGAATATGTCAATAATCTGATTCTTTACTAATGAAATAGGGTGTCTAGCGCCAATCTCAATTGGATGGCCTGGACGTGAAAGATCACCAAATTTACCTGCAGATACTTCCTTGCTCTCAAGTTCTTCCTTTAAGGCATTGACCTTGTCTTGAGCCGTACTTTTTAATTTATTAATGGCTTGGCCATAATCTTTCTTTTGATCAGCAGCCACATTTTTAAATTCGGCAAAATACTCATTCAGAAGTCCTTTCTTCCCTAAATACTTGATGCGAAACGCTTCAATTTCTTCTTTAGATTGCGCGGAAAAAGCTTCTGCTTCTTCTATAAGTTCTTTGATCTTATCTATCATGGTTCGCTTTGAAAATAAAGGGCAAATTTAAGAATTCTTATGGGATAAACTCGGTTTGAAGAAAATAGTTTACTATAGCTTCTTTCATTAAAACGCTCTGTTCGCCCGCTTTTAAATGAGGCAGTTCTTCTTTGGTTTTATAATGAGGCCAGCCTTCTTCATCAACAAAATCAAATTCGTAATAGCCATAAGGTGCCAAAAGCCTGCAAATAGCAATATGCATCAGATCAAGTTTAGCATCTTTCTTAAACTTGCGATGCAATTGTCCGAGTTCCTGAACACCGATTAAATAAATAATAGCATCTAGATCTAGGTTTTCACCTTCTCCAAATTGCTCAGAAAGCTTGGTCACCACCAACTCCCAGTTTTGTTTTAATTGTTCGTCTCTTGCCATAATTGCCGACAAAGTTAGGAACTAATAAAATAGTAATGAAACAAAGTCGTTATATTTGTTATAAGACCGGAATCATGAACATTATAGATATTCTTTTAGGTGCACTGCTGTTATTTGGACTGATACGTGGCCTGATGAAAGGATTATTTGTTGAAGTAGCTTCTTTAGTTGCTTTAATAGCAGGTGTTTATGGGGCTATTCATTTCAGCAATTTTGCGGCCGAATTTTTAATTGAACGTGTAGACTGGAGCGAAAAAACCATAAATTTAACCGCCTTCGCCATAACGTTTGTGATCATTGTTTTGGCCATTTCATTGGCGGGAAAAGCACTAACAAAATTAGCTGATTTCGCAGCCTTGGGGTTTTTAAATAAGTTACTAGGTGCTTTATTCGGAGCTTTGAAAATTGGGCTCATCTTGAGCATTGTACTCATGGTATTCAGTAAAATGAACAAAACCATTCCTTTACTTTCAGACGAGGATCTTAAAGATTCTGTCCTTTTCGAACCAGTAAAATCACTTGCACCCATGATATTTCCGAGTATTCTTAATTCGGAAGTTGAAAACGAAGAAACCGCCAAGTCAGATTCCTGATATCAGGTCACACTCATAATATACTGCTTTGGTGTGGTGCCATATTTTTTCTTAAATGCCGAAATAAAATGACTCGCAGTACTGTAACCCACTTGTAAGCTTATTTCAGAAACGTTGTATTTTTTTGACAAGAGTTGTTTACGTGCGTACTCTAATTTATAATCTAATAAAAAATGAAATACCGATTCACCATAAATATGCTTAAACCCTTCTTTCAACTTAGGTAAAGACAGACCAATTTCTGTAGCCAATTCTTGAAGTGATGGTGGCTCAGACATATTAGAGATCACAATTTGTTTTGCTTTTTTGATCTTTTCAACATTTTCTTCGCTATCTAAAAACGGACAACTTTGCTGTTGATCTTGACGTTGACCAAAATATAAACTCAATGTTTCGTATGCTTTTCCCCTTACATAAAGCTCCTGCATATTATTATTTCGTTGCTTATCAAAAATCTGATTTAAAACCAAAATTTCAGATGGTGACAAAAGCTTATCTAAATAATACTTCTTATCTCTATTTTCTTCCTTCAAAAAAGGAATAAGATTAGCAACCTGAGAGAAAAATGAATGAAATATTTTAATAGATACAACAAACACCAAATGTTTCCCTTTCGGTCTTAAACTTAAATTAATTGGAAGCGCTTTAATTGGATTATAAAGTAATACCGAATTATTTTGATCGACACTTAAACTGTAGCTAGGTCCATAATGCAGCTTTGAATCTTTATTAAGACAAAAATGCATTTGAATAAAGTTGAAATTAACTGGTTTAGAATAGTTTAATATATCCTTTGTATCATTCTCAATTCTAATAACTGTAAAGCCTTCTTGCACAAC
>JABDMU010000077.1 GCA_013001285.1 Flavobacteriaceae bacterium
CCTATTACCACAAGAAGTATTTCACCAATAGCATAAAGCAGATACTTTGAAAATTTATTTTGAGAAAGCAGTTTTTGTCGAAGTCGTCTAAAAAAGATGATCATTTTATTGCTTTTAAAGCAAATTAAGGTTTTGGAAGTTGTTGAGGTTGATAAGCAATCAGAATATAAATATATTAAATAGTTTCATTTTATTTAGCAATGATTATTTTGTTTCGCCCTGAGGATCGATTCTTAAAATTAAAGGTACTCCTAAACCGTAATTTTCGAGATTAACCTTTATTATAGACATTTATAAAAATCAATCTCTCAAAAATGAAATAAAAATTTATTAATTATCAGACAAAACTGATTCCATATCGTCCACATATTTCTGCAACTTTGGGGAAATCTGGAGGACCAGGCGGTAATTTTCCTAACTCGGCAAACATGTGTTCAATACCTGCTGGAAATGCACTGGTGCACATGCTTGCTGATTCTGTACCTACAATTTTCCAGGAATGAACAACATTTTTAGGAGCAAAAGCCACGTCACCTGCTTCAAGAATGGTGGACTCTCCACCAACCATGAGCTCAACTTTGCCCTTAAGGACTCTAAAAATTTCATCTTCTTTGGTATGTACATGAGGCGGAATTCCAACGCCTGGAGCAACTTCATTCACCCATTCAACAATCTGATCATTAGTATCAGCACCGCTAATTTTATGCAATTGAAGATCACCAATAACATTCCATAATTGACCTTCATCTTTTCGGACAATTTTTGGCTTAATTTTGTTTAGTATTGATCTAACCTTACTTGCTGCACTCAATGGCATGGCCAATAGAGCCGCGCTAGCAACACCTCCAATTTTTAAAAATTCACTTCGTTTCATGATTTTAGATTTTAAGTTAAACGTATCCACAGGGAATATGTCAATGACTACTTAAAGATATAAATAAGTCATTAATTTCTAAATAAAATACAATTTGAATTTTATGAAAAAGACAGCGCTTTTAACTTCAACTATGCTCAGGAAACTATTTTTTCCAAACTGGGTTTTCATTTCTCCCAGAGGTATTTGTTAATTGAACCCTTTCCTTGGTTATGATATTTATTTTATAAAGATTATAATTCCCTTTACTGCCCGCCGTATACACCAACCACAGCCCATCAGGGGACCAATCTGGAGAATAGCATTCAATGTCATCATTTGTTAGGTTGTATACATTAGACCCATCCCGATCCATGATAAAAAGATCCCATGTGTCGTTATGACTTCCATAAAACGCAATTTTTTTTCCATCAGGAGAAAATTGGGCTCCTGAATCATAGCCATCTTTATTGGTAAGCCGTCTTAAATTCGACCCATCTGAATTCATGATGTGTATCTCACCATTTGCTGCGTGTGTCGTATCAGAAGGATGACGTAGTTGTCTCGTAAAGAGGATTTCCTTACCGTCTGGCGACCATGACGGGCTTTCTTCATAAGCTGCATTATCAGTTAGGGCTTTGACATTTGATCCATCCTTATTCATGGTAAAAACACATCTGCTTAAAGAATTTCTGTCGCTCATAAAAACGATGGTATTGCCATCTGGAGAAATGGCTGGCAGCACATCCACCGCAGGATGATCACTTAGCCTTGAAACCTTCTCATCGTTAAGGTTTATGCTGTAGATCTCAGTATTTCCATCTCTTTTTGAATAGAAATAAAGCTCATTTTTGTTTCTTGACCAAGACGGACTAAAATCCATAGAATCGTTATTCGTGATGTTTTTTAGTTGTTCTCCGTTAATATCCATGAGATAAATTTCAGGGTTCCCATCCCTATCCGTTACAAATGCAATTTCGTGATCTGGGAATGTTTTATTTTGATTTTTTTGGTCACTTTCCTTACATGAAGAAAAAAGTAACACGACTATTAACAAGTTCAAGATCTTCATAGTTTATCCAGATTTTATTCCCGACTATTCTTACTTTTTGAGGGGGTTGACGGATTTTTCATTACGAATCGATGATCTTCAACAAGTTTCAATAGATCGTGTGCACTTAAAACACCAATAATCTTTTGCTCATCTGAAACCACCAAATGATTTATATTATGATTTCGCATCATACGTGCTGCTATATTAACATTAGAATAGGCAGGAATTGTATATACTTGTGTGGTCATTACCTTGCTGACAGGAGTAGCTTCAGAATGATCATCCAATAAATCAGTAGCAGTTATAATGCCTTTAATTTGCCTGTCACTATCGACCACAGGCACCGATTTAATTTTGTTTTTATTCATGATAGATTGTGCGTGACCAACTGTTTTATGGGGCATTGTAGTAATGACAGATCTCACCATCAGGTCCTTTATCTTGATATTCATAAGTTTTTCAGATATAATTGAAGGGTCTAATTTAATAAATAAAGTTCATAAAGATCTATTATTCAAAATTGAATTTAGCCTTCATTTTTGCATTCGTTGGTTAGATTTTTAACGGGTTTTTGAAATGAGGTCCTTACGAAAAAGTTGCTTTTATTATTCCGGGATCTCATATTCAGAAGTTTTTTTCTTGTCAGTACCCTTGATCTAATCAATTACCTCATTTCGGTCATTCTGAGTTTTGCCTTCCGTTTCAATTTTTGTGACCTAATGCAGATAAACTGAAGCTAAGGTCATTTTAGATATACGAATAGTGTGTTCATCCGTAACATATATGGTTTGAATAATACATGGCTGTACAAACATCACAATCAATTTATAATAATTCAAGAATTTCGAACGAATTAGCGTTTCGAATTGGGATCCTTGTGATCAAAGCTTAATACTTCAGATAACTTCCATTTGTCATTTTCTAATAGCCATACATGAGTAAATTTTGCCGAACTGGTCCATATATCATCCTTTCCTTTTGCTCTGATATAAAAATTATGGATGCCGTTTTGAATTGCGCCATATAAAACCCCATTATTGTACAGTGGATAAACAACTAAACTGCCTTCTTTAAGTTTTCTTATCGGTTTTAAATCAGAATTGGAGCAAATGTATTTTTTAGTGTTTTCAAAAAATTGAGTTCTATTTTGAATGCCACTTTTATCGTGATAGAATTTTAATTCATCCGCGATGCTTTCATCTAGGAAATCAAAATCACATTGGTTAAATCCGCGTTCAAAAAAAGCACTGTCTTGCTTTTTTAGTGTTATAAATAGTTCTGAGTTTTTATCAATTTGAGCATGAGCGATGGCACTAAATGTCAATATCACAAATAAGGTTGTTCTCATATTGATGAATTTAGAAAAATAGTTTAGTCCAACACGGCTATCATTAATTATCCTCCTGTTCAACAGATGGCACAACTTCTGGAAAATAGTCCTTAGTATTAGACTCAATGGTTTTTTTAAGATTGGCGAGATTTGTTTCCTCTTGCGCTTTGATGGAACCACCCATTAAGGCCATAACAGATTTTGAAAACATCCCATTTCCGGCCGTATTTGTATATGAACTGATTTTTGTTTTTCCATCAATGGAAGTCATATTCAATTTATAATCCATATTCATGAAATCTGATTCAAACAACATCGAAACAGTTTCGTTTGGAACGATGTCGGTAACCGTTTCACGAATGATCATTTCCTGTCCATTGGTGATAAAATAGACGTCTGTAACAGCACCTACAGTACCAATCGTCCCACTTATACGTTCAACTTTCTGGAATCCTGGTAACCATTCTGACATTTTCTCTTCATCTTGGGTAACAGCCCAACATTCGGCCAATGGTTTGTCTACTACTATTTCACATTCATATGTTATTTCCGGTTTGACTAGGCCTAGAACAAAAAATCCGATAATTAAAATGACTAGAATCCCTAAGATATACTTTAAATATTTCATGGCTATTTAGTTTTTAATTTATAATTGAATGCTATTTAGATTCTACTGATGATAAGCTTGGTTATGCGCCAATGTGCTACCACAATTACTACAATTACCGGCAGATCCTGATCCTCCTGCACATCCTTGTCCACAGGTATAATGCCATACACCAGCTGCATTCTGACCAGTTTCGGTTGTCGGTGGTGTCATAAATGGAGAATCATTTTGGTTCGTATTAGTGTTGGCATGATATCCCTGGTTATGAACTAACAAATTTCCACAAGTCGCACAGTTAACAGCAGATGCAGCACCTCCAGCGCAGCCTTGGCTACAAGTGTAGTGATAAACGCCTTGAGCATTTTGAGCAGGCTCGGTAGCGGTCTGGTTTGAAGTCTGAGAATTTGTTGAATTTGGGGTTTTTGAAAAATCTATAGGTTGTGGATCTTCTTTTTTTGGTGTATTGGTTGACGTTTTGGCGTCGTTACATGAAATAAAAATGACTGCACTGAATATTAGTAACGAAAGAATTTTGAGGTATTTCATAACGGGTTTTTTTAAAACTGTAAAGAAAGATAAATTAGATCTTAATGCCTTCTCATTTAAGGGGCTATTCACAGAATATGATTTATGATGTAAAATTACATTAATTATTTGATTTCAATTTAAAGTAAATAACCAAACAAAATAAAATAGAACTTTCTTAACAAGATTAAAAAAAATCAACACAGATGTAATTTATTAATATTTGCAAGGATTTGATTTAAATTATAGCTTTTCCATAATACTTCTTCCTTAGCCAAAAAGAGACCCGAACCAATAAAATTAAGGCTGGAACCTCAACTAATGGACCTATTACACCTGCAAATGCTTGCCCTGAATTCAGGCCAAAAACAGCAATGGCCACTGCAATGGCTAATTCAAAATTATTGCCAGCGGCGGTAAAAGCAACTGATGCGGTTTTGTCATAGGCCGCTCCTGTGGCTTTAGTAAAGAAAAATCCAATGATGAACATTAAGGTGAAATAGATGAGTAATGGAACTGCAATTATCAGAACGTCCATTGGAATTTCAACAATTAATTCTCCTTTCAGTGAGAACATGACCACGATGGTAAATAAAAGAGCGATCAATGTGATTGGTGAGATGGTCGGAATAAATGTTTCTGTATACCATTCTTCACCTTTTAGTTTTACTAAAATGAGTCTGCTTAAGATTCCCATAACAAATGGAATTCCTAAATAAATGGCTACGCTTTCTGCGATGGTTGCGATCGAAATATCTACAATGGCACCTTCAAACCCAAAATAGGGTGGAAGCACCGTTATAAAAACCCAAGCATAAAAACTGTAAGCAAATACCTGAAAAATACTGTTCAGTGCAACCAAACCCGCACCATATTCGCTACTTCCTTCAGCTAGGTCATTCCAAACCAAAACCATTGCAATACAACGGGCCAATCCAATTAAGATAAGTCCAACCATATATTCAGGGTAATCTCGTAAAAAAGTGATGGCCAGAACAAACATTAGCACCGGGCCAATTATCCAATTTAAAATTAGAGAAATCGAGAGTATTTTTGTATTTCGGAAGACTTTCGGAAGCAGTGAATAATTGACTTTTGCTAGCGGTGGATACATCATTAATATCAACCCAATTGCAATAGGAATATTTGTTGTTCCGCTACTATATGAATTAATCATGTCAGGAAAAGTTGGTATAAAATATCCGATGCCTACACCAACAGCCATAGCGACAAAAATCCATAGTGTAAGATTTCTGTCAAGAAAACTTAATTTTTTGTTTGGCATTTTTTAAAATTTTATTTGTGAGAATACGAAAAATAATTCAGTTGCAATTTGAAGACTTCTTTCTTTATATTTTTCGGTCTGTTGTGCTGTATTGTCATATGCTTTTGGGTCTTTATAGGTTATGGGAATACGTATTTCGGCACCTGACACAAAGGGACAGGCCTCATTGGCTGAATCACAAGTCATTATGGCTGCGAATTGGGATTTTGGATTAAAATCACTATCCAATGTTTTTGAAAACCCGATGATAGGATGTTCATTGTCGGCATATTTAATGCTGTAAACAGGATTTTCATTTTTCGAAATAGCCTTTATTTTAAAACCAGAATTTTGTAAAGTCTCAGCAACCATTGGGAAAAGAGCAGTAGCTTCAGTTCCAGCAGAATAGCAACTTACATCTTTAATATTGAAATGATAGGCTAAGGTTTGAGCCCAAACCTGAGACATATGGCTCCGTCGTGAATTGTGGGTACAAATAAAGTTGATCCTGATCGGCTGCTGATTTGAAACTTTTGATTGAATAAAATCTATCAAGGGTTGTAATACAACTTTACGTTCATCTGAAATAGTTTCTAGTTTAAAATCTCGTATTGTTTTTATTATTTCTGAAAAAAGTGTGGGTGTTGTTAACATTTGCGGTAATAATTGGTAGTTTTTGATTTTAGTATTCGGGATTCTGTAATTTGATTTTCTCTTTCTTTTACATAGTTAGACAAAACAAATAATTTTTATTCCTACACGTCTGGTTTTATGGTTTCACCTTGTTATGAATATGATTTCTAGCATTCACGATAAAAGTCTAACTAAATTAATGTTTAATTGAATAGCTTTTACAACAATATATCGGCATATGTTTGATAAACAAAAATATTCTATTAATTTAAAAAATTCGTTATTTATCAACCAATTTTAAAATCATTTCTGTAAATGTCTTCAATCTTGCCTTATCACCATTTATTTCATAAGATTTTGAATTCTTAAAAAGAATAGTTATCCCTCCAACTGCAGCGCCTGCGGTACCTCCCAAAATAAACCCTGCCAATGCGCCTTCACCTGCTGTATATCCATAAATCCCGGCATCTGGGTCTGCTGTAGCAACCCCTAAAATTGTCATTATAGATCCTCCGGTTGCGGTACCAACAAGAACGTTATTTCCTGCTGATCGTTTGGTCTTGATTGAGCCTATATTATCTAAAGGAATAGTAAGAGCAACACCTTTTCTGTTTAATTGAATTCCTGTTTCTGAAATGGAAAGTATTTTACCTTTTCCAATCTTTTTACCTTGTAAATTGTATACGCGTACAAAGATATCAATGTTTTCGAATTCATTCTGAGCACAAATGTTAATACTAAAAATAAGTGTTATCAAAAAAATCAAATTTTTCATAGCGGGGTTTTTACTTTCAAATGTTGATTAAAGTCTGTTATATATCCAGTGTGGAATTATTTTTAAAATCAAAGCGATTAAAACCCATCTTTTTGTTACATAACCTATGTTTTTCTTCTTTTTTATTATTCTATAAATCTGATGAGCCGCTTTTTCTTTCGTAGCTATCCAGAAGTGTCTATGGTTTACCAGTCCAGTATCTATAAACCCAGGTCTTATATCGGTAATCGTAATAGGAATATTTGAGTTAATGGCCTTATGTCTTAAGCCTTCTAAATAGCTTATCTGATATGCTTTTGCTGCATGATAGGCGGGAGCCAATCGGTGACCTTTTAGGCCAGCTACAGAGGTAATTGCCACGAAGTGTCCGTGACCTTTACTTTCAAAATATCTGAAGGATTTATCTGCTATTTTAGTGAACGCCATTACATTTAATTCATTCGCTTCATTTTCAATTGTATACCCCTGATTTTTGTCTAATTGTCCAATCCCGGCACTAAAAACCAGTAAATCTAGACCACCTAACCAATCGATTAAATCATCAATTATCATCGAACTCTGTTCAGAGGTACAATCAAAAAATACGGACTTTAAATTTTTATCAGAACTATGATTTATTTCGTTTAATATTTCTTTCTCAACACCGGTTATTCCCAATTTATAGCCATTACTTAATAATACCTTGGCTAAAGCGCGACCAATTCCAGTTGATGCTCCAATTAAAATAGCTTTTTTCATATTGGAAAGTAGTTTCCAATGGTGAGAATTTGCTGCGTTTTGATCAACATTTCAAATATTTAGTAACTAATTTGTTCATGTAATTCTGTTGTCGTTAATTATATCACTACCAACCAAATCTAGGCATTTCATTAATAGGTTCGGTTGTTATTAAGGTGATTTACGATTTCATAAAAAACCGTTCGCCAAGAATCGACATTCTTATCGTGTTTCCCCATTCTTACAATAACGATATTTTCTTTTGGGAAAACAAAAAGATATTGACCTAAATGACCAGTGCCCGCAATGCTGGTGATCTCATATTCAGATTCTTTTTTATTTGCATAGATCCACCAGAAATTCCGATAATATAGATCATGTGCAAACTCCGGTAATTTGTAATCCTTTGATATGGCAAAACTATAATTCATCCAGTCCTTTGAGATCAATTGATTTCCATTCCAATGGCCTTCGTATAGTAGTAGACGACCAAACTTTGCAAAATCAATAGCTCTTATATTTAGTCCGCTTTCCATTTTCGTCATTCCAGAATTCTGGCTATCCATACTCCATGAACCTGAATATTCCATACCTAAATTATTCCATATTTTTTTTTCAAAGTATGTAGCTGGTGGGAGGTTTGTAACCTTTTCAATTATCATCCCCATAAGGATAGGATTATAGGAATTGTATTTAAACTTTAATCCGGGTTTATGTTCAAGAGGTAATTCCAATATTCTCTCTCTTAATTTTGGTTTATAATAAGCTTTAGGTTTGTCTCCCCAAGGTAGATCATGGTCTTTAAATTGAATACCACTTTGCATATCCATAAGATCTGAAATACGTAATTCTTTATATGTAGTATCAATTTTTATTAAGTTAGGAATATAATCTATAACGGGGTCATTTACACTTTTAATAAGATGCTCATCAATGGTTATACCTGTTATAAGTGAAGTGATCGATTTTGCTACGGAAAATGAGGTATTTATAGAATTTCTTTGATATCCGTTCAAATATTTTTCATAGATCAATGTATCGTTTTTGATTATAATAAATGCCGTCGTTCCTGAATCTTCTAGAAGTTCAAATAATTCAGATCGCTTTTTTTTACTTCTATTTACTTCAAGATTGCTGAGGTTTTCATGAATCTTCTCGACATAATAGAAGGGTTCTGTAGAGGCTTTAAAATCATAGCTAGGAAACTTCTTAAAATCTTCAATATCGGAGGCTCTCCATTTAAAAAATCTTCCTATATAAGTATTTGTGTCCAAAGTGCTATATAAAATCAAAATAGCTGCAATAAAAAGCAAGGGTATGTAAATCTTTTTTTTCATTTATGCACTATGTATTTGAGGTCGATTCTGTTTCAAGGACTTAGAAGGATTCATAAAAATCTTTTAAATGAAGTTAGATTCACAAGCATTAGAACTTCATAAAGGCTCATCTTAGCCCCTCAATGGTTGGTAGAATTTTAAGAATCAGAATCGTACAACTACTAAAATACAAAGTTTGCGATAAAGAACTTGAGAAGTAAAGAACAATCCTCTTTGGAACCCATCATTTTAGTAAGTTATTCCAACGGTTTTATTCATATAATCACGAGTATTCAGAAGGCTGAGCATAAAGTGTGCTACATCGGCACGAGAGATCATTTTTGTCAGTATATAATGTCCAACATGAGATCCATGTTTATAAATAGTTCTTTTCTTTCCGTTAGTGAGCTGTCCAGGTCGTACAATCGTCCATTCTAATGTGCTATTCATGATCAATTTTTCCTGTTTCGATTTATCTAAAAAGTAAAAGAACAAAATAAAAGGGATGGTGAAAAGTGTATAATATAATCCAAGCTTAAACCTACTGTCATTAATACCAAGAGATGTGATACAAATTAATCGATTTACGCCATTTTTAGCCATCCCGGCTATAATATTTTTGGTTCCTCTTGAAAGTATGGTTGTCTTAATAATGAATTGTTTATGACCTAAAGCACAGAGTACAGCCTCTTGTCCTTGAAAAGCTTCTTCAATGCTTGCAGGAATTAAAACATCGCCTTCTATGACATTTAGATTTTTATGGCTGAATTTTATTTTTTTTGGATTACGAACAACGGCAGTTATAAAATGACCTTTAGCTAGACCTTGTTTGATCAATTCGCGTCCCGTTTTTCCAGTGCCACCAATAACTAATAATTTCATGATATCTAAGATTAATTTATTTGAAACTAGTTAATTTTCAATAGGTATTAGTTTTTAAATAACCGACTTGTGGATTATCAAGGACGAACTGTTGTTCAAAAAATGAGAACAACGGTATTTTTATAATATTATGTTGCGATAGAGAGGACGGATCTATGAATGCCTAAATCATATGTTAGAATTGACTTCAACTAAAAAATTCGAGATTTTCCGATAAGGAATCTGCATGTTAATTAATTAAATTCAGGAAAACAATAAAACGAATCGTGTCGCGTGATAGTGGGAAACGAAATAAAATAAGATCAATTCTACCTTTCGAATTCAGGCAAGTAATTGGCTACTTAAAAAGCTATCTTGAAAATGTATATTCATTCCTTACCAGCCAATCTGTAGAATTTTCAAATTTGACTTCTTTTCTAATTATAAATTCTGATGTTCCAATGATATATATATTCTTAATTAAGGCTTTCTTTCCGTTATCCTTACCCGAATATTGGGTCGTAATTTGAATACTGCCATTAGGTAATTCCACCTTCGAATTTATCTCATGATTATTCAATTGTTTGCCATCTTTAGACAATTTAATTTTATCCTTACTATTTGCATTTGCTTCCTTTGGATAATTTATATTTAAGATGAATTGATTGTTTTTTTTCCCTTTTTGTACAATTACATTTGCAGGCATGGTGTAAGGATTATTAGTACTATAATCCATATAAGTTAGTGAGCCTGTCCATTCTCCAACAAGAGTTTGTAAGTCATCGGTTGTTACAATATTCTGGGCATAATTATTAAGAGGTATTAGTAAAGCAATTACAATAAAAAATTTTGAATGGATCATCTTCATACTTATTTTTTTGTTGTCAAGAGGATTATGCCTTCGTAATAGGCAATTTGTTAGCTGAGGTGTTATTGCAATTCTTCCACGAGTTGAATATTGTTTCCACAAGTATCATTAAAAACTGCAACTTTTACAGTGCCCATTTCAGTTGGTTTCATACTAAATTGCACACCAAGTTTTGTTAATCTTTCATATTGGTCGTCAACATTATCAACATCAAATTGAGTATAAGGATATCCTGCTTCCATTAATGCATCTTGATAGATTTTACAAGGTTCAAAGTGATTTGGACCAGGTTCCAACAATAATTCTGGTCCATCTTGCCAATGTGCCGAAACTAAAGTCAGCCATCTATTGCCACCCCCTAATGGGAGATCTTTCTTTTTTATGAAGCCCAATTTTTCAGTATAAAATTTTAAGGCTTTTTCTTGATCGCGCACCGGAATGCTAATTAGTGTTACTTTCATTTTAGTACTAATTTATTTTTATTTTTTTCTCATAAAATCAAATGCACCTTTTCTAAGTTGGATGCCGTATTCCAAATAAGCTTTCATACAGGCAAGGAAATTTGCCCATCCCCCCGAATTTTCTAAAGCCCATTTCAGATTATCCTCGTTAAATTCCTTTCCATTTTCGTTTACCCTTACTATGGTGCTTTCATCCGGCAATTTTTCTAAAGTTATTTTCACAAGAGTTTCCGGGTCCCAAACAAAGGAAATTGACCTATTTTTTTCAATTTTAACCTTTCTAATAGGAAACTTGTCTTCAAATTCAGGGAATTTCCAAATCACTTCATTTCCGGATTCTAGGCGCCCACTACTCTCAGAAATAAAATATTTGGTCATTTTTTCTGGATTTACAATCCCTTCAAAAACGTCCTCAATTGGTTTTTGTATTTGAATAATTGCGTTGGATTCTAGTTTCATAATATCTCTATTCCTTTTTTATTGATTTATCCAAAATAACGCTAACGGTCTCGTATCATGTTTGTGGTGTCTCTGCGGCTGAATCGGCAGAACAACGGGCTTTGCCCGGTTGGAAGTATCAGCGTGCGATTCAGCATTGCATTGGAGCCGCAAACTTTGTTTGTTGGTTAAAGATAGTTTTAATTTGTTGGATTTCAAATTATTATTCAACTGGCCTAAGACATAAAGGTTATGCGTTGTAAGCACTGGTTTTATTTTTTTTCTTCTCGTAAAATTTTATCCATTTTACGACCTTTTGCCAATTCATCAATGAGCTTTTCCATACGTCTGCATTGTTTATACAATTCAAATTCATCCTCTATTTCTTCAATTCGATAACCACAAACCACGCCCTTGATCATATGCGCGTTAGGATGTATTTTTGCTTTTTTAAAAAATGTTCCAAAGGTTACTTTCTCATCAATAAGCTCTTGTAATTTTTCTTCATTATAACCAGTAAACCATTCAATAATCTGGTGGAATTCTTCCTTTGTTCTCCCATTTTTCAGCAATCTATTCATGTAAAGTGGATAAATGGATGCAAAGATCATATTCGCAACTTTTTCATTTTTTTCAGCTGTAACTTCCATTTTTATAGTTTTTATTTATTTATTAAAGACCGCTCTTTATCTCGCTTAGAAAAAATTCGCAGGATGTTCCAATTTCAGATTCGTCGCTAATTAAAGTTCGTCTTTAAGGTATTTTGATGTTTTACTCTTTATCTTCCGGTAAAGGTGAAATCATAATATGAGCTCTATGGGTTCCAGGATTCATGATCCAAGGATGATTGGATCCGATAGGTTTTTCAGGAAGTCCTGTTGATTGTGAAGTCGCGAAAGGTAGATATACGACATAGCGGTACTGCGCTCCTTCCACTTCAGATGTTTCGGGATCATACGATTCTCCTGGGCCATAATATATGTGTAGTGTTGATCCTGGTTTTCCCATATCCAATTTACCTGATTTAGCTTCCTCTTCTCTAATTTCAAAAATTTCTACTGCCGATTTTCCTTCGGCTCTTAGTTCACGACCTCTAGCCATAAATGGTTCCAGATCTTTATGATAGCAAGCTGCATTAAATCCTGACTTCTTTGGATCATCAGCGAGAACTATGAATTCATTATCTCCTTCTCGTAGGGTTACAAACTCACCGGCCATATTATAACCGATAACTTTACATTGCGCTCGGCTCTCTTCTGGTGCTGCCATTAATGCGGTTGCAATTAGAGCTTCGTCAGAGTCAATAGGAACTAATTGTTTTTTAGCATCATCTGATGTGTTATCTGTTGTTTTTTCAGTAACAGAGGATTCTTCTGTTGTGTTTTTTTGTTCTTCTGAAGTATTGCAAGAAATCAAAACTCCAGTAAAAAAAATTGCGGTTATAATTCGTTTCATTTTTTTGAAATTTACGCGTTTTTCAATCATAGTTTCTGCTACAAAACAGTAAGTGAAGAAGCTATGAAGGCTAAGCTTTTTATGTAATTTTTATGATTATTTAAAGTTAATCATTTTATCTGAAATAGGCATTTAGTTCTGGATGACCTATGTTCTTTTGGAAGTGTTTTTATAATTCCTCAACAAACTGAATATTATTTCCACAGGTATCATTAAAAACGGCTGCCTTTACAGCTCCCATTTTTGTTGGTTTTACGATAAATTCAACTCTAATTTGTTTTAAAATTGTTTTTTCAAGTTGTTTTTTAAGTCTTTGGTTATTCAAGTTATCTACTTGAAGCGCCAATAAAATACCGATCATACTAAGATGATCTCGCCAATGGCGTATCTGAGGTATTTTCCTGTTTCCATTAATTTAAATCATATTTTTCTAAAGAATTTGATCATATAAATGTTGTTTTGTCATTCCTGCGAAGGCAGGAATCCATTAGTGACTCCAAAGTGGATTCCGTATCAAGTACGGAATGACAAATTGTTTTGTTTTCCTCTATGAGGTTGTATCGAATTTGTCTAAAGAATTCTATCATTTCTTGAGCATAATTAACTCGATTTCTATTTCTTTTATTAATCTATTCAAATCGTTTTTAAGTAGTTCGTTTATTTTGATGCTATAATTTCTTAACGATATGAGTTCAGAAAGCAAATTTTTATATTCGTCATTGTCTAATAATTTTTTATAATCATTGGGTCTTGCAAATTCATCTTCAAAAACACTCCACGTATCTGGAAAATACTTTCGGAATAATTTTGTATGCAATGGATAAATGGTTGAACTCAATAATTGAGAGTCCCATACTTCTACTTCAGTCTCAATCACATCAAATTTAAAATCATACATTGTAGTTAGGTCTCTGCGTAGTTTTATATTGGATATAATTTCCATTCCCTTAGCTTTTAGCTCTTCGTAAGAAGAGGTAGAAAACTGTACCGTTGATGACCAATAATAAGATCCAAAACATTGATTAAGATTTGGGTTATACGCTTTTCCTTCATCTAAAAAGTCTAAAATTTTAATAATACAAGCTCGCCATCTCCTATCATCTTCAATGGCTAATTCTACTTCTTTCTTCGATGTTATGAGGTTTGCTCTAATTTCATCAAGAATGGTAATTTCATAATCCTTCTGCTTTTGATGCTCATTCCAATTATTTATCTGCAGAGCAATTAAAATTCCAATCACTACGAGAATAATTTCTCCAATAGCATAAAGCAAATACTTATTGAATTTATTTTCAGTCACTAATCGTTGTCTAATTTTTCGAAAAAATTTTATCATATAAATGTTGTTTTGTCATTCCTGCGAAGGCAGGAATCCATTAGTGACTCCAGGATGCATTCCGTATCAAGTACGGAATGACAAAGGGTTTTGTTTTGTTCCATGAGGTTGTATCGAATTTTTCTAAAGAATTTAATCATCGATATTCGACTCGATTAGCTTTAAGGTGTCTTTTAAATAATCATTGAACAGCTTATAAGAATTCAAAGCGTACATATAGTTCAAGGCATTATTATACACTTCGTTTTCAAATTCTGCAGTCCTCATGGTTTGGTTATAATCCATGCTAAAATTCGATTGGGCAATGTCTTTTAAGTTGAGGTCTTCATCGAAAAAATCAAGGACGCCCATATTCCTTAAGCGAACCTTGTTGGTCAATGACGGAATAAAGAAATCGAATAAATAATCTCTGTAGATCACAATATCATCTTCTGTATCTGTTTGATGAAAAGACCAATTGGACAGTTGGGTTTTCAAATTAGCATCTCTTATCAAGTTAATGGATCCAGTATTCAGCATTTCATTAATGGAGCCTGTGATGATGTCGAGCGACTTGGTTTTGTTTAGGATATCATCTACTAACTGTTCAGCTTCAGAGCTATCTATATCATCTTCTGAGCTTATGATCTCAAGTAAGTCAACCGATGCATCATAGGCCTGCATAAAGCTATTGTAGGCGTCGTCTACATTATTGATATTGGCAATGAAGTCTGATTTGAGATTGTTCAATATAAGCTGTTCTCTATTTCTGTCTTTTCGTTGCTCATTCCAATTATTGATGCTTAATGCAATCAATATTCCAATGACCACCAATAAGATCTCGCCAATGGCATAGAATAAATATTTGTTGAATTTATTTTTAGTCACTAATCGTTGTCTAATTTTTCGGAAAAATTTTATCATTGGTTAGCAATTTTTCATAATGAAGCACATCGTATTCGTGTATGATTCCTGCCTGCTAGCCTCAAGGCCGGCAGGTCGGCCGGATTTTCAGCCGAAAAATTCGCCGAAAAAAGGAGTGAGGCTACAAGATATTCTTTTTCCGCTTAATAACACCGAAGTTTTTGCGTAGGTATAAATCATACGGTTAATTAAAGGTAATTATTTTAATTGAAAAATTCATCGAACAGACACGATTGAAACCTCTACCTAAGAACATGTATAGGTTGCTTTTGCGTCTTTTTATTCAATTTGATTTTAAGGAATGGCCATAGTATGGTTGGCAATTAAATAACATTTACCATCCGTTTCAACATAAGTTCTCATAAAATGATAAGTAGTGGGGCTTGGGCCTCTATCGATAATTGTATATCCACTAACAATAGCTGTTTTTCCAGAAATAATAACCTTAACATCTTTAGAAATTCGTGATTTGGTTTCTTGATTATTACTTGCTATATATCTTTTAACCCTTTCTAAAACATCCTCTCTATCATCTATGGTATTTGCATGATTATGAACCCAGATATAATCTTCTGCAAGAAGTGATTCGATAAAGTCAAAATTTAAATCTAACTGAGCTTTTTCCCATGACGCGTCTAATTTGATTAAATTTTCTTGATTTAAACAACTCTCCTGAGTGCATCCTGAGAATAGTGATATTCCAACAATAAGGATCAAAAATCTGGTAAATTTCATTAAGATTTATTTCTTTAGTTTGAGTTATCCATCGCAACGTTTCAGTATAAAATACGGCTAATTAAAGGTGATATTTTAAATTGAAATACATCTACTGAATGACGCGAGCGAAGCGAACCTCCGAATGTGCATATACCGGCTTGCCGTAAGACCGAAACGTTGATGTAAATAGTTTATTCTTTTTTCACATTAATATTTGGAATACGCACAATTTCAATGGTAGCTGAAGCCAATTGTACTTTGCCTTTTGTTTTTTCAATTTCCTTACCGATTAGCTCATTTAGAATATGCTTAGTATGTCTTCTTTTTTTATAATCAACAATATATCTGAGATTAAATTGTATCCAATTATCAGTCATTGTAATTGCCAAAGTTGGATCAACTTGAGCGTTTTCTATATAATATTTGTTAACGACTTGATTCCATTGGGAAATTGAGTTAGATACAAAATCAGATAGAGTTTTCGATGCAATTTCTATTATAATTGATTTAGCTAATTCTACATCAGAGCCATATTTGATAGGAAGATTGAATTCGTCCCAAACAAAAGGAAAATCCTTTGAATAATTATAAACAGGACCTTTGAAAACAAATGCATTGCTTAATTTCACTATTCTTCCACTATAATTATCACTGGAAACCCATTCACCAATTTCCATCATGGTTGTATAAATGCTATCAATGTCTATAACATCTCCTTTTATATTATTGATTTCAATTCGATCACCAGGTTTATAAACACCGACAAAAAAAATATAAAATGATCCAGCTATGCTTAAAATTAATTCTTGAAGGGTAATTGTAATACCAGCTGTAAGTAATCCAATTGCCAAGGCAAAATCTTTTATACTTCCAGTAAAATAAGAGATAGTTATTATAACCAATAATATATATCCAAGAATTTCGACAGCTTTTTGAGATTTATATCTCACCGCAGAATCAGGAAGTTTTTTTCTAAGGAGTTTTCTTAAAAAAGCAATAGTCAATAATATAAAAACAGCCCAAACTAGATATTTGATAATACTTGAAGAAGTTGGATGTTCATTCATCCATTGACTGATATTTTCAACTATTTCCATAGTATTTTAAATTATACACAATACGTTTAAAGATAGAAATTTTAATTGAAGTTCAAATGATAGCACCAAGCTATAAAGGTTGTGGTGTGTAGGTTTTTAATTTTTCATTTTATCCATGGATCATATGAACCAAAATTCCATATGAATCCTTCTGGGTCTTGACAACTGTAACCACGACCACCATAGTCCTCATCTTTTATATCTAATACTATTCTTGCTCCAACTTTAATTGCCTTTTTATAATGGTCATCGATTTCTTCAACAATGATATACGGGGTTTGTGTATTCATTCCATTTAGGTCTTTTGGAGTTTTAATAAATTCACCATATGCGTTGTCATTTTCAGACCCTAACATGATCATTGCATTACCATAACGTAACTGTGCATGAGCTATAGTTTCATTTTCACCAGGCACAACCAAATGCTTTTCAAATCCGAATGCATTACATAGCCACTCTATTGCAGCAGGAGCATCTTTGTATCTCATTGTTGGAATTATAACCGAACCTTTTTGTTTCATTGAATTTCAATTTTATGATTTATTCTAGCTTACACACGTTGTTTGCCGCACGATTTAGTCCTTAAATACTTTGCCCGAATGTCAATAAATTTTTATCAGGATCAAGTACAGAAAATTCCCTTTGTCCCCAAGGTTTGGTTTCCAATTTTCCATTCGGATGAATTTCAGTTTTATTTTGCAATAACGAATTATAAAATTCGTCAATGTTGTCGGTTCTTATATAAACTTGTCCGTAATTCTCTTTGGGTTCCAGATCTTTAAATTCAAAAAAATGAATTTGAATTTGGTCTTTTTCCATCATCAAATACCCATCATAATCTTCACTTCCAAATACCTTAAATCCTAATCTGTTTGAGTAATACTCTCGAGTCGTATTTTTGTCTCGCATTGGTAATTTTGGATTGATATCAATCAGCATATTTCAAATGTTAATTTTATTCTTTTTTTAATGATAAATTTGATGAGTTCCCTAAAATGACCACCAACGGTATTGTATATGGATAGTAGCGTGTTTCAGCAACTAAATTAGCAAAACAGGACGAGCTAGTGGGATTTCCGAAGGAAATTCCTAAAAGACCGGTACCAAGCAATTTAATATACACCTTTTATGCCAGCAGTTATTTTTTTAATCCATCAAAGCTATTACCATCGTTGTTGGTCCATACCATTTTTGATATTGCTCCTTTATCATCTGTTTTAAATTCAATATAGGAATATAGTGTTCTGCTAAAAAATCTACCATCTTTCAACAATACTAATTCAGAATAGCCACCTTCATTGGCGCGTGCTTGAATTTTGCCTTCAATGTTTTCGATGTAGACGTTGAAATTTGGTCCAAAAGAATACGTTCCAATAATCTTTTCTTTTTCAATAGTATTCTGGTTGGCTGGCAGGATAGATTTGGCTCTACTTTTATAATCTTTATTCAACGTAATCGCAGCGATATCTCTTCTAAAAAAATCAGATACTCCAGTTTGAATATTACCTAGTATTATTATTGAAAGGTCGGTTTCTTTGTAGTGTAAATAATCCGCAATAAAGCCATTTATTCTTCCATCATGCCCAAATACAGATTGATCAAACGATTTATATAAAGAAATACCATAACCATAATTATGACCGTAATTATTGAGAAGTTTTTCATAGGATTCTATATTCAAAAGTGTTTTGTTTTTTAACGAATTGATCCAAATTTGCATGTCACCAACTGTGCTGAATATTGATCCTGAACCTTTTAATAACTCGGGATCAACGTAATCGGTAATTTTTAAGCCCTTGTATCCCGATGGATCATACCCGATTGCTAAATTGAAAATAACTTCATTCCCTTTTCCATGACCAGTTGCAGTCATATTTAAAGGCTTAAAAATATGCGTGTTTAAAAATTCTTGATAAGAAACTCCAGAGAGTTTTTCTATTAGTTGTGCCAGCAAGGCATAACCACCATTTGAATATTGATATTGAGTACCAGGTTCAAATTCTAAATCAATATCCAGGATCATTTTGGATAAATCTGAAATACTTTTCTTTTGAGAAGAAAGTGTAAAAAAGTTGGGGATATTAAATATATCTGTAACTCCTGAAGTGTGTGTTAATAAATGCTCAATAGTAATATTTTTGGTTTTTTTACTCCAAGGATAAAATTTAGATAATGTGTCAGTTGTATTGATTTTTCCATCCTGTTCAAGTATAAGAATAGCTGCAGCGGTCAACTGTTTTGAAATTGATCCTATTTTGAATTTAGTTTCGGGCTGATTAGGAATGTTAAATGAATAATTTGCATTGCCAAAACAATTTTCGTAAATGGTTAGGCCTTTCTTTGAGATTTGAATACATCCACTAAAATCTCCTGTACGATTATATGATTTTGCATAATCATCAATTTGATTTGAAATATCCTGACCTTGAACATCAAAGCAATAGAGAGCGATAATTAATGTAATAAGATATTTCATATGTAAAATGTTTGATTGCTGCCAACGTGTTTGTGTATGGGTTGGTCCAGATTTTCAACCGCAGCACCTTGTGCTTGGCTGAGTCACGCTTATTCGAGCGTGTCGAAATCCGAAGGATTCATGAATTCCTTATTAAAACAATAGAAATGCATGAATAAAAATCCGAGTGGAAAAAGGAGCGAGGCTATTGCCTCGATATTTTTCCGAGTAAATCATACGATTAATTAAAGGTAATTATTTTAATTGAAATTCATCCGCCGGATGACACGAGCGCAGCGAACTGGC
>JABDMU010000002.1 GCA_013001285.1 Flavobacteriaceae bacterium
TTGCTGGCTTTTTTTATTTAGATTTGCAATTCTCAAATCACTTAAAACACGATACTATGTTCAACGATTTTTGGTTCAATGTCCAATTTGGTATCAATCATGTATTAGATATTAACGGTTATGACCACGTCCTTTTTTTAATTGTGCTTTCTGTACCATACGTGTTTAAAGATTGGAAACGTGTACTTATTCTGGTTTCGGTGTTTACAGTAGGCCATTCATTATCTTTATTACTTGCTGCATACGACGTGCTTCAAATTAATGGAAGTTTGGTTGAATTTTTAATACCGCTTACCATTTTAATTGTTGCTGTTTATAACGTTTTTACTGCAGGCAAAAAAAATGTGCAAAGTAACATTGTAATTTTGTTCGTGTCGACCTTGTTTTTTGGGATTATTCATGGATTAGGCTTCGCTAGAGAATTTAAAATGTTTATAGGAAAAACAGAACGTAAACTCGTGCCATTATTAGAATTTGCTTTGGGGATAGAGATCTCACAAATTATCATTGTTTTTGTAGCTGTATTTCTTGGGTTTTTAGGTCAAACGGTATTTCGTTTTTCGAAACGAGATTGGATGATGGTTGTTTCTGCAATTGTCATTGGCTTGGTCATTCCTATGCTAATAAATAGTGAGTTTATATCATAAATATTTTAAGATTTCACTTTAAACATTGGTAAAACTTTAACGACATCTATCTTGTAATTGAAATACGAAGCAACTATATTCGTTTATAAATAAAGAAAAAATGCAAAAGCATTAATGTCAGAAGAAAAGCAACTGAAATACGATAGAGCCTATCTGAGAATGGCTGCCGAATGGGGCAAACTTTCCTATTGTGAACGCAAGCAAGTTGGGGCAATAATTGTAAAAGATAGAATGATCATTTCAGATGGCTATAACGGAACACCAACAGGATTTGAAAATTATTGCGAAGATGATGCAGGTTATACAAAGTGGTATGTTTTACACGCCGAAGCTAATGCCATATCAAAAGTAGCATCTTCAACACAATCATGTCGGGGAGGAACCCTTTATATTACACTTTCACCTTGTAAGGAATGTAGTAAATTAATTCATCAGGCTGGAATTGTTCGTGTCGTGTTTCAGGAAGCCTATAAGGATGATTCTGGAGTTCAGTTTCTTCAAAAAGCAGGCGTTGATGTTGCACATGTTTTAGAATTAGAATAATGCAGATTCAAAAAAAATATTGGCCTTTTATTTTCGGACTAGCAATTGCGATGGGCATTTTTATTGGAGGGAAATTGAGTTTTCGTGACAGTTCAGATAGATTATTCACTTCAAATTCTAAGAAAGATAAGCTCAATAGACTAATCGATTATATAGATTATGAATATGTCGATGATGTCAATACAGACAGTATTGTTGATGTTACAGTGAATAGAATTTTAGATAACCTCGACCCACATTCTACGTATATCCCTAAAGAAGATCTTCAAAAAGTAACTGAAAGTATGAAAGGCGATTTTGTTGGCATTGGGGTCAGTTTTTATACCTATCGAGATACGGTTACTGTAATCCGCCCTTTAGAAGGTGGGCCAAGCTTGAAAGTCGGGATACAGGGTGGTGATCGTATCATTTCGGCGAATGGCGAGCCAATCTTTGGAAAAAGTTGGAGCAATGATGCAGTTGTAAATCGATTAAAAGGCGAAAAAGGAACCAAAGTAAATTTAAAGATATACCGACCTGGAGAATCGGAATTACTCGATTTTAAGGTCAAACGAAGCGATGTGCCCATTGCCAGTGTTGAAGCTGCATATATGTTAGACGAAGCCTTGGGATATATAAAAATAAATCGGTTTGCAGAATCTACCTATAAAGAATTTAAAAAAGGTCTCAGCCAATTAATTGATGATGGTGCCACTCAATTGGTTTTAGATTTACGTGATAATCCAGGAGGGTTCTTGGCTATTGCCGAAAGTATCTCCGATGAATTTTTGGAGGACAATAAACTGATTCTTTACACGAAAAACAAAAAAGGTAAAATTGAGAAGAGCCTCGCTACGAAAAAAGGAGACTTTGAAGAGGGTATGGTCTATGTCTTGATCAATGAAAATTCGGCCTCAGCGAGTGAGATCATAGCTGGTGCATTACAAGATAATGATAAAGGCACGATCGTAGGCAGACGCTCTTATGGCAAAGGACTTGTTCAGCGTGAAATGGGACTGGGAGACGGTAGCGCTGTTAGATTAACAATTTCAAGGTATTATACACCAACTGGACGTTCTATTCAACGTTCGTATAGCAATGGGAACAAAGATTATTTTGACGATTATTATGACCGAATTGAAAATGGCGAATTATCAAGTTCGGATATGATAGAAGTTGCGGATTCTCTAAAATTCACGACACCGGGAGGTAAGGTTGTTTATGGAGGTGGTGGGATCATTCCAGATGTATTTGTGCCTATCAACCTAAGAATGGAAAACGAGACCATATACAGAATAAGAGCTACGGGTATTATGAGCTACTTTGTTTTTGAAGATCTAGATAAAAACAGAAGTCAGTTTGAAGATTTAACACAACAGGACTTTATGGATAATTTTGAAGTTAGTGACGAGACCGTTGAACGATTTCAAGATTACCTTAATGACAAATCCAGATATAAAATTCCTTTTGTTGCTTATAAGGATGAGGTGAAATTATATTTAAAGGCTACGCTTGCAGAGCAACTGTTTGGCAGTGAAGCTTCCGTTCAAGTTTTAAACTCCAACGATGCCATATTAAATAAGGTCCTTGACCTTGCCAGGCAAAATTAAGATCTCTTCTTAAGTGTTTTTTCGATTTTTTTAGAGACTAAAAGTATACTAAGGACTAAAATTGCACATAGCCCGGCAACTACGGTTATGACACCAACAATACTCTCTTCCCCCAAAATATTAGCGTAGTCAATTTGAGTGAGATTATAAATCACAAATGAGGATGATACTAATATTAGTATGTAAATAAATACCTTCATAGTTATAATAGTTCTTTAATATTTGAGGTGAAAAGCTTCACTGATATAGCCAATAAAACAACTCCAAATACTTTACGGATGATACTGATTCCAGTTTTACCTATGATCTTTTCGATCTTAGCCGAAGTCTTTAATACGAGATAGATCACAAGAACATTAATGATCACTGCAATAATAATATTTTCAATTCTAAATTCAGCCCGAAGCGATAATAAGGTCGTTAAACTTCCCGGGCCAGCTATTAGGGGAAATGCCAAAGGAAATATTGATGCTGTGCTTACATCGGTGTCCTCGTGTTTATATAAGGTTATACCTAAGACCATTTCCAAAGCAATAAAAAACAATACAAAAGCTCCGGCAACAGCAAAACTGTTCACACCAATACCTATAAGGGATAACATTTCATTTCCAATAAATAGAAAAAGAATCATAATGATCCCGGCAATTATCGAAGCTTTTTCACTTTGAATGTGCCCCACTTTTTTTCGAAGATCAATGATGATCGGAATATTTCCTACGATATCAATTACGGCAAACAATACCATAAACGTGGTTACTATTTCTTTAAGGTCTAATTGCATTAATTTGCAGTTTTAATTTTGCCGCAAAGGTCGCTAATAATTAATGAATAATAAGACAAAATTTTGAAATTAATTTAAATTAATATATCCCTCATTAAATGTATATTTGAACCATGTTTCAGCTTGGAAAAACAATTGTTTCTGAAGATATTATCAACAATGATTTTGTATGTAATTTAAGTGCCTGCAAAGGCGCATGTTGTGTTGATGGAGACGCAGGGGCGCCTTTAGAAGAAGAAGAAGCGGAAATTCTTAAAGAACTATATCCAAAGATCAAACCAATTTTACGTCCAGAGGGAGTTGCTGCTATCGAAACTCAAGGCACGCATACAACAAGCGACGAAGGTGAATTAGAAACACCATTGGTTAATGGGGCTGATTGTGCTTATGTGATCTTTGACGAAAACAATGTTGCACTTTGTGCAATTGAAGAGTCCTATAATCAAGGTAAAATTGAGTGGAAAAAACCAATTTCTTGTCATCTTTATCCAGTAAGAGTAAAAGATTATTCTGAATTTTCAGCTGTAAATTATCACAAATGGCAAATCTGCGATGATGCCTGTACTCTGGGCAAAGAATTACAAGTCCCTATTTATAAGTTCGTAAAAGAGGCTTTGATCAGAAAATTTGGAGAAGATTGGTATACTGAACTGGAAAACGTTGCGAATAAGATGAAATCAAAATTAGGCTGATTCTAATATGGCTGATCGAATAGGGATATCAAGAACTACTTTCGTGCCATTTGGCTTGTTGTTTTCATCATAAAGATCTAAAATCTCAATATTATACATAGAATTGTAACCCTTTGAAAAATTCTCAAGGCGCTCTTTGGTGAGGTTGATGCCAACTGACTTACGTTTTAAGGTTTTGTTATTGTTGATCATAGCCGACGCCTTTCTTCCTACACCATTATCAGTTATCTCTATGGTTACATATTTACTATCTACCATACTGACATCTAATGTAATTATCTTATTTTCCTTTTTTGAAGACAAACCATGCCATAAGGCATTTTCAAGAAAAGGCTGAAGTATTAAGGAAGGGACTCTAATACTTTCAGGATTGACATTTTTGGCAATAGTGATTTTAAAATCGATCTCATTTGCAAATCGAATATTTTCAATATTCATATATAAGGACATGGTTTCTAATTCGTCGGATAACTGAATGTCTTTTTCTGAAGTTGCAATGAGGATCTTTCTAATGAGTTTAGCAAACTTGTTCAAATAATATACCGCATTTTCCTTCTCATTATTTATTATATATAGCTTGATCGAATTCAATGAATTAAAAATAAAATGAGGGTTCATTTGACTTCTTAACATGTCTTGCTCAAGGGTTAAGATTTTTTTCTCTTGCTGTAGTTTTTTATTTCTGTTATAAATGGCAAATAATATTACTGAAAGCAACATTGCCAGTGCACCAAGAAGTAAAAAAAGCTGAAATTTTTCCAATCTGGACTTGACGATCTCATTTTCACTTGTCAAAGCCTTTATGGTATTTGATTTGCGATCATTCTCATATTTCAATATGAAGTCATTGATATAATTTAAATTGCGTTCATTGGTTATGGTCTTTTCTAAATTGATGGCTTTTTGATATTCATTGAGGGCTTTTTGGTAGTCTTTCTTTTTTAAACTGAGCTCAGCTAAATGATTCCTTGCCTCGACTTCAGTAGATTTTAAATTATATTCTTGTGCAATTTCAATAGCTAAATTCAAGTTTTTTTCGGCATCTTCCATTTCCCCCATTTCACTTTGACCCCAACCTAAACTAGCATACGAAGTTGCGATGTAAAACTGATCCTGGACTGCAATGGCCTTTTCAAGGGCTTTCTTAATATAATTTACCCCTTCGGAATACATTTCCTTTTTTATATAGACCTCTCCTATACTATTATAACATATTGATCTGCCTATCTCTGAATCGATCTCATTGTTATATTTCAAGGAGGTTGAATAATCTTTTAGTGCTTCATCTAAAAGTCCTTTGCCTTCTTTGGCGTAACCAATATTATGATAATTAATAGCTAGGCCAAGTTTGTTTTCTTCATCTATTTCAACATTTAATGATTCATTAAACTGTATCAGGGCGAGATCATATTGTTTTAATGCCAAATAAATGTTTCCCATGCTATTTAAAGAGACGGCCTCACTTCGTTTTATATCAGGTGATGGGTCTTCAACTGAACTGGCAATAGTAAGTGCTTTTGCGTGATTATTCAATGCAGATGGAACAATATCCATTCGTCTGTAATCAACACCTAACATATTTAAACTAATAATTCTTAAACTAACATTATCTGCTATTATGGCTAGTTCCTCTGCCTTTGTATGGAATTCAATTGCTTTATCGTATTCGGAGAAATCTCTGTAAATATTTCCTAAGGCAATAAGCGCATAACTTTCGCCCTCAGGATAACTAATTGATTCACTTAAAACAGCCAGACGTTTCATCTTTAGAGAGTCTCTTTTAAAATGACCAAAAAGATTTTCGAGATCATTATATATCGATGGTTTAGAATTAACAACCGTATGGATTGCCGAATTAAATTCTACATCAATATCATCTGGTTGTGCTTTAGATTCGGTGGTCATGAAGAAGCACATCACAAGAAATAAGCAATTGAATGAAATAGAATTATATTTGAATAGTATCTTCATTAAAATTTTTCAAGAAAATCTGATTTCCTTTGTCGGGCCACTGGAATGCGATGGTTTGACTCCATAACAACATAACCCTCAGTTTTAAAAAATTCCTTGATCTTATTTAGGTTAACAATATAGGAATTGTGGATTCGAAAAAACAATTGTTCAGGTAATATGGCATTAACCTCTTTTAGTTTTTTAGTCACTACCATTTTCTGTTTGTTGGTCAGGAATAAGGTACTATAATTTCCATCAGATTCGACAAAAATAATGTCATCAGTATTTAAAAAAGTTAGTTTACCATCTGCATTTAAAGTCACCTTTTTATTGTATTGTGTTTTATTGAAGTCGATCAATACTTGTTCTAAACGAGATGCACCAACTTGTCTGGAATTATATTTTTTGATCTTAGAAATGGTATCTTTTAGATCGTCTGTGTCTATGGGTTTTAACAAATAATCTATAGCTTCATGTTTGAGCGCTTTTATGGCATATTCATCGTAAGCTGTCGTGATCACAACTGCAAATTCCCGATTGCTTAGACGATCTAAAAATTGAAAACCATCCATGGTTGGCATTTGAATATCTAAAAACAGGCAATCTGGAGTATGATCTTTAAGAAAAATTAAGGCGTCTTCTGGGTCAGAAAAAGTGCGAAGAATATTGATCTCATCACTAAAATTGGTTAACTCCCATGAAAGACTTTGAATCGCCATTGGCTCATCATCTACTATAACAACATTAATCATAATATGTAATTACAAAATTGAATATCAACTTAGGGCTTAGGAAAAAACCATCATTTTTGGGTGTAAATTACTGTAATGTAAAACTAATGATTAATTCGTAAATAACTATCTGCCATTTATACAAAAAATCCTACCAACTATACATAATAGCTGATTTTTAGCAGTTTTTTTTCTCAAATTTGGGTTATTAATTTTTAGGGATAAAACTATTAATAAATTAAAGTGAATGTAGGGACTCACTTTATGATTAAATGCTATTAATCATTTAAAAAACCAGATTTATTCTGGTTTTTTAGTTTAGTCCGCTATTAAACTTAATGTTTCGTTAAAAAGTTTTAGTTAGTTTAGTTAATTATTGTAAAAAAGTGAAGGTCAATGACTTTCACTTTTTTGGTTAACTCCTTTTCAGTTCATCATTCAATTTATCTTAAATATGCCATAAATGGGAAGCCTTTATTTTAGAGGACTTTTCAATTTTTGTATTTTTTAACTATCTGAAAAACAAGTATTTAAGTTCGTTTTCATTTTAGTATACCGAATGACCTAATTCTTCTCTTTTGTTAAAAACTTGTTGACAATGTTTATAAATATACCTTTCATTTTCAAAGGCTTTTTTAAATATTTGTTAGTTCCAAAACAAAGTACAATTCATTGATTAAAAATTAAATTAATTTCCAAATTATGTCACAACAAGTAGAACCAATTTTGCAAGATAATAAAGATCGATTTGTCATTTTTCCTATTCAACATCATGATATTTGGGAATGGTATAAAAAATCTGAAGCAAGTTTTTGGACTGCAGAGGAAATCGATCTTCATCAAGATCTTACAGATTGGAATAATAAATTAAGTGACGATGAACGGTACTTTATAAAACACATATTAGCTTTTTTTGCCGCCAGTGATGGCATCGTTAATGAAAATTTGGCAGAGAATTTTGTCAATGAAGTTCAGTATAGCGAAGCCAAATTTTTCTATGGTTTTCAAATTATGATGGAAAACATCCATAGCGAAACCTACTCTCTATTAATCGACACATATGTTAAGGATGAAAAGGAAAAAGGGCAGTTGTTCAACGCTATTGAAAACTTCCCTGCGATAAAGAAAAAAGCCGATTGGGCATTAAAATGGATAGAATCTCCAAGTTTTGCAGAGCGCTTAATTGCGTTCGCAGCAGTTGAAGGTATATTCTTTTCAGGTGCTTTTTGTTCAATCTTTTGGTTGAAGAAAAGAGGACTAATGCCTGGGCTTACCTTTTCAAACGAATTGATCTCGCGCGACGAAGGCGTACATTGTGATTTTGCAGTTCACCTGCACAATAAACATCTTGTTAATAAAGTGCCGAAGGAACGTATTAGAAGCATTATTATTGACGCTTTAAATATTGAAAGAGAATTTATTACAGAGTCCTTACCAGTGAGTTTAATTGGTATGAATTCAAAATTAATGACCCAATACCTCGAATTTGTTACCGACCGATTACTTGTAGAATTGGAATGCGAAAAAGAATATAATGCAACCAATCCGTTTGATTTTATGGAAATGATCTCACTTCAAGGAAAAACCAACTTCTTTGAAAAACGAGTTTCTGAATACCAAAAAGCAGGCGTTCTTAATAAAGAAGAAGAAGAGGACAAGTTCACTTTTGACGCCGATTTTTAATCGGACACACACAATTTTAAAAAGACCATTGCTAGAAAAAATATTCCCTCATAAAGAATTTTTGAGAGCATATTATGGGCTAAAATAACAAAGAAAACTAAAATATAACCTTCAAAATACATTGAAAGGTCATCAATAACTAACTAATTTTTCTGAAACAGCTGTACTTCAGAAATACCTAAAAACAAATTAATACTATGTATGTTGTAAAAAGAGATGGAAGGAAAGAGCTTATCATGTTCGATAAAATTACGGCTCGAGTCCGTAAATTATGCTATGGCCTAAATGAACTAGTTGATCCCTTAAAAGTAGCAATGCGAGTTATTGAAGGACTTTACGACGGGGTAACCACCAGCGAACTTGATAATCTAGCAGCCGAAATCGCTGCAACAATGACCACAGCACACCCTGATTATGCTAAACTTGCAGCACGTATATCAGTATCAAATCTTCATAAGAACACTAAAAAGTCCTTTAGTGAGGTTATGACAGATCTTTATACCTATGTGAACCCAAGAACTGAAAAAAAAGCACCGCTTTTATCTGACGAGGTCTATAAGATCATTTCTGAAAACAAAGACAAATTAGATTCTACCATCATTTATAACCGTGATTTTGGTTATGATTATTTCGGCTTTAAAACCCTAGAGCGTTCATATCTTTTAAAATTAAATGGTAAAATTGCCGAACGCCCTCAACACATGCTGATGCGTGTTTCTATCGGTATTCATTTAGATGATCTCGATGCTGCTATCGAAACCTATGAATTAATGTCGAAGAAGTTTTTTACACACGCCACTCCTACATTGTTCAATTCTGGAACACCTAAACCTCAAATGTCTTCTTGTTTTCTTTTAACAATGAAAGACGATAGTATTGATGGTATTTATGACACTCTAAAACAAA
The DNA here is from genome assembly GCA_013001285.1 of Flavobacteriaceae bacterium. Classification (GTDB taxonomy): domain Bacteria; phylum Bacteroidota; class Bacteroidia; order Flavobacteriales; family Flavobacteriaceae; genus JABDMU01. The sequence goes on from JABDMU010000002.1 coordinate 9,526, forward strand.
CAGCCAAAATTTCACAGTCGGCTGGAGGCATCGGACTTTCAATTCATAATATTCGTGCAACCGGAAGCTATATAGCTGGGACAAATGGTACAAGTAATGGCATCGTTCCGATGCTACAGGTCTTCAATGATACAGCACGTTATGTTGATCAAGGCGGTGGAAAACGAAAAGGTAGTTTTGCTATTTATATCGAACCATGGCATGCTGATATATTCGATTTCCTTGATCTGAAGAAAAACCACGGTAAAGAAGAAATGCGTGCTCGCGATCTGTTTTACGCCATGTGGATACCAGATCTGTTCATGAAACGTGTACAAGAGGATGCCGAATGGACCTTAATGTGTCCTAATGAATGCCCGGGTTTACCTGATACACATAGTGAAGCTTTTGACGAATTGTACTTGAAATACGAAGCTCAAGGCAAGGGGCGAAAAACGATAAAAGCAAGAGAGCTTTGGGAGAAGATCCTGGAATCTCAAATTGAAACGGGGACGCCGTATATGCTTTACAAAGATGCTGCTAATCGTAAATCAAATCAACAAAATTTAGGGACTATAAAGTCTTCAAACTTATGTACAGAGATCTTAGAATTTACATCTCCTGATGAAATTGCTGTGTGTAACCTCGCATCAATTGCGCTTCCTATGTTTGTTAAGAATGGAGAATTTGATCACAAAGAACTCTTCAAGATCACCAAACGTGTCACCAAAAACCTGAACAAGGTGATCGATAGAAATTACTATCCTGTAAAAGAAGCAGAAAATTCTAATTTCCGTCATCGCCCAATCGGATTAGGCGTACAAGGTCTTGCCGATACCTTTATTAAGTTGCGATTACCATTTACAAGTGAGGAAGCAAAGCGACTGAATCAGGATATTTTTGAAACCTTGTATTTTGCAGCTGTGACAGCTTCAATGGAAGAAGCACAAGTAGATGGTCCTTACCAAACTTATGAGGGGTCGCCAATAAGCAAAGGTCAATTCCAACATAATTTATGGAACATTAAAGATGAAGAATTAAGTGGCAACTGGGACTGGGATAAATTACGTAAAAAAGTTCTCAAGCATGGTGTAAGAAACTCATTGTTAGTGGCGCCAATGCCAACAGCAAGTACATCTCAAATCCTTGGGAATAATGAGTGTTTTGAGCCTTATACTTCAAATATTTATACACGCCGTGTGTTATCAGGTGAGTTCATTGTTGTGAACAAACATCTTCTGGAAGATCTGGTAGGTTTAGGGCTTTGGAATGAAAATTTAAAGCAAGAGATCATGAGAGCCAATGGATCTATTCAAGGGATTGATAACATTCCTGAGGATATCAAAGAATTGTATCGTACCGTTTGGGAATTAAGCATGAAAGATATCATTGACATGTCGCGTCAGCGTGGTTATTTCATTGATCAGTCACAATCTCTTAATCTGTTCTTGGAAGGTGCAACCATGGCAAAATTAACATCAATGCACTTCTATGCATGGAAAAGTGGCTTGAAAACCGGCATGTACTATTTAAGAACTAAAAGTGCTGTGGATGCTATTAAATTCACGCTCGATAATAAAAAGAAAGCAAAGCCAACACCAGCTGTGGTGGAGGTTACTGAAGATACAGCTGTAGTTACCCAACAAAAACAACAAGCTGCTAAGACGGCTGCTAAATTTGTTCAGGAGACCGCTGAGGTTGAACCTATGTCTGCTGAAGAAATGAAAGCACTCATCGCGCAAGCCAAAGAAGGCGAAGGCGATGATTGTTTAATGTGCGGCTCTTAATTTCCTTCCGTCTTCCCTCAATTTAGAGGCGGAACATATAAGTGTTATCTTAAAAAGCATCTTGAAAAAGGTGCTTTTTTAATTTAATACATCTGTACCCAGAAACACATCATCTTTATTGTAATACCAGGCACGAACCTTTGGCATTTTAATGTCATTAACAACTTTTTCTTCAGTGAGTAAAATATATTCGCCACTAGCGGGATCTAAATTGCCATTTGCATCAGTCTTAAAAAACTGATAGATCTCCATGGCGAAGGTATTTAGGTCAAAATAAAAATACCAGATATCACTTCCAACGGCCTCATCATATGTGGCTTTTACAACTAAATACTCCTTCCCTTTAAAGGTCTTTACTTCTAAGGCATCAGAAATATGAGTTCCAGGGTCTTTGAGTTTCATAGGAAGTCCATATAAATAAGTATAGTAATCTCTATAGCGCTTGGCTGTATCACAATCTAATCGGTAATCTTTTTTTTGTTGCTCAGAAAATTCTGTTTCGCCATTAAATGAAATTCTACAGTCATTTCCTGAAACCTCATAAATAGTTGTAAGGGTATCTCTACTTGCTTTAACATAAAAATATTCGTCAGGTAAATTAATTTTTATATCGCTCAAGCGCTCTGGTTGATCTGGAATGGTCATGGTGATGTTTAACTGGCCATTAAATGTATCCCAATTATTTGAAGGGTCATGATATTTTATAGAGGCTTCGATCACGTCAATCGGTTTCAATTCTTGTTCGCAGGAAAAAATTAAGGGCAGTATAAGAACGACTAGAAATAGAGATTTAAATTTCATTTTTGAACAATTTTTGGTGACGCTAAGGTATCGTTTTCGAAGAAAAATTTCATAGCGTTAAGATTAGTTTTTATTTTGTATGATAAATATCATAGCATCAACAAGATCATTTGTATTAAATTTATACGATTCTTAATTGTAGTCGACAAAAACTTTTAATGAATGCAGTACGGTTTTTTTGACATCCTTCAACTTATCGGCTCTTTGGGCCTTTTTCTTTTTGGCATGAAGGTCATGAGTGATGCCTTATTAAAATTGGCAGGAAATAGAATGCGCGCTTTTCTCGCCTCTATGACTTCGAATAGGTTTTTAGGAATATTTACGGGATTCCTGATCACGTCGGTCATACAATCATCTTCAGCAACGACTTTGATGGTGGTTAGTTTTTCTAATGCTGGACTTTTGACTCTTGTGGAATCTATTAGCGTTATCATGGGTGCCAACATTGGTACCACCATTACAGCCTGGTTAATTACCTTGCTAGGGTTTAAGGTTAGTATGAGTACTATAGCCTTACCACTAGTTGGGTTTGGTTTCGCGTTTACTTTTGCGAAGCGCAAAAATGCTGATAACTGGGGAAATTTTATCATAGGATTTGCCATATTATTTATTGGCCTCCAGTTTTTAAAGGATGCCATGCCTGACCTCAACAATAACCCTGAAATGCTGTCCTTTCTGGCTCAGTATACCGATTTAGGTTTTGTCTCTATCCTGCTATTTTTACTCATTGGTACATTGTTGACCATAATCATTCAATCTTCCAGTGCCACAATGGCCTTGACTTTAATTATGACCGCGCAAGGATGGATTCCCTTTGAATTGGCAGCTGCAATGGTTCTGGGAGAGAACGTAGGAACAACAATTACTGCAAATTTGGCTGCGGTTGTAGGGAACTATCAGGCTAAGCGAACAGCACGAGCCCATCTTATATTTAATTTAATAGGAGTGCTTTGGATGTTGATCTTGTTTTATCCCTTTTTAAAATTTGTAAGTTGGTTATGTCAATATTTAGGATCAGATTCTCCCTATGTTAATGCTATGGCCATCCCAGTAGCTATATCCTTATTTCATACCACATTTAATATTATCAACACCTTTTTTCTGGTTTGGTTTATCAATCCGATTGCCAAATTGGTAGAACGCATTGTTCCTGAGAAATTAATGCCTGAAAAAGAGATTGATGAACCGAAGTTTATTACAAAGGATGCCATGAAATATCCAGAAACAGCCATAGCTGCATTTCTGAAAGAATCGAAATACTTATTTAAAAAATCGGTTTTTGAGATTGTAACACATGCACTACATGTACACAGGGAAGATGTTAAATCAAATTTGAAAGCAAAAAAGGTCATCAAAAAATCTAATATTCCATTTGATACCGATGTAAGAGAGTTATATGCTACGAAAGTAAAAAGTATATATGGACAAATAATTAGGCATGCTACTAAGGCCCAAAGTACTTTAGATTTGAATATGAAGCAGAACAATCAAATTTCTGAGATTAAAATTGCCAACAGAAAAATGGTTGAGATCATTAAGGATGTAAGTGAGTTAAGTAGAAATGTGACCATGTATTTGAATTCAGAAAACAAGTACATCAAAAGAGAATACAATAAATTCAGAAAGAAAGTGATATCGGTACTTCGTATCATTCATTTATTTAGGACTGAGAAGGATAATCAAAAATATTACAACTCCTTATTGAGATTAAAAGAAAAGGCTAAGGCAAATATCCGTCAGAGCAATTTGGATATTGACCAACTTATTAGAAATGATCTCATCACAGTTGACATGGCTTCTTCATTGGTCAATGATAATGACAATGTGAACGATATGGTAAAAAAGCTTATTGAAGTGGCTGAATTACTTTATGGCAAAAAAGATTCATTGCTAGAAAGTGAAATTGCATCCGAACCATTGAAGAACGAAAAAAGCGCCTAAAAGTAGGCGCTTTTTTTGTTTTAAATTAACTTATTTCAAGATTACTCCTCAAGTGTGGCAGGTTCTACTGAGCCATCATGAGCCTCATAATATTCTTCTAAGAGATTCATTGTAGAGTTTATTAGATCTTTGGTTTCGAGTAATATACTAAAATATAAAGTTGTGTTTTTTGGACTTGACTCTTCAGAACGTGTTCGTTTTACCTGTTCCTTGATTTTTTCTTTCACAAGAGCATATACAACCTTTTTTTCACTGATAATAGGGCTGATTTGCTCAAATGTTCCAGACTTGAACGTATTCTCGGTGTCAGCAAATAAAGTCTCAAGCTTGTCATCTATTTCTTTTAGCTCCTTTATTTGACTTAGTTTAAGTTTTTTATGATTGTTATTAATGTGCTTATAACTTACTTTCGAGATAAGCTCTAATGATTGTGCCATATCTTGAAGATAACCAAGAATATTAATATAGAAATTACTGGCCTCTACACTAGATTCATCTAGATTCTTAATAAAATAAAATATGTTGTCACGAAGCACATCAATTTCTTCACTTAACTTGACCACTTGTTTTTTACTCTTTTTAAGTAAGGTCAGGTCTTGTTTGGCAAGGCCAACAATGGCATTCGAGTAAATTCTATTTGTTCGTTTTACAACCTTAGAAATATTTTTTGCACTTTCGTGAATTACACCTTGTACAGAGCTTATCTCTGCTGTTGTTAGACTATCTTCATCAACCTTCTTAACAGACTTATCTTTGTGCGATCGATAGTTTCTATATAAGAGAATACCTGTTAGCAAAAGAAGAATTGGGATCATAACTTCTGAATTCCAATTTATTAAGAACACTACGAATCCCGCTGCAATAAATGCACCGATTGCAGTACCAAACCAACCACCAATAACATTTAAAACTCCTGCTACTCTATAAACAGCACTTTCTCTACCCCATGCTCTATCAGCAAGTGATGTACCCATGGCAACCATAAAAGTGACATAGGTTGTAGATAATGGTAATTTCATTGAAGTTGCAATAGCGATAAGCACTCCGGCAACCATAAGATTCACAGAAGCTCTTATCATATCAAATGCAGGAGCATCCATACTTTGATCCTTTGTTAGAGTAAAATTGGGTTTATGAAAACTCTTCCCAATCATGTGCTGAATCGAATTTGGGATTAAAACACTAAAATAGTTCGATAACTGAGTTGACCCTTTTACAACTGCCCTAGAAATTGCATTTGGTTCAAATTTCTCATGTGTATCACTTTGACGAGATAAACTAATTTCAGTTTCGGCAACTGTTTTTGCTTTCTTCGAAAACCATAGAGTAATCACCATGATTGCACCAGAAATAAAAAGCAATAATGGCTCTGCAGGCACTTTCTTTTCTAATACGGCCATCGACATAGCCGAATCCATGCCCCCGGCTGTCCAAGCTTCATATGAATGATAAGCAGCCATTGGAACACCAATAAAGTTAACCAGATCATTCCCAGAAAAAGCCAATGCTAATCCAAAGGTGCCTATTGCAATTACAACAAGTAAAACAGTTTTCTTAGTTAATTTTTCAAATATGAATGAAAATAAGGTCCAAAAAGCAAAACTTCCCAAGATAATATAGATTTCATTTCCTTCTAATAAGCCTTTCAGATCATTATAATAAGGTGTTCCTTTTAAACCTTTTAGAAAAATGAAATAGGTAATTGCCGTAAGTGCAACACCTCCAAAGAAGGCTCCAAAATGCTTCATTTTATTCTCAATATTGAATGTAAATATTGCACGTGAAACCCATTGTACAAGTGCTCCTACGGAAAAGGCTATGACCACCGACAATAAAATACCACTTATAATTTCTGTGGCTTTTTTGGTATTGATGTAATTTCCAAGATCAGCAAGAGTTTGCGCGTCTGAACCACTTATTTTGATCAAAGACATCACGACAGCAGCACCTAATAAATTAAAGACAATAGATACTGTTGTTGAGGTTGGCAAACCAAGAGTATTGAAAAAATCCAGTAATAATATGTCTGTGATCATCACGGCCATAAAAATGAGCATGATCTCACCAAATTCAAATTGCCCAGGAACAAAAATTCCTTTTCGGGCTACTTCCATCATACCACTGGAAAATACGGCCCCTATAAAGATCCCTAAGCTGGCAACTATCATTATAGTTCGCATTGGAAGGGCTTTAGAACCTATAGCCGAATTCAAGAAGTTGATCGCATCGTTACTGACACCAACGATAATATCAAACACAGCTAAAACTGTGATTGCGACGAGCATAAATAAATAAATATTATCCATAATTTCGTTTAATTAGAGTGCAAATATCATGACTGTTTAATAGAGATATGTTACGTAATTGTTATGATTTAAAAATGTATATCGAATTGTAATCTGTACATCAACTCGTTATTGCCATTATTTACTTCCAAATGGCTAATATCAGTTTGTACTTTTAATTTGTGGCCAACAATGTATCTTGATACACCAAGGGTATATTGATTTTGAGCGGATCTTCCTGTGATGTCTGTATCCCAATCGATATTGGTAAAGCGCCCTGTAACGGCCCAATTACTTTTGAATAAATAGCCTGCCTGTAAATTGAGAGAATTTCCAACCTGCACAACATCTCCAGTTAATGTATCATCAGAATTTTTTGCAAAAGGATCATCGGCATCTCTATTGGCATACTCACCCATAAAAGAAAACCCTTTATACTTGAACATCGCATCCACAAAAAGGGTTGTGATATTTGTTTCGTAAAAACCATCGCCATCATCAATAGTCATATAAGAACCTTGATTACTTCTATCCTTAACAGCATTGTTATTGAAATCGTAAGTAGCGGCAAGAGATAGTTTCGGAGTCTGTTCACGTTTAAGATCAGCACCAGAGTAATCTCCCTTACTTTCGAAAGTACCAAATGGTAATAATTCTACACGGGCTGTATACTGATGTCCTCCAAGATTTCCAGAAGTGATATTACGACCTTCACCTTGTGACATCGCAATTTTTTCACGAACAACAAATTTATCTGTGAGATTAAATTCATGACGTAATTGAATACCAACATCACGATCTATATTGAAACGGCTGTTTAACATTGAACGATCTACTAATGCTAAATTCCCAGATGAGATGACACGTTCAACGTTTCCAGGAAGTTTGGTTTGCCCGAACCAAAATTCGAATCCAGGAGCAAAATTCCATTTGATAACAGCATCTAAGATATATCGCGGTGCGTTACTTGTAAATGCTGAAGCGCCAGATATATCTCTGTTAGATAATCCAAGCTCCATTTTATATTTAAGTTTAGGGCTGAATGCATATCCGTCAAATTTTAAACGTGCACGTCTGACTAAAAAATTGGCTTCATTTGAATTGCCTTCTTCCCAGTTGGAAATAGCTAAAAATTGCATTCTTGTTCCAATTTTCATGGTCCATGAACTGTCTTTACCGACAAGATTAAATAAGCCTTTTCCAAATTTTGGCGAATCAGTTACTTGGGCGTTTAAGGACGACACTATAAAAAGGAGGGATAGGAATAGGATAATTCTAGATTTCATAAAGTTATTAGTTTTTGTCGCTGCAAAGAACTAAAACCAATGTTAACTTAATGTTTCTTTATGATTATTTTTAGAATAAAAAAACTGCCTTGGCCAAAGGCAGTTATTAGAATTCATAATTATAGTCGACAAAAACTAATAATCAAAATGAAGACTAATTGCGTCTAAAGACTTCACAAAGATGTCATTATAAAATGTAATATATGTAACGAAAACATTAAGGAAATATTAAACTTTACAAAACCTCATAAAGAGTTGATAATCAATATAATACACTTTTAATGTTAATTTAATGTTATGTAAATGTGTTTAGAATGTAAAATTTTATTTATTTTTGAGTGTAGTCGACGAATTAAATCTATTTAAGTTATGAAAAAATATATTTTGATTGCGGTTGCACTTTGCCTATCGATTTCTGGATTTTCTCAGAATGACACTAAAGTGCAATTTGAGAAAAAAGGAGATCTTACAGAAGCCACCTATTTCTACGAAAATGGATCTGTTGAACAACAAGGTACTTTTAATTCCGAAGGAGAATTACATGGAGAATGGATCAGTTATGATATCAATGGGCAGAAATTGGCTGTTGGTAAATACCTAAATGGTCAGAAGCATGGTAAATGGTTTTTCTGGAAGGATGAGACATTAACTGAGGTTGATTATATCAACTCTAGAATTACCAGTGTTAATGAATGGAATGATAAAACCCGAGTGGCCATAAGAAATAAGTAAAGAATAAACCTTTAATAGAAAAGCTCGCATTTTTAAATGCGAGCTTTTTCTTTTAATAAACTAACTAATTCTAAAACTTATAAGAATATCCTATTGAAATTTCGGTTCCTGGTTGACGTAGAGAATATATTTGATCCTGAGCCCTAAAAGATTGATAAACACTTTCACGCTCCGCGCCTAAAATATTCGCGATCTTTAAGTCAACTGCAGATTGCTTGTCTTCACCAAAAGATTTATTCATTGTGAAGTTTAAACTATGAAATGGCTTGGTATATACATCCGGAACAATTCCTGTTCCAACGACTTCTAAGGTTTTTCCCTGAACATTATAAAAAAGACCTGCTTGAAGACCTATTTCGTCATCATTATAATCAAAACCAGTATTGATTAAATAAGGTGATTGACCCTGTAAATCTCTTTCACGTTCAATGGTTTCGCCATCACGTGCAGCTAATAAACGAGAATTATATTCGGCATCAGCCATGGTCAATTCTGATTTTATAAACGAGACATTTGCATTCAATTTTAGATTGTTTAGTCCATCTGAAATAAATCCAAATTTTTGTCTGAATTCAAACTCCAGTCCATATACCTTAGCATTTCCAAGATTAGCAGGTGTCACCTGAGTAGGTGCCGACAGGAAGAATGTCAATTCTATAGGATCCTTGAAATCTTTATAAAATGCACTTCCTGCAATCATTTGTCCACCCTCACCGAAGCGTTCATATCTTAAATCAAAATTATTGATATATGTTGGAACCAAAGGTTTGATGCCAAGAGCACCAACAAACAATCTATTGGTAATAGGGTCAAAGATCTGTGAATTCGAATTTTCCTTGAAAGAAGGACGAGCTGTTGTTCTGGAGAAGGACCCTCTGATGTTTGAAATATCAGTTAAAGAATATATTACATTAGCAGATGGGAAAAAATCGAATTTGTCCAAAACCTCAACATCCTGAAAAATAGTTTCACCATCTTGTCCTGTATAATTTGATTGGAACAACTCTGTTCTTAATCCTAAAACAGTCTTGAGGTCTTCACTAATATTAAATTCATTTGAAATATAAGTCGCATAAATAAAATTCTCACCTTCATAAGCGTCATTCGGATTGAACTGATCTCCAAATACCAAATGCGTCCCCACTTGCGAGTCACGATCCCATAAATTATCAGATGCCAACAGGTTATCAGCATCACCATTCGCTATAAAATCGTCATCACCGGTAATTTGAAATGTATAATCATCGATACTAAAATCACGGAACTTATAAACGTAACTCATTCCGAATTTTAACTTGGCCGGTTGTTCAAATAATTGATAGGTTTTTGAAAAATCTAGTTTTGCTACCCAGTTTTCCTCCATTAGCCATCGCCATAAACGAATTGGGAAAGTAGAGGCACTCGGACTTACAGAAAACACTCCGTCATCAGCGATTTGGAAAGGGGTAATGCGATGGTCCTTATCGTAAACCTTAGAAAAGGTTGGTGAGAATGTCCAGTCAAATCTCCAGGCATTGTCCTCATCACTAAGGCGATGGTTACCTCCTAAAAGCAGATTGGTCACTGAACGCTCTGTATAAGTTAATGCGTTTTTCACTAAGGGTTCAAGCGCACCACCTGAACCATCTTGTGATATTGACTGATTGAAAAACCCAGCAGTCGATTCGCCATTCTGGATATGAAGCACATTAAATTTGTACTTTGATAATTCTGTTTTAAACGAAACCCCTGCCAGTCCGTTAACGATCACATTGTTTAATCCTTCGGAACCGGTTGAAATTAAAACTGCTTTTAATTCGTTGTCAGACGCGTCGTTATTGTTTCTGATAAAGCCGCCATCAATTCTATTATCATAGAATGTTGTATTATTCTTATAGGAAAAGGACGCTAGATAGCCAATCCGATTATCACCTAGTTCATATTGATTGCCAAGAGTAAAGCCCAAGTCGAAATTCATGCCACTATTTTCTTGTTTGGCACTTAGCTCACTATTGAATCTGCTCGTAAGTGTATTCAAAAGATTTCTATTTTCAAAGGTTCCCGGAATTGGTTGATACCTGTGTATTGGCAAATCTCGTGTACCATCATCATAGCCAAGGAAATCGGTTTCACCTCCAGAATAGGTTAAATAGTTATCATTAAAGTGCATATCAGGATTATATCCGGCACCAACCGAAATGGATGCTTCTTTTCTTGAAGGAAAATCCTTAGTTACAATATCCACGACACCACCTGTAAAATCAGCAGGATATTCGGCAGCAGCCGATTTGATCACGATCACATTGTCAAGGATATTCGTTGGGAATAAATCCATTTGAATCGTGTTTCTGTCTGGATCTAAACCTGGTATATCAACACCATTCAGCATTGATTTCGTATAGCGATCGCCAAGTCCTCTAACATAAATGTACTTACCGCCTTGAACCGAAACTCCTGGGACACTTTTTACGGCTGAAGCTAAATTGCTTGCGCCAGATTTTTTAATGGTTTGCGCTGAAAGACCATCGAGCAAAGTAGCCGAATTCTTTTGAAACTCAAGTACCGCATTTTCGGTATTTCTTTTAACAGAGGTAGTAATTATAACAGTGTCTAATGAATTAGTTTCAAGCGTTACACTAACATTTTCAACTTGGTTTGCTTTTATCGTCACATCGGTGATCTCCATTGTGGCATAGCCCACAAATGAAAAGACGAGTGCATAAGTGCCTTCTTCCAGTTCAAGGGAGTAGTTGCCATCAAAGTCCGTAGTCGCTCCGATGGTTGTTCCTTTGATAAGGACGTTGGCAAATGACAATGGCTCATTGAACTCTCCATCCATAACGGTACCTTCAACTTTACCTGTCTGTGCAAAGGCAGTAAATGAGAAACACATGAGCATTACCAGGAAAAGCTTAAACATTTTTTTCATATTGTAAATTCTAAACAACCACCCACTAAGTGGGCAGTTGCAATTGAAATATTAATTAAGTTTGAGCTTAAAACCCAAGGTTTCCTGCATCATTTGAATAGGTCCAGCTTAAGCCTGTAGTGGATGCTCCAACTGTTTGAGTACCTTGAGTAACGGCTGTTCCTTCAGAACCGAAACCGCTTACAGTAACTGTTTGTGCTTTATTTACGAAAAGATCTTCTACTACTGTAACCCCAGCAGGCAATACTATTTCCCAGTTTGAGAATGAAAGAAATCCATCATTATAATTTGTAGCCACACCATCATTATCTAATTCGATATCAGAATCATCTTTGAACCCATATGCATAGATATTTGATGTAGTACCTTGGGCATTACTTCTGAAATCGGCATATTCACCTTTATCAGTAGTTGTGTTCCCAATTAAGGTGACATTCTGCAGGGTAAAGGATCCATCAGTAGTTCCTTCAGGGCCATCAATTTCTAAAGCGTGATCAGAGAAATCTCCTAATACGACAACAGCATTGTCAATTGTTCCTGAATAGGCCTGATCGATATCAATGGCGTCATCACCTTGTGCCCACACTAATAGATTGGAAACGTTAACCGTTCCACCAAAGAATTCGATACCATCATCTACGTTGGCAACAACTTCAATATTTTCAATGATGGTCCCTGTTCCAACACCACCTAAGGTTAATCCATTGATCTCATTTCCTTCGCCAATTAAAGCGCCTCCATGTCTGATCGAAATATATTGTATAACCCCTGAATTGTCGGCAGCATCTGTTCCACCATACAATCCAAAAGTATCATCTGCAGGAATACCTTCTATTTGAGCTTCTGAAATATCACCTGAGAATGAACATGGTGCATTTCCAAGAACTAATAATCCTCCCCAAAGTCCTCGGTCATTCTCATCCAAATTAGTGCCGGCTGTTTGACCAATTTCTATATTATCACTTGATGAAGTGAAAATAATTGGCGCATTAGGTGTGCCGACCGCGTTGATCTTAGCGCCACGTGCAATTATTAAAGCTGATGCCAATGATCCGGTACCAGGAGTTCCTTTTATAATTGTTCCGGCTTGTATAGTTAATGTGGCTCCATTGTCAACAACCACTTTTTGGTTTAATATATATATGTTGTCATTTGTCCAGGTTGTGTTAGTGAGAATAGCACCTGTAACATCTACTGTACTGTCTTCGTTTCCTCCATTACCATTTCCTTCGTTAATAATGGTAATCTCCTCAATAATGATTGGGGTATCATCGTCCTTAAAGCATCCGGTTAATATTAATGACGATAAAAGGACCATTGATAATACTACTTTTTTCATTGTTTTTTGTTTAGTGTTATAATCTTTTGTTTACTGCCACAAAGAAACTAGTATGTTGTAAAGCCTAGGTTAAGCAGAAATTAAAGAATGGTCACTTAAGTGTTATTAAACCGTTATGTATTATGGTTAATTTTCACAATTAGGAAACAATAAATTAACATGCGAATTTTATATCTTGTAGGCTTCAAAAATGAATATATGAACTGGGAACAATTACTTTCCTTAAAACGCTTTGGCGATACTCATAAACGCCTTCGAAAAGAACAAGATGAAACAAGACTGGGGTTTGAAGTAGATTATGACCGCATTATTTTTTCTTC
>JABDMU010000040.1 GCA_013001285.1 Flavobacteriaceae bacterium
CAAATACCTATGGAACAGCGTCGTTCTATGATTTTTTAAAACCTGAAAATAAAGGTAAAAAAGTATATGTCTGTAACGGAACGGCCTGCCTATGCGCAGGCACTCAAAATGAGGTGATCGATACATTGAAATCTAAATTTCAAGATGATGAAATTGGTCATATGACTTGCTTAGGACGATGTCATGAAAATAGTGCCTTTCACTATAATGGGCTCAATTTTTCAGGCGATGCCATAAATGATTTGAATTCGGTAATTGACTCTGGTCCTGACAAAAACAAGGATACATATAATGTGAAGGCAAACGGGGAGGCCATTCTTACCAAGCCATTCACAAATATCATAGATTATTATCAACCCTTCCGAGCAGCCTTGAAACAAGATTCTGCAGATATTCTTGAGGAAATTAAAACATCAAACCTCAGAGGACGTGGTGGCGCAGGTTTTCCAATGGGTTTGAAATTACAATTTTGTAGAAATGAAAATAATCCAATAAAGTTTATAATTTGTAATGCTGACGAGGGAGATCCGGGAGCATATTCTGATCGCTACTTGTTAGAAGAGCAACCCCATTCGATATTATTCGGAATGTTGATCTCGGGATTTGTGACACATGCCAATTATGGAATAGTATATATAAGAGCCGAGTATCCAGAATCAGTAGTGATCATGCAAAACGCAATTGATGAGCTAAGAAATGAAGGATTGATTGGTGATAATATAGATGGAAGCGGATTTAATTTCGACTTTAAGATCATTCAAGCTCAGGGATCATATATATGTGGTGAAGAAACTGCCTTGATCAATTCAATTGAAGGACAACGACCTGAAGTTCGAGTTAGACCACCATTTCCTGCACAAAAAGGACTTTTTAATAAACCAACTACGGTTAATAATGTCGAAACCTTAGCAGCCTTACATTACATCATTTCTAATGGCGGACATGCTTGGAAGGCCATAGGTACAGAGCGTTCATCTGGCACAAAGTTAGTATGCCTGGATAGCTTCTTTAACAAGCCTGGAATGTATGAAGTTGAAATGGGTACACCATTAGCTGTGGTTGTCAATGAACTGGGAGGTGGATTTAAATCTGAAGTAAAAGCTTTGCAAATTGGTGGTCCATTAGGAGGCCTTGTTCCTATATCGAAGATCAATGACTTGACTCTTGACTTTGAATCGTTTTCAAATGAGGGCTTTTTATTAGGACATGCTTCAGTTGTAAGCATTCCTGAAGGTTTCCCAATTTTGAAATTTATCGAACATTTATTCGATTTTGCTGCTTATGAAAGCTGTGGAAAATGTTTTCCTTGTCGTTTAGGCACTAAACGCGGACAAGAGCTTTCAACTAAGGCGTTAACCTCAGATTATAAAATTGACAGACAGTTATTCAAAGACCTATTGACCACGCTTGAAGAAGGTTCTTTGTGTGCACATGGCGGTGGTATTCCATTACCAGTAAGAAATGCTCTTGAATATTTTGACGACGAATTAAAACAATATTTCAACTAATAAGATATCAAATGAAAATAGCATATATAGATCATCATCCATTTGAAATCGCAGAGGGTGAAACCATACTGTCATTTATTAGACGTTACAAAGAGAAAAATTTAGTCCCAACCTTATGTGATGCGCCTAATCTTGATCCGTTTGGATCTTGTCGTGTTTGTAGTGTTGAAGTTGCTTTAGAAGCAAACGGACCAGTAAAGACAATGGCTTCTTGCCATGCGCCAGTAGCTGAAGGACAATATATATATACCAGTACCGAAACTGTCAAGGCCCTAAGAAAAAATATCATTGAACTGGTCTTGACCGACCATCCATTAGATTGTTTGACTTGCGAAGTCAATGGGAATTGTGAATTACAAACAGTTGCAGCTCAAGTGGGAATTCGCGAAGTACGCTATCCAGAAGGAGACAATCATCTGCATAGAGAAAAGGATCTCAGTCATCCATATATGACCTCAGATCTCTCAAAATGTATCAATTGTTATCGCTGTGTTCGTGCTTGTGATGAGGTGCAAGGTGAGTTTGTATTAAGTATGTCAGGTCGTGGATTTGACTCCCACATTATAAAAGGACTTGATGAGAGTTTTATGAATTCAGATTGTGTAAGTTGTGGTGCTTGCTCTCAAGCTTGTCCTACATCTGCAATTTCCGATGTTTTTCAATCCAAAGCCATTTTCGCTACAGATACTACCCGAACAATATGTACTTATTGCGGCGTAGGATGTAATCTAGAAGTGGCAACTAGTAATGGTGAAATATTAAGCATAACAGCGCCTTATGATGCCGAAGTAAATCAAGGACATACCTGTATAAAAGGACGGTATGCCTTTAAATTTTACAATCATCAAGACCGATTAAACGCGCCAATGATAAAGCGAAATGGTGAATTTGAAAAAGTGAGCTGGGATGAAGTTTATGAATATATTGCAAATAAATTAACCGATTATAAATCAGAATTTGGACCAGATGCTATTGCGGGAATATCTTCAGCGCGTTGTACGAATGAAGAAAATTATTTAATGCAAAAGTTCATCAGAACTGTTATTGGAACCAATAATATTGATGGTTGTGCACGCGTTTGTCATTCGCCAACTGCATTAGGTATGCAACGTACTTACGGTACAGGAGCTGCAACAAATTCAATTGATGACCTAAAAGATGCTACCTGTATCATGGTCATTGGCGCGAATCCTACAGACGCCCATCCTGTAACAGGAGCAAAATTGAAGCAATTTGCTATGAAATCGGAAAATGTTTCCATAGTCATCGACCCTAGACGCACAGAAATAGCCAGATATGCTACCCACCATATTCCTTTGAGACCTGGAACCAATGTCGCTGTCTTAAATATGATGATGTATTATATCATTACCGAAGGACATGTTGATGCATCATTTATTGAGAGTCGTACGGAAGGATTTGAAGAATTTAAGAAAGAAATTTTAAATATAGACCTTGACGCTATGGAAGCCGTTTGTGGTGTTGATCGTAAAATCATCAAAGATGCAGCCCTGGCTTATGCTACTGCAAAAAATGCAATGTCTTTTCACGGCTTAGGTGTCACCGAACATTCTCAAGGTACATTTACCGTCATGCAAATTGCAGACTTAGCGCTATTAACAGGAAATATTGGAAGACGAGGCGTAGGGGTGAATCCGTTACGCGGACAAAACAATGTTCAGGGATCTGCTGACATGGGTGTTCAACCACATCAAGGCGCAGGGTATTTAGACGTGACCAATGAAGAAGTTAATAAACGGTATAACAAATTCTATGGAGTCGATGTACCTAAGGTAATTGGTTATAAGATCCCGGAAATGTTTGATGCCGCTCTGGAGGGTAAATTAAAAGCACTTTGGGTCATTGGTGAAGATATTGTACAAACTGATCCGAATACCAAAAAAGTGATTCGAGCCCTTGAGGCAACTGATTTGGTAATTGTTCAGGAATTGTTCATGACAGAAACTGCTAAATATGCAGATGTAATTTTACCAGGAGCGTCTTTTCTCGAAAAAAATGGAACATTTACAAATGGTGAACGTCGGGTTCAAGCTGTTCGTCAAGTAGTAAAACCACTAGAAGGTACAAAACCAGACGGACAGATCATTGTAGATATTATGAATAAGATGGGTTATCCACAACCAGATTATACTCCTGACGGAATGCTTGAAGAAATATCACAGATCGTACCGTTCTTTGAAGGGATTACTTGGGATCGATTAGGAATTAATGGCTTACAATGGCCAGTTGCCAAAGATGGCACAGACACCCAGATATTGCATAAAACCGAATTTAAAAGAGGAAAAGGCTACTTTGAATTTAATCCTTTCGAGGAGACACAGGAACTAACAGCTCATGCTAAAGATTTCCCTTATATTCTTACAACCAACAGGGAATTAGAACATTATAATTGTGGCGCCATGACACGACGCACCGCTAATGAACAGATCTTAAAAGATGATTATCTCATGATCAATCCAGATGATGCCAAAGA
Organism: Flavobacteriaceae bacterium; assembly: GCA_013001285.1. Taxonomy (GTDB): domain Bacteria; phylum Bacteroidota; class Bacteroidia; order Flavobacteriales; family Flavobacteriaceae; genus JABDMU01. Next base: position 4,003 of record JABDMU010000040.1, read on the forward strand.
AAATGGCATTGCTGAAGGCGATTATGTTTGTTTGGAATCACCAAGAGGTAAGGTTGATGTGAAGGCCCGAATTACAGATGAGGTCAAACAGGGCATTTTAAGTACAACATTTCATTTTCCGGAGATCATGATCAATAATCTAACAGGTGACATCCATGATTCTGAAGCCATGTGTCCAGAATACAAAGTGGTGGCTGTTAGAATTCGAAAAAGCAAAGGAAAATACAAGCAACTCGTTTAGCTTTCTTGAATATTTTTTTGTTAAATAAAAAAAGCGATTTTCTTTTTTTTGTAACTTTAGAAGAACTCAAGTCCTCGAGCGCCTTTATGAATTTACAGCTTCTGTAAAAATCATTTTTTATGCCAACATATAATTTAAAAATTAATGGGGAACTGCGTTCTGTTGAAGCAGATTCCGACACACCCTTACTTTGGGTATTACGAGATCATGTAAATCTTGTAGGAACGAAATTTGGATGCGGTATCGCGCAATGCGGCGCTTGTACCGTTCATATCAATGGAAATGCCACTCGCAGCTGTACTTTACCAGTATCCAATTTGCAGGGCATGGAAATAACGACCATTGAAGGACTTTCAGAACATGGCGACCATCCTGTACAAGAAGCATGGAAGGAAATAGACGTGCCTCAATGTGGATATTGTCAAGCTGGTCAGATCATGTCAGCTTCAGCTTTCTTAGAAAATAATCCGAATCCATCTCGAGAAGATATTCGAACGGCAATGCAAGGAAATATTTGCCGATGTGCATCATACAATAGTATAGAAAAAGCCATTGAAGTAGCGGCTAAAAAATTAAGTTAATTTAAGAATCAGATGGAAACTCAGAATACATATAATTTTAGCAGAAGGTCATTTTTACGTACTTCTGCATTAGCAAGTGGAGGTATGTTAATTGGCTTCAACCTTTTTACAGCCTGTAAAAAAGATGTTCAACCACCTGTTGATCTTAGCCTTCTTGATTATAACGATTTCAACGCGTTTATTAAAATATCTGATGAAGGTAAAGTCACTATCTTTTCTCCTAATCCTGAAATCGGACAAGGTGTAAAAACATCAATGCCTATGCTTATTGCAGAAGAACTTGATGTTGACTGGAATGATGTTCATGTTGCTCAAGGTGTACTAGATACTAAGAACTATACACGACAAGTTGCAGGCGGAAGTCAATCGCTTAGACAAGGTTGGGAACCGTTGAGACAAACAGGAGCAACAGCCAGACAAATGCTAGTTAATGCAGCAGCTGCGCGTTGGGGGATTTCTTCTTCAGAATGTAAAACTAAAAATGGTGTAATTTCTAATAGTTCTGGCGATAAATTAAGTTACGGTGACGTGGTTAAAGAAGCGGCTACAATGGAAGTTCCTGAAAATGTCACCTTGAAAGATCCTAAGGATTTCTCGATCATAGGTAAAGGCAAATCTAATGTTGATATTGATGAGATTGTCACTGGAAAGCCGCTGTTTGGACTGGATTATAAAGTTGAAGGCATGCTGTATGCCTCTGTGTTAAGACCTCCAGCTTTTGGACAAAAACTAGTTTCCTACGATGATACCGATACTCGAAGTGTGACAGGTATTATAGATGTCATCAAATTTGGAGATAAAATAGCAGTATTGGCTACAAACACCTGGTCTGCTATGAAAGGCCAGAAGGCCTTAAAGGCTGAATGGGATCAAGATACAAAAGCCGAAAGTACAGCATTTCATGATGAAAAATTAATGAGCATATTGAACGGTAATTCTTTTGAAACACGTCGAAGCGATGGTGATGTCAAAAAGGCATTTGCTGAGGCCGATACGGTTCTGGAGCGTACTTATGAATCACCTTTTCTTCCTCATAATTGTATGGAACCTATGAATTTCTTTGCTCATGTGTCAACCGATAAAATTGAGCTTGTTGGTCCTATTCAAACTCCCGCTAGAACTGCAACCCAAGTCGCTGAAATGCTAGGTCGTGATGTAAGTGAAATAACTTTAGAAATGACCAGGATGGGTGGCGGCTTTGGTCGGCGTTTATATGGTGATTTCGCCCTTGAAGCAGCTGAAATTTCCCATCTGGCAAAAAATCCTGTAAAAGTTGTCTTTTCAAGAGAAGATGATATGACAGCAGGCATTTACAGACCAGCTATAAAGTACAAAATTGCAGCCTCCATCAAAGATGGAAAAATTACTGGATATCATTTAAAAGAAGCAGCGATCAATAATAATATGTATGGTTTAATTCCAAATTTCTTTCCAGCTGGAGCCATCGCTAATTATCAAGTGGATACTGCTAACTATAAAAGTAATATTACAACCGGCGCATGGCGTGCCCCTTACACTAATTTCCTGGCCTCAGCTGAACAAAGCTTTTTTGATGAATTGGCTGAATTGCTCGAAGTTGATCGCATTCAATTACATAAAGATCTGCTACAAAATGTGAAGGGAACCACCGATGAAAGCATTCAATATGACCCCGAGCGTCTTGAAGGCGTTATTGATCTGGCAGTTAAAAAATCTAATTGGGGTAAAACAGATGAAGGCGTCTATCAAGGCTTTGCAGTTTATTACTGTCACAATACTCATGTTGCCGAAGTTGCAGACATTGAAATGGAAAATGGATATCCTGTAGTTAAAAGGGTGACATGCGCTGTAGATTGCGGTATTGTTGTCAATCCACTTGGCGCTCAAAATCAGGTGGTTGGTGGTGTGATTGATGGTATAGGACATACCATGTATGGTGAACTGACCTTTAGTGGCGGGAAGCCGGATTCAGATAATTTTAATGCTTACCAATTAATTCGGATGCATCAAACACCGCAAGTAGATGTGCATTTTGTGGAAAATAATATTGCACCAACTGGTCTAGGTGAACCAACGCTTCCGCCCGTTGGAGGGGCAGTTGCCAATGCCATTTATGTAGCAACAGGGCAACGCCTATTGAAGCAACCTTATATGAAATATTTTCAACCGAAAAAAATAATTGGTTAATACTTCCAGATTTTTATGACGCATGAATTCAAACATATTATTGAAGTATTTCTTGATGCCAAATCTAAAGGGTTGAAGTCGGTTTTAGCAACCGTTGTTGCTCTAGATGGTTCTTCGTATCGAAAGCCAGGAGTTCGCATGCTCCTTATTGAAAATGGAGAAATGATTGGTGCTGTGAGCGGCGGCTGTGTAGAAAAAGATATTTTACAACAATCACAAAGCGTATTTCAAACCGGTGAGCCAAAAATGATGACCTATGATGGTAGATTTCGATTAGGATGTGAAGGTGTTTTGTACATTTTAATGGAACAATTTGAACCTGATCATGAGGGAATACTCGCTTTAAAACAGTGTTTAGAGGATAGAAAACCCTTCAAGATTCAATCCTATTATTTGAAAAAAGAAGGCGTGACTGAAGGATTGGGTAGTCAGATGGAAATTGGTGGATCCAAGTTTAATTTAACTCATGTCCTACCATCAAATTCGAAGCTATCCGTATTTTCTGAAAATTTACCACCATGTTTTAAATTAATGATCTTTGGTGCTGAACATGACGCTGTTCAACTCTGTAAATTAGGTCATTTTAATGGCTGGGAAGTTACTGTGATTTCTGGGCCATTAGAGTCTAAGACAATTGCTAATTTTCCGGGAGCGACGGCTTTTTTTTCGGTATCACCTGACGTGTTAGAATTGAATTCTATAGATTCGGAAACAGCTGTTGTGATCATGTCTCATAATTTCGCCAACGATCTTAAATATATGATCGAACTCAAAGACAGTCGTCCTGCCTATTTAGGCCTTTTAGGGCCTTCTAAACGGCGTGAAAAATTATTGGCACAATTCATTGAATATTGCCCAAATGTTGATGTTACATTTATAGAGAACATTTATGGACCTGCGGGTTTAAATCTTGGTGCTGAAACGCCTCAGGAAATCGCCATTTCTATAATCGCCGAAATATTATCAGTAGTGAGGCAGCAACGACCAATGTCTTTAAAAGAAAAACAAGCAGGGATTCATGCTCAAATAAGCGAAAATAAAATTGAATCAAAAACCTAATATCGCCAATCTCATACTTGCCGCTGGCGGATCAACAAGGATGTCTAGTCCCAAGCAATTGCTCCCATGGAAAGGAAGTTTTCTTCTTAATCATGCCATAACAATTGCAAATAAAATTGAAAATGTAACCACATTCGTGGTTCTTGGCGCTTATTTTAAAGACATCCATTCTAAATTGGATCGTACTAAAATAAAAATTATTCATAATCAAAAGTGGAAAAATGGCCTAGGGCATTCAATTGCCACAGGTGTTGCCTTTATAAAAAACCAACCTATAGCATATGATGGGATACTCATCATGTTGGCTGACCAACCATTGATAACAGCCGATTTTGTGAATCAAGTTATCAGGCTTTTTGAACCAAATAAAAAACAGATCATTGCTTCTTCTTATGAAAACAATACCATGGGCGTTCCTGCATTATTCGATGTTGCTTATTCCGATGAATTACAGAATTTAAATAAAGACATGGGAGCGAAACGATTAATTCATGATCACAAAGATCAGGTTATAACTATTGATGCAAAAGAATTTATTTCAGATATCGATACGCTTGAGGATTATCAACGGCTGTATACAGCTAACCACCAATAGTGATCATGCTTCTATTTTGAGAGTGTAATTTTGGCTCTTCCAATTTTTCCAAAGTGTCCATGCCACCTCTAACTTTAAATTTGGCATTGATGGCCTTTTGAATAAGTGGCTCAATATCTTTTCCTTCCCGAAATGCTGTTAATAGATCAGTTTCTGAAGCAGAAAACAAACAATTTTTTAGCCTTCCATTGGCTGTTAATCGAATCCGATTACATGAGTCACAAAACGGATTTGTCACCGAACTGATTATGGCAAAGCTTCCGTCAAACCCTTTAATTTGGTAATTCTTTGATGTATCGTTGGGTGCATCTTTGATACGCAGAATCTCATCTTGAGAAAATTCAGTGTCGACGAAAGACATAACTTCGGCATAGGAAATCATTTTTTTCTTATCCCATTTATTACCGTCAAAGGGCATAAATTCAATAAAACGAACATTAATTGACAAGTGTTCAGTAAGTTTAATAAAATCAATGATCTCGTTGTCATTAAAACCTTTTATAAGAACAACATTTATCTTAACCTTAAAACCTTCTTCAATAAGGAGCATAATATTTTTATAAACCTTCTCAAAATCATTTCGTCTTGTGATCTGTTTGAATTTGTCGGCATCTAATGAATCTAAACTCACGTTTAAATTTTGAATACCACATGCTTTTAGTGTTTCTATATAACGATCTACAATAACGGCATTGGTAGTCATCGCCAATTCAACCGGAAGAGATGCTAATTTTTTTAGAATCACATCCACGTCTTTTCGTACTAGGGGTTCACCGCCAGTCAATCGTATTTTTGTCACTCCATTTTTAACAAATATTTTGGCGATCTCATAAACTTCGTCAAAATTCATAATGTGTGATTTTGGCGATAATTGAATCCCTTCGGCAGGCATACAATAGGTGCATCTTAGGTTGCACAGTTCAGTCAGTGATATACGCAAGTAGCTGTGATGGCGTCCAAATTTATCGTTCAATATGTTCTTTTGTGTCCTCATTAATTATGTCTTAGGCCTTTAAGAATTCCAAATACATGAAGTACTGATGGAAAGATGGCATCCATACTTTCTGCTGCACCTTTTGTTGAACCTGGTAATGCCAAAACTAAAGAATCACCAATGGTTCCTGCAACACTTCTTGACAACATAGCATATGGCATGCGATCTTGGCCATAACTTCGCATTGTTTCTTCTATTCCAGGGATTTTACGATCAATCAATTCAATTAAAGCCTCAGGAGTTACGTCACGACTCGATAAACCAGTGCCGCCGGTAAAAACAATAAGATTTACACCCTGAGCAGCATAATGTTTGGCTTTTTCTTGAATTATTGATTTTTCGTCAGGAATGATCAAATAATCTGAAATTGATACTTCCGACTTTTTTAGACTTTCAATGATGGCTTTCCCCGCCATATCTTCTTTTTGGCCAGAAGATATTGTGTCAGAACAGACGATGACGGCTGCACTTAGATCTTTCATAAATCGATCTTTGAAATCGGTTTTGCCACCTTTTTTACTTAGTAATTTGATGTTTTGAATTTCAACACCTTTATCAATTGGCTTGAGCATATCATACATATTCAAGGCAACAATGCTGGCACCATGCATGGCTTCGACCTCAACACCAGTTTTGTAAATTGTTTTAACCGTACATTGGATTTTTACCATTAACCCATCGATCTCATATTCAATTCCTGTAAATTCTATTGGCATGGGGTGACAATCTGGGAGTAGCTCGGGTGTTTTTTTTACGCCTAATAATCCTGCAGCCTTACTCATGGCGAACACATTCCCTTTCGGAACCGTATCATTTTGAATGGCATCAATAGTTTCCATTTTACTTACTGTAACAATGGCTTGAGCGGTTGCTATTCTTAAGGTATTCGATTTATGTGAGATATCTACCATTTTCAAGTATTTGTTTTCCATTGATGTGAAGTGTCTTCAAAAATTTCTTTTCCGAATACAGGGACATCAACTTTAATACGTTCAACAATATATTCTAAGGCTTTAAATACCTCTTTTCTTCGCGGAGATGACACAAAAACAAATAAACAGATCTCGCCCACATTTACGCGTCCCGAACTGTGATAAATATGCATACAAGTAAGATTGAATTTTTTAAAAGCATCTTCTCTGATCTCATGAAATTTTTCATTTGCCATATCCTCATAGGCCGAATAATCTATTGCCGTTACTGTTTTTTCATTTATGACATCTGCTCTAACTTGACCCAGAAAAATATTATGAGCCCCAATAGTTGTTTTCGATTGATGTTTCGCTATTGAGTTTCCAATAAATGCTGAGCTTATTGGACCCTTTACAAAAACATTTTTTAGTGTACGTTCCATATTAAAATGTGTTTTTTAATTGATCTTTAAATTCTAAGACACCATGCTTTAAACTCTTACAATTTGTAATCTTAAGTGCTTTTAAAATCTCGATAGCTTTTAAGCTTCTGATTCCAGATTGACAAAAAACAATGGTCTTTTTAGTGGAGTCGATCCTATGGCTTTCTTCGGTTAACTGGGCTAAAGGAATTTGAATACAATTATCCATTTCTATTATCGGTCGTTCCTGTAATTCTCTAACATCTAAAAATTGAATGTTATCAAGATCGGATAGGGCTTCAAATGATATTTCGTCATTATTTAAGCTACAATCGATGTCGTAATTGGTATTTGATAAAATGTCAGGATTAGATTTAATTTTTTTAATATCAGTTTCGGATCTTGGTAGCTCAATAAAAGTCGTCTCACCAGATTGAGCGGAGTAACACAACATTTTTCCTGAACACACAGAATTAAAACCAAGAATGATCTTCAAAACTTCATTGGCTTGCATTGACCCAATGATCCCAGGTAAAACGCCTAGAACACCAACCTCCGCACAATTTGGGACTTGATCATCCTTGGGCGGATTGGGAAACAGACATCTATACGTAGGTCCGTTTTGATAATTAAAAACTGCGATCTGACCTTCGAATTTATAAATAGCTCCATAAACAACGGGTTTATCTGTTAAAACTGCCGCATCGTTTATAAGATATCGCGATCCAAAATTGTCTGTGCCATCTACAATTATGTCATATTTACTAAATACGGAAAAGGCATTTGTAGGGAGCAATCCTTCGGTGTAAACGTGAATTTCTATGGTCGGGTTGAGATCGCTCAGTCTTTGTTTTGCAGCTTCTGCCTTATTCATACCTAATGAAGAGGTGCCATATAAAACTTGTCGTTGTAAATTGGATACATCAACAACATCAAAATCCATTATGCCAATAGTTCCAACTCCTGCTGCAGTAAGGTATTGAAGTATTGGACATCCTAGTCCGCCAGCACCAACAACCAGGACCTTTGATCTGTTGAGTTTGTCCTGCCCAATCTGCCCAATTTCAGAAAGTATGATATGTCTATGATATCTATCCATAATTTATTTTTATCCGCCTGCAAATGGAGGTAATAAGGCCAATTCCTGCCCAGAAATTAAGCTGTCTAATGACACCAATTTGCGATCTTGAGCAATGCGAAAATCTTTATTTTTTAGATCGGGATACTTTTTAAATAAATCCTTTAACAATTCGGAGATCGTAGTTTGTTCAAACAGGATTTTTTCCTCTTCACACGAGGTAAGCTCTGAGATCATTCCGAAGTATTTAATTGTTAGCTCCATTGTAATTCATTTAATTCTTTTAGAGTATTTATATTTTTTAAAAGAGGTTCTATATGTGGTTCTGGATGAATAGTATAGGAGGAAAATGAAGCAACTGCAACTTTTAACCTTCTTTCACCGGAATCTAAAAGTTTCTTACATGATGTTTGACAGCTTTTTTTATAAAGAGCGATCAAGGGCAGGGTTTCGTCATTTGCGCCAAACTGAACCACTTCAAATTTTGATAATTCAGGGTTTAGTAATGTACTTAGCACTTCTGTTTTTATCAGTGGAACGTCACAACTGAGCACTAAATTCAATTCGGTAGTTGAGTGTTTTAAACCTGAATAAAGTCCTGCCAAAGGTCCTGCATTTTTAATTTCGTCTTCAACTCTCAGATCACAAAATGGATCATATGCACTATTTGAACTTATTATAATTGTTGAGGACACCAAAGGTTTCATCGCATTGACAACATGGGAAATGAACGGCAGGTCCTTGTATTTGACAAAGCCTTTTTCTGAACCCATCCGGCTACTTTTTCCGCCGGCTAAAATTATTCCTGTTATGTTAGTTGAGTCAATCATTTATACAAATACAAGTTTAACGCAGGCAATAATTAATACAATAGCCAAAATTTTACGAAGGAATCCATTATTGAATTTGTGGCTTCCATAATAGCTTCCTAAGAAACCACCAAGAACAGCAATACCTACTAGCCAAATAGTATAAGTTGGCAATGATGCTCCGCTTGAAAATTGACCAATCAGCCCAGCTGCAGAATTCACCCAAATAAAAACGGCCGAAACTGCAGCTGCCTCTTTCATTTTACCCCAATGCAATAGCAAAATAACAGGTGTCAAAATAATGCCGCCTCCTATACCTATCAACCCTGAGAAAAACCCTATGATCCCACCTATTAAGAGACCTTGCCAAAGTTTAACTTTTCTAAGGTTGTTTGACTCTTTCCCAAAGACATTTAGCATCTTTAAAATGGCAAAGACTAATAAGACAGCCAGAATATTTTTGTAAAGTGTGGCATCAACCATTATCATGCCACCAATAAAAGCCAAAGGAACTGATGCCAAAGCAAAATACAAAAACAACTTGCTATTGAAATGTCCAGCTTTATAATAATGAAATGAGGCAATCCCTGCGACGAATAAATTAAGTAATAACGCCGTTGGCTTCATGGTTTCTGGAGCAAAGGAAAAAAGGGCCATTAAAGCTAAATAACCGCTTGCCCCACCATGCCCAACACTTGCATATAAGAAGGCAATAATTGGGAGAATGGCTATGAATAGACCTAAATTTTCGATGTTTTGCATCATTCTAATTCACTTTTTTTAATTTGCTTATCAAGAAACCTCCAGCAATTTTTATTAATCTTTTCGAATACCTCAATCAAAGTTGCACCGTAAGGCGTTAGCGTTGCACCACCACCGCCTTTGCCTCCAATATTGGTGACAATAGCTGGTTTAGCAGCCCTTGTGTTGATGGCGTCAATAAGTGCCCAAGCTTTTTTATAGGACATCCCTAGTTTTTTTGCCGCTTTGGATAAGGATCCCGTTTCAGCAATCGCCTTAAGTAAACTAACACGACCTTCACCCAATAGAATGTTTCCATCCGCTTCAATCCAAATTCGACTTTTAATTTTATAGTCCATATCCTTATATATTCACAGGTAGAAGCAGAACTTCTACTTTGTCATTAATATGTATTTCATTGATTTCTTCAGGGACTTGAACCAAGGCATTTGCAAGAGCGAAGGTTTGAAGCATTGAAGAATTTTGACCTTCAAGAATGTCAACTTGATTATTTTTATAAATGGCTTTTAAAAATTGTGAACGATCACCAGGTGTTTTAATTGATGATTGTGAAATTGCTTGAATCTTATGCAAGTTAAAGTCTTTCATTCCTGATATTTTTTGAAGTGCAGGAATTACATAAATATAACAGCAACTAAGCGCGGCAGCTGGATTTCCGGGCAAAGCGAAGACGTATTTATCTTCTTTTTTTCCGAAGAATAGTGGTTTGCCTGGTTTTTGTCTGACCTTATAAAATAATGTTGTCACACCTATCTCATCTAAAGCTTTGCCTACGAAATCATAATCGCCTACAGAAATACCACCAGAGACCAAAAGCACATCATTCGATTTCAAAATTGTATTTAATGAATTAACAGTGCTTTTGTAATTATCTAAAACATGATGTACTGTTATTTGATCAAATCCACAAGATTTTAAATTGGCTGCCAACATCTGCGCATTGCTTTCATAAATCTGTCCAAAATTAAGGTCTTCACCTGACGAAACCAGCTCATTTCCAGTAACTACAATTGCTATTTTTGGTTTCTCGTAAACGGAAATTTCGGAGATCCCTAATGAAGCGAGGTATCCAATTCCAGCAGCCGTAATCTTGGTTCCTTTATTTAAGGCCACCTGACCATTTAGAACTTGTTCTCCTAAGGGTCTAATGTTCATTTGATCATTAATTGGTGTCATAATTGTAAGCATTGCATTGGATACGGACACTTTTTCCTGCATGACGACTGCATTAGCAGAATCCGGTACTGGAGCTCCAGTAAAAATTCTAACAGCTTCCCCTTTGTTCAACCTTAGATTATTTGCGTCTCCAGCCTTTATTTCACCAATAAGGCTATAATTATTTTTTTTGTGACGATTAACCGCATAACCATCCATTGCAGATTGGCGAAAAGGCGGCATACTGATTGGAGCTATGATATTCTCGCAGGTAACATAGCCAATAGCCTCTTGAATAGAAATTGTTTTACAAGATCCTGCTTCTCTGGTAGCATTATCCACAATTTTAAGTGCTTGAGTGACTGAAATCATTTGATTTTAGCGTTATATCCTATCAAATATAACGCTTATTTTAGGAATAATTATTTTTCATTTATATTTTTAGTTGGAGAGGTATTTTAAGTTATCAAAAATTTGTAGGAAATCTTCCCCAAAAATGTATTTTATCGTTAAAATATATCATTTCAACGTATTTATTTATATATTCGTGCCGAGTGGGTCTATATTTACAGTCCTTCTTAAGCCCCGAAGCGGTTAACGCTTGCTTAATTTGGATTAATTGATCCACTCTCATACAACTTTAAAGTTGTTTCCCTCATTATTAAATTACTTACTCTAAACGAGTATTCCTATTGGTCCATTGTGCTCCCTCACGATAACTAGAAGCTATTTTATGTACAATTTGAAATGAATTTTAAACAATTGTATAATAAATAACTTAACTTATGAAATCCCTGAAAATTTCTTTACTATTGGCAATTTTTTGCCTTACGCTTATGGGTTTAACCTATTCAAGCGATGCCCAACAAACTGAAGATAAGAACGTTCAAACTTTTGACATTGAGGACAGCGAGTATCAAATCGTTAGTTCTGGACAAATCAAAAAAGCAAAACCGCCACAATCTTAGTCCAAATCTACTAATAGAAAGAAAACCTCTAGTTGCCCGCTAGAGGTTTTCGTGCTTATTTTTTTATAAGCAGTTAATCTGCTGAATTCTATTATATTCATTTCAGAAATTATCCTAACTTTGAATCAATTGTAATCCATATTCAAAGTTGCTCAGATATACTCTTCTTTTTATATCCGTTTTCTTATCGAGTTTCGCTTTTTCTCAAGATAGTGAGAGGCAAACAGAATTAGACAGTATTCAGAGTCTTCGGAAATTATCTCAACAAGAGACCTATGAATTTTCAGAGCGTCTTAAATTTGCTAAATTGGCAAGTGAGCTATCTAATGACCTTCAAATTGATTCAACCATTTTATTGAGCAATAATAATTTGTCATCATTATATCTCAAAAGTGAGGATTATAAAAATTTCAGAAAAATAAATCATTCAAATCTTAGCTTGTCAACACGGCTTAATGACTCGTTGTTAATTGCTAAGGCCTTGCGAAATCTTGCATGGTATCATTACTTGGAGTCCGCTAGTGATAGTTCATATTATTACTACTTTAATGCAAGAAAAATTTATGGCATGTTAGGTCGTGTTCAAGATGAGGCAGAAGTCTTATTGAATATGGCAGATATTCAAGAAACTGAACGCGATTATATCGGTAGTGAAAATAACGCCGTTCAAGCCATTAATCTTATTCAAACATTGCCTGAAACACCATCTAACATGGAATCGCTCTGGATCCTATATAATTTAATGGGTATTAATTCTGAAAACCTAAAAAATTATGATCAGGCTTTAGAGTTCCACCAATTGGCATTGAGTATTTGTGATAAAACGGTTGAAAGTTCCATAAATCGCCTCTTTACAATGAATAATATTGCCATTGTTTTTAGAGAATTAGGTGAATATGATACGGCCTTAGAGTATCATTATGATCTTCTGAATGAAAAGTCTTTTAAGGAAAACGCTCCTTCGGCCTATGCTTTTTATTTAAATAATCTAGCTTACACTCAATTTTTGTCAGGTAAATTTGAAGATGAGGAAATTCTTAAAAAGTTTTGGTGGTCTCGCTATATATGTAATAAAGAAGAATATGAATTTGGGCTCATGACGATTGATCATCATTTATCCGAATTTTATGCTGCTCGTGAAAATAGAGATTCTGCATTGTATTACAATAAGGAAACTTACAGGATGGCTAAGCGACTGGATAATAATGAAATGTTATTAGAATCGTTGTTCGACCTAGCGAATCTTGAAGAAGGTGAAGTTGGGAAAGCCTATTTAAAAAACTATATCAATTTAAGTGATTCCTTATTACAAAATGAACGCGGCCTGCGCAATAAATTTGCAAAGATCGAATTTCAAACCGATCAAATAAAGGCAGAAAATCTTCAGATATCAAGAGAACGATTGATATTTCTCTTAGTTTCAATTGGTTTATTGGTCACACTATTTCTTCTTTATATTATTATTTCGCAGCGTAGTAGAAATAAACAATTAGAATTTAATCAATTGCAACAACAAGCCAATGAAGAAATCTATAATCTCATGTTAGCTCAGCAAGATAAAATTGATGAGGGCCGCACAAAAGAGAAAAAACGCATTTCTGAAGAGTTACATGATGGTATTCTAGGCAGATTATTTGGAACCCGATTGAGTTTAGACAGTCTAAATTTTCAACAATCTGATGAAGCTATTAAAACAAGAGGGCAATATATAGATGAGTTGAAATCTATAGAACAAGAAATTCGTAAAATTTCTCATGATCTAAATTCTGATTTTATATCTGGATCAAGCTTTACAGATATTATTAAAACCTTAATTGAAAATCAAACAAAAGCATTTCAATTGACCTATGATTTCGATCAGGATGAAGACATTGATTGGGATCAATTTTTGAATAGAACTAAAATTCATATTTATAGAATGCTACAAGAAACCATGCAGAATATTTATAAGCATGCCAATGCCAACCATATAAAAATTAGTTTTGAATTAAAAAATAACGTAATTTTATTGACGGTAGAGGATAACGGATCAGGGTTTAAGACCAATAAAGCAAGAAAAGGTATCGGACTTAAGAACTTCGAGTCAAGAGCCAATGAAATCGGGGGAAAAGTTGAAATATTCTCAAAGCTAGGGCATGGAACACGTGTCAAGATCCACATTCCAACAGCATAAATTATGGAACAACATCTAAAAATTTTAATGGTTGATGACCATCCTATGATTATTGAAGGGTATCAAAACACTTTGTTGGCCACAAAAAAAGAGCACCAGCATCTTGACATCGATATTGCATCGACTTGTGATATGGCCAACGAATTAATAAAAAAAGCAGGAAATTCTGAACCATATGATGTTTGTTTTTTTGACATCAGATTACCGGCCTCATTAGATGGTTCGATCACATCGGGTGAAGACTTGGCAAAAGTGGCTAGGGTATATCTTCCTGATGCTAAAATTGTCATATTAACCATGTTCAATGAGTCGTTTAGAATTCACAATATCATTAGAGAAATTCAACCAGAAGGACTGTTAATTAAGAGTGATCTTACCTCAAGTGAATTGGCTGAGGCCTTTCAAATAATTCTTGATAATCCGCCATATTACAGCAGTACTGTCAAAGGGTTTGTAAATACAACCATGTCCAGTGATATTCATTTAGATGATATCAATAGAAAGATCTTGCATCTATTGTCTCAAGGATTTAAAACGAAGTCACTTAAAGAACATATTGATCTTTCCATGAGTGCTATTGAAAAGCGAAAAAAACAATTAAAATTATTATTCAATGTTGAGGATGGTAAAGATGAGTCTTTACTTAACGAAGCGAGAGAAAAAGGATTTTTATAAAAAAAGCTATTTTTTTCGATCCTTAAATACTTTCCAATCATTTATTATTATTAAATATTACGGTTTTTCCATAACAAGTTTGTGGTTTTCCCGTAACTAAAAGTGTAATATGTTATCTATTTTTGATGTATCAACAGTATAATTTATTAATCCCTCTATTTTATTTGTTGAATTAATAGCAATTAATACAAAACCTTACAGCTCGCATTAAAGCTGTAAGGTTTTTTTTAGAAAATGACCGAGAAATGGTCAAATAACTTCACTAGAAAAAACCCGAAATAGATCACTGCTACAATAAATTTTATAAAGGCAGAGGTCAGAAATCCAAGAAAGGAACCGAAGGCTGCTTTTACTGCTGTTTGAGAATCACTTTTATTGATAAGTTCTCCAATAAGCGCGCCTAGAAATGGACCAATTATAATTCCAAAAGGCCCAAGAAATATCAAACCAACGATAAGACCAACAGTAGTCCCGATCATTCCTGAACGACTCCCTCCAAATTTTTTGGTTCCTATGGCCGGAATGACATAATCCAACAACCAAATCCCTATTGCAACGATCAAGGTAATTATTAGGAAGGGCCAATTCATTGGAACAGCTTCAGTTAAATGTAAAATTAGTAAACCCAGCCAGCTGGTTAGCGGCCCAGGAAGGACAGGTAAAAAGCTACCGATAATTCCAAGAAACATGAAAAAAGCAGCAAGAATCGTTAAAAAAATATCCATTTATTAATTTTGTTCTGACAGTTTGACGAACTTATGCATATAATGTTACAATTTTAAGACATTGGGCGCGATAAGATTAATAAAATAAATGTTGTATTTTTCGACCTTACTTGTTTATTCATGAGGATTTTTAGTGTATTAGTTCTTATATTGTGCCTGACCTCCTGCGACTACTTTGATAAGAAGAAAGTGTCTGCTGAAGACATTTTAAATGAAGAACTTAAGTCTTTTAATTGGAACGAAGTTGATGAATTTCCAAGCTTCACGCTTTGCGATTCGTTTTCAACAAAACTTGAACGTCGACAATGTTTTGAGACGACTTTGACCAAATCTATATCCGTCTATTTAGGTGCTTCAACATTTGTGGTATCACAATCTGTTAATGACACTGTTGTTATGATGTTCCAGATTTCTGAAACGGGACAATTAACAGTATTGGATATTAATATTTCGGATGAAATAAAGGCACAAATTCCAGAGTTGGATTCATTATTAAAGCAGAGTGTTTATGACCTTCCCACAATTCACCCCGCGCTTAAACGAGGGCAACAAGTAAAAACTGAGTTTAAAATGCCAATTCTAATTCAAACGAATTAAAAACGAATTGCCAATTTCCTCATCAGTCTTAAAATTTCTGTATACAACCAAACCAGAGAGACCAATAATCCCCATGTCGCTAGCCATTCTAATGATTTCGGAGCTTTATTTTTTCGACGTTCAATAAAATCGAAATCCAATAACAAGGTAAAAGAGGCCACTATGCAGGCAATAACATTGAATACTATCGCGACCCAAGAGGTTCCCCAAATGAAGGATCTAATTCCGAAGAAACTTAAGATCCATGAAATAATATAAACCACAAAAATACTTACAGCTGAGGTAATGATAACGCTTCTAAGTTTTTTTGTTACCACAATCATTCGAGTCTGATAAAGTATTAAAACTGTAAAAAATGTGACGATGGTGACGCCTATAGCTTGAAATGGCAACTCAGGAAATTTTGTTTTAATATAAGCGCTAAATCCACCTAAAAAAAAGCCTTTAGCAATAGCATATAATGGAACAAGGAAGGGAGCCCAATGTTTTCTCACTGAGATAACAATACTTATAATGATTGCCGAAATCATGCCACCTAGGGTGAACCAACGAACATTTTGACCCTCCGAATGAAGCTTCCAAACAAATGCAGTTAAGCCGGCAATGATAAGAATACAGAACATCGATTTTAGAAAAATTCCAAAAACAGACATTTTCCGATCAGAATCAGATCGCGTATTCCAGAAAAAATCAGTAAACGCAGGATTTGAAGTTTTATAATTTGTTAGCCTCATTATAAATTGAGCTTAAAACCAAGTGCAAGATGATTCGAAAAATTTCCTTGATTATCTAAAAATAAGGCAAACAATTCGTCATAAGTGACAGTAATAAAAGAGTTGTCAGAAATTCTGAAGTCAGCACCAACTCCAAATATGAATGGCGCATCAAAAGAACTTCCTGATTCATCAACAGTGGTCTCTTCAGACATAAATTCGTTTTTACTAAAATTGAAGGTTGCAGGAATTACATTTGCGTAAAAGTTGAAGGCACGTTGATTGATTATTCGAAAACGATATCCAACACCAAATTGGGTTATGGAATATTTAAAATCATCATTACTGAGTACATGTTTTACCTGAAGAAATAATGAATGCCGAGGTAAATTATTAACTTCAAAAAGTTCTAATTCTGCACCAAAAAGAGGATTCGTAATGTTTTCAGGGTTTTCAACAAATGGACTATTTGTAACACCACCAAAAATCAATAAGCGTGTTTCTATTTTAGCATCTTTTGCTGAAGACGAATAATTGGGATCAACCTGTAAGTTGTATTCATCAATAAATCGTCTCAAACTAAAAAGTGTTAAGTTAACCTTATCTGCATTCAGGTTGGAACCCGAAACCAGTTCATTTAAAACATCTTTGTATTCTTCCTGAAACTTTTTGTCTGATCCTTTTGTATTGACCAACTCTATAATTTGATCATTTTTTCTAACAAAATAACGGTAACGATTGTCGATGATATTCCAAAGTAGATCTATACTTCCATCTGCCTCAGTTTTTAGTTCGATCATCTCTCCGTTTACGGTGTAGGTTTCTTGAGCATGACCATTTAGCGAAAAGGAAATCAGAAAGAGAAAAAAAATAAGTTTTTTCATAATAAATGAGTGTTTTGGGCTTCTTGTAAAGCTAATAAAAAATATTGACAAACACTTATTTGCTGAACGTCCTTTGTTTCCATTTATAATTTGAAAATAATGAAGAAATTGAAATAAAAATCACAAAAAACGGATATATAATACAACTGATGAAATAAGATTTCAAATACTTTTTTTGATCAAAAAGTGAAGCTGTAAAATATATTAAAGCAAAATCAACAACCAGTTTAACACTAAAAATAAGAAGGAATAATTTTAAGTTAAAAAAGCTGAAAATCAGTCCAAGAGGATAGACAACTACTATGAAGTTCATCATTAAGACAATAAGGCCAGTAACTTTACCAAAGTAGTTAGAATAATGCGTAGATTTTGAAGCCCATCGTTTCCGTTGTTGAACTAGTTTTGAAAATGATGATTCAGGTCTTGTGAGTACCAATTGCTGTTTAGATTTTAAATAAGAAACTTTTTCATCCTCATGTTTTAGTGCTTTCTCCATTAGAAAAACATCATCACCACTGGCTATTTTAGTGTTTCCTTTAAATCCATCAACTTTAGAAAAAAGACTTTTTGTATAGGCGAAATTGGCGCCATTACATAGAAATGGGCAATTAATCCCAAAACCTCCTATGGTTGCCCCCTGTAAGCTTAAAAAATCCAGGATTTGAAAATGATCCAGGAAAGAACTTATTTCATGATAAGTCACAGGTGAAACGATCATACTCGGGTGTTCCTCTTGGATAAAACTATTAAAATTTGATAACCAATCTTCCGGCAAAATGCAGTCGGCGTCGGTGGTTAAAATCCATTCGAATTTAGCATTTTCAATACCTGTTTTAATAGCATCCTTTTTAGGTGCGTTCGTTATTCTTTTATTATTAAATACCTCCACGTTTAACAGGTTGAGATCTCTGAGGCCATCAGTGATAATTTCTAAGGAGTTATCATTAGATTCGTCATTGATCAAAAGAACTTCAAAATATTCTGAGAGGTAGTTCAAGTTTTTTATAGATTGCAACAAGGCTTTTAAATTGGCCGACTCATTTCTTAATGCTATAACAATTGAGAATTTAATGTTAGGAGGGTATGGTTTTAAGACAAAGGGATTCACTTTAAACATCCCAACTGTTAAACCACCAATAAGTAGAAGATATAAAGAGGCGATAATTATTAAAATGGCATTCATTCTCTTTGAGTATCAGGAACCACATTCAATGATTTAAAATTGAGCACATAAAAACTCCCTATAATACTAGGGAATACAAAGTTCAAGATCCACATGAGCAGTGTAATGCATAGTATGGTCAAATTATTGACACCAACAATATCGAATAGATACAATGCGATACTTCCTTTAACGACAATATCAAGAATAAAAAAGGTTGGGATTACAGACGCTATAAGATACATGGTGGTGATGATCATCATGGCATTTAAATAGCTCACATCAATTCCAAATATGCATAATAAAAAATAAAATTGATAAGAAAAGATCAGGTAGCGAATCACAGAAAAACTAAAGTTCGTTAGGTGGATTTTCAAAGGCATTTTCCGAATAAACTCGAATATTTTTGAAGGTTCAAATCCTTTGATCTTTATTCTATTTTGCTTAATTCCAAGAGCTGCAATTAATCCTATTGATAAAACCAAGGCCAACATTCTTCCCAGCTTGAAATATGGAAGATCCATGCTATACTTAGATGCAAACAATGAAAACCCAATAACTCCAAAAATTAAGGTTGCAGACATTTGTGCCATATGAGATAGCAAATTAAGGAGCACAATACGTTTGCGAAATGATTTCGAATAATGAACAGCTTTTGCAGCATAATCACCAATTCTGTTTGGTGTAATAAGTGAGGCGGTTAAGGCGGATAAACTTTGCTTTAAAGCATCATAAAAGCTAATTTTCTTAATAAAAGACACTAATTTCTGCCATTTATGGATTTCAAAAAACCAATTAAAAATGCTTAAAAACAACAAAAAACAGACGTTTTTGATAGAAAACACCTCATTTTCGACCAAAAAGCTCCAAAAAACCTTAAAATCGATATTTTCATTATTAGCTATTTTTTGATATATGAAATAAAAGGCTCCAAACACAATACTCAGTTTAATAAGTAAAAAAAAGAATTGCTTAGTTTTGTAAGGAAGCGCTCGAAACATTTTATTATCTTTCCATTATAATGACACAAAATAAAACTTTTAATACTATATGACCTCAAATTTCAATAAATATAAAGTTGTGCTCATTTTTGTATTATGTTCATTTTCTTTTTTGAGTTTCTCACAAGAAGAGACTAGCACTTGGAAGATGCAAATTGGCTTCGGATTTAATAATCCAATAGACAACATTGATGACGATAATTTCTTCAGTAAATATTTAAACTTTCCAACAATAAACCTTGGCGTTCAATATATGTTTAAAAAGGAGTATGGTGCTAAATTCGATTTTGGATTTAACCGTTCTGTAAATGGTGACGGTTCTCCTGAGTATAAATTAAATTATTCAAGGATCAATGCACAATTTGTATATGATTTAACCCATATAATGCGATTTTTACCACCTCAAATGGCTGTAATAACGCATATAGGTCCAGGAATTAGTTTTACCAAACCACTAGGGAGTTATGTTGAAAACACGTATACATTCCCACAAGCTATGGCAGGACTCGAAATACATTATGGGATTGCGAGAACGGTATCTGTTTATGGCGATTTTTCTTATGTCATGAGCTTGTCTAACAAGGAAAAGTACGATCCTGCAATGGATGGATTTTCCTTTAATGGCGACCTCATTCATTTTACAATTGGCGTCTCAGTTTCTTTGAGTGGCTGTTATTACTGCGATTAATGAGTAGCGAAAAAATTATTTTAGGAATTGACCCAGGAACAACCATAATGGGATTTGGGATCATTAAGGTCGTTAATAAAAGCATGGAGTTTGTACAACTTAACGAACTGCATCTCAAAAAATATGACGATCATTATTTGAAGCTAAAACTTATTTTCGAACGTACTGTTGAACTTATCGACTCTTTTAATCCTGATGAGATCGCCATTGAAGCCCCCTTCTTTGGAAAGAATGTACAAAGTATGCTAAAGCTTGGTAGAGCCCAAGGTGTGGCAATGGCTGCCGGACTTTCTCGAGAAATCCCGATTACTGAGTATTCTCCCAAGAAAATAAAAATGGCCATTACTGGAAATGGAAATGCAAGTAAGGAACAAGTAGCAAAAATGCTTCAAAGTTTACTACAATTAAAATCGCTTCCTAAAAACCTGGATGCTACCGACGGATTAGCGGCTGCTGTTTGTCATTTCTATAATGCAGGGAGAGTTTCAGTTGGAAAAAGTTATTCGGGATGGTCAGCCTTCGTGAAGCAAAACCAGGGAAAGATCGGTTAATTAAAACAGAGAAATCATAGCAGGTATTTATATACATATTCCGTTTTGCAAGCAAGCCTGTCATTATTGCGATTTTCATTTTTCGACATCTTTAAAAAAGAAAGATGAATTGATTTCAGCGTTGTTATCTGAAATGGAGTTGCGTAAAAGCGAACTTATAAATGAACCCATTGAAACCATTTATTTTGGCGGCGGTACCCCAAGCCTACTAGCTGTTGAAACCTTAGAGACTCTAATTAACAAAGTGAAAAACACGTTTCAGGTTTCAATCGATCCTGAAATAACGCTGGAAGCCAACCCAGATGACCTTTTACCTTCATACATAGAAAAACTTTCTGAGAGTTCAATAAACCGACTCAGTATAGGCATCCAGTCTTTTTTTGATGAAGACTTGCGGTTCATGAATCGGGCACATAATGCACAAGAAGCACACGAAACTCTTGAAATTGCAGCCAAAAATTTCAACAATATATCTATTGATCTTATTTATGGCATTCCAAACTCGGGAATGGAACGCTGGAAAGAAAATATTAAAATAGCACTGTCTTACAGTGTGCCACATATATCGAGTTACGCCCTTACTGTCGAACCAAAAACAGCTCTGGCATCCTTTATCAAAAAAGGTTTGGTTTCAGAAATTGATGAAAAGGAAGTTGAAGCGCAATTCCTTGAGTTAATTGATGTTCTAGAAGCAAACGACTTCTTGCATTATGAAATTTCGAATTTCGGAAAAAAAGGATATTTTAGTAAAAATAATTCAGCCTATTGGAAGGGGAAGAATTATATAGGCATCGGACCTTCAGCGCACTCATTCATTGGAAAACAGCGCAGCTGGAATATTAAAAACAATTCAAAATATATTCAGTCTATAAAAACTGGGGAATTACCTTCTGAAAATGAATATTTATCACTTATCGATCGCTATAACGAATATATTATGACAGGTTTAAGGACAATGTGGGGTGTATCATTAGATCATGTTGAAACAACATTTGGAAAACCTTTTTTAGAAGATCTCCTAGGTGCAGCAGAACACTTTATTAAAGAACATTTGTTGTATATTGATAATGATAATTTATTGGTTACAAAACGCGGTAAATTTTTATGTGATGGCATCGCATCGCATTTATTTAAATTGAATTAGAATGATTGCAAATCTTGTTTTAAATAGTAGAAAAGTAAGTATTGACCTTAGTCAACCTTTAGACATATCTATTCCTCTAATTTCTTCTGTGAAAAATGTAAATGCATGGTATGTCCCTGAACCAAAAATTGAACCCGTCACTTTTGATGGTTGGACGGCCAGTGTTAAGGAAGGGGCTTCAATTAATTTTAATAATATTTTCTTCAATCCACATGCTCATGGTACTCATACCGAGACTGCTGGTCATATTACAGAAAAGGTTCATAGCATAAATAAAAATTTAAAACGGTTTTTCTTTCTTGCCGAAGTCGTTACCGTCGCACCTGAAAAGCGAGATGAAGATCTGGTAATCTCAAAAAAACAACTAAGGTTTGCCTTAGGAAATAAAAAAAGGGAAGCTATTGTCATTAGAACATTGCCAAATACGAAGGAAAAATTATCAAGGCAATATTCAAATACCAACCCACCATATCTACTAGAGGAAGCCGCAATTTATTTGAGACAAAAAGGGATCAAACATTTACTTATAGATCTACCAAGTGTAGATAAAGAAAGAGACGAAGGCGAATTGTTAGCACATCATGCATTTTGGGATATTCATGGTAAAATTAGATTAGATGCAACCATAACCGAATTTATTTATGTTCCGAATAAGGTAAAGGATGGTCCCTACTTATTAAACCTTCAAATTGCCCCATTTGAAAATGATGCTTCACCAAGCAAACCTGTATTGTATAAAATTGAATTAGATTAAGGACTAAAATATGGAAGCATTTTTAGGAATAATTATTGGAATTTTAGTGACTCTAATTGGTGTTACTTTTTTTAGGTCATTAAAGAAAAAGCAATTAGCAAAAACACAATCGGTCTTATTAATTGATAAGGTAAAAAGGGTCTGTAAATTTATAACTGTTGAAGGTGACTTTGCAGAAATTTATCATTATGAGGATGTTAAACAGAAGTTTGTTAAACTCATTTCAAGCAAGAAAAAGGCCTTGGTGATCGTGAATGCTAAGGCACATGTTGGCTTTGATCTTTCTAAAGTGACCATGGATACAGATTCAAATTCAAAAACGATGATCTTGTCAAATTTTCCGCAACCAGAAGTACTTAGTATTGATACAACTATTAATTATTATGACAAGAAAGATGGCTATTTTAATAAATTTGATGCGTCTGATCTCACCGAATTACAAGTAGAAGCAAAGACCCATATCATGGATAAGATTCCAGAAAGCGGACTCTATGATGTGGCGAAAACTGAAGCTCTAGAAGCCATTTCATTGATTGAAAATTTAGTTGAAACTATTGGATGGAAGTTGGATTATTCTGCCCTGGAAATTCAGAACGCCAAACAAAAGCAAATTGAGTGAATATTGAGCAAATAAGAGCATATTGCTTATCAAAAAAGGCCGCAACCGAAGGCTTTCCATTTAATGGCGATACTTTGGTTTTTAAAGTTGCAGGAAAGATGTTTGCTCTAGCCCCTTTGGATAAATGGGAGAAAGGGGAAGCCTCCATAACCTTAAAATGTGATCCTGAATATACTCTTGAATTACGAGAACAATATCATAGTGTTTATCCTGGGCCTTATGTAAGTAATAAGCATTGGAATACAATCGATATCTATAAAGGAGAATTTCAACCAGAATTCATATTGGAACTTATAGATCATAGCTATGAGATGGTCATTAAAGCCATGTCTAAAAAACTAAAAGACACCTTTTTATAAATAATTACTTCATTTTTTTGTAAATTTAATTACTTCAAATACCATTTCGACCGAAAATAGAGTTACTCAAGTCTCATTTTTTATTATAGTCCCAAAGATTAAATACGCAATTAATTTTAACCATTATAATAATTAAATTAGAGAGATTATGAAAACAACCAACCAACTATTTTCAGTAATAGTAGTCATGCTATTACTTATTACCCCCTCGATTTTTGCACAGGACCAAGCTCGTCCTGAGTACATTACCGTGATGACCATGCATTGGAATATGGACAATGATGACTTTGACATGGACGAATGGATTGCAACCGAAAAAGAATATTTAGAAAAAGTAACCAAAAAGAATGAACTTATTATTGGGTCTTCTTTTTATATGCATTTATATTCAGAAGATAATACTGAATTGATCTTTGTACAATCCTTTGCCAATTGGGAAGATATTGACAAAGCCGGAGACAGAAATGCCGAATTATCCAGAGAGGCATGGCCGGATTCGACAGCGAGACGTGCTTATTTTCAAAAACGTAATGATTATTATTCTGTACATCATTCTGATGAAATTTATGCTACCATGTCTGGTGCAAAACCTGTACCTACAGCAAATACTCAAGATCTGATATGCTATGTAAGAAGAAGTCATTTTGCCTATCCTGAAGATGGAACCGGAAAGGAATTCAATATGTTAAGAAATCAAGTCTTAGAAAATGTAATTCATAAAAATGAATATATTAAGGCTTATTATCCAAATGCCCATGGCTGGGGAGCGGATAGAACCGAATATCTAGAAGCATTCTTTGTGGAATCGATGGCCGATCTTGAAAAAATGAATGCGCGTAACGGAGAACTATTCAATGAATTTATGCCAAATGAAGAAGATAGAAAAGCCTTCGGAGAAAAAAACGG
>JABDMU010000041.1 GCA_013001285.1 Flavobacteriaceae bacterium
TCTGGATTTGTTGTATCTTCAATAGTGAAGGTAGCAGTCGTTTTAGACTCATTACCACAATCGTCAGTAGCTGTAAATTCTACAGTTACAGAACCAGTAGCGCCACATTCATCAGATACTTCACAAGCACCATCACCGTCTCCTATAATTCTATATACATAGTTTAAGTGAACACCGGTTAATCCACAGTTATCTCTAACATATGCTGATGCAGCAGAACCAAATCCTCCTGGATCATTATATCCTGGGTTTCCTTGATCTAAACTATAATCATGATCATATTGTTGACATTCAGCGTCACCCCATACAGAATACCATCCTGTGTTGTTTACTCCATTTGGATCTGTAGAAACAACGTAATCATCTGGTGAACCACCATAAATTAAAGCTGCTGCTTCTTTAGCACTATAAACAGGTGGGTTATCTGTCCACTCCGGTCCATCTTCTGGATCGAATGAACCAACAAACTCAAGCTCACCGTTTCCACCACCACAGTTATGTGACCAGGTCACATCACCACAAAGGTCAGAAGCAGAAGCGCCACCGTTTGAAGCTAACCATGCTGCTAATTGCGCTTGGTTACCCTCGCCATCGCACTCTACAACTTCATCTTTTGCAGGTACATCAATTGTTGGATTGGTTGTATCTTCTATAGTAAATGTAGCAGAAGTCTTAGACTCGTTACCACAATCGTCAGTAGCTGTAAATTCTACAGTTGCAGAACCAGTAGCACCACATTCGTCAGATAAACCAGTGAAGTTATTTGACCATGTTACATTGCCACAATCATCTTCAGCAGTTGCTCCACCATTGTTTGCTAACCAAGCATCTAATTCCGCTTGATTTCCAGCACCATCACATTCCACAGTTTCATCTGCAGCTGGAGTGATTTCTGGATCTGTTGTATCTATAATATAGAATGTAGCAGATGTCTTAGACGCGTTTCCACAGTCATCAGTAGCAGTAAATACTACTAAAGCTTGTCCTGTTTCACCACAGTCATCACTTAATCCAGTGAAGTCATTAGACCAGCTAACATCTCCACATGTATCAGACGCCTCAGCACCACCATTGTTAGCTAACCATGCATCTAATTCTGCTTGGTTACCAGCACCATCACATTCAACTGTCATATCCATGGCAGCGATGTCGATAGATGGGTTACTTGTATCTATTATAGAAAAAGTAGCACCCGTTGATGAGCTTAATCCGCATTCATCAGTTACAGTAAACAGTACATATATAGATCCTGTAAGTCCACAATCATCTGAGAACTGACCATCATTATCATTAGTCCAAGTAATGTCAGAACAAAGGTCATAAGCCTGAGCTCCACCATTTGCATCTAACCATGCTTGGAATTCTGCTTGATTACCTAAACCATCACATTCAACAGAAAGATCTGCAGCTTCCTCAGTTATTGGAGGGCTGTTTGTATCTACTATAGTGAATGTACCGGTTGTTTTAGCTTCATTTTCACAGTCGTCATACGCTGTAAACTCTACAGTATATGTTCCAGTGTTTCCACAAGCTTCTGCAAAAGAAGGTTGACCAGCATAAATTACAGTACCACCACAAACATCACTTGCTGTAGCACCACCATAATTGGCTAACCATGCATTAAATGCATCTAAATTACCTTCACCGTCACATTCAACAACTTCGTTAACAGTTGGTGTGATTACTGGATCGGTAGTATCTACAATTGTAAATGTAGCTGAAGTCGTAGACTCGTTACCACAATCATCGGTAGCTGTAAATTCTACAGTAGCAGAACCTGTTGCACCGCAATCGTCAGATAACCCGATGAAGTTGTTAGACCATGTAACGTCACCACAAATGTCTGAAGCCGTTGCTCCACCATTATTAGTAAGCCATGCATCTAAAGCAGCTTGATTACCAGCACCATCACATTCCACAGTTTCATCTTCTGCTGGAGTATCTATGGTTGGATTCGTTGTATCTACTATGGTAAATGTAGCCGTTGTTTTATCAGAATTGCCGCAATCGTCTGTAGCTGTAAATTCAACAGTTGCAGAACCAGTAGCTCCACATTCGTCAGATAAACCACTAAAGTTATTTGACCATGTTACGTTGCCACAATCATCTACAGCAGTAGCACCACCGTTATCGGCCAACCATGCATCTAATTCCGCTTGATTTCCAGCACCATCACATTCGGCAGTATAGTTTTCTGCAGGTGTAAGTACAGGTGGTTTATTATCAATAACAGTCACTGTTTGAGAAGCTGTAGACGTACGTCCACACTCATCAGTGTACTCATAATTAACAACAAAAGAACCACAGCTTCCTTCAAAAGGTTCTGCAGTACCTTGTACTTGTCCACTTATATCACAAGCACCTTCACCACCGTTTGAATAACCTAAAAATTGAGGTTCGAAACCTTCAACTTCAGAACAATCGATTGCGTAGTCTTGTGGGGTATCAAACTCAGCTTGCGGAGCTGGTTCAACAGTTATAGTAATAGAATGACTCGTTGAGTTACCGCAATTATCGGTAGCAGTCCAAGTTCTTATAATAATTCCGCCTTCACAGAAATTGCCAAGCCCGCTTGTATCATCTACAGAATCAGCTTTTAATTTTCCGTCGTCTTTACAGTTATCTGTATAATTAATTGAATCAGCAGCTGGGACTAGATCAATACATGTAACTGAAAAATCTTCAGGTAAATAATCTAACACTGGATCTTCAGTATCACTACCAGAATAAGCAAGAATAATAGGATCAAGTGCGTTTCCACAAGCGTCTATTACTGTATATGAAATTTCACCTTTCCATCCGCAATCATCTCCTTTAAAGTAAGAATCCTTAATTACGGTGATTTCTCCACCACATTCGTCAGAGAACAAGGCAGCTATATCAGCTTCACTTGGACCTTCTGGTACATTTTCAAAACAAAGATTTAAACCAGAGCTTCCTGTTGGAAGTTGTTCGCCTTTATTTAGTTCAGGTGGGGTCATGTCGCCACCACTGTATGTGATATCAAGATCATCGGCTTGATTTCCACAATCGTCAACAATAGTGTACTTGTAAAGAACGCTCCAATTACAGTCATCACCGGACGGCACGCCTGATTTAGTAACGTTAACATTTCCACAATTGTCTTCATAAAGAGCGGCAATTTCTTCTTCAGTTGGACCAGCAGGGATATCCGCGAAGCAAGCATCTACATCAGTAAGATCACTTGGAGGATCTCCAACCATTTCTGGAGCTGATTCATCACCACCATTATAAATCACCTTCAGTGGTGTTAAGGTAGCGTCATCACATTTCACATCGTAACGATGTACACGAGTCCATTCGCAGTCATCACCAGTATCTGTCGTTACTAAGGTGACCTCGATTACACCATCAGGACATTGATTTGAATACAAATCGGCTACCTCTTCCTCGGTAAACGGAGGTCCTGGAGCTTCATCCTGACAAATGGGTAAAAACTCGGTTTGTGCATTAACTGAAAAAGAAAAAGAAAGCATAATGAGTAGAAAGAACATCACGTTCTTCATACCCTTAGATTTCAATTTCGATAAATCAATGCCACAACAAGTTAAATTCGTAGTGGAGTGCCAAAAGGCCTTACCACTACTTTTGGTAAAATTGTTCATAAACATAACATTTAGATTTAATTAAAATTATTTTTAACATCCTTTAATAGTTTTAATCACTTCCATAAAACAAGAAATAATTAAGTACAAAATTAGATTAGGACTAAACGATAGAATTCCGATAAAAAAAGATGATTTTTTTATCAGTCAAAAGTCGTCTAATCGTTGATTATCATTGTGATAATCATCAATTTAATAAAAGTGCTAGTAATCAATTAAATTGTTGTGCTATTAAACAATTTCAGAGTAGTAAATCACCGCCAAAAAGGCGAAGTAATAACATATATTAAAGCAGATGTATCACTACATTTACTTGTACTATCAAAATTATGGCGAATAAACTGTTAATCCAAATGACTTCAACTAATATTTGAGTATTTTGACGAAAATGTTAACAATCTTTTTAATTTAAAAGTGCTTCATTATCAACGTTTAGTGATTGAAGGAATCTAATGGAGTTCATAATTTCCTGATGAAGGAAAATATCATTTTCAACGAATGGAACGACTGATCTGTACGATATTAAAAAGGCTTCAATAAAGGGAGAAGATTTTATTGGTTTTCTAAAATGAATGGCTTGAGAAGCATTGAAGAGTT
The DNA here is from genome assembly GCA_013001285.1 of Flavobacteriaceae bacterium. Classification (GTDB taxonomy): domain Bacteria; phylum Bacteroidota; class Bacteroidia; order Flavobacteriales; family Flavobacteriaceae; genus JABDMU01. Next base: position 4,224 of record JABDMU010000041.1, read on the forward strand.
CAATGGCTAAAATTCGTTCTAAATTATCAATGAGGTCGTTGGCTTGGGTTGCTGCATTTGCACCCATGCTAACATGATCTTCCTGGCCATTTGAGCTCACAATTGAGTCTACACTAGCTGGAGTAGCGAGTTGTTTGTTTGCGCTAACAATACTTGCAGCTGTATATTGAGGGATCATAAACCCAGAATTCAATCCGGGATCAGTTACCAAAAAACTTGGTAGTCCTCGTTGCCCTGAAATCAATTGAAAGGTACGTCGTTCAGAAATGCTTCCTAATTCGGCCATAGCGATCTTTAGAAAGTCAAAGGCCAAGGCCAATGGTTGTCCGTGAAAATTTCCTCCAGAAATTATTTTATCCTCCTCGAAAAAAATATTTGGGTTATCGGTCACTGAATTAATCTCAGTTATAAATGTTTTCTCAACAAAATCTATAGTGTCTTTTGTAGCACCATGAACTTGAGGCATACACCTGAAGCAATATGGATCCTGAATATGCTTCTTAGGTTGTTCTCTGATCTCACTTTCCTCTAATATATGTTGTAGCCGCTTTGCTGTTTTTAGTTGTCCGTTATGCGGTCTTATTAAATGTACCAGTTCATCAAAAGGTTCAATTCTTCCATCAAAGGCATCTAAAGAAATAGCACCGATGACATCACCTAGATATGCCAGTTTATGACTCTTTAATAATAAGTGAATCCCATAAGCGCTCATAAATTGAGTACCATTTAACAAAGCTAGACCCTCTTTTGATTTAAGTGTAATTGGTTCCCAATTAAATTTATTCAACATCTTTTTCGACCCCATCAGTTTACCATTATAATATACTTCACCTTCACCTAAAAGGGGTAAAGTAAGATGTGCAAGAGGTGCGAGATCGCCTGAAGCTCCAAGAGAACCTTGTGTATACACTACCGGAATAATATCGTTATTATAAAAATCGATGAGGCGCTCAACAGTTTCAATTTGAACGCCGCTATGTCCATAGCTTAAGGACCTGATCTTAAACCACAGCATCAGTTTACAAATTTCAACAGGTACGAATTCTCCAGTCCCACAAGCATGAGACAACATTAAATTACATTGCAATTTAGAAAGGTCCTTCGAATTGATCTTAACATTATGTAAAGATCCAAACCCAGTATTGATACCATAAAACGGACGATCACTTTCGGCTAGTTTTCTATCGAGAAAATTTCGGCACTTAATGATCCTTTCACGTGAAGCTTCAGATAACTTTAATTTCTTATTTGATCTAAGCACCTCATTTATAGCTACTAAATCAAGCGGTTTATTAGTCACGATATGAAACTCATTCATGTTGAAATAATTTGGATTTCAAAATACAACAAACCCTAAAATAATTCCAAAAAAATGTTAATTAATAAACAAAATAGAACCGCCTTTGCTATTTTTGGCTGAATTCAAACAAAAACAAGATAAAAATGAAAAGATTAGTTGTAATAATGATGGTCACATTCTCAATTGTTGCATGTAAAAATGAGCCAAAAGTTGAGTATGCTCTTTTGTCTGGTAAAATAGTAAACCCAAAAGGACAAAGTGCTGTCATATATAAGGGGCAAAATAAAGTTGCTGAACTTAATGTTGCTGCTGACGGTACTTTCGCTGATACCTTAACAATTGAAACTGGGTATTATACCTTTGTACATGGTAGAGAAAACGCGAGCATCTATTTAGCCCAAGGCAACGACTTGACTATGTCTCTTAATACAGCTAAGTTTGACGAAAGCATTACCTATGTAGGAAATGGTGCAGAAAATAATAATTACTTAGTGAAAAAATATTTGGTCGATGAAAAGGAATCCGGTGATTTTGTTGCCGTATATACTATGGAGGAAAATGATTTCATAGCTAAATTAAATGCTATTAAAGACGCCAAGAAAAAAGTTTTTGATGAAGCAACCAACCTTTCCGATGAGTTTAAAGAATTGGAAAAGAAAAATCTCGAATTTGAACATTTATTAAATCTTCAAAATTATCCATCATATCATGAATATTACGCCAAGAAAGATGGGTTTGAAGCCTCCAAAGATCTTATGGAACCATTGGCTTCGATTGATTATAACAACGCCGAATATTATGATGAACTATCCAATTACAGACGATTGGTTCAAAATCATTATGCTAATAAAATAAGAGAAAGTGAAGCGCCTTCTAAAGTGTTTGACGAAGTTCTTGCTAATGGCTTTCCAAAACTAAAAGAAGATCTTTCTAAAATGCTTAATTATGAAATTTCTCCTAATAATGAGTATAATGAGGCCTATTATAAGGGCTTATTAGCCATGTCAACAGATGAAGCTTTTAAAGCGAAGCTGACAAAAAAATATGAAAAGGTAAAACTCTTGGCCAAGGGCATGCCTTCACCAGCATTTATCGATTATGAGAACCATAAAGGTGGCACCATGTCATTAGAAGATTTGAGAGGGAAATATGTTTATGTTGATGTATGGGCTACATGGTGTGGACCATGCAAACGTGAAATTCCTTATTTAAAGGAAGTTGAACAAAAGTATCACGAAAAAAATATAGCTTTTGTGAGTACATCAATCGACAAATCAAAAGATCATAATGTCTGGGTTGAAATGGTAAATGACAAACAATTAGGTGGGATTCAATTATTTGCCGATAATGATTGGAATTCTAAATTTGTTACTGATTATGCCATTGAAGGTATACCGCGATTTTTATTAATAGATCCTGAAGGACAAATTGTAACTGCTGATGCGCCACGACCATCTGATCCTAAATTGATCAAGATGTTTGAAGAATTAAAATTATAATGCTAATTCAACATAAACAAAAAGCTGTCTTTTGGCAGCTTTTTTTATGCTTTATTGTCTTCTGATTTTTCTGGTTCTGGTTGTTCTGGTCTTTTGAAAAGATCTAAAATAGCTTCGCTTAAATAATCGATCATATGGCTTGCAATTATGCTTTCGTAACCGAGATCTTGAGCTGCAAGGTCTCCTGACCGTCCATGTAAATACACCCCAAATACCGTAGCTACCAGTGGTTCATAACCTTGACTTATTAATCCGGTAATTATTCCCATCAAGACATCTCCACTTCCAGCAGTGGCCATTCCAGGATTACCAGAGGAGTTTACAAATAATCTGTCATTAAAAACTGTGATCGTAAATGCTCCTTTTATGACCAGAATCACCTTATGCTTCTTAGAAAATGCCTTTGCTTTTTTAAGGCGTTCAAAATCATCCTTCCACTTCCCGATCAACCGTTCGAGTTCTCCAAAATGTGGCAATAAAATGGTGTTTTCTGGAAGCAACTTCAAAAGTGAACTTTTACTTGAAATAATATTCAAAGCATCAGCATCTAAAACGAGTGGTTTTTTATTCGATTTTAAAAAACTTGAAAATGCGCTTATTGTCTTAGGATCGGTTCCCATCCCTATTCCCACACCAATAACTGTTGGATCAATATTAACATCAATTTTGGTGATCAATTGCTCGTCTTCATCAGTGATCACCATGGCTTCAGGGAATCTTGCCTGTAAAGCAGTATAACCACATTTAGGAACATTGGCTGTAACTAATCCGGCGCCAATGGCAAGAGTAGACTGACTTGCCAAAATTACCGCTCCAATTTTTCCATAGCTTCCACCTATGATCAGACTGTGTCCAAAATTGCCCTTATGGGCGAAGGTTGTTCTTGGACGATACATTGGCAACACATCCATTTTCATGATGAATTCAGCTTCGGTAGGTGTTGTATATAAAAATTCAGGATCAAGTCCAATATCAAGAATTTCCCATTGCTGTGTATACTTATATGTTTCTGGAAGAAAAAACACCAATTTAGGTGAAGCAAAACTAAGTGTATGATTTGCCCAAACCACTGCATTTTCATCTTTGGGAACACTTTCAGCAAATAATCCAGAAGGCATATCAATAGATAATGTAAATGCCTTTGATGCGCGGAAATGTTGGAACAATTCTTTAACCCAAACATCGACCTCTCGATTCAAACCAATACCAAAAACTGCATCAACAATGATGTCATCATGACCAATGGCCGGAAATTCTTCTTTACAAGTTAACAGAATAGGCCATTTTTTTGTGACCGTTTTAATGTGATCATAATTTATCAGGAAATCCTTAGACCGTTTATCACTACAATTAACAACATAAGTAAACACATTATAGCCATGAGTAATCAAATGGCGAGCTATGACCAATCCATCACCACCATTATTGCCAATACCACAAAACACATGAACCGGTACTTGAGCACCCTGCATTCTGGCATGCAGCCAATTGAAAATTTGGATGCCAGCACGTTCCATTAACTCAGTTGATGAAATGCCTTGCTTTTCAGCCGTGATCTTATCTCCTTGGTAAATTTGCTCTTTGGCGAATATTTTCATCTGCTCATAGAATTTATTATGAAATATTTTCTAATGACTGTAAAAATAATACATTTGATAAGCAAAGGCGTCTTATGAAACCAATAATTCAAAATATAAATCTTTTGATAATAATCTCTTCAGATTACAACTCAGCATTGGTAAGGTCATCTATGACTACGACCCGTTAGGGTTATCTTTAAATTTATTTCTACTTCAATACGTCCTTTTTTTCTTAAAAAGTTTATATTCAACCCCTTAAATCATCACAAATGAAAGTTCTAAAATTTGGTGGAACCTCCGTCGGATCTGTCAATTCTCTTAATAATGTTATAAAGATCATTGGTCAACAAGCTCAACACGATAAGCTCGTGGTTGTTGTTTCTGCAGTTGGAGGCATTACTGATAGACTCATGGAAGTTGCAACTATGGCAATTAATAAAGATCCGAATTATACCTTGGAGCTAGAAGCTATCAAAACGCTTCATTTAGACATCATAAATGGGCTCATTTCCAATGGAAACACATCACGTGTCATTGAATTTGTTAGTGCCCAATTAAATCGCTTAGAGAAATTATTAGACGGACTTTTCTTAATAAATGAACTGTCCCCTAAAACCACAGATAAACTCTTAAGTTTTGGAGAACTGTTGTCATCGTATATCATTTCCGAAGCTCTAGTCCATCATGCTTTAGATGCAAAATTAAAAAATGCCCAGGAGTTGATCGTGACAGATTCACAGCATACCAAGGCTGAAGTAGATTTAGAGACTACTCATAAAAATATCGAACATTATTTTAAGGAATCAAATGAACAAATCACTGTTGTTCCAGGATTTATCGCAAGGTCGAAAGCTAAGGAATTTACGACCTTAGGTCGTGGTGGTTCCGATTATACTGCTGCGCTCATTGCAGCTGCGATTAATGCTTCAGAGCTCCAAATTTGGACGGATGTAAGCGGCATGTTTACTACAAATCCGAAGCTGGTAAAACAAGCATTACCTATAAAACAGATCTCCTATCAAGAAGCCGTGGAATTGTCGCATTTTGGAGCGAAGGTACTTTATCCACCAACTGTTCAGCCGGTTTTAAATAAAAACATTCCCATTCTAATTAAAAATACTTGGGCTCCAGACGATGAAGGAACAGCCATAACAAACAACGCGAGTAATGGCAATACCTCACCTGTAAAAGGCATTAGTAATATTAATAATATTGCCTTGCTAACTTTACAAGGAAACGGAATGGTAGGCATTCCTGGATTTAGCAAGCGTTTGTTTGAAACCTTGGCTCAGGAAAAGATCAATATCATTTTGATCACCCAGGCCTCTTCTGAGCATTCTATTTGTTTTGGAATTGACGAAAATGAGGCAATTCAGGCCAAATCTGTGATTGATAAAATCTTCGAAAACGAAATTGCCTTAAATAAGATCGATCCCATTTTAATTGAAGCCGGATTGGCCATAATCGCCATTGTAGGTGATAATATGAAAAGTCATCAAGGAATCAGTGGAAAAATGTTTAGTGCATTAGGGAAAAACAATGTCAATATTAGGGCCATTGCTCAAGGTGCCTCAGAACGTAATATTTCTGCGGTAATTGAAAGCAAAGACGTCAAAAAAGCATTAAATACGATTCATGAGCGCTTCTTTGAGATCAAAACAAAGCAGGTCAACTTATTTATAACTGGCGTTGGAAACGTTGGTGAACGACTTCTTGAACAAATTCAACAGCAACGAAAGTTTGTAAAAGAACAACACAAAGTGAATATACGCATAGTTGGTATTTCCAATTCTCGTACCATGCACTTTGACGACGACGGCATTTCATTAAAAAATTGGCAGGATTTGCTCAAGAATGGAGAAAAAGCAAGTCTTGAAGGATTTTTAGCCAAGGTTAAATCTCTTAATTTGAGGAACAGTATTTTTGTTGATATTACCGCAAGCGAATCTGTAGCAGCAATGTATTCTAATTATTTAAAGGAAAATATTGCTGTTGTTGCCTGTAATAAAATTGCGGGGTCTAGTGATTATAAAAACTACAATGAATTGAAATACCTGTCAAGAAAATACAATGCGCCATTCTTGTTTGAAACCAATGTTGGCGCAGGATTGCCTGTCATTGACACTTTAAATCATTTGATCACATCAGGCGATAAGATCAATACAATTCAAGCTGTTCTATCGGGAAGTTTAAACTTTGTTTTTAATAATTTTAATGGTGAAACACGCTTTCATGATGTGGTTAAACAAGCTCAAGACGAAGGTTATACCGAACCAGACCCGCGTGTTGATCTCAGTGGTATTGATGTGGCGAGAAAAATTCTTATTCTTGCACGGGAAAGTGGTATTGAAATGAATTTGGAACAGATAAAAACCGCCTCTTTTTTAACCGAAGATGCCATGTCAGCTCCTTCTGTTGACGCTTTTTATCAAACATTGGTCAAAAACGAATCTCATTACCAAGATTTATATGAGTCTGCCAAACAAAAGAATTGCCAACTCAAATTTGTTGCTGAATTTTCAAATGGAGAGGCTCAAGTCGGGCTACAAGAAATACCTGAAGGACATCCTTTCTACAATTTAAAAGGAAAAGATAACATCGTGATGTTCTACACAGAGCGCTATCCCGAAAATCCTATGATCATAAAAGGTGCTGGTGCAGGGGCTGAAGTTACAGCCTCAGGACTTTTTGCGGATATAATGCGAATCGCTAACAATTAAAACAATGAAGAATTCCATAAAAATATTTTCTCCGGCAACTGTTGCGAATGTCGCATGTGGATATGATGTTCTTGGCTTTTGTATTGATTCTATAGGTGATGAAATGTGCGTGTTTAAAACCGAAGAAAAAGGCATTCGGATTACAAAAATTGAAGGCTGTGAACTCCCCTATTCTGCCGAAGAAAATGTTACTGGTGTAAGTGCCCTGGCCATGTATAATGCATTGAACCCTGATTGCGGATTCAATATTGAAATCTACAAAAAGATCAAACCTGGTAGTGGTATTGGAAGTAGTGCAGCAAGTGCCGTTGGTAGCGTTTTTGCTATGAATGAACTATTAGGGCAGCCATATTCTAAAATCGATTTATTAGGTTTTGCCTTGAAAGGCGAAGCAATAGCCAGTAAAAGCGAACATGCCGATAATGTAGCACCTGCACTTTTTGGTGGCTTCACATTAGTAAAAAGTATTTCGCCTCTTCAAATTTTAGAAATCCCAACACCTACCGACCTTTATGTAACCATTATTCATCCACAAATTGAAATAAAGACATCAGAGTCTAGAGCCATTTTACCGGACAACGTTCCACTTGAAAAGGCCATTCAACAATGGGCAAATGTTGGCAGTTTAATACATGCTTTGCACACGAGTGACTACGACTTAATAAAAGAATCCTTGACCGATCATATAATTGAACCATATAGAAGTCAGTTGATACCACATTTTAATGAGGTTAAAAGCGAAGTGCTGCGATCTGGAGCATTAGGTTGTTCAATTTCAGGGTCCGGACCTTCAATATTTGCATTAAGTAAAGGCAAAGAAACTGCATTAATGGTAGAATCAGCGATGCGTCAAGTCTATATCAATACCAAAATAGATTTTCAAACTTATGTTTCTAAGATCAATACTGAGGGCGTTAAAATCATAAAATAAATGAAGTACTTTTCCATAAATAAAAATACAGACCTTACGAGTTTCAAAGAAGCTGTTATTAGAGGATTAGCTCCAGATAAAGGTTTATATTTTCCAGAAAAAATCACGCCTTTATCTGAACGATTTTGGGCTGATATCGATAATTATTCAAACGAAGAAATAGCTTTTGAGACCATCAAACAATTTGTACTTCCTGAAATCCCAGAAGAAGAATTGAAAAAGATCATTTCTGAAACACTCTCTTTTGATTTCCCTATTGTTAATATCAGTGCTAACATTTCGACATTAGAATTGTTTCACGGGCCAACCATGGCCTTTAAAGACGTAGGAGCACGGTTTATGGCAAGATGTCTCGGTTATTTTAATACTGATATTTCTGAGGAAGTTACCGTCTTGGTGGCAACATCAGGAGATACTGGAGGTGCCGTCGCCAATGGTTTTTTAGACGTTAATGGGGTTAAGGTCGTTATTCTTTATCCAGATGGCAAAGTGAGTGACATTCAGGAGCGACAACTTACAACATTGGGTCATAACATTACTGCATTAAAAGTAGATGGTGTTTTTGACGATTGCCAGGATATGGTAAAACAGGCATTTTTAGATTCTGAATTGACTTCAAAAATGCAATTGACATCGGCGAATTCAATAAATATAGCCAGATGGATACCACAGTTATTCTATTTCGTTTTTGCCTATAAAAAGTTATATAGAACAAAAAAAGATATTGTTTTCTCAATTCCAAGCGGCAACTTTGGAAACATTTGCGCAGGAATGATGGCGCAGCAATTGGGGATGCCTGTTAAACATTTTATAGCTTCCAACAATGCTAATAATGTGGTTACAGAATATTTAGAAACAGCAACTTATAATCCAAAGCCTTCCGTACAAACCATTAGCAACGCCATGGATGTTGGAAATCCGAGCAACTTTGTTAGAATATTGGAGATTTATAATCATGATTTTGACTTATTAAAAAAGAATTTGTCATCGTTTAGTTTTACCGACGAGGAAACAAAACAAGCTATGACGGAATTGTTTACAAAATATGGGTATATCTCAGATCCTCATGGTGCTGTTGGATATCTAGGGGCAAAGAAATTTGTTCAGTCCAATCAACACGTGCATTGTGTTTTTTTAGAAACTGCACATCCTACAAAATTTTTAGATGTTGTTGAAGAGGTCATTTCGAAACCTATAGAATTACCTGAACAAATAAAAGGTGTTATGAACAAGCCTAAAAGTGCTACTTCAATAGCTACTTATGAAGATCTCAAAAATCACCTATTGAGTTCTTAATCTAATTTCGGCAATTTAAAATCATCAAGAGCACTTTTTTGCTTCATTAAAGCTTCTATTTCTACGGCTTTTCTAGGTGCTTCGGCAGAAAGGTTTACTGGACCAGAATCGGTGATCAAAATATCGTCTTCGATACGCACTGCAATTCCCCACCATTTCTTATCACATGGACTTCCATTAGGAATATATATTCCTGGTTCTACAGTTATGACCATATTAGTTTCATAAGTTCCATAAAGACCTGGATCGTGCACATCTAATCCAATATAATGAGAGGTCCCATGAGGGAAATATTGTCTTGCATCCCGATCATTTTCTGCGATCCCTAAGGCAATTAAGCCTTCGGTTATAATCTGCCTTGCAGCAACTCCAGGTGCTCTAAAAGCATTGCCTACGCGTGCTTTATCTATTCCTGCTTCTTGAGCTTCATATACAAGGTCATAAATGATGCGTTGTTCTTCAGAAAATATACCATTGGCAGGAATTGTACGAGTCACATCGGCTGTATAACCATGGTATTCGGCGCCAAGGTCCATAAGAACGAGATCGCCCTCAACATTCATTTTACTGTTTTCGATATAATGCAAGACACAACCATTATTTCCTGCGCCAACAATTGAAGGATAGCCTTCATATTCGCTACCATATTTTTTATATACATATTCATGTATGCCTTGAATCTCGGTTTCAGACATATTAGGTGTCATGGCCTTCATGACTTCAATTTGTCCTTGGGCCGAAATCCGAATGGCTTTTGTCAATAAAACCATTTCTTCTTTAGTTTTGATCTGACGTAATCCAGCCATAAACGTGTTCAATGATTTCGAATCTAATTCGGCCTTTGTATTAGGCATAGACTGGTCCAGATTGAGTTCAACATCTATCGCCTTAACTGATTCATCGTTCTTTTTTTGGAGATAATACCCTATTTGTTGCTTAAAGGCTTCTTTTAAATCATACAGATCTGCAGCTTTTTTTGAATCCCTAATATCATTCTTAAATGCTTTAAAATACACCTTTGCAAACTTGGTGAAATCGATATTATTATTTAAAAAATCCTTTCCATTAAATGCAATCTCAAATCCTAATTCATTTTTGACGCCCTCAACACCTAATCGCCTACCAGTCCACATTTCACTCAATTTATTTTTCTCTTGTACATATATGATTTCGTTATAGGTTTTTCCATCGGGATAAGTTTGATCTTCAGAAAAAATTAGAAGAACCGCATGGGGCTCTTTGTACCCTGTTAAGTAATAAAAATCTGGATCTTGATGATACACGTAATCGACATCATTGGCACGATTCCTTTCGGCATTAGCAAAAAAAACTGCTACCGTATTTTTAGGCATTTTCTGTCGAAGTGCTTCGCGTCTATTCTTATGAAATTCGGAAGATAAATAATCGGTTGGCTTATCATCCTGCGCATAAATATTCAAGGCCATAAACAGGCAAAAAATAATGTAAAAATTAACTTTCATTCTAAACAAGTTTTAATGGTGCCCAAAATACATAATTATTCTACATTTCAATTTACTTTTAACACTACATTTAAAAAAAAATACGCCAAAATTTATGTAGTTTTGCGCTATAGAAATAAATTCCGATTTAAATGAAAAATACTGCATTATCTGCTACCCATGAAGCCTTAGGTGCAAAAATGGTGCCTTTTGCTGGATACAACATGCCTGTGCAATATGAAGGTGTTAATATTGAACATGAAACTGTAAGAAACGCTGTTGGTGTATTTGATGTATCGCATATGGGTGAATTTTTAATTCAAGGCCCAAATGCATTAGATCTTGTTCAAAAAGTAACAAGTAATGATGTTGAAAAATTAACCATTGGCAAGGCTCAATACAGTTGTTTTCCGAATGATACAGGTGGGATTGTGGATGACCTTATTGTATACAAAATAGAGGACGAAACCTATTTACTTGTGGTTAATGCAAGTAATATTGGAAAGGACTGGAATTGGATCGCTTCAAAAAATGATGTTGATGCTATCATGAGAAATCTTTCTGAAGATTATTCACTTTTAGCTATTCAAGGGCCAAAAGCCATTGAAGCCATGCAATCATTATCAAGCCACGATCTCGCTGATATTAAGTTTTACAATTTTGTTGTGGGTGATTTTGCAGGTATTGAGCACGTTATTATTTCGGCTACAGGTTATACGGGAAGCGGTGGCTTTGAGATCTATTGTAAAAACAATGAAGTCAAACAAGTTTGGGACAAGGTCATGGAAGCTGGAGCCGAATATGGTATAAAACCTATTGGATTGGCCGCCAGAGATACCTTAAGGCTTGAAATGGGATACTGTTTGTATGGCAATGACATAGATGAAACAACTTCACCTATCGAGGCTGGTTTGGGCTGGATCTGCAAATTCAATAGTCCTTTTAACAATAGCGAAGCGTTGGAAGAAGAAAAACGTCGCAGTCCAGAACGAAAATTAGTTGCTTTCGAAATAGACGAACGTGGTATTCCGCGTCAAGGTTATGATATTGTAGATTCACAAGGTAAAACCATAGGCAATGTCACCTCTGGAACCATGTCGCCTTCTCTAGGAAAAGGTATTGGACTAGGTTATGTTCCAGCCGTATTTTCAGAAATAGGCAGTAAAATAAACATTCAAATAAGAAAGAATGCCGTTCCTGCAACAGTGGTTAAACTTCCATTTTATAAAGGTTAGCTAAGACCAGCAAGGACAGTAATTTAATGAAAAAGACCTCATCTAAACATAGACTATTAATATTTGGCGCAAGCGGATTTTTGGGAAATGCCATTTATAAAGAACTCTGCTCCTATTTTAAAACTTTCGGAACGTATTATACACCGAATAATGAACTAGAAAAGAACAAGCATTTTTATCATTATAATGTTGAAGAAGATGATGCGGTTGAGATCATTGAAGCCGTAAAACCAACCATCATCATTTCAGCACTACGCGGCGACTTTTCATCTCAAATCATTGCTCATAAACATATGGCTGCTTATGTTAAAAGCCATAAATGTAAGATCATTTTTCTGTCATCGGCAAATGTTTTTGATGCCTATAGTAAATTTCCGAGTTATGAAAGCGATACTGTATTAAGCAACAGTATTTATGGCCATTTCAAAATAAAAATTGAAACCATACTATCTCAACTGCCGGTAAAAAAAGTAGCTATTTTGCGTTTACCGATGGTATTCGGGTCACAATCGCCTCGTATAAGGGCTATAAAGTATGCCTTGACCAATAAAGAACCTATTGAGATCTTTCCTAATTTAATAATGAATGTAACCACCGATTCTAGGGTGACTCAACAAGTGCATTATATAGTTAATCGGAATAAATATGGCGTTTTTCATTTAGGAAGTAAAGATCTGGTGCATCACGACGATTTTATTGGCGAGATCATTGAGTCACTAGGAAATCATCAACCCAATTTTAAGCTGGTTTTCACAACCAATGATGATCGCTATCTTGCTGTACTTCCAAAAGATAATATGTTGCCTAAACACCTGCAATTATTGAGCAAGGAAGTGATAGACGAATTAAATTTGAATTGATTTTCTTCAATTATTTTATTAAATTTAAAAGAAAAATAATCATATGACAAAACTCTCTGAAGACACTATAGAACAGCGTTTATTGCGTTTCCCAGATTGGGAATATTTTGAAAATGCAATTCATGCCGAATTTGAATTTGAAAACTTTAAAGATTGCTTTAGTGCCATGAGCCGAATAGCTTTTGAATGTGAAGCCTTAAACCATCATCCTGCATGGAACAATGTTTATAATGTGCTGACAATTTCGTTGTCTACACATAGTGCCAACGGTGTCACTGAAAAAGATTTTCAATTGGCAGAAGCTATTGAAGCTATCGTAGAACCTGAAGAATAATTTGTTTTTGAGCATTGCATTTTTAATTTTGTGCTACATTAATTTCTAATCTTTATGGGAAGAGCATTTGAATTTCGCAAAGCGCGAAAAATGAAACGTTGGTCGGCAATGAGCAAGGCCTTTACACGTATTGGTAAAGATATTGTCATGGCAGTAAAGGAAGGTGGGCCTGATCCCGACAGTAATTCTAGACTACGTGCCGTCATTCAAAATGCGAAATCGGTCAATATGCCGAAAGACAATATTGAACGTGCCATAAAAAGAGCAAGTGATAAAAGTCAAGGCGATTTTAAAGAAGTTATTTTTGAAGGTTATGCACCACATGGTATAGCCATACTAGTGGAAACGGCGACAGATAACAATACCAGAACCGTTGCAAATATTAGAAGCTATTTTAATAAATGTGATGGTAGTTTAGGGACTTCAGGTTCTGTAGTTTTTATGTTTGATCACACCTGCAATTTTAGAATTCCTAGCGAAGGCCTTGATCCCGAAGAAATTGAGTTAGAATTCATCGATTTTGGAGCAGAGGAAGTTTTTGTAGATGACGACGGCATATTGATATATGCGCCATTTGAAAGCTTCGGTGCCATCCAAGCTGAGCTTGAACAGAGAGGGATCGAAATACTATCTTCTGGTTTCGAGCGCATACCGCAGGTCACCAAAGCACTTTCTGAGGATGAAGCTTCCGATGTTGAAAAATTATTAGACAAGATCGAGGAAGATGATGACGTGCAGAATGTGTATCACACCATGCAGGAAACTACAGATTAGTTTTATTTCCATTTAGAAAACAACAACCTTATTTTATAAAAAACCGCCTCATTGGGGAATGAGACGGTTAAGATGGTTTATTAATAACAACGTAAATGTTTCTTTTTAGTGACATGAATCATGTTTATTTTATGTTTCATTTAACTAATTAATTAAACCCACTAATTTATTTGCAAATCTCGTGCCAAATTAAAAGTGCAATTGCATTTAATTGCTTAAATTTATAAGGCAATTTTATCATTACTTCAATGATCACAGGCTATTCGGGAACGCCATTAGATAAGAAATTAGGATTAAAAACTGGATTCTTATGTAGTATATACAATGCTCCCGAATCTTATTTGAACTGGTTAAAATCACTGGAATTCGACCTCATATACCCCGCTCGAATTAGGGATAGAAGTCTTGATTTTTTTCATGGCTTCTGTACAACATACTCAGATCTAGAAACCATAATTACCAAATTTAAATCAGCTATTAAAATGAATGGTTCTTTTTGGGTGAGTTGGCCAAAAGGAAGTTCAAAAATTCCAACTGAACTCAATAGAGATCTGATAAGATCTTATGTTTTAGAAATTGGACTTGTTGATGTTAAAGTTGCGGCAATTGATGAAAATTGGAGTGGATTAAAATTTGTATACCGATTAAAAGATAGAACATTATGAGCTGGATAAAAGTTATTCCATTTGCAGAAGCAACAGGTCGATTAAAGGCAATTTATCAAAAAGTTAAAGGTCCGAAGGATCAAATTGATAATATATTGAGTATTCATAGCCTAAGACCACATACGCTAATAGGTCATATGAGCCTTTACAAAAATGCCTTACATCACAATCAGAATTCGTTTCCGAATTGGTTTTTGGAGTTTTTGGGAACCTACACAAGTTTTATTAACCGCTGTGATTATTGTTTTGACCATCACTATGAAGGCATGCGGCGATTTCTCAATGACGACGACAAGGCAGCCAATTTACGGATGCATATAGAACAGCATTCATTGGACTCCTTTTTATCTCAAAAGGAATATGCCATGGTCAAATATGCTCAAAATTTAACCTTACAACCAGGTGCTATGCAAGAAAGTCAAATAAAGGTTTTAAAGGAATTGGGCTATGATGACGGTGAAATACTTGAAGCTAATCAAGTCATTGCTTATTTCAATTATGCCAACAGAACCGTTTTAGGGCTTGGTGTAGATGCTGGTGGTGAAGTCTTGGGAATGTCGCCAAAAAACAAAGATGATGAAGATTCCTGGGGACATGAATAATCACTGCATTAAGAGTATTCCGGTATTTTACCTTTAACACCTTTGAAGAAATTTTTCATGAATTTGAAATCTGCTTCCTTATCGTCCGTTGGATAAAAAGGTTCAGAAAAATGGTTGACCTTATTTTCAAAGTCTAAGGTAAACATGATGATTGGTACATGAGCTGTTTTTGCGATATAGTAAAATCCGGTGCGCCACTCCTCTACTTTCTTTCGAGTCCCTTCCGGAGCCATTCCAATTCTAAATTCGTCTTTTTCAGAAAACAAACGCGCTATAGCTTCAACTTGATTCTCGTTAGATCGGCGTTCAACTGGAGAGCCTCCCAAGGCTCGAAAAATATAACCATGAGGAAATTTGAACAATGATTTTTTTCCAACAAAATTAGATTTGATACCTAACACAGATCGCACTAAAACACCGATATAAAAGTCATGCCAACTTGTATGAGGAACGGCAATAATCACAGCTTTTTTTACGCTTTTAAAATCTGTGAAACCAGTGACCTTCCATCCTAATATTTTGAAGTATATAAACTTAGAGAGCCAGCGCATCAACTACATTTTTTGATAAAGACTCAATAATTTTTCGTGATTGATCGTCTTTTGCCAATCTTTTCCAATGGCATTTTCCCAAAGTGGCTCAAGACCCATGGCGACGTTAATCATTATGTCAAACTCATCTTCACTTAAATCTTTACAGAGTCCTTTTGGTAATGTGATGTTATGCTTCGCCTTCATATCTTTAAATAGAGCGACACCATTAGGATAAAACTCTTCAAGATGATCAAAAACAATACAATTTCCAATACCGTGTTTTGTACCGAGCAGATAAGATAGTCCATAACTTAAAGCATGTGCGACACCAACCTGGGAATAGGCAATACTCATGCCACCATGCCATGAAGCCATCATAAGTTTATCCTGAGTTTCTTTTTCCGAAAGTTTATCGTGTACAAATATCTCTTTACATAATTCAAACGCCTTTTCGCCATAGCTCTGACTAAAGGCATTTAAATAAGTTCCGTTAAGCGATTCAACACAATGAATATAGCAATCCATTCCGGTGTAAAACCATTGGTGTCTTGGCACGTCCTTTGTAAGTTCAGGATCAAGGATCACCTGATCAAAAGGTGTATAATCACTATTGATACCTAGCTTTCGTTCTGGTCCGGTTAGTACAGTTGTTCTTGAAACCTCTGCTCCTGTTCCCGAAATTGTAGGTATACCAACATGATAAATGGCTGGATTTTTAATGAGATCCCAGCCTTGATATTGGCTTGAACTTCCTTCATTGGTTAACATCAGGGACACGGCTTTTGCCAAATCTAAAATTGTTCCGCCTCCAATTCCGATAATGCCTGAAGGTCTTTCATTATTGTTTAATATAATTTCTTCAACTAAGGCATCAACTTGAGATGTTTTTGGCTCTTCATTTGCTGAAATATAAAGAATTGAATCGCCATAAGACAATGGAATTCTTGAGGTAAGCCAAGCCTTTCCTTTAAAAACATCATCTACCAAAAATATAAATGGTGATTGGCCGTTTTTTCGCTTTGGGGAAATTATTTCTTCCAATTGATTAAAACTTCCCCTTCCAAATACGACACGAGGCACCATTGGAAAATTCTTATACGTCATTAAACCCTTTTCTTTTATTAGCACGAACTATACTTTTTAATTTAAAATTATGTGTTTAAATACTTCTGAAAATAATCAACAAACAGTCCAACATGGTATCCATCAACTAGTGCATGATTGGCGCTGATCGAGACATTCATCATCTTTTTACCATCAACATCTTCAACTTTTCCAAATGCAATTTTAGGAACTGAATCTTTTGAACCAGAAAATGGTTCTTTATGTCCTGTAAAATTGAGCCATGGTAAGGCTGAACAATGTATGCAATCTAATCCGTTATAAGGCGGATAAAGATCGTCTGAATTTTCAATTCTTAGTTTTTCCTTTTCAACATTTAAATAAAATGCACTTCTTTCATTTTCGAATTCGATAAACGAAAAACCAAATGTTTTATCACTTCGCATTAGGGTTGCAGAAGCATGAATACTGTCATAAATATTAATATCATTTCCTTCAATCCTATATCTGAAATTCTCAATGGCATTAATGGCCTTCATACAGTCATGTAAATACCTTGAAAAGAAACTACTATTAGTCTCCTTTGCAAAACGATATGCATTGGTTGTATCTATTGGAACAGTAAGCGCAAAATAAGGGTCGAGAAGCGCGTTAAAATGTTCAAAATGCTTCTTTCGTTTCCAAGTATGTAAATCTAAGGTCGTCAAATTAATTGAGAAATCTTAATATTTCACTTAATCGTTTTACAGTTTTATAATGTTTCCCATTGGTTTCATTTTCAGAAACTTTCTCATGAGCCCAAGTCGTATGGAAAGGCACATGAATGGCATGTGCTTTTATATTTATTAATGGTAATATATCTGATTTCAAAGAATTACCAATCATTAAAAATTCAGTGGGTTTGATATCGAGGTGATTCAGCAATTTCGAATAATTAGCTTCCTTCTTATCGCTTAATACTTCAATATGATGGAAATAATCAGATAAGCCTGATTTTTCTAATTTACGTTCCTGATCTAAAAGATCTCCCTTCGTTGCTAGAATAAGTCGGTATTTTTGAGATAATACTTTTAAAACCTCTTCAACATCATCCAATAAATCAACTGGCTTATTGATCATGTCTTTGCCTATCTTTAAAATCTTTTGAAGAGTTTCATTAGAGATGTCATTATTCGAAATTTCAATTGCCGACTCGACCATTGAAAGGACAAATGCCTTTACGCCATAGCCGTACAGTTGAAGATTGTCCATTTCCTTTTTAAAAAGTTCCTGATCGATCTTATTGGCGGTTTCATAAGCGCCTAAAAGTTTCGCAAACTCCAATTCGGCATCCCTAAAATAGGTTTCATTTACCCATAAGGTGTCATCGGCATCAAAGCCAATTACTTTTATATGTGAGTAATCTATTTCCATAATTTTTTAGCGCGTTCGAGGTCTTCAGGCGTATCAATTTCAACACCTTCAACATGGGTTTCCACCATTTTTATTTTTTTTCCATATTCAAGATATCGCAGGCATTCTATTTTTTCAGATGCTTCTAAAGCTTGCATTGGCAATTTTGAGAAATCAAGTAAGGCTTGTTTTCGAAAAGCGTAAATACCTTTATGTTTAAAGTAACGGGCTCCTGATTTTTTATCTCTTGGAAACGGAATTGCAGAGCGTGAAAAGTAAAGCGCAAAATTTTGTTGATCTACGATTACTTTTACCGTGTTGGGATTATTGATCTCATCCCAATCGGTTATTTCAACCATCAGCGAAGCCAGATCAATTTCATGCGCATCATCTGAACGAAAAACGTCCAGTAATTTTTTTAGACTTGATCTTTCGGTAAACGGTTCATCACCTTGAACATTCACCACAATATCAACATCAAGGTCTTTAACCGCTTCGGCAATACGATCACTTCCAGATTCATGCTCCTTTATGCTCATGATGGCCTTTCCGCCATGCTCTGTGATTTCATTAAAAATGGTCTCACTATCAGTAACTACATATACGTCATCAAATAATCCTGTAGCATCAGTTGCCTCATAAGTGCGTCTTATGACTGGTTTACCTTCAAGATCTTGCATTAATTTTCCTGGAAAACGCGATGCGCTAAAACGCGCAGGAATCATGGAAATTATTTTCATTGATGATTAGTTTGCAGCTTCAAAAATACTATTTTTAAGTGATTTGTTGTTAGGATGACTTCATCTTTTTATAAAGTTTAAATATGACAAAAGCTATGATAAGAACAAAAATAAAAGCCAGTATTGGAATAAAAATAGAGAGAATTGACATGACCAGAGAAGTTCCTGTTTCAACAGTAGACACTAGCGGATTAGCAATACCAGCTGTGGCTACGGTTGAAGAGAGTCTTGTAGCACCAGAGGCTCCCGAAATGGCTGCTGCCGTTCCTCCGCCAGCAATGATGGCCAAGGCCCAGGTAATTTCTGGAGGGAGATTTGCTACCGTTGATACCATTACTGCTGTTCCAGCAATTGCCGCCAATGGCAGTGCAATGGTATCTAGTAAATTATCGACATACGGAATATAGTAAGCAAAAATTTCAACAACAGTAGCAACGCCTAAAATAATGACGGCAGTCATGCTGCCGATCCATTGCCAGCTTTCATTTAATTCCCAGACATTAAAATACGAGGACAGACTCAGAGCGAACAAAGGTAAAAACACCCTAAAGCCAGCCGATGCTGCTAAGCCAATACCTAGAAATATGCTAATGACCGTTTCTGTTGTCATACTATAAAATTAGTGTTTTTATCGTAGAAAATCAGATCTTAAAAAAGTCATCTTTAAAACCTATGAGGTACAATTTCTCCTTGGCACGAGTAACGGCCGTATAAAGCCATCGCAAATAATCGCGATCAATACCATTTGGTAAATAGGGCTGTTCTACAAAAACCGTATGCCATTGTCCTCCTTGTGATTTATGACAGGTCATGGCGTAGCTGAATTTTACTTGAAGAGCATTAAAGAATTCATTGTTTTTGACCTTTAGAAATTTCCGGTATTTAGAGGTTTCATCTTCGTAGTCTTTCATGACTTCCTGGTATAATCTGTTTGAATCTTCGTAAGGCAATGATGGTGTTTCAGCCGTAATTGTATCCAATAATAATACCGTTTCAAACGGTCTCATTTTAGGATAATCAACCATTCGAACCTTGACCTCTGCAAATCGGAAGCCATACAGTTCTTTCATGCTAAACACTTCAAGAACTTCAACAATGTCGCCGTTAGCTATAAAACCTGCCTCAGAAGTTGGCTTTAACCAGAAATAATTATTTTTCACCACCATTAAATAATCGCCAGCAGTTAGTTCATGTTCATTGAATAAAATTCGTGACCGAATTTGCTGATTATAAAGATTTGCTCTTTTATTAGAACGTACGATTATGGCAGTTTCTTCATTACCAAGTTGACTATACGAATCATTTATTGCATCCATGATCTCATGCCCATCGATCAGACGAACAATATCTTTAAACTCATCTAAGTCAAACTGAAAGCTGTCATAATATTCACCGGCCAGTGCTTCTCTCAAAGCCGTTGCATTAACCAAAATACCGGAATCTTGTTGCTGTCTGACAACCTCAGTGAGTTCCATTTTCGTTACTTCTTTGTCGTAATTTAGCTCAAGCCTATCTGCATTTAAAGCGGGACTAAGGTCCAATTTAACCGGTGGCAATTGAGCAGTATCTCCAATTAACATTAATTGGCACTGAAATCCCGAATAGACATATTGAATAAGGTCATCCAGCAAGGATCCGTTTTCAAATAATTTTGAGTCGCTTGGCACATCTGGAATCATCGAGGCCTCATCAACGATAAAGATTGTTTTTCGATGTTTATTTGGTTGCAATACAAATTTCACGCCACCACCTTTATCCTTTTTTGGGAAATAAATTTTCTTATGAATGGTAAAGGCTTCCTTGCCAGAATAATTAGCTATGACTTTTGCAGCGCGACCAGTTGGCGCCATTAAGACAGCGCTTTTTTTTATTTTCCAAAGATGGGTAACCAAAGTACCTATTATCGTAGTTTTACCTGTACCAGCGTAGCCTTTCAGCAAATAAAGTGATCTATTAGATGCATCTAAAATAAAATGAGCTAATTGTTGCAAAACAATATCCTGTTGTGTTGTGACCTCGAAAGGAAATTGGCTTTTTAATAAGGAATAAAATTCTGAAGAATTCATCAACTACAAGGCAGATATTACATTTTACCAAACCTACATAAATTAAACATTACAAAACATATAAATTGATTTTTATTATCAATCACTTTCGTGAATAAAAAAAAATTGTAGATTTGCGTAATACCTTATTTAAATAATTTAATAAACTAACTATGTTAACAATAATTATTGCAGTAATTGTAGTAGTACTACTTACCATTGGTATTGTATGGTTGATAGATAAATTCATTCCGAAAAAACTTAAACCAGTTGTACTATTAGTTCTATGGATCTTGATTGCCTTTTTAGGCTACAAAACTTTCATGTCTGTTTATGGGGAAATTGAATTTAACAAATTAAAAGATCGAAGATATGCAAAGGTTATTGAAAATTTAAAAGATATCAGAGATTCTCAATTAGCGCATAGAACCGTAAGAGGCACATTTGCAAACGATTGGGAAAGCTTAGTAAAGTTTATCGATACAGATAGTTTTACCATTACTCAAAGACGTGACACTTCTATTTTAGATGTAGAGGCAACACGACGCTTTGGAGGTGTTGAAACCTATAAGGATATTGTGGTTATTGATACCTTAGATTTTGTGTCTGTTCGAGATTCTTTGTTTGGAGCGGATCCAAGATATAAGACCATGATGAATATTCCAGTTGGAAAAGAAGGCGCTAAATTTGAACTAAAAGCAGGGATATTAGATCAAAATGATATAAAAATACCTGTTTTTGAAGTTAGAGCACCAAAGAAATTAATCTTAGATGGTCAAGATCCTTACCTCATTGCAAAAGAAAGTCAAGTCGTTTCTGTTGATGGTGTTAATGGTGATGCCATAACAGTTGGATCGATGGACGAAGTAAATACAAATGGAAACTGGCCAAAAAATTACGGAACAGACAACTAATATAGACGAATTAAGTTCACATATATTGTCCATTCAAGTTAGCTTGAATGGACTTTCTTTTTGTATGCTGGAGTCTGATTCTAATACCATTATCTATTTTCGTTCTGAATCATTTCAAAAGAAATTGAACCCACAAGAACTGTTGGAGCGTTTAGATGTGATCATCACTGAAGATTCCGAGCTATCTAAGTCCATTCAAAGCGTAAAGGTTATCTATGCTAATGAGCTTTCAGTATTAGTGCCTAATTCGTTATTTAATGAAGAACACCTTGCCGATTATTTAAAATTCAATACAAGAATTCTTCAAACCGATTTTCTAGCATTTGATGCTATCCCTTCAAATGACAGCATGTGTGTTTATGTGCCTTATGTTAACATCAACAATTATTTGTATGAAAAATTTGGAGCATTTAATTATATGCATGCTTCCTCAATACTTATTGAAACTATTCTGAATTTAGAAAAAAACGCAGAAGAGCAGAAAATGTATGTTCATGTTGGAATTAAGTATTTTGAAATAGTGGTTGTTGACAATAACAGCTTAATACTTTATAACACCTTTGAATTTAAAACCAAAGAGGATTTCATTTATTATATATTGTTTACCGCAGAACAACTTCAACTGAACCCCGAAACTATTCAGCTGGCTTTATTGGGTCATATTTCAGAAGCCGATGAACTCTTTGAAATTGCTTTTAAATACATTCGACATGTCCAGCTTATTGAACCGACGATTAAATTTGAAATCGATCCATCTATATCTAAAGAAATCTCCAATCTGTTTATATTACTAAATAGTTTTTAATGCGGATCATATCTGGATTTCATAAAGGCCGAAAGATCATAGCTCCGAAAAAATTACCGGTCCGTCCCACAACCGATATGGCCAAAGAAGCCTTGTTCAATATTTTGAATAACCGTTATTATTTTGAGGATATCTCAGTATTGGATCTGTTTGCTGGAACCGGAAACATCAGTTACGAATTTTTATCAAGAGGCTGCACTTCTGTAGTTGCGGTTGAAAGTCATTATGCTTGTATAAAGTTTATGAATGAGATTGCTGAAAAATTAGAGTTGCCATTACAAACCATCAAAAGTGATGTTTTTAAATATCTTGAACAATCCACCCAGCAGTTTGATGTAATTTTCGCTGATCCTCCTTATGATTTTTCTATAGAAAACTTTGTTCGAATCGCTGATTTGGTTTTTGAAAACAAATTATTGTCAATTGACGGCAGCTTAATCATTGAACATTCAAAACACACAGACCTTTCATCAACAGTGCATTATGTCAGTTCCAAAAATTATGGCGGAAGTGTTTTCTCCTTTTTTAAGTAGTATAAATCACTAATTTGCAGAAAGTTATTTGTGCTTTATGGAAATATTTACTATTTTTAAGTTCACATTCTTTGCTTAGTGCCTTATTTCTGAAATTTCTACTTATCACTTTTGGCATTTTTGCTCACATCACAGCACTTACTACGTCATGGTTAATTTGAAGACTATTAATTCAAATATATATTAACCAAAACCAAAATTATGAAACCAATCAAATTGCGGTTGTTATTAATGCTAACAACCTTAGTACTTGGGCTAAATGCCTTTGCCCAAGAAAAAGCAGTAGAAGAACAGGAAAAGATGTGGCAAATGTACGCTGTACATGAAGATCAGGTCAAACCATCTATGGTCATGCAGTACGAACAAACTGCAAAAATGTTTGCCGACAAAATGCGTGAACATAAAATTAAAGACGGTGGCTATCTTGTGACCAGTTCAGACGATTTTAGATACCTTTATGTAAATCCTATTGAAAAATTCGAAGAAGCGAATGACAACCCAGGCATGGCCGAATTATCTGAAAAAATGGGTGAAGATGCCTTCGGTAAAATGATGGCTGGCTTTAGTCCTTGTTATGACAAACATGGGTCTTATATGATCTGGCTGGACAAAGAATGTACTTATATGCCTGAGGGCATAACTCAAACTCCGGAAGGTCAAAATTATCGCAAGTTTTACTATATCTACTTCTCACCTCAAAATCAAGGAAAAATACGAGAGGCAATGATGGAGGTTAAAGCGCTTTTTGCTAAAAAGAATTCTAAAACTTATTATCGCGTTTATTGGAGTGGTTATGGAAACATGGACAGTTACATTATGGTTGCCGTTGCTGCCAAAGATCCTGTAGAATTGGAACAAAGAGCCGCGGCAAATGATGCGCTTTTAGGGGAAGAAGCTGGACCAGCCTTTGCTAAAGTTATGGCATTAGCTTTAAAAATGGAAGAAGTCACGGCTTCTATAAGACCAGATTTGGGCTATACGCCACCAAAAAACTAATATTAATTAAATCTTTATAAAATGAAAAAAATCTTAATACTAGTGCTTGTTGTACTCACTTTTGCCGCATGTCAAAAGCAAGAACAGCGTTATTTTGCTGAATCAGCAGAAATCAATTCTTTAAAGGCAGGTATTACTGCATTTGAAACTGCAGACTGGGAAACATGGAAAAGTCATTTCGCCGATACTGCCAAAATTTATGCAAACTCAAAGGAAGGTATTTCAGTAAGTCAACGCTTAGCCGATTTACAAGCCATGACGTCTGCTTTTAAATCTTATGGATTTGATCATAAAGATGAATATATTGAAATGGTCTTAGATAAAGATGATAAGACCTTTGTTTATTATTGGGCACAATTTAACGGCACTATGGTCAACAATAAAGAGTTATCTATTCCTGTTCATTTGGCTGTGAATTTTGTAGATGGAAAAATTGCTGCAGAATACATTTATTTTGATGCTACCGAAATGAACAATGGTATGGCAGCCTTAGCAGCGGAAAATGCCGCAGCCGAAGCTGATGAACCAGAATAAATCGTTTACCAATCAACCATTTTTAAAAGTAAACCCTTTTTGAAAATTCAAAAAGGGTTTATTTATTAAAAAGCAAATCTATAAGCCGAATTCTGTATCCCGAGTTTTCAGGACCCTTATCATTTATCTGAAAATACTGTTACCAGTACTTTTTAGCTGCCTACCCTCCAACTATCGCACGTGCCGCGCTCAAGCGTTGGTATACATGGCATTGCACCACATAGAGTTTACCTGATTTCACTACAGCATGACCTGTACATACTTTCTGTTGCACTTTTCCTAGTCTTATGACTGGTGGCCGTTAGCCACTATGTTGCACTTTGGTGTCCGGACTTTCCTCTGATTCCTGAGACTCAGCGATAAGGCGAATTACTTAATGGCAAAGGTACAATTGTTGATAACTAACAGCAATTATCATGCTACAAATTCTGAATTATTCATGGATTTTTTTTTCTTTGTTATAAGCGCAATAATATGGAGCATTTCGTCGTATCGGCACGTAAATACAGACCTCA
>JABDMU010000062.1 GCA_013001285.1 Flavobacteriaceae bacterium
TATTCCAATACCTATTATAGTATGTTATTGGCGTTAACAATGATAATTTAACACCGTAATCTGTTCCATATACCTTGAGCTCCTTTTTTGATGCTTTTTTTAGTGTTCCTAATTGAGGAATGACAACGGTTTGATTTTTTATAAGAGTAACCGGAATAACTTTTTCGTCACCATTTCTCAGTATGGTCACATTAACGACGTCATTTGGTCGTTTTGAACCAAGAAATCCGCGCATATCAGAAAATTTTGAGATTTCAACGTTATCTAACTTCTTGATCACATCGCCATCTCTAATACCAGCGCGTTCGGCACCAGATTCGTCTTCAACCGAACTTACTAAAAACCCTTCTGTTTCTTCAATACCATATTCTTCTGCTGCTTTACTGTTTAAAGCAAGACCAGTTATACCCAAGATGCCATTTTGAACATTCCCAAATTCCATGATATCCTGAACCACTTTTCTAGCAATATTGCTTGGAACGGCAAACGAATAACCAACATAGTTTCCTGTTTGTGACGAAATGGCTGTATTGATACCTACCAATTCTCCGTTCACGTTTACCAATGCACCTCCGGAGTTCCCTGGATTTACTGCGGCGTCTGTTTGAATAAAGGACTGCACATTTCGTCCAGATAGATCTCGTGATTTGGCGCTAATAATTCCAGCCGTAACCGTTGAGGTCAGATTAAAGGGATTGCCCACAGCCAAGACCCATTCACCAATTTGTGCAGCATCGCTATCGCCAAAAGCTGTAAACGGGAGATCTTCAGCAGCATCTACTTTCAAAAGAGCGATATCCGTTTTTGGATCAGTTCCAACCAGTTTTGCGTCCAGCGTAACATTGTCATTGGTCGTTATGCTTATTTTTTGTGCACCATCAATAACGTGATTATTTGTAATAATGTAGCCATCAGGGCTAATGATCACTCCCGAACCAGTTCCAATCTGTGCACGCTGTGAAGGTCTTCCAAATATAAGTTCGTCAATGGTGGTATAACCCTTAGATATTGTCGTGTTTTTTACATGTACAACGGCATCAATTGTTTTTTCAGCTGCTGTTGTAAAATCAACATTTAATCCTGAATTTAAATTGAAATTTGATGTTGGGTAGGTCACCACCTCCGGAATCACTGGATCGTCCATTACTATTTTTTGCTCATTCTCAAAAAACACCTTATAGGCTCCAAGTGTCATTAAACCGCCTAAAGCAGAAACAAAAACAAGTGTAGCAATCTTTTTCATTTTTTTTAAGTTTTTAAGTTTAGTAATGTTTTAACGATTAAAATTAATTATTTATTGAGCAAAAATTTCAACTTTAACGACTATTTAACAAGAAGAATTAACCGAGAATATTCCTATCTTTGAGCTTCATAAATGAAACACGATTTTTATAAATATCAAGGCACTGGGAATGATTTCGTGATCATCGATAACAGAGGTCAGCATTTTCCAAAGAATGATGTGCATTACATAAAGAAATTATGTGATCGGCGCTTCGGGATTGGTGCTGATGGACTTATTTTACTCGAGGAGCATGACAGTTGTGATTTTCGAATGATCTATTTTAATGCCGACGGCAACGAAAGTACGATGTGTGGCAATGGCGGAAGATGTATTACCCATTTTGCAAATTTTTTGGGATTAATACATGACAAAGCAACTTTTGAAGCGATTGACGGCTTACATCATGCGGTAAAAGTTGATGATCTAGTTCATTTACAAATGCAAATTGTAAAAGAAGTAAAAGAGGATAGCGAAGGTTTAATAATTGATACAGGGTCACCTCATATTGTCAAGATAGTTGATGCTGTAGATGAATTGGATGTAAATGCTTTAGGTGCCAAAGTGAGATACAGCGAAGCCTTTTCTGAATTAGGAATCAATGTCAACTTCGTTGAAAAAGTAAAAGATAATGAATTTAAAGTTCGCACCTATGAACGTGGCGTTGAAGCTGAAACCTTGTCTTGCGGAACAGGAGTTACAGCTGTTGCTTTAGCCATGAAATACAAGCATGAATCTAAAGATCAATTAATAAAACTATATACGAAAGGTGGTACCTTACAGGTGAAATTTAAACTAGATTTCGATGGATTCAAAGATATCTGGTTGATAGGGCCTGCAGTTCAAGTTTATAAAGGTGAATTAACATGGTAACACTCAAAGGGAAAAATATAGTTTTACGAGCCCTAGAGCCTGAAGATCTTGATTTTTTATATCTCATAGAGAATGATGAAAAGGTATGGGAAATTAGCAATACCCAAACACCCTATTCAAAATATTTGCTTAGGGAGTATTTACAGAAAGCACATAAGGACATTTATGAAGTGAAGCAATTAAGATTGGTGATTGCAAGTTATGATAAGGAAACCTTAGGATTTATTGACATCTTCGATTTCGATTTTAAAAATTTAAAGGCTGGAATTGGTATAGTGATAAAGCGATCTTCCGATAGGGGAAAAGGTTATGGAACTGAAGCTCTGCAATTGCTTATCGCGTATTGCTTTAAAAAACTGCATTTGCATCAATTATATTGTAATATTTCTGAAGAAAATGAAGCCAGTCTAAAGCTTTTTAAAAAGGAAGGCTTTGAGGTGATCGGACTTAAAAAAGATTGGAACCTGATCAATGGAGCCTATAAAAATGAGTATTTACTACAAAATATAAATCAGAATGTACTTTAAAAAGATCATTTTAGCCATTGCCTTAATAGGCTTGGTCATCGCAGCTTATTTCTCATATTTTGTCTATACGGCAATGATGGTTGATAATACAGCTTTTGCTAATGATGAAGCTTGTATCTATATTGGTTCGGATGCTACTTATGAGGACGTTCGGGCAGATTTGATACCCTTACTAAAAGATATCGCAAAGTTTGATGCCCTTGCGTCTAGAAAAAAATATTCATCAAATGTTAAAGCGGGAAAGTATTGCATAAAGAAGGGAATGAATAATAATGATATTATAAATACCATTCGCAGTAATAACCGAGCCGTTAGCTTGTCGTTTAATAATCAAAACTCTATCGAACAACTTGCAGGAAGAATAGCCAATCAAATTGAAGCCGATAGCTTGTCATTATTGCAAGCTATGACGAATGAAGATTTTTATAGGAACAATGGTTTTAGCAAAGCAACAGCTTTAGCAATGTACGTTCCCAACAGTTATGAGTTCTTTTGGAACACCTCAGGCGAAAAATTTAGAAATAGAATGCTAAATGAATACCGCAATTTCTGGAATAATTCAAGAAGAGAAAAAGCCAAAGCGATTGGTTTAACGCCTATTGAAGTCATGACCTTAGCTTCAATTGTACATGAAGAGTCTAAACAAAAAACTGAGCAAGCTCGAATTGCAGGTGTTTATATGAATCGATTACAAAAAAAATGGCCGTTACAAGCCGATCCCACTTTAAAATTTGCTGCTTATCAATTACCTCAATATAAAAACAAAATCATAAAACGGGTTTTAAATGTTCATAAAGAGATCAAATCACCTTATAATACTTATTTAAATCCAGGCTTACCTCCTGGACCAATTGGTATGGCTGATATTTCAGCAATAGATGGTGTATTAAATTTTGAAAAACATGATTTCTTCTTCTTTGCAGCAGATGCTCAAAAACCTGGATTTCATAAGTTTGCCAAGACTTTATCTCAACATAATCAGAATGCTCGGGATTATCAGCGGTACTTATCACAACAGGGAATCCGTAGGTAGGGTGAAAAAGCGGCTAAACATAAGTATACTGCTACTTTTAATGAGTTTAGCATGCTTTTCTCAATCAGGCCACAAGACGGGCTTAAAACCTAGTGATAGTTTAAACAAGCAGCGTCGGAATTTTGTCATTATTACAGAAGGTTCTGCAGCCATAGTGGGCCTTTTTGCACTAAACGAATTATGGTATAAAGATTTTCCAAGATCTTCATTTCATGCTATAGATGATGTCGATGAATGGCTTCAAATGGATAAATTCGGACATGTTTTTTCAAGCTATCAAATTAGTCGACTTGGCACTGAATCCTTACGTTGGAGTGGGGTTGACGCTCAGAATTCACGATTATATGGTTCGATTTTGAGTTTCGGATTCTTAACAACCATTGAAATTTTCGATGGATTTTCTGAAGAATGGGGCTTTTCGTGGTCAGATTTCACTGCAAACACCATTGGTTCAGGTTTATTTATTGGTCAAGATCACCTATGGCATGAACAACGTATACTTTTTAAATACTCTTTCCATCAGACCTATTTTGCAAGTATAAGACCTGATAAGCTGGGCGAGAATTTTAGTGAAGAAGTTTTTAAAGATTATAATGGGCAAACCTATTGGTTAAGCTTCAATTTAAAAGCTTTTTTTAAAAAATCGAAGATTCCTGCCTGGTTGAACATCGCTGCAGGATATGGCGCACATGGTATGGTTACTGGCCTCAACGAGAATGTTGATATGTCTTTTAATAATTTTAATCGTTTTCGCCAGTATTATTTGAGTTTAGATGTAGATTTGTCTAGGATTAAGACGAATTCTCATGTACTTAAGACGGTTTTTTCTGTAATAAACGTCATAAAAATACCGTTTCCAACACTGGAATTTAACAGTGAAAAAGGGGTTGTATTTCATCTATTGTACTTCTGAAAAAAGCACTTAATCGATTTATTTTTAATTATTTAAAAAAAGGTGTATCTTTGCACGCTGAAATTTGATGCTCAAAAGGGCTCATAAATTCAATAAAAATGAATAAAGGATTATTTATATATTCAGTTATTCCTTTTGCAATCTTTGCAACAGTATTTTTTGGGTTAAATACTTCTCAAAAAATTGATGTAGATAAATACACTTTAGCTGCTGAATTGACCCATGAAGTGGCTGAAAAGGATGAAGATCTTTTGAAAGCAGCTATATTAGACTTAAAAGATTGTTACGCTGCACCTCGATTGAGTAAATCCTTTGTAGGATTTAAAGAAGCTCTAGCCTTTAAAGAATCTAGAGGCGACTATTTCTCAGTCAATACTTACGGATATTTAGGAAAATACCAATTTGGTCGTGGAACCTTGAATGTTATAGGTATTTTTGATACGAAAGATTTTTTAAATAACCCTGAGTTACAAGAAAAAGCCTTTATTGCCAATGCTATGCGTAATAAATGGGTTTTAAGACGTGATATCAAACGTTTTGCAGGAAAACGCATCAATGGTGTTCTCGTCACTGAATCAGGCATTCTTGCAGCCGCTCATTTAGCTGGTCCAGGCAGTGTTAAAAAATATTTAAGAAGTTATGGCGCTGTTGGCTTTACTGACGCCTATGGGACGTCTATAAAGAATTATATGAGAAAGTTCTCTGGTTATGATACGTCTTTTATCAAACCGGATAAAAATGCCAAAGCTTCGCGCATTTAATCTTTTTGAATTATAAATATGGTTGGTCTTTTATGAAGATCGATCTTAGTCGATTTCCAATCGCTTACACTTTGGGTTTTTATAAATTCTGTGGGTAATGTAATGTCTGCTGCTATACAAACTCTTGTGTTAGGATGTAAAGCTTGACATATATCTTCCAACATTTTGTTATTTCTGTAAGGTGTTTCAATGAATATTTGAGATTGTTGTGTCTCAAATGAGTGTCGTTCAAGTTTTTTTAAGGTTGACTTTCGTTCTGAATGATCAATAGGAAGATACCCGGTAAATGCAAAGTTCTGACCATTCATTCCAGAGCTCATAAGTGCTAATAAAATTGAAGATGGCCCAACAAGCGGAATCACTTTTATATGGCGTTCATGAGCCATTTTTACAATTTCCGCCCCAGGATCAGCAACTCCTGGACACCCGGCCTCCGATAAAATACCAATTGATCGGCCTTCAACACAGGCATTTAAAAATGATGGTATCTCAGAAGCTTCGGTAAATTTATTTAAAACATTGATCTTTAACGAAGATTGTGCTTTTTTCGGACTTATGCGTTTTATAAACCGTCGTGCAGTTTTTTCGTTTTCAACAATGTAATCATCTAAGTTTTCGATCACTTTTTTTATAGACAAGGGTAATACCTCTAATGGCGGATTATCTCCAAGTCGCGTCGGTATAAGGTATAATTTGCCTTGAAAATCCTTCATGGCTTAATTTATGAGTAGTTTTTTATAAGTAATTTGATCATCATTTCCCACAACAGCAACAATATACATCCCTTGCGTTAAAGAACCAATTGGCAAAGTTGACCTGCTGTCAATAAGATCTTCAAACAAGAGGGAAAGTTTTCCTTGTAAATCATAGATTTGAATTTTTGCCGGGAACTGCCCTGAAAAAGAAAAATGCAATTTATTATTAGCCGGATTTGGAAACATCTTAAATGTAGAATTTTCAAAACTATCAACGCTTAAATTGGCATCAACAACCTGATAAATATTACCTGATGTAAGACCGGCGGCATAAATTTCGCCATTCATGTCTTCACCAAAAGTTGATATTGATCCCACTGAATTAAAAGGACCTGAAAAAAACATTTGCCAGATATTACCATCATATTCTAAAACACCGACTTCATCACTGCATACATCTGCAAAAATATAGGTACCATATAAATTTGGATTTTCTGAACCACGATAACGAAATCCGCCAGTTATTGAGCATTTAAAAAGCCCATCATTATTATGTGAATAGACGCCAACTGGAAAGGTTAGGGTACTTATATCAGGGCATCCACCAGTATTAAAAGTTGCATTACCTTCATAGCATCGCCAGCCATAATTAAGTCCTGCCGCATCTGAGGCAGCCATATCTATTTCTTCAAAAAGGCCTTGACCCACATCACCTATCCAGATATCATCGGTTAGTGAATCGAAGGAAAAGCGCCAGGGATTTCTTAATCCATAAGCCCAGATCTCATCCAAGGTCATATCGTCGCCATCATTAAAAAACGGATTGTCACTTGGAATCCCATATGGAGAGCCGGTATCAACATCTATTCTAAGAATTTTCCCCAATAAGGTGTTGAGGCTTTGAGCACGATTTCCAGGGTCACCACCGCTTCCACCATCACCCATTGCGATATATAAATAACCATCTGACCCAAAGTTTAAATCGCCACCATTATGGTTAGAAAAGGGTTGCGCTATGGTTAAGAAAATGGTTTCAGAGTTGGGATCTGCTATATTTGGATCTAGTGTATCAACCATAAATCGAGAAATGACCGTATTTCCAGAATTGTTGATATAATTAACATAAAAAAAACCATTTCCACTGTAATTTGGATGAAAGGCCAGACCAAGAAGCCCACGTTCATCACCTCCAGCAGTTGGATTAATGACTTGACTATCAATGTTTAAAAAAACCGTAGGATTTACAGTGCCGTCCTCATTTAAAATTTTTATTCTTCCATCTCTTTCAACAATGAATAAACGGTCGTCACCAGCATTTTCAATAGCTACAGGACTGAAAAACCCTGATGCAAAAGCATTCAAGGCTACTTCTGGTTGGGCAGTGATTAAGGTAAGATAACATAGTAACGTCAAGAAGAGAAACAGCTTTTTCATGATTATTAATAGGGTTAATGAACAAGTAAAATACGAAAATATATTCGATCTCTTTTTAACAAAAGGAAATTGGCTTAGGGTCAAATAGATTTACTTACAACTAAGCAGGCACTATCAAGTAATTGAAACACCTGTTCAAACCCTTCATCATTATCATGATACGGGTCAGGCACATCTATCAGTTGTTCGTCGTCCAAAAAGTCTAGAATCTTCTTGACCTTTGCAATGTCATTATCATGACGTGCTTGTTTTACGACATTTTGAAAATTTGATCTGTCCATGACAAATATATGATCAAATTTATCGAAATCTTGAATTGAGAATTGCCGCGCTCGTTGATAGCTGATATCAAGGTTATGTTTTCTGGCAACTTCAATTGATCTGGGATCTGGAGGCGAACCCACATGGTAGTTCCCTGTTCCAGCTGAGTCAATAAAATAATCTGGGGAAGGTAGTTTCGATCTTAAAATGCCTTCGGCCAATGGTGAGCGACAAATGTTCCCAAGACAAACCATTAAGACCCTTGTCATTTTAAATGAAATTTAAAGTGATAGTTTTTTCGAAAGATCTTCAACATATTTTCTGAATTGTTTATCAGTTGAAGAAAGATTGTCTACAGTCTTACAAGCATGTAAAACAGTAGCATGATCACGTTTTCCAATTTGTGACCCTATACTTGCAAGCGACGCTTTTGTAAATTTCTTAGCAAAGAACATGGCAAGCTGACGCGCTTGAACAATATGTCTTTTTCTGGTCTTCGATTGCAGTGTTTCGACGTCCATTTGGAAATAATCGGAAACCACTTTTTGAATATAGTCAATAGACACTTCGCGTTTGGTGTTCTTGACGAATTTCTCGACAATATCTTTTGCCAGACCAAGAGTGATCTCTTTTTTATTAAATGAAGATTGGGCTATTAGGGAAATTATTGCACCTTCCAACTCACGGACATTTGTTTTTATGTGCTTGGCGACATAATCAATGATCTCATCCGGCATTTCAACACCATCACGATACAATTTATTTTTCAATATTGAGACACGCGTTTCAAAATCCGGACTCTGCAATTCGGCAGATAATCCCCATTTGAATCGCGATAATAAACGTTGTTCAATATCCTGCATATCGACCGGAGCCTTATCACTGGTCAGGACAACTTGTTTGCCATTTTGATGTAAATGATTGAAGATATGAAAGAAGACATCCTGAGTTCCAGATTTACCAGATAAGAATTGAACATCGTCAATAATTAAGACGTCAATGATCTGATAGAAATGAATAAAATCATTTCTGTTGTTCTTTTTTACAGCGTCAATATATTGTTGCGTGAATTTTTCAGCTGAAATATAAAGCACTGTTTTTTCGGGATACTTATCTTTTATATCAACACCAATGGCATGTGCTAAATGTGTTTTTCCTAAACCAACGCCACCAAAAACAAGTAGTGGATTGAATGAGGTTCCTCCAGGTTTATTGGCCACTGCAATTCCAGCATTTCTAGCAAGACGGTTCGAATCGCCTTCTAAGAAATTCTCGAAATTATAATTCGGGTTGAGTTGCGATTCGATCTTGACATTTCTAATGCCAGGAATGATAAAAGGATTTTTTAATTCAGGGCTTTTATTTTCAAGCGGAATATCAACATCTTGTGCTTTTACCGCACCTCTATTACTACTAGGGATTTGTTCAGTAAATGGTTGTTTATTCCCATAGGTATTTTCCATTTTGATGACATAAACCAATTTGGCATCTTCACCCAATTCTTTGGTTAATGCAACTTTCAGGATTTTAACGTAATGTTCTTCGAGCCATTCGTAGAAAAATTTACTTGGCACTTGTATGCTGAGGGCATTTTCTTGAAGTTTGACGGCTGCGATTGGTTCAAACCATGTTTTATATGCTTGAGGTTGAATATTATCTTTAATAAATTTTAGACAGTTATTCCATACCGATTGAGCAGTTTCCCCCATGCTTACTTAAAAAATATTTATAGTTAGTTTTATTGGTTTGTAAAATTGTTTGAGAATTTTAGGGCATTCTCGGGTAACAATTTCTACGACACAAATATGTGAACAAAATTCTTAAAAAAAAAATCAAAATCTATTGAATTTTAAGAAATTTTTTCTCATGTTTCAAAAGCGTTTCAAAGTACAAAAATAATTTTTATTTTCTTCTATGTTTACAAACAAAATTGAATTTAGAGTACGTTATGGTGAAACTGATCAAATGGGTGTTGTATATCACGGTAATTACGCGCAGTACTTGGAAATGGGGCGTATTGAATGGTTGAGATCCTTAGGTGTTTCCTATAAAAAAATGGAAGAGGAAGGCATTATGCTACCAGTAATTTCTTTAAGCCTAAACTATAAAATGTCAGCCTATTATGACGATCTAATTCAAGTAACAACCACACTAAAAAAAATACCGACGGCTAAAATAGAATTTGCCTATAAAATTGAAAATGAGAAGGGTGAAATTTTAACCGAAGCCGAAACAACTTTGGCATTTATCAATATCAAAACGAAGCGTCCGATGCGTTGTCCAAAATATCTTTTAGATAAACTGCAAGAATAATCGTTAAACGCGAACTATGTTTACACCAAATTGATGATCGAACAATTCAAAAATGCGATGCGCTTCACTTTTCCGGACAGAAATTTCTAATCTACAGGTCAGATCCATTTCTTGATTTACAATGTTAAGTTGGTTTTCTTTTATTTTTCTCATGACCTTATTCATATCCTTATATTCGAAAACTAACTTATAAACTACATCAATGGTTCGTTCTTTTACTTTTGAGGCTTCAATGGCTAATTGTGCGGCTGTTTTATAGGCATTAATTAATCCACCTACACCGAGTTTAGTACCACCAAAATACCTGACCACAACGATTAAAATATTGGTAAGTTCATGCGATTGTATTTGACCAAAAATGGGTTGTCCAGCACTGTTGTTGGGTTCGCCATCATCATTTGCTCGAAATTTAAAATCCGTGGTTCCGATTTGATAGGCATAACAAAAGTGTCCGGCATTATAATGAACTTTTCTCAAATCAGCTAAATGAGTTTTTACACTGTCTTCAGTGTCAACTGGAAATGCATAACCAAAAAATTTACTGTTCTTATCTTTGAATAAAACCTCGGTAGATGGTTTGATGATCGTTTTGAAAGTATCCTTTTCACTCATAATTAAAAACACGTTTACAGGATTCAAAAAGAGTCACGACGTCCTCATTTACAGGATCTAAATGCCATGTATGAAAGCCTAATGTTTTTGCCGTTATGATGTTTTCTTCGGTGTCATCAATAAATAGACACTCTTGAGCAGACAAATTATTATCGCTTAAAAGAAATTCGAAAATATCAGTATCTGGTTTCCTGAAATGAATTTCATGTGATAAATAGAACTGATCAAACTGAGTTTTAAAGTCGTCATAAAATGGAACTGTTTCTTTTACATATTCAATATGAAGCTCATTTGTGTTACTCAATAGCAACAAATTAAAATTATGCTGGGCAGATAGTTTTTTTAAAAAGTCTAAGCGATATGATGGAAAATCTTTAATGATAAAATTCCAAGTGCTTATGATACGAGATTCAGAAAGTTTTGGATATTTATTTTTATAGAAAGCGATAAAATTATCTGAGGTAATCAATCCTTTTTCGTACAACTTATTGATGTGAATCATGTCATCTTCAAAATGATCAATACAAAAAAGATCTAAGGCATGATCCATTGCACCTTGTTTATCTAAATTGATAAAAACATCACCAAAATCAAAAATGAGCGCCTTAATCATTATAATAATATTTTAAACGATCTGAAGCAATGTCATTTTCGTGAGTTGCATTTTTAGATAGACAAGGAGCTTGTATGCCATTAATAAGATTTTCCTTTCCATAAAATATACGAGCCTCATCCCATAAATTTTCTTCAATGAACGTTTCAAGAGTGCGTCTACCTCCTTCAATGATCACCGAAGTGATCTTTCGTTGGTATAAAAGATCTGCAATTTGTTTCCCAATGGGGTTTTCAAAATCAATAATTTCTTCGGAAACCACTAGTGTTTCCATTTGATCATCAAAAACATTCAGGGTTCTTGGCAGCTTATTTTTTTGGTCGATGACTATTCGAAGGGGATGCGAACCTGTCCAATCCCGAACGGTTAAAGAAGGATTGTCTTCCGTAACGGTTTTTGTTCCAACTAAAATGGCATGTTCTTCGCTTCGCCATTTATGAACGAGCTGCCTTGATACTGAATTTGAAATCCATACCGGACCTTGCATATTTTTCGAACTTGGAGCAATAAAACCATCTTTTGATTGTGCCCATTTTAAAATAATATAGGGCCTTTTTTCATTATGAAATGTA
Source organism: Flavobacteriaceae bacterium (assembly GCA_013001285.1). Classification (GTDB taxonomy): domain Bacteria; phylum Bacteroidota; class Bacteroidia; order Flavobacteriales; family Flavobacteriaceae; genus JABDMU01. The sequence goes on from JABDMU010000062.1 coordinate 11,890, forward strand.
AAAAATCGCTTATGATGTAACTTACATTCATTTTTCAAAACACCTACAACGACCTCACATCCAGCCGATTTTAAATGTGCTATTCCTTTTCCTGAAACTTCAGGATTATCATCTTGACACCCTATGACAACACATGGAATTTTATGTTCAACTATGAGAAATGAACAGGGTGGTGTTTTACCAAAATGGGAGCACGGTTCTAAGGTTACATATAATGTTGATTCTTGAAGTAGAGTTTTATTTTTGACAGATTGTATAGCATTCACCTCTGCATGTGAACCGCCATAAGGACTTGTAAAACCTTCACCAATAATTTGGTTTTGGTGAACTATCACACAACCAACCATTGGATTAGGTCGTGTAGTTCCCAAACCATTTTTTGCAATTTGAATGCAACGTTTTATATAAGCCTCATGCGACTTCAATCTAGAGTTTGATTTTAATATTTTCGATTTTATCTAGGGGATAGGTATAGGTGAACCCGTAAACTTTGTATTTAATGTCGCCTTTATATTGGACTTTAATGTTTTCACTAAAGAGACTACCGAGAATACCTCCCAAACTATTTTTATTAAACAAACTATCTGAAGGAATATTAACAACAAGAGGGATCGAAAACAGATCCTTTGCTGGCACATCAAATTCTTCAGAGGAAAGGGTCGCCGTTTGGTTGTCATTAATATATACCACGATATTCTTTGCTGAAAGTTGACCGCCAACGGAATTCGGGTTTTTAAAAAGAGCATCTGCACTTACTGTAAAGTTTTCAAATGTAGCATCCATAATTTTGATGTTTTCGACGCCTAAAAACTCCGGTTTTTCTTTTACTGAACAACTTAAAATCAATGCTATTGTTGTTAATAAAAATGCCAATTTTCTCATCTTGATTTTTTCAGATTTAGTGTATCTTCACACTCACAAAACTACATTAATTTTATGAGCGATGCTTCTTTTTTAATCAGAGAAATTGAACCAAAAGATAATGCTAAAGTAGAGGCCATTATAAAAGCCATATTTCCGGAGTTTGGTATGCCCCTAGATGGTACGGCATATGCTGATGTGGAAACGCCACGAATGTACGAGTCTTACCAAGGTGCTAAAGAAGTCTATTTTGTTCTGGAAGAAAATGGACAGGTAGTTGGAGGTGCAGGAATAAAACCTTTAAAAAATTATGAAGCTGATGTTTGTGAATTGCAGAAAATGTACTTTACACCAAGTGTGCGGGGTAAAGGCTATGGAAGAATCATGTTTAACAAGTGCCTAGATAAAGCCAAAGCACTTGGCTATAAAAAATGTTACCTTGAATCGGCGTCTCAACTTAAAATCGCTATTCAGTTATACGAAAAAGAAGGCTTTAAACATTTAGAACAACCGTTAGGATTCACCGGGCATTATTCATGTGGCGTTTGGATGATCAAAGACCTTTAATATGTTATTGAGAGATCTTAAATTACACTTTCACTCTGAGCTTGATGCCCTATATGATCCAAATGAAGTTGCAAACTTCTTTTATTTACTTTGTGATCACTATTTGGATTTTCCGAAACATCACCTGGCCATGTATCCTCAACAAACAATTTCGATGAGTGATACCCAACTTTTCAAACGAGCTCTTGAGGCATTGAAACAGCATGTACCTATACAATATATTATGGAACAAACTGAATTTTTTGGTGTAACCATAAAGGTGAACAATAGTGTGCTTATCCCACGTCCTGAGACCGAAGAACTGGTGGCTTGGATCATTGAACATTTACAGAATACAAAAGAGCATAGTCCAAAAATTTTAGATATAGGTACAGGAAGCGGATGCATTGCCATAGCACTAGCTGCAAAGCACAAAGATGCAGAAATTGATGCTTTAGATGTAAGCATTGAAGCTTTGGACTTGGCTCGATCAAATGCTGAGCTTAATGCTGTTTCGGTAACCTTTTACTCAGAAAATATACTTGATCCGGACAAAAAAAATGGATTATCAAATAAAAAGTACGATCTGATCGTATCAAATCCACCCTATGTTCGCGTATCCGAAAAGCAATTAATGCAGGATAATGTATTAAAAAATGAACCGCATCTTGCACTCTTTGTAGAGAACGAAGATCCCTTGCTTTTTTATAAGGCAATTTTAAATTTTTGTTCCGATCATTTAGTGGCAAATGGATATCTTTTTTTTGAAATTAACGAGTATCTTGCTGATGAAATGTTGAGCTTGATAAGTGCTTTTGATTTTGAAAAAGTTGAGTTAAAACGCGATTTATTTGGAAAAGAACGTATGATAAAAGCAAGAAAAATTAAATGAAAAGTATAGCTGTTTTTTGTGGATCAAGTGCGGGCAATGATCCACATATAATTGAACAAGCCTACGCCTTAGGGCAACATTTGGCCAAGAATAATATGACCTTGGTTTATGGTGCAGCAAAAATTGGGATTATGGGAAAAGTGGCCAAAGGAAGTTTAGATGCTCAGGGTCGCGCCATTGGTGTTATTCCAGAGTTTTTAAGAACTAAGGAAATAGTAAATATCCACTTAACCGAACTCATTATAACTCAGAACATGCATGATCGAAAAGTGATTATTTATGAAAAATCTGATGGCTTCATAGTCATTCCTGGTGGCTTTGGGACCATGGATGAATTTTTTGAGATCACAACCTGGGGGCAACTCGGACTGCACGGCAAGCCCATTGGAATTTTGAATACCAATGGCTATTATGACCATTTAGTTTTACAAGCAAAACTGATGGTGAGCAAAGGGTTTTTAAAACAAGAAAATCTGGATGCCGTTATCGTAGATGATTCTATTGAGCAACTTTTGAAAAAAATGAAAAATTATGTGCCTTTATCTACACCTAAATGGTTGAATAAATCAGGATTGTAATAATGGAAATAAAAGAAAAAATACTGGCTTTACGAGAAGAATTAAGACAACATAATTACAATTATTATGTGCTTGACCAGCCAATCATAAGTGATTTTGAATTTGACCAAAAGCTCAAAGAACTTCAAGAATTAGAACGTAAGCATCCTGAATTTTATGATATAAACTCGCCAACATTGAGAGTAGGTGGCGAGGTCATTAAAAATTTTGAAACAGTTGCACATGAACATCGTATGTACTCCTTGGACAATTCCTATAGTAAGGAGGATCTTTTAGATTGGGAGACACGCATAAAAAAAATGCTCGATGACGACATTCAATATACCTGCGAATTAAAGTATGATGGGGCGTCTATTAGCTTAACTTATGAAAATGGCGAATTAAAAAGAGCTGTAACTCGAGGTGATGGAAATCAGGGGGATGACGTGACCAATAATGTAAGGACCATAAAAACGGTGCCTTTAAAATTGAAAGGCGATTTTCCGCCTAAATTCGATATAAGGGGTGAGATCGTTTTACCATATGAAGGGTTTAATAAAATGAATGAAGAACGACTTGCATCTGGTGAAGAACCATATCGTAATCCAAGAAACACAGCTTCGGGAAGCTTAAAACTTCAAGACAGTGCAGAGGTGGCAAAACGACCTTTAGAATGTTTACTGTACAACATTAAAGGTCATAAACTTGATATTAATACACAATTTGAAAGTCTCAAAAAAGCCAGATCATGGGGTTTTAAAGTACCTTCTGAAGCTAAATTGGTCAGTACTACTGATGAAATATTAAAATTTATTGAGTATTGGGATGTGCATCGTCATAGTCTCCCTTATGAAACAGATGGGGTTGTAATTAAAGTGAATGACCTTGCACAACAGGATGAACTCGGATTTACAGCAAAGGCACCGCGATGGGCCATAGCTTATAAATTTAAAGCTGAGCGGGTTTCAACCCGATTAATTCATATTTCGTATCAGGTAGGTCGAACGGGAGCCATTACGCCAGTGGCAAATCTAGAGCCTGTTGAATTAGCAGGGACTACGGTTAAAAGAGCATCGCTTCATAATGCCGATCAAATTGAAAAACTTGATATTCGAGAAGGTGATGAGGTTTATGTTGAGAAAGGCGGGGAGATCATACCAAAAATCATTAGTGTTGAATTAAGCAAGAGACCGGCCCAATCTGTACCGACTACCTATATAACTGAATGTCCTGAATGCCATACGCCGTTGGTTAGAGAAGCAGGAGAAGCGCAGCATTACTGTCCGAACTATAATGGTTGCCCACCACAAATTATAGGTCGCATTCAGCATTTTATTTCAAGAAAAGCTATGGATATTGAAGGATTGGGTGGCGAAACTGTAGCACTATTAGTTAATGAGGGACTGATCAAAAATTATTCAGACCTCTATGAACTCACAAATGAACAGGTCGTTCCTTTAGAACGAATGGCTGAAAAGAGTGCTGATAATTTAATAAAAGGTATTGAGGCTTCTAAGGCTATCCCGTTTGAACGTGTCTTATATGCACTTGGAATACGCTATGTTGGAGAAACGGTTGCCAAAAAATTGGCGAGACATTACAAAGATATTGACACCCTGGTTGGTTCCACCATGGAATCCTTGGTGTCTGTTGATGAAATAGGAGAACGTATTGCACTGAGTGTCTTGGAGTTTTTTAGTTCAGAGGAGAACAAATTACTTATAGAGCGTTTAAAAAAGTTTGGCCTTCAATTACGCATTTCTGAAGATCAAATGGCTAATCAAACGAATAAACTTCAAGGATTAAGCTTTGTGGTTTCAGGAGTTTTTGAAACCTTATCGCGTACAGACCTTAAAAAACATATAGAGAATAATGGTGGAAAGGTAAGTTCTTCCATATCTTCCAAAACAAGTTATGTTGTTGCAGGAGATAAAATGGGACCAAGTAAATTGGAGAAAGCGAAGGCTTTAAATGTTCCTATAATTGATGAGTCTAAATTCTTAGAAATGATTATTTAGAATCGTTATAAATTAGGCTAAATGCTCGACAAAATGCATATTATATCGTTTATATGTCAAATATTGTAATATATTTGCTTCATATTAAGGGATTGATTAATGCAAAAAAGAAAGTTTTTACTTGGTGTTATCATAACACTTGTGGTGGCCTTTTTAGGGTTCAGAATATTTCAGCAAGAAACTATTGCCGATTTTATTCGTCCCTTGCTATTACCACTTGTTACAATTTTTTACTGGATAAGCGGATTTAAAAAAACCTCTTATTTCTTCTTTTTCCTATTAATATATTCAATTGCTGAGTTTGTAGGGTTATTTTATTACTATATGCCTGCAACTGACCTCGTAGATAATCTGATGTACTTTGGATGTAACTTATTATATATACTGGCTTATATATTCCTAATAATGGAGGTTATGAGAACCTTGCCAGTTGCCGAAACCTTTAATCGTTTCGCCATTCATATAATTATTCTATTGATCCTAGACGTGTATTGTATCATGTTAGTTTCGGATGTTGCCATAAAAAGTGAGAGTTTAGTTACCATTTATGATCATGCACTAGAAATCGTATATAATGCTGTAATTATGGTATTATTGACAATTACCTTGATCAACTATTTAGCACGAGATTCTAAGAAAGCGATGAATTTACTCCTTGGTTCCTTATGCATCGTTTTTTCTGAAGTTATTCAAGTTGCCTACTTCTATGTTTCTGAGATTAACATATTAGGTATCGTTTATATTGTATTGCTAGTACTGGCATTTTGTTTCTTCTATATGCAAGCAAGTATGTCGTACAACCAAGAAGAGCCATTATTTGATCATAGCGTAAACGAAATCGAAGTTTAAAGTTTAGATCCAATAAACGGTATTTCCTTTTTAAAATTTAGCAAAAGAACAGCAGCAATAACCAAAGTCACAACTGCAGTTATAAAAAGTACGCCTTTATCATTATTGACTTCAATCCCTATTTGAGTAAGATGCATCAATATAGCGCCAGTCATGAGTCCTATTGTTAAAAGTGCTCCAGCCCAAACCGTTTTTGGTATCAATAAAAGAATCCCTGCAATTAATTCTAGAATTCCTGTTCCAATTCGTCCATAAGGTTCAAGTCCTATTGTTTCAAAAATATAGACACTATCAGGATGTGCGGTAAATTTAAAGCGAAGTGTTTGAACGAGAATAATGGCAACAGCAAAACGCAGAATAAGCAATAATCGTTTCTTAATCATGATCTTGAATACGTTTATTTCTCTTATTAGACGAAAAAAGAAAAGATTCTTACAGTTTAAACAATGATAGATGTGCCTTTGGCAGCTTTCGTTTTATCCGAATCAAAATAGAAATCTATGCGACCAAGATAGAGCCCATAGCACCCTACCTGATTGACAAGAACATTATGTCCAACACTATTTTTTTCAATTGTAGGCTTGGGTAAAAAGGTATGTGTATGTCCGCCTATAATTAGATCAATGTCTTTAGTCGCTCGAGCCAAATTTAGATCACTTGCCTTTTCTTCAAAATCCCTGTAATGATAGCCCAGATGAGATAAACAAATAACCAGATCACATTTTTTTTCCTTTTTTAAAATTCTACTCATATCTGTTGCTATTTCTATAGGGTCAAGATATTTGGTTTCTTTGTACATCGATTTTATGACCAATCCATCTAATTCTATTCCTAACCCAAAGACACCAATTTTTATCCCATCCTTAATAAATATTTTATAGGGTTTGACATGGGTGTCCATTATCGTGTTAGAAAAATCATAATTCGCTGATACAAACTCGAATTTTGCATGCGGGAGTTGTGCATATAACCCTTCTATACCATTATCAAAATCGTGATTACCAATGGTGGCAGCATCATATTTTAACATGCTCATGAGTTTGAATTCAAGCTCCCCTCCGTAATAATTGAAATATGGAGTTCCTTGAAAAATATCACCTGCATCTAATAAGAGCGTATTTGGATTTTCCTGTCTAATTGATTCAACTAGAGCTGCTCTTCTGGCAACACCGCCTTTATTGGCGTTTCTGCCATCATTTGGACCAAATGGATCGATATGACTATGCACATCATTAGTGTGTAAAATGGTAATTTTCTTCGCCGTTGAAGGGGCGAAAGATTGAAGTCCGAGTCCACCAAAAGTGACTAAAGCTGTTGTTGCTGCTGTTTGTTGAATAAAATTACGTCGCTTCATAAAATAGAATTAGTTTTCGATAATAATAAATCGATCATCGATGACCGGATTAATAGTGTCATATTTATGTAAATGGTCGATAATAGCATTTCTGATCTTATAGTCTAACACATGAAGGCTATCGCTTTTTTGAAAAAAATCCATGCGGTCTCCACCACCATATAAATAATCGTTGGTGGCAACATGATAGATGTTGTGGTCTTCAATTGCATTTCCATTAATAGTGGCTTCTAATACTTCAAATTCAGCATCTAGTTTTAACTGTAATTTCGAGATTGGATGCGCTCGTTTTGCTCTTTTCAGATAATCAATTAATTCTTTTACTACTACACCTTTCAATTCTACAACAACAATACTGTTTTCAAAGGGCATGACTTCGAAGGCTGTTCGCGTCGTGATGTTGCCTTTAGATATTATTGAGCGAATGCCACCGTGATTAAGGAGAACCAAGTCAATGTCGTTTCCAGTTCGTGACTTATAAATGGGATTCCCCTCTTCAAAAACAAGGTCAGCCATAAAATTTCCTATTGCCGTATTCAAAACGCCATCGGTTTTCGAATAGGTGTCCATGGCATATGAAATAACACTATCTAGATTTTTATTGACCTGATTCCGAAAGGGTTCAATAAATTGATCAATAGAATCAATTCCTTTTAAACTGTCGTTAATCTCAAGTCTGTCGCCTTCAATTCTTGTAAGATAATTCGCTTCATTACAAGATGTTATAAATAACAGGGAGCAGATGAATAAAAAATGTTTATAATTCATTTAATTAATCAATTATTGGATTCAATTTTAAATTGGTTGTTTAGTACATTTGTAGAAACGTATAAATATAAATGTTTTTAAAACGATTTCGGGATAAATCAAATCAAAAATATATTAACAATATATTAAAATCCCAGAAGAGAGTAGTACATGACCGCAAGATCCAAACGGTTGGAATTCTTTTAAATTTTGAAGAATTTAATAATTTAGATCAAATGCGATTGTTAGTTAAAAGCATTGGTATAAAAGATAATAGGGTCAAGATCATTTCGTTTATTGAAGACGATAAAACAAAACCTAATTCATGGGATTCGTTCTTTAATCCAAAAGATTTTAGTTGGAAAGGAAAAATAAAAAATACGGAGTTGGAAGGTTTTATTCAAACCGAGTTTGATGCTTTAATTTGTTACTTCCAAAAGGACTGTCTCGAACTCAATATGGTCACAGCCTGTTCGGAAGCTAACTTTAAAATTGGACTTTCAGATCATGATCCAAGATTATTTGATCTTATCATTGATGTTGAACCGAGGCATTTATCGGTTTTTAAAAATGAGATTCAGAAATATTTAAAAGTGCTTAATAAAATATAACATGCAAGAACTTGTTGGCACTGGTGTAGCCTTGATCACACCTTTTAATTCAGATTTAACAGTTGATCACACTGCTTTGGCAAAAATCGTCGATTTCAATATCGAAAATGGTACAGATTATTTGGTGATCAGTGGAACTACTGGAGAAAGTGTAACTATATCCGCAACTGAAAAAAAAGAAATTATTACTACTGTAAAAGCAGCAAATAGGGGAAGAGTTCCAATGGTGATAGGAATTGGCGGAAATAATACCGCTCAAATTGTTGAAGAATTAAACTCAACCGATCTGGATGACTTTACAGCCATTCTTTCTGTTGCACCATACTATAGCAAACCAACTCAAGAAGGCTTTTACCAGCACTTTAAAACAGTTGCTGAGGCATCTTCCATTCCTGTGATACTCTACAACGTTCCTGGCCGAACAGCAAAAAATATGGAGCCAAAAACCACGCTTCGTTTAGCAAGGGATTTTGATACTATTGTGGCTGTAAAGGAAGCAGGTAACAATACGCAGCAATATCTTGAACTTATAAAAAATAAACCCGACGATTTTTTAATCATATCAGGGGATGATGATCTGGCTTTAGGTGCAGTTCTTGCTGGTGGTTCGGGTGTGATATCGGTAATTGGGCAAGCGTTTCCAAAAGCATTTTCTGAAATGATCAATCTGGGATTAAAAGGACAGGCAAAAGAAGCCTATGTTTTGCATTACCAATTAATGGACCTTATCAATCTTATTTTTTCTGAAAATAACCCTGCGGGAATAAAGTCGGTTATGAGTTCATTAGGACTTTGTAAAAGCACTGTGAGACTACCATTGGTAGAAGCTACATCCGAATTAAAGGAAAAAATAAAGCAGGCTGTTGACACTTTAATAAGTTAAATATTAACTAAACTTTTCTTGGTGGTTTAGAGAGCCTCTATTTTAGCTGAAAATAATAGTTTTTATAATACGTTATAAATACTTACTTTTGCATCCTGTTTTAAGTTATGAAAAAACTAGTTTACATATTTTTTGTCGCCATTATATTTAATTCATGTAGTGAATATCAAAAAGCTTTGAAATCTCAAAGCATTGCCGATAAATTCAAAATGGGTGAAATGCTTTTTGAGGAAGGTAAATATAACAAGGCCAATAGACTATTCGTACAAATTGTACCTAAGTATAGAGGAAAGCCGCAGGCTGAAAAATTAATGTACATGTATTCACGTACCTTTTATGAAATGCGCGACTACTATACTGCGAATTATCAATTTGAACGTTTTGTTAGTGCTTATCCAGAAAGTGAGAAAGTTGAAGAAGCTGCTTTTTTAGCGGCGAAAAGCTATTACCATTTATCGCCAATATATACTAAAGAACAAAAGGAGACCATAGAAGCCATTGATAAACTTCAATCTTTTATCAATAGTTACCCTAGCTCTGAATTGGTAGCAGAGGCTAATGTGTTGGTAAAAGAATTAGATCATAAATTAGAAAAGAAAGCATTCGAGATCGCGAAACAATATAATAAGATCGGACCTTACACCAGAGACTATCAGGCGGCGATAAAAGCATTTGATAATTTCTTAGTAAATTTCCCAGGAAGTTCGTTTCGTGAGGAGGCCATGTTCTACCGATTAGATTCAGCTTATAAATTAGCTGTGAACAGTGTAGCATGGAAAATTAAAGAACGCTCAGAAAATGCTCTAGCGTTTTACAATCAATTTATCAAAGCATTTCCAAATTCGCAACGTCTTGGGGAAACCGAAACTATGCGTGAAGAGCTTAAGGCTTTGTTAGAAAATATAAATACTAAAAGTTAATACTATATATAATGGATTTCAAGAAAGTGAATGCACCAGTATCGACAGAAACTTACAATAGAAATGTTTTGGATGCCCCTACCGATAATATTTATGAGGCGATATCGATCATTTCTAGAAGAGCTGAACAGATCAATACTGAAATGAGAAAAGAACTCGTTGAGAAATTGGAGGAATTCGCAACCTATAACGATAGTCTTGAAGAAATCTTTGAAAACAAAGAACAAATAGAAGTTTCTAAGTTTTATGAAAGATTACCAAAGCCTCATGCTATTGCTATTCAAGAATGGTTGAAGAACAATATCTATTACAGAAATACAGAAGAGGAGACTCAAGAGTAATCACATCATGTCTATTTTACGCGGCAAAAATATATTGTTAGGCATCACTGCCGGTATTGCTGCGTATAAAACAGCTTCATTAGTTAGATTATTTGTCAAAGCAGGCGCCGATGTTAAAGTCATAATGACACCGTCTGCCAAGGATTTTATCACACCGCTTACATTATCTACACTCTCTAAACATCCCGTATATTCATCATTTACAAATGAAGACGATGAAAATTCAGTATGGAACAACCATGTCGAACTTGGCCTTTGGGCCGATTTTTTCATAATCGCACCAGCAACAGCCAATACCTTATCAAAAATGGCAACTGGGAACAGTGATAATTTGCTTTTGGCAACTTATTTATCAGCAAAATGTCCAGTTTATTTTGCCCCAGCAATGGATCTGGATATGTATAAGCATCAAAGTTCAAAAGATTCTTTTAAGAAACTAGAAAGCTTCGGTAATATTATGATCCCAGCGGCACATGGTGAGCTAGCTAGCGGACTTCATGGCGAAGGACGTATGGCAGAACCAGAGGACATTGTAGCCTTTATTGAAAAAGATATATTACAAAGTTTACCCTTAAATAAAAAGAAAGTTCTTGTCACAGCTGGCCCAACATATGAAGCTATTGACCCTGTCAGGTTTCTAGGAAATCATTCCAGCGGAAAAATGGGTTTTGAAATTGCAAAAACTGCTGCTAATTTAGGAGCTGAGGTTATTTTAATTACGGGTCCGACCCATCAAAAAATTACCCATAGTCTGGTAAAACTGGTCCCTGTAGTGAGCGCCGAGGATATGTACAAAGCCGTTCATGAGTACTTTAAAGACATGGATATTGCCATACTTTCAGCAGCTGTTGCCGACTTTAAGCCAAAACATATTGCTGATAAAAAAATAAAGAAGAAGAAAGGAGCGTTAGAATTAGAGCTTGAGCGAACAAAAGATATTTTAGCGTCGATCGGAAAAATTAAGAAATCGCAGATATTGGTTGGATTTGCTCTTGAAACTAATAACGAAATCGAAAATGCAATTGATAAGCTAAAAAGAAAGAATTTAGATTTAATTGTATTAAATTCGTTACAAGATAAAGGTGCTGGATTTGGTGGGTCTACGAACAAGGTGACCATCATTGATAAGGATGAAAAAATGACCCAATATGACCTGAAATCAAAATCTGAAGTAGCTCAAGATCTGTTTAATGAAATTTTAAAATATATCAATGCGTAAAATAGTTGTCCTAAGTTTCTTATTTTTTGTTGCATTAATAAATGCTCAAGAGTTAAATTGTGATCTTGTTGTTAATGCTCAGCAAACGGGTAATGAAAACGTACAGGTGTTTAAAACTCTAGAAAAACAACTCAAAGAATTTGTAAACAATACACGATGGACCAATAAATCATTTTCACCAAATGAACGCATTAATTGCAGCATGGTCATCAATGTTTCTGATTACAATAGCGATGTCTTTCAAGCAACCATTCAAGTAAGCGCTTCACGACCAATATTTAATTCTGCCTATAGTTCTCCGGTTTATAATTTTAACGATAAGGATTTTACGTTTCGTTATCTTGAATATCAAAACCTGATCTATAGCCCAACGCAATTTCAGTCTAATCTTGTGAGCGTGATAGCTTTTCATGTTTATATGATCCTTGGTATGGATGCTGATACTTTTCAGAATAAAGGCGGTGAAGAGTACTTTAATCAGGCGCGAACTATAGTAGGCTACTCACAACAAAATAACGCTACAGGCTGGGAGCCACCAAAAGGTGGCGACCAAACACGAAGCGCATTAATTGACAACGTCATGTCAAATACCTTTAAGGAATTTAGAAGTGTTATGTATACGTACCATCGTGAAGGATTAGATGCCATGCACTCTGACACAAAAAAAGGAAAAGAAACCATTGCAACAGCGTTGAATACACTTGATGCTATGAATAGTCGTCGACCAAACTCATTTATTTTACGAGTTTTTTTCGATGCCAAATCTGATGAGATCCAAGAGATATTTTCGGATGGACCAAGTGTAAATATCACAAGGTTACTAACCACGCTTTCAAAAGTGGCACCAATGCATGCAACTAAATGGCGAAAAATTAAATTTTAAGTAAAAATCAACTAAATAATATTGGTGGCTTTCCATCAAAATAACAATAAAACGGATTACTAATTGATCACCTCATTATCCATAAAAAATTACGCCCTCATTGAAGATCTTCATGTCAATTTTAATGACGGGTTAACCATTATAACCGGGGAAACTGGAGCCGGAAAATCTATTCTTATTGAAGGCCTATCCCTTATCCTTGGTAAACGTGCAGATATTATGAGTGTTAAAAATACCTCTAAAAAATGCATTATTGAAGGCACATTTAAAATTTCCAGTTATAACCTTGAAGCCTTTTTTACGGAAGAAGATATTGACTATGATCCGGAGACGATCATACGGCGTGAAATTTTACCTTCTGGTAAGTCACGAGCCTTTATCAACGATTCTCCAGTTAATCTATCAACCTTGACCACCCTAGGCGAACAACTTATCGATGTTCATTCACAACATCAAAATTTGGCATTGACAGATGATAATTATCAATTTCAAGTCATAGATGCCTTGGCTAACAATGATCAAAAACTGAACAAGTATAGCTCAACCTTGGCGTCCTATAAGACCTTAAGAGATGATCTGGACAGATTAAATGCATTAAAGGCAGATGCCATAAAGGAACAGGACTACAATGCGTTTTTATACAATGAATTGGTAGAGGCTGATCTTTCACCAGGTGAATTAGAACACCTAGAACAAGAACAAAAAAGCCTCAGTAATTATGAAACCATTAGAGATACCATGAATGAAGCTGTTGGTATTTTAAATGATGACCATATTGGTGGTGTTCAGTCCATAACATTATTGAGTCAGAAGTTCAAGAAGCTTTCTGATCTAAATGACATGTACTTACCAATGTATGAGCGCATTCAAAGTGTACTTATAGAATTAAAAGATATCAATTCAGATGTTGAGCATCTTCAGGAGAAAATGGAATCTGATCCATTTCGATTAGATGTCATAAACGACAAACTTAGTGCCATTCATAATTTGATGTTGAAGCATACAGCAAAAAGTGTTGATGAGTTGATAAGAATTCGTGATAAAATGGCAACACAATTGGATGTATATGAAAATGTTGATGATGAGATTTTAAGAAAACAAGCCATTCTAAAAGCAAAAAAAGAGGAATTAGATGCTTTAGCTTTAAGAATTCATGAAGATCGCGAAAATGCCATCCCAAATCTAATCGATGCCCTACAGCATATACTGGGAGATCTTGGTATGGAGAATGCAAGATTTGAGCTTATGGTTTCTCTGGGGGAAGAATATTACGAGCACGGCAAAGATGTGCTAACGTTTTTATTTTCAGCTAATAAAGGCAGCGAACCTAAACCCTTAAAATATGCAATTTCTGGAGGTGAGATCTCGAGAATAATGCTTGCTATAAAAGCAGTTTTGACCAACTACATGCAATTGCCTACTATAATTTTCGATGAAATCGATACAGGTGTATCTGGAGAAATTTCGAATAAGATGGCTGCCATAATGAAAGAAATGAGTAAGCATATGCAGGTGTTTGCAATCACGCATTTGCCGCAAATTGCCGGAAAGGGGAATTCGCATCTTAAAGTATTTAAAGAGGATAAAAATAACATGACCATTACTCAAATAAAAGAATTGAGTAGAGAGGAACGCGTTGTAGAAATTGCTCAAATGCTAAGTGGTAATGAAATGACGAATTCTGCGATCGCACATGCCAAAGAATTGCTGAACTAATTTTAAATTAACGATCAAAACATAATAAAATGTCTTACAATTTATTAAAAGGAAAACGAGGAATAATTTTTGGAGCATTAGATGAAAATTCTATTGCCTGGAAAACGGCCGAACGCGTTCATGAGGAAGGTGGAACTTTCGTTTTAACCAATGCACCAATCGCTATGAGAATGGGTCAAATTAATGAACTTGCCAAAAAAACAGGTTCTGAGATTATTCCTGCAGATGCAACTTCGGAAGAGGATCTGGAAAATTTGGTAGCAAAATCAGTTGAAATTCTTGGCGGTAAATTAGATTTTGTATTGCATTCCATAGGGATGTCAATCAATGTAAGAAAGGGGAGGGCCTATACCGATCAAAAATACGATTGGACCCAAAAAGGGACTGATGTTTCAGCTATGTCATTTCACAAAGTCATGCAGTCACTATACAAAGCCGATGCTATGAATGAATGGGGAAGTATTGTGGCTTTAACTTACATGGCAGCACAACGTGTTTTCCCTGATTATAATGATATGGCCGATAATAAGGCCTATTTAGAAAGTATAGCCCGTAGCTTTGGGTATTTCTTCGGAAGAGATAAAAAAGTGCGTGTAAACACGATTTCACAATCACCAACACCAACCACTGCTGGTCAAGGTGTCAAAGGATTTGACGGATTTATCGCTTACGCCGAAAAAATGTCGCCACTTGGAAACGCAACTGCTTTAGATTGTGCTAATTACACGGTTACATTGTTTAGTGATCTCACAAAGCGCGTTACACTTCAAAATTTATTCAATGATGGTGGATTCAGTAATATGGGGGTTAGCGATGCCGTCATGGATGAATTCATGAAATAATTAACAGTTAATCTGTTACAACTGTATCTTAATCTATAAAAATTGAAAGGCCTTGTTGTTATCAAGGTCTTTTTCTATTTTTAATCAATTAATCCAAAATTAAATGATTAAAAACTATCCCTTAATACTATTGTTTTGTATTGGTTTTCAAGTCAGTAACGCCCAAATCGCGTTTGCAGATAGAGCGACTGCTTTAGGCATGACCCATTCTGCTGGAACTACGTTTTTAGGAAATGGAATTACCTTTTTTGACTACAATAATGATGGATGGGATGATGTTACCATGTGTTCGGAGACTGGGACAGCTCTAAAATTTTTCAAGAATGTAAATGGAACTTTTGTGGAAGAAGTTCTAATAACTCCTGCAATAACATACAACACGAAACAGGTTAATTGGGTTGATATTGACAACGATGGTGATAAGGATCTTTTCGTGACCAGTGATACAGATGGGAACAGATTGTTTGAAAATACAGGCAGTATGACCTTAGTTGATATCACGACTACTGCAGGTATTCCCACGGGTAATTTATATACCTATGGTGCTTCATGGGGAGATTATAATAACGACGGTTTTTTAGATGTATACATAAGTAATCGAGATGAAGTTGGATTTTCAACGCCTAACTATTTATATCGAAACAACGGCGATCATACCTTTACAGATGTCAGTACTACGGTTGGATTAAATACCGACGCGCATTCAAGTTTCTGCTCTGCATTTTTTGACATGGATAATGATGGTGATCAAGATCTGTTCGTAGCTAATGATCGAAATATATACCCTAATTTTTTATATAAGAACAATGGTGATGGAACATTTACTGATATAAGTGCGTCTTCAGGAGCTGGGATTTATATGGACGCTATGTCGGCCACAATAGGTGATTATAATCATGATGGATGGATGGATATTTATATTACCAATACATTTGAAGGTAATGTTTTCCTTAGAAATAATGGTAATGAAACATTTCAAGATGTTGCTACTTCCACAGGAACCGAATTTAATGCAATTGGTTGGGGATCCTTGTTTTTTGATGCTGAAAATGATATGGACCTTGATATTTATGTTAGTGGTAAATTAGACGGAAACCCTAGCTTAATTCCGTATGCTTTCTATGAAAATCACAATGATGGGACTTTTTCAGAACCAAGTCCAACAGGTTTTGAGTCTGACAATAGCTCGAGCTACGCCAATGCTACAGGTGACTTCAATAATGACGGACTGTTTGATATAGTTGTGTCTAATGACTTTGATGATAATATGTTCCTATGGGAGAATCAAACTACAACAACCAATAATTATCTAAAGATCAAATTAGAAGGCACTGTAAGTAATCGCGATGGTATTGGTTCTGTTATTGAAATTGGAATCGGTGCGAACAAGCAATACCGTTATACACTGTGCGGTGAAGGCTACCTATCACAGAATTCAAGTAATGAAATTTTTGGTTTAGGGAGTCATACCATGGTTGATTATATAA